>NZ_CABVPL010000004.1 GCF_902499045.1 Burkholderia latens | reverse complement strand
CTGCCGAGGGCGAGCGCGCTCGCGCCGTTGGCCGTGTTCGCGTTGCCGAGCGCCACTGCGCCGTTGCCGGTCGCCGTGTCGTTCGCACCCATCGCCACCGCGCCGGTACCCGTTGCGATGCTCGGGTCGCCGATCGCGACTGCGCCGTCGCCGCTTGCCGTGTTGCCGGAGCCGATCGACACGGCCTTGCCGCCCGTTGCCGATGCGTTCTGGCCGATCGCGACCGCGCCTGCCGACTGTGCGTTCGAGCCGTCGCCGACTGCCACGCTGCTGTTGCCTGCCGCGCTGGCGTTCACGCCGGCTGCGAGGGCGTTGGTGCCCGTCGCGCCGTCGTTGGCGTAGTTGCTTTACTGCACGCCGTTGTCGTTGACGCTGTAGTAGTGCGTCTTCGCGGCGTTGATTGCGGTCGAGGTCGAGGTCGACAGCGACGACACCGAGCTGTTCGTGCTGCTCAGGCCGGTGGACAGCGAGTTGATGCCGGTCGAGGTTGAGGTCGACAGCGACGTGATCGAGCTGTTTGCCGACGAGAGGCCGGTCGAGGTCGAAGTCGACAACGAACTGATCGAGCTGTTAGCCGACGAGAGGCCCGTCGAAGTCGAGGTCGAGAGCGAGCCGATTGAGCTGTTGGCCGACGAGAGGCCCGTCGAGGTCGAGGTCGACAGGGAGCCGATCGAGCTGTTTGCCGACGAGAGGCCCGTCGAGGTCGAAGTCGACAGGGAACTGATCGAGCTGTTCGCCGACGAGAGACTCGTCGAGGTCGAGGTCGAGAGCGAGCCGATCGAGCTGTTGGCCGACGAGAGACCCGTCGAGGTCGAGGTCGAGAGCGAGGTGATCGAGCTGTTCGCCGACGAGAGGCCCGTCGAGGTCGAGGTCGACAGCGAATCGATCGAGCTATTGGCGGACGACAGACCCGTCGAAGTCGAAGTCGACAGCGACGTGATCGAGCTGTTAGCCGACGACAGGCCGGTCGAGGTCGAGGTGGACAGCGAATCGATCGAGCTGTTAGCCGACGAGAGGCCGGTCGATGTCGAGGTCGACAGCGAGGTGATCGAGCTGTTCGCCGACGACAAGCCGGTCGAGGTCGAAGTCGACAGCGAGGTGATCGAGCTGTTGGCCGACGACAGGCCGGTCGAGGTCGAGGTGGACAACGACGTGATCGAGCTGTTAGCCGACGACAAGCCGGTCGAAGTCGACGTGGACAGCGAATCGATCGAGCTGTTAGCCGACGACAGGCCGGTCGAGGTCGAGGTCGACAACGACGTGATCGAGCTATTCGCCGACGACAGACCGGTCGAGGTCGAGGTCGAGAGCGAGGTGATCGAGCTGTTCGTCGACGACAGGCCGGTTGAGGTCGAGGTCGACAGCGACGTGATCGAGCTATTCGCCGACGAGAGACCCGTCGACGTCGACGTCGACAGCGACGAAATGGCGCTGGTTGCGGTACCAACCTGTGCGGCGACCGAATAGAGCTGACTGCCGTTGATCGCGTCGGTACTGGTCGCAGTGACTTGGCCGGCGGCGACGTTGGTGATTTGTCGTTCCTTGCCCGGTGCGCCGACGCTCACCACGCCGACCGGCGAGCTGCCCTGGAAGGAGTACGTGACACCGCCGATTGTGGCGCTCGACGTCGGGTTCGCGGTGCTCGTGACCGAGTTCGCGCCGAGTGCGATCGAGTTGGCGACGTTGGCCTGCGCGTTCGCGCCGAAGGCGAGTGCGTCGGCGGCGGTGGCCTTCGCAGCCGAGCCGTACGCCTGTGCGCCGACGGCGTTGGCCGTGGCCTGGCTGCCCAGCGCGATCGTGTTGTCGGCGAGCGCCTGGTTCGAGCTGCCGAGGGCGAGCGCGCTCGCGCCGTTGGCCGTGTTCGCGTTGCCGAGCGCCACTGCGCCGTTGCCGGTCGCCGTGTCGTTCGCGCCCATCGCCACCGCGCCGGTACCCGATGCGACGCTCGGGTCGCCGATCGCGACCGCGCCGTCGCCGCTTGCCGTGTTCGCAACACCGATTGATACCGCCTGGCCGCCAGATGCTACCGCCGCCTTGCCGATCGCGATCGCACCATCCGAGCTTGCCGTCGCAGTATCACCAAGCACCACGCTGCTCACGCCCGATGCCGTCGCATTTGAGCCAATCGCAACTCCGTTCAATTGTGTGGACGCGTTCGTACCCACAGCAATCGCATTATCGCCTCCTAACGCTACACTCTGGCCCAACCCGACGGTCCCTGCCACATTGCTGGCAACGTTAGCACCTGTCGCTATCAGCACATTGCCAGACGCATTGTTGCCGACCGTATTACCCGCTCCTGCGACGAAGTTTTGCGTGCCGCCCGAGCCAACGGCATTGTTGTTGCCGACGGCGTAACTATTTGCGGCGCTCACAGTGTTTGACTTGCCTATGGCGCCGGACGATGCACCACCGACCTCGTTACTGTATCCCACTGCGTTGCTCATGGTGCCGGTCACACCATTTTCGTTACCGAATGCCGCGCTATTATCTCCACTTACATTGTTTGCATTCCCAACGGCAGCGGATTGACGCGCTGTGGCAATGTTGTATGAGCCAATAGCCTGTGCGTCCCAGTTTTCTGCACGATTGTGGAAACCGACTGCAGCAGCAGTGCTTGCAGACGCATTATTTTCTCCTCCGATTGCCAGAGAATCGCTGCCGCTCGAACTGTTGTAAGCACCTATCGCCATGGATTCATTCCAACTGGCGACGTTGTTATGCCCTATCGCAATGGCATTGTTCCAGGTGGCACTATTGGTGTTGCCCAACGCAACCGCACCATCAGCGCTGGCTGTCGTATCGTAGCCGACCGCAGTGGAGTTGGCACCGCTAGCGCGGGCGTTCACGCCGGCTGCGAGGGCGTTGATGCCCGTCGCACCGTCGTTGGCGTAGTTGGCTTGCTGCACGCCGTTGTCGTTGACACTGTAGTAGTGCGTTTTCGCGGCGTTGATCGCGGTCGAGGTCGACGTGGAGAGCGACGTCACCGAACTGTTCGTGCTGCTCAGGCCAGTGGACAGCGAGCCGATACCGGTCGAGGTCGACGTCGACAGGCTCGTGATGCTCGACGTCGTCGTGCTTGCAACCGCGTAGAGCTGGCTACCGTTGATGGCGTCGGTGCTGGTCCCGCTGACGAGGCCTGCCGCGACGTTCTGGATGCGGCGCTCCGCGTTCGGCTGGCCGACGCTGACAATGCCGCCCGCCGGCGTCCCGGCCTGGTAGCTGCCGAACGTCTGGCCGCCGATCGTGGTGCTGCTGACCGCGGTGTTGCCGCCGGTCGTTGTCGACGCGGCGCTGCTCGTCACCGAGTTGCTGCCGAGGGCGATCGAATTCGCGACGTTCGCGGTCGAGCCCACGCCGATGGCGATGGCATTCGAAGCCGAAGCATGGGCGTTCTGTGCAAACGCGACCGAACCCGCCCCCGACGCGGTCGAGTTCGAGCCGAGGGCCGTCGCATAGTTGTTCGAGGCCACGGCGGCGGAGCCGACGGCGACCGAGCCGGACGCGCCGCTGGCTGTCGAACCGTTGCCGAGCGCGATGGCGTCTGCGCCTGTCGCACGCGTGGTGGCGGCAAAGCTGCCGGCGGTGCCCATTGCAATTGCACCCGTGCCTGTCGACGTGGCGGAACTGCCGATTGCGATGGAGCCGTTCGTGCCCGTCGCGTTTGCGGAACTGCCGATTGCAACCGCGCTGCTGCTTGCCGTGCTGGTGTTGCCCAGCGCGACGGAGCCGGTGCCGCTCGCCGAATTGCCGTTGCCGAGCGCAAGCGCACCGGAACCGTTCGACGTGTTGTTCGCACCGATCGCCAGCGCACCCGTGCCGGTTGCGCTGTTCGGATCGCCGATCGCAACGGCGCCATCGCCGCTTGCATTCTGCCCCCGACCGATCGCGACCGCACCACCATTGGACGTTGCGGAATTTGCGACAGTCCCCGCCGAGCCGATCGCCACATTCTGGCCTGTGGCGCCTGACGACACCCCATCGCCCTGCGCGATTCCGTAAGCGCCATTGACGGTCGCGCCGCGGCCCAGAGCGATGCCGGAGGTCGCTGCGGAAGCGACGGATGATTGACCGCCGATAGCAATGCCGTCCGCGGCCCCCGACGTTGCGCCACCGCTTGAATTGCTGCCGATCGCAATCGATCCTGCATTCGATGCAACGGCATTGGTGCCGTACGTCGTGGCGTATGCGCCGGTCGCCGAGGCGGCAACACCGATTGCTTGCGCGCCTGTCGCATTGGCGACAGTGCCGTTGTTGCCGATGGCGAGGGAATTCATTCCGCTCGCGGTCGTCTGCGCGCCTATTGCGTTCGAATCCTGGCCATTGGCAATTGCCCTGGTGCCGAAAGCGATCGAATCGCCCTGACTGCTCGTCGACGACGATGAGGCCGACGCTTCATAGCCGATCGCGATCGTTGTTGCGCCCTGTGCCGTTGCGATCGCGGATTTGCCGATCGCGATCGACCCGACATTCGCTGCCGTCGAACCGAAACCGACGGCCGCCGCGTTGGCACCCGACGCAACCGCGCTTGTGCCAAGTGCAACGGCATTACTCGAACCTGTCGCCTGGGCCGAATCCCCCAATGCAATCGAAGAACTACCGGTCGAACTGGAACCCGACCCGATGGCGATCGCCCGGGTACCGCCAGCCTGTGCGCCTGCCACGGCGACAGGAGAAGCCGCGCCGCCTTCGGCAACGAAATCCTGCGCGCCGAGCGCGATCGAGTTGTTTCCGCCAGCGCCCGCACCGCCGCCGATTGCCGTCGCGCCTACACCGCTCGCCGTCGCGCCTACGGTCGTAGCCGACGTCGAGTTTTGAACCGCACCTATCGCAGTCGCACCGGTATTGGTCGCCTGGGAATAGGTTCCCAAAGCAGTGGCAGCGACCTGCGTCGAGGCGGAACTCTCCCCCAACGCGACTGTCCGCCAAGCCGACGTCACGGCACCCATCCCAATCGAGACCCCGCCTCCGGCGGTGCTGGGCGCGGTCGCTTTTGCTCCTTTGCCGATCGCAATGGTGTTCGTCGAATTGGCCGTCGTCGCTTGGCCGATCACGATCGAATTTCCTCCAGTCGCCGACGCAGCCGATCCAATCGCAATCGCCTGACTTCCCGACGCAACAGTAGCCGCGCTGGAAGATCCGTCCGAACCAGAGGACTGTGCAGAACCGATTGCGATCGCATTCGTACCTGCGACGCCATTCAGCGTGGCGACGCTGCCAAGTCGCATTGAATAGGTACCACCGCCAATGTCCGTAACCCCGATCCGTCCGGAATTGACGAATAGCTGGCCACCCAGGCTAAGACCGTAAGATGCGTGGCTGCCACTGATGGTTGTGCCTGCAGGCCCGAAGAACAGAGACTCGTTCGTCTGTGTTGCCGGGTCTAGCGCGCAGTTTGCATTGATCACCTGCCCTGCCGACCCGCCGTCAAAAATACCCCAGCAAGTACTGTCCCTTCCATCATTGACGTACAAGCCACTGGACTGCGCAAGTGTTGGCGCCGCCCCGCCCGCCAACCCGATCGACGCCAAGGCCAGCACCAGCGACTTGAGAGACAACCGCTTCGACACGGCCCCCACGGTTCCTTGCCCGTTGGTTGCCCCGGCACTGTCGCCGCGCGCCAACTCCGACGCCACCACCAACTGTCCCAGCGCCCGATTCCAAACCGTCCGATAGATTCGATTCATTTTAGTTTTCTCCAGACCGCGCACCCCGGCGCAGCGATTCCTGTTCTGTTTTGCCCCGCGCCGACACACGTCTGTTTTCGTGGCGACACACCCCTCGTCACATCTCTCAATCAATCGCCGCCTGTCGGCAATCGATAGTCATCCAGATTTTTTCCCTGCAGCCACGTCGGCGTACGCCCCACACCTGCCCACGTCTTTCCGCTCTCCGGATCCAGGTATTTGGGTGCGCGCCTACGGCCTTTCCTGCCCGAATCCCGGCCCGCGTACAAAGCCATCGCGATGTCGTCGAGCGATATTCCATACGTCGTCATCCGATGCACTATTTCTTGCAGAACACCGCACACCTCCCGCCGCCTGGCCAGATCGATCGTCGATTGCAACCTTTCCTTCTTCTTAAGCAGCTCTAAATAACTGCCATCCATCGGACCGCTCATAACCTGCACCCTCGACCATTTCTCGCGAGCTCTCCGGCCTTTCAAGTCGGCAATACTTCGCCTCTTCGGATTGCCCTCCCGTGCTGAACTCCAAGGCAATAAATCGTCAATATCATTCGCCTGTATTCCCGGCGTGACCGAATCGACCTGAGGGCGCCTATCCTTTCCCTCATCCGTCTTCGTCCGAGCTGCGCGACCGCTGCCTGCCCTCCGTAGAATCCGCCGATCAAACCGCCGCTATAGGCACCATCCACATCGTCCAGCAGCTGTCCGCTCGCAAACTGCGACAGCACCCGCTTCGTGCTCTCCTGCAGGAAGTAAAGCATCCCCTCGCGCAGCACCGCATCCTTGCTCGTCCCTTTAACTTGCATATGCCTTCCTCGCGTCTCCTGAGCACACGTCGGGGATCTATATCCGGGTGCCGAACGGACAGGCGAAATAGCCCCCCTGTATCCAATGCGCGCCCGCCTCTCCGGCCATATGCAAATCCATTTCGGATTCCACACCATCAACTACAACAATCGACGCGAGCTCGCTTGCGAGCCGAACAAGGCCACGCAGCCTCCGCACCCCCGTTTCCGACGCCCGACGCAGGATCGAACTGTCGATTTTCACGATATCCGGCTCGCGCAACTCGATACTGGACGACAAGCCGAATCCGGCGCCAAAATCATCGATCGCGACCCGGCATTTCAGATGCCTCAATCGGTTGCGAAAGCGGCGCGTATGGTTCGGCACACATTTCGCTCGCTCCGATATTTCTATCGTCAACCGGCATGCCACATCAGGGAATTTCTCCAGAGAAATAAACAACGGCTCCCACCATTTGGTCTCTACCGCGCTTTTCCCTGAAATGTTCACACCCAGCGCCAAATCCGGATTGCTCGCCAAGCTGGCAATTGCCATCTCTACGACGTGACAATCAATCCGATTCGTCAGCCCAAGACGCTCCATCGCGGAGAATATGTCCGCCGACCGAAAGGGGCCGTCACTTGATTTAAACGAAAGGTGCGTTTCACACTCTTGATAAAGAACTTTCGTTGGATCACCGAGACCGCGGATCGGCCGACGCCGCAACACCACATCGCCTCGGCTCAGCGCTTCATAGGCCGCTGTTGCGATGTGCAGGTCGCGACGCACACTCGCATCCAGATCGCAACCCGGCACAGCGTTATCGAACTCGCTTCCTTTGGAACCGCCGTGCGCCATCGGCGTGTATTGCGACACACCGCGCCCGAGCGTTTGGACCCATTCGCGGGCGAGCAGATACCGCTGCCTCCCTTCAAGGTCGCTGCCTGCACCGTAGCCGCCCTCCTCAGACAGGACGAATGCACGCTCAGCCAGGTCCCGCGCAATCTGTTCAAGCGCACCGCCGCAACGCTCATGCCACGCGGTCCTTCCATCTGCCGACGAAAACATTTCACACCCCGTGCCGGTAAGCCGCATCGCTCGTTCAACGTCGGCACCGCTCACACATGTTGCGTTCATGAACGCCGACCCAAAAAGGAACCTTTGTGAGAATCTACGAAGAAGGTCACCGCCCATCGACTAAGCCATTGTTTCGATAAGAGTTTTGCGTGACCCGGCCGGGCCGGACAAAAAGGTTCCTTTTTGTCCACTACAATATCGTCGTCGTTAACACTTCTTTTCATTTCCCAATCAACAACCGGCCCGTCAAATTCAAATCAAATGAAGAACGACACCGCAAACGTTTGCAATTGTTTTCTCGATTTTTCATGCATAGTTCAGCCATGTTTGAGAATGGCCTGTGTCAAGTCGTCGTCATTCAGAACCGCGTGAGTTCACCGTGAAAATTGGATACGCACGCGTCTCGACTCAAGAGCAGAACCTCGCCCTTCAGAAAGACGCTCTCCGCCGCGCAGGATGCGAGATCATTTACACCGACCAGGGCTTGTCCGGATCGGGATTCAGCCGTCCAGGACTCGATCAGGCGCTCAAACACTTGAAGGCCGGGAGCACGCTTGTCGTATGGCGGCTCGATCGGCTCGGCCGATCTTTATCCAAGTTAGTCGACCTGATTTCGTATCTCGAACGACACAAAATCAAGTTCGCGTCCATTACCGAAGCGATCTCGACCGACTCATCCGGGGGAATGCTCGTATTCCATATGATGGCGGCACTCGCTCAGTTCGAGCGGGCCCTGATCAGCGAGCGCACGCGTGCCGGCATGGCCGCGGCACGGGCCAGAGGCACAAAGCTCGGACGAAAACCCGCGCTGACCGAATCGCAGGAGCGCCAGGCACTTCGTCTGCTCGAAACACATTCCGTTACTTCGGTAGCGGAACGCTTCCACGTTCATCCACGCACACTTCGGCGCTTATGCGTGCGACATCAGGCGGCGCAAACGCAATCCGGCAGGTCGGAAAAGCGTTGAGTCTTCAGATGGAACGGGGGCGCTGATTTTCGTGCACATGAAGCACGTTTCGCATCATTCTCGTTCCGGCGCCCCCAGCCGGCGGCAACACGGCCGGCATGCGGCCAACGGCAGCGATGCCTGTCGGGCCGCACAACAACAGCAACCGGGCCCCGTGCATCACTGAGTAGACGCCTGCATGGCGATGCACGGGTGACCAGCCTGCTCCCTGCCGTAACGTAGCGAAACCCGGAGTTCTCGGCCCCGAGCCGGGACGGCAGTTCGATTGCTGCTTTGCCGATCCGTTTCAAGATAAGAAAATCTTGCTCAAACGAGAATTGTATGGTACCCCGCGCCTCGAAAGCGCAGAGCCCTGGTTTCCCGTATGTTCGCGTTCGCCGATTCCAACGCACTAGTCGCTTGTCAGGCGCCAAGCGTGAGCCGTGTCACCAGCGCGGCCACCAAGGCCGGCAACATCACGCACACCCCGACCGCGAGAAATTCCCCGAAGCCGACCCGCTGCCCTTCGCGCCGGATCGCCGCGAGCCACAGAATCGTCGCAAGCGATCCGGTGACGGACAGATTCGGGCCCAGGTCGACGCCGATGAGAATGGCGCCGATCACCGTCTGCGGACTGTGCGCGGCGCCGATCGTCGAACTCGCGATCAGTCCGGCGGGCAGGTTGTTGACCAGGTTCGACGCGAGCGCGATGCCCGATGCGGCTGCGGCAGCCTGCTCGCCGCTGGCCGTCCACGCGCGCAGCAGCCCGGCCAGTGAGCGCACCGCACCGTTCCGGTCGAGCGCCTCGACGAGCACGAACAATCCCGCGACGAGCGGCAGCACGCTCCATGAAATTTCGCGAACGATCGGCACGCACGCCGCGCGATCCCGATACAGGACGCACGCGGCGGTGACGCATCCCGCGACCGCGGTCGGTAACCCGAGCGGACGATCCATCATCGACACCGCCATCAGCGCAACGGCCGTGACCGCGATGCCGGCCAGCGCAATGCGCGCGCCGCCGGTGAGCGGCAGCACCGGCAAACCCGACGCGCAACGGCCGCGAAGCGCATGTCGCTGCGTCATCCGAAGCATCACGAACGTGCACGCGATCGACGCGACGGACGGTAGTGCGAAATGGGCCAGCCATTCGCCGAGCGCGGGCATGCGCGAACCGTACAGCACGAGATTCGCCGGGTTCGAGATCGGCAGCACGAAGCTTGCCGCGTTGGCGACGAACGCACAGATGTACAGCAGCGGCATCGGGTCGGCCTTGGCGCGACGGGCGGCCGCGAAGACGGCCGGCGTCAGCACGACCGCGGTTGCATCGTTCGACAGAAAAATCGTCGTCACGGTGCCGACCAGATAGACGAGCGCGAACAATCGCCGGGGCGACCCCTGCGCGAGATTGACGACGTGCGTCGCGACCCAGTCGAACAGCCCTTCACGACGCGCGACTTCGGACAACAGCATCATGCCGGTCAGGAACAGATTTTGCGGACGATTCGCGCCGTCACGCCGGACGAAAAATCGCGTATACCTTTGCGACGTGCCCAAGACTTTCCCAACTGCACTTCGCACCTTGCTCGACGAGAAAGATGTCGCCGCGAGAAAACGTTGCACGGCGACCTGCTTCGTCGACAAACGTCACACTGCCTTCGAGCAGGTACATGAGTTCGTAATGGTGGTAAAGCATTGCGGTCCGATGATAGGGAGTTGAATCCCAGGTCCCGCAGGTAAATTGCCCGTCGGCCGAACGATAGTCGGTCTGATTGCGGCATTGGGGAGTCGGCGTGAGTAGCAGTTCCGCGAGGGGCGCGCCCGATGGCGCTAACTGCGGGGCACCGTCGATCGGCACGATGGTGCCGTCGGCACTGCCGCCGTTCTGGTAACGCATGAATATGATTGATGTGGGCCCTGTCGCTGCCCAAGAATACGCCGCTCCCTGACGTAGCACCGCGCTATCGCCCGGCCGCAGCATGAGCGCGTGCTCACCTTGCGTGAAGGTTACCGCTCCTTCCGAGACGACGACGAATTCGTCTGCTGGCTGGAACGACACTGTCCCACTGTCTTGTGCGAGCGTAATGGCACCAGCGGTTACCAGGCCTGGTGGCAAATCCAGTAAGCGGCGGCTGGACTGGAAGCGATCATCACTAGGCAAATCGCAAGATGCGACACCCTGGCTCGCATCCGACGCGAATACTTTCATATCGATGAAGGATCGAGGGCGGCTTTGCAGCGCTGCTAGTCGCTGCATTTCGGGCATGGCACCGTTGGATAGGTCTCGTTCAACTTTCACTTTACTTCCTCCAGTTTGCGCACCGAATGATCGATGCGCTGTAAGGTTCGGCCAAGTCTCACGACGGTCACACCCGGCCGCAATTGACGCAGAGACGGCATGACGAGGACGCAGTCGTCGTACGGCGTGGTAACGGCCTGTCCGTCTGACCAACCGATCACCGTACCGGTCTTCGAGAAGACTTCGAGGCCCGTGTACGGCCCCGCGAAACGAAAATCCATGCTCTGCGCAACAACCGGTTCCGTCACACGCACAACGGACATTGCGTCGGGAAGCGCTACGAGCCATCCGGCCGGCAAATCGTTTTTGTCGGCCACACCTGTCAGCAAGAGAAATCGAGCGGTACAGTCGCGGGCCACCGTGACCGCGCTCCTTTCCCAGTGCTGCCCGCATTCGATGAGGAGGGCGCTTTTCGCGCTTGTTTGATCGCCGAAGCCTCCGTAATCGCGCATCCTCCGTCCTTCGGGATGGCCTTCGTCACAGATGACCGTGCCTGGCGTGCCCAAATCTATCGCGAACTCGGTGCCCTTTCGCAGCGGGCCAGCCACGATCAGCGGCGCGCTCTTTTCGTGCATCGAGTGCAGATCGAGCAGCAAATCGACGGTGTCGAGCACTGGCCGCATTGCGCGGGCGCGATCAAGCTCCGACGAGCGCATCGCGAGATCGTCGAGCGTCGAAGCGGCCCATACCCGATTAAAGTCCTGGTCGACAAAACGGGCCTTGTCCGGCACTGCGGGATCGAAACGCGCATAGGCGGCCACGTTCGCAAACGACAGCGTCATGCTGCCGCGACGGGGCCGTAACCGCGCGCGCAACAGTTCGTCGACGACGATCGCGCCACACACCTCGTTACCGTGTGTCAGAGCGTTGATCATCACGTGCGGGCCGGTTACACCGGAATCAAACGTATAGACGTAAGGGACGCCCGTATTACCAGAGGCATGTGCGGAGATATCGGGAAAGTCGATTTCGATCGGATAGGCATCCATCGTCATTCCAGGCCGCCCTGACATAGATATTTGATCGACAGATAATCGTCGAGTCCATACTTCGACCCTTCGCGGCCATAACCCGATTCCTTCACGCCGCCGAACGGTGCCGCTTCCGACGCCAGCGCGCCCTCGTTGATACCGACGATCCCGGCCTCGAGCGCCCGCGAGACGCGATCGATGCGACGCATATCCTGGCTATAGAAGTACGACGCGAGGCCGAACGGCGTATCGTTCGCGGCCTGCACGGCCTGTTGTTCCGTATCGAATGGAAAGAGCGGCACGACCGGGCCGAACGTTTCCTCGTTGAAAAGCAGCATGTCCGATGTTGCGTCGGCGAGCACCGTTGGTGCGTAGTACCGCGGTCCGAGTTCAGTGAGCGCCTTGCCGCCCGTCAACACGCGCGCACCGTTTGCGACTGCATCATCAACGTGCTGTGCGATTTTCTCGATTGCACGCAAGTTGATCATCGGACCGATCTGCGAAGTCGCATCGCTGGCGGGACCAACGCGCAGTTCGGCTACCTTTGCACTCAACAGGGTAGAAAAGCGCGCGTAGACGCTACGCTGAACGTACACGCGGTTAGGGCTGACGCAGGTCTGGCCGCCGTTTCGGAACTTAGCCGCAAGGAGGCCCGCCACCGCCGCGTCGAGATCCGCATCCTCGAATACGATAAACGGCGCGTTGCCGCCCAACTCCAGGGAGGCCTTCTTCAGCGTGGTGGCCGACTCACGTGCGAGATACTTACCCACCGGCGTGGAGCCAGTAAAGGTGATCTTGCGCACGCGCCCATCCGCGAGCCATTCGCCAACGGCCTCGACGGTCGACTCGCGCGACGCTGAAATCAAATTGAGCACGCCGTCAGGCACACCCGCCTGATGAGCGAGCATGACCAGCGCGATCGCGGTGAGCGGCGTATCTTCGGCAGGTTTCGCGACGACGGTGCAGCCGGCGGCCAACGCCGGCGCGATCTTGCGCGCGATCATCGCCATCGGGAAATTCCACGGCGTAATAGCCGCCACGACACCGACCGGCTCTTTGATTGCGCTCATGCGCTTGCCGCGCTGCTGCTGAGCAATGAGGTCGCCGTAGATGCGCGTGGCTTCGTCGGCGAACCACGCGACGTACGAAGCGCCGTACGCAACCTCGCCGCGCCCCTCGGCGAGCGGCTTCCCTTGTTCGAGAGAGATTAGCGCGGCAAGCGCATCTTGCTGCTCAACGATGAGAGCATGCCAGCGGCGCAGTATGGCCGCGCGTTCCTTGGGTAGCATCGCGCGCCACGCAGGCAACGCCGCGGCGGCGGCGTCTGCTGCGGCACGCGCATCGGCGGGGCCGCTATCGGCTACCTCGGCGATCAGTTTTCCAGTAGCGGGATCAATCACCGCGAAGCGACGTCCACTCGCCGCGGCGGCCCATTGCCCATTGATGAAATTCTCCGCGCGAATCAGTGCGCGCGCTTGCTGTTCGAGATTGATGCTCATTGGAACGCTTCCTGTGCATGAGTTTGTGCTGCGTGGCAACAGCAGTTCGATGGCCTTAATATCCGCGCGCCCGATCGATTTCACCGATCATCGGTTTGCGCGCCCAGTGACGGCGCAGGTTTTCCAGCACTGCGTCGGCGGCTGTAACGGCGCACGTCGCGCTCGCGATATGCGGTGTGATGCGTACCCGAGGCTGAATCCAAAGCGGGTGGTCTGGAGGCAAGGGCTCCGGATCAGTTACGTCGACGACCGCACTATGAATGTGACCGCGCTCCATTGCATCGAGCAGATCGCCCGCTACCAGCTGCGGCCCGCGGCCTACATGCACGATCGACGCGCCTTCGGGTAACTCGGAAAAAATGCGTTCGGAAAGCAAACCGCGTGTCGCGTCGGTGAGCGGGACCAGGCAAACGAGCACGTCGGTGCGCGCGAGAAACGCATCGAGTGCGGCGTCGCCAGCGAAGCATTCAACGCCCTCGATGTCCCGCCGCGAACGGCTCCATCCGGCGCATGCGAACCCGAAGAGTCGCAGTCGTTCGAGTACCGCGGTCCCGAGCACGCCAAGCCCCAGCACACCAACGCGCCGTGTGGCGGCCGGCCGCAGCGGCATCGGCTTCCAAACGCGTACCTGTTGCTGCAGCGCGTAATCGAACAGATCGCGATGAATCGCGAGCACCGCTTCCGTGACGTACTCGACCATGCCGTCGACAATGCCTGGCTCGATCATGCGTACGACGGGCAGATGGGTGGGAATGCGGGTGAGATCGAGCTGGTCGACGCCCGCACCAATTGAGAACACGACTTCCAGATTGGGCAGCGTGACGGGGAGATCATCCGGTTGCCAGGCAATTAAATAGCGGATCGCGGATGGGTCGCCGATGTCCGGCCATATGCGAAACGCAAGGTCTGGGGCGAGTTGAGCGAAGCGCTCGGCCCATACCGCACCTCGCACCGGATCGGACTTGTATAGCACGGTCATCGCCGCTTACCCCATCGCCTGATTGATGATGCCGAATACGCCATATATCGCGTCCGGTTTGCCGCTGTGCCGCTCTGCCGGCTCATTGCGCACCATCTTCACAACCGTGTCGATGCGCTTCACGCCAACCGCGTTCAACCAATCGGTGAGGCCGCCCTCCCTTGGCACGTCGATGCGCACGAATTCGCCGGAGTACATCGCGAGCCAGTGGGCGATCAGCGCCTTCGCTCGCCCATCGCCTGGCGAGTGTGCTGCCACGACGGGACCAATTGCGTAACCGCGACCAAAGCGGCGAAACAGCGCAAAACCCACTAATTCACCGGCGCGTTCGAGCACGACACCCTGCGCAACATCGAGCAGTACGGGGATGATTTGGCTGCGATCCAGCCCGCTCGCACGCGACGCAAGTTCGATGACCAGTGGTACGTCGTCGCGTTTCAGCGAACGCAGTTGCTCTCCAGCCGGGGGCGTGACGCGCGGGACATTGCTGACGGCGCCTTGATGCTGATCGACCGTGCCGCACGCTTCGAAACCGAGTCTTTCGTAGAGCGGCTTGCCGGCGGGCGTAGCATGTAGGAACGTGACGCGGTTACCGAGCACCTCGAGCACCAGTTCCATCAACTGCCGGCCGATACCGCGCCCCTGCGCTTCGGGAGACACAATGACCAGGCCGAGCGTGCCACCATCGGTACCGCACTGCCAGCAGAGTGCCGTGCCGATCACTTCGCCGTCATCCTGCGCGACGAACCCGCTGCCGGCGGCGAACATCAATTGCCAATCTTCCGCTCGATGGGGCCAGCCGGCGGCCAGTGACAGTGCATGCGCAGCAATGATGTCGGTGGACTCGAAAGCACGGTAGGTCGGTGCATTCTTTACGGATAGTGTGGACACGAGAACTCCTGCAGCGGCATGTCGGCCTCGACAGATCCATCGCCGCGAAGCGGGTCGGTGCATCGTTGTTAACTGCGATAGAGTCACAGTCGAGTGTTCGGCAAAATATGGCACTATTCAATATAATGATCAAGAGATTCTTCCCGTTCATCGCGCTGACGGGAGGTCGCGCCGCCTCGGGTCGAATGCCGGCACGAGCGAGCCAGCGAATGAAGGTCAACTGCGATGCGCCCCGGGAAGGGTATTGAACCGTTTCAACAGAGGTTTGCATGAAGCCAGCACCGGTGAGGAAGAAAGACGTAACTGAACTGCATCATTCTGACGTCGGAGGCCGCCTACGGGCCCTGCGCATCGAGCAAGGATTGTCCGTCAACGAACTTGCCATGCGCGCCGGTGTGTCGGTCGGTACGGTGAGTCAGGTCGAGCGCAACAAGGCGAATCCGTCGGTGCGAATTCTCGAGCGCCTAAGGCAGGCGTTGTCGGTACCGCTTTCCGCGCTGCTGGAGGACGATGACGCAGCGTCGGATCCGATCGTCGGCGACTTCGTGCGCAAGGCGACCGAGCGGCCGCTGTTCGACGTCGGCAAGCAAGGCGTGCAAAAAGAGCTACTGTCGCCGCACGGAAATCATGACCTCAAGATGATGATCATCCTGCTCCCAGCAGGAGCAGGGTCCGATGAAGTGCTCGTTGGCGTGGGTGAAAAAGCAGGGCTCGTGCTCGAAGGCACAATCGTCCTGAATGTCGGTGACCGCCGCGCCGTGCTGCGCGCTGGCGATAGCTTCCAGTTCGAGAGCACTGTGCCGCACAGCGTGCGCAACGAGAGCAACGAGATGGCGCGCGTGCTGTGGGTCATGAACACGCAGCCACCAGTCGTTCATTTGTGAGTCCCGCGCTCTTGCTCGTGAGGCACCGGAGTCGGGCACGACGACTTGCCGCATCGCCGATTCGCCTTGCGACGCAGCGCACGATGGTCAGTCTCAACTGACTGTCGCCATTGCCGCGTGAGCGGCATTTGGATTGACTGGCGGCAAACGAACCCTACCGCACCGCACAACGAAAATTTCCCGATTTCTTTTTTGATCGCTAGCAATTCACTGAACGATCAATATAATGAACGCCATCAGATGCTTGTTCATTGCATGTCCCGCGCCTGACAAGCCGTGCAACTTGCGGTGACGTGGGGAATGAAACCTGGCGTCGCCGCTACTCCAGATTTTGAGGTTAGGTCGAGCATGTCTACCCCGCCACTCGATTTTGATCCGGCTACAGTCTCGTTGCCTCAGGGGCATTTCATTGGCGGCAGGTACTATTCAACCAATGAGACGCCGATCGCTGTTTACCGACCTTCCGACGGTCAGTTGCTCGGCCATATCCCCGATGCCTCCGCAGACACTATTGACTATGCGGTGAGCACCGCGGTGCAGGCATGGAAGACGAGCGACTGGGCAACGCAACCGCCACGCGAGCGAGCGAGAGTACTGAGTCGCTGGGCAGATTTAATCGATCGGAATGCTGTGAGCCTCGCGCAGTTGGAGGCGGTCAGCTCGACGCGCCCCGTCGCCGAGGCGTACGCATCCGATGTGCCATTTACCGCAGAGGCGATCCGCTTTTTCGCTGAGCTCGCCGACAAACTTGGCGGCGAGTTCGCGGCAACGCGCCGCGAAAGTGCGGGATTCGTGACATCGGAACCCTATGGGGTGATCGGTGCAATCACACCGTGGAATTTCCCGCTGTCGATGTGCTCCTGGAAGTGCGGACCCGCGCTCGCCGCCGGGAACGCGGTCGTGTTGAAGCCGTCGGAACTGACGCCGTTCTCTACGCTCAGGTTGGCGGAACTGGCAGTCGAAGCGGGCATGCCGCCCGGCATCTTCAACGTGGTGAACGGCCGTGGTGCAACGACCGGAGCCGCGATTACCCGCCACCCCGATATTTCGAAGATCAGCTTCACCGGTTCCACGCGAACCGGTGCTGCGATCATGAGCGACGCGGCTTTGCATGGCACGAAGCCCGTGACGCTCGAGCTGGGCGGGAAAAGCCCCCAACTCGTGTTCGAACAAGTACCGGACTTGGAGCACGCAGCGCGCTGTATAGCGCGAGGATTCACCAGCAATGGGGGCCAAGCATGCGTTGCCGGTACGCGGCTTATCGCGCACAGGCGCATCGCCGAGCCGCTGCTCGAAGCGGTACAGCGCAACTTGGCGAATATCGCCCCAGGGCCACTATGGCGGAGCACGACTCACTATTCACCCATCATCAGCCGAAGCCAAGCTGATCGGATAGAGTCCCTCATCGACGAGAGTCTAGCGAGCGGCGCCGAACTCATCTTCGGAGGTGGCTACTTCGAAGATACAGACGGCGGCTATTTCCACCGACCGACCCTCCTGGCGAATGTGACCGATTCGACGCCGGCGGTGCAGCAGGAATTGTTCGGTCCGGTGCTGACCGTTCAGACCTTTGAGGACGAGGATGAAGGCATCGCACTTGCCGGCCACCCGACATACGGGTTGTGTGCGGGTGTCCATACGAGCGACATTGGGCAAGCGATGCGCGCTATGCGCCGAATTGCTGCTGGTACCGTCTGGATAAATCGCTATGGTCGCAGCGGGGACATGATTATTCCCACCGGGGGATTCAAACAGTCGGGTATCGGGAAAGATCTCGGGCGCCAAGCGCTGGAAGCCAGCATGCGATACAAGAGCGTGCTGATCGATTTTGATCGAATGTGACGGTGGGTAGAAGTTGATCGACACCGCAATGAATGGTTTTGCTCGTTGCTTGACACCGGGGTGTGAAGGAGGCCGAACGTCTTGTATGCATGCTTTTGCCGCACGTGGATGAAGCAATTTTCTCAAGGATAGACCATGTTCCAATATACGCCGCAAAGTGCTTCGGGGAAGCACGTCCGTTTCTTCCAGCGCATTCTCGTTGCTGCCGCCGTAGCCGTAGCAACGGTCTGCGGAGCCAGCCAGGCATGGGCAGCGCAAATCAACGTTTCCGCCGGAACCACGCCGTCCAGCGTTCCCAACGCGTTCTTGAACATCAAGACAAATCAGATTGAAGGCGTCATGCCGGATGTCATTCGCGCAATTGGGCAGCGCGAGGGCTTCGACGTGTCGTTCAATGTCATTCCATTCTCCGCATTGATCCAGTCAGTCGTTTCCGACAAGATCGACCTCATCGTGGCCGGTATGACACCGACGCCGAAGCGAGAAGAGGTGATCGCTTTCTCTCAACCCGTGGCTTTTTTTGGCAAGGGGATCATCGTCAGCGCCTCCGATAAGAATACCTATCGGACAATTGACGATCTGAAAGGCACGGTGATCGGCGCCGGCGCCGGCGAGGAAACCTCGGACGAGCTTGTGAAGCTCGGCATCTTCAAGGAAGTGAAGTTGTATAACACTGCCGCCGATATGGCCCGTGATGTCACGCTTGGTCGCATTACGGCAGGATTCAATGATTATCCGATCTGGAAGGCACAGGAGGCTGCCGGTACGCTGCAGGGTTGTCGTGTCGTCGATGGCTTCAAACCGCTTCGAAAGGTACCGATTGCATTCGGCGTCAAGAAAGGAAATGCCGCCTTGCTGTCAAAGATCAACGACGGGCTGGCCAAGATCAAGGCGGACGGAACGTTGGACAAGATCCTGAAGAAATGGAATTACGTGGATTGACGTGCCGGATGTCGATGGACGATGACAGGAGGGCATAGTGATGCGCGTCTTCGGTCGGATCGAATGGGACTCGATCCGACTTGCCAGATGCGCATGAGTATGACCGTTGGGTAAGGAGACGGCCGGTCTGCCGCATAGTCCGAGCGTAGCTATCGAGATCATCCGCTCTTGATAGCTACAATTAAAAACGGCGCCGGTCTTTAAGTACAAACGATTATTGGAAAGGCGAAACATGCGTTGGAGCGACATGGTCGATTTTGTCCCCATCCTGCTGCAAGGGGCCGGGATGACCGTCTTTATCACGATCAGCTGCCTGATTCTCAGTACCGTGCTGGGTCTCGTTTGGGCGCTTCTGAAGATGTCGCGGCACGCGCCGGTCAGGCGCGCGGCCACCACGTTGATCAACGTGGTGCGGGGGCTGCCGATGATCGTGTTGCTGTTTTATATCTACTTTGTACTGCCCTCGATCGGGCTACAAATGAGTGCCTTGCAGGCGAGCATCATCGGCTTGGCGTTTGGGTACTCCACGTACGTCGCCGAAATCATTCGATCCGGCATCGAATCCGTTGATCCGGGTCAATACGAAGCAGCCCAATCCATCGGAATGGGGCGCATCAAGACGATGACGCGGGTGATTCTTCCCCAAGCCATCAAGGTCGCCTTGCCGCCTTATAGCAACACGCTCGTGTCGATGCTCAAGGATTCGTCACTGGCATCGACGATCACCGTCTCCGAGATGACGCGTCAAGGCTCACTGATCGCGGCCGCGACCTTCCAGAATCTTGAGGTCTACACGCTCGTGGCGATCGGATATCTCGCCATGAGCCTTCCGTTGATGAGTTTGACGAAGGCGCTCGAGCGGCGCTTCGGTAAACACAAGGTGAAGTGAGGCGGCAAATGATCGAGATCAAGGACGTACATAAGAGCTTTGGCGACGTGCCTGTGCTCAAAGGCATTACGTTGAAGGTGAACGAGGGCGAGGTGGTGTGTCTGATCGGGGCATCGGGCTCCGGCAAGTCGACGCTGCTTCGATGCATCAATGCCCTGGAGTCGTACGATTCGGGCGAGATCAAATTGCTGGATCAGATAGTCGAGCAGCGCTCACGCCATATCAATCAGCTTCGCACTCAAGTCGGCATGGTGTTCCAGCGCTTCAACCTGTTCCCGCACCGTACCGCCGTGGAAAACGTGATGGAGGGGCCGGTGCATGTCAAGCGCGAGCCGGTCGAGCAGGCGCGACGCGAGGCGATCGAGTTGCTGCATAAGGTTGGACTCGGCCAGAAAATCGATGCTTATCCCCATCAACTGTCGGGCGGCCAGCAGCAACGGGTGGCGATCGCGCGATCGCTGGCGATGAAGCCGAGGGCCATTTTATTCGACGAGCCCACTTCAGCGCTGGACCCCGAACTTGTGGGCGAAGTGCTGAGCGTGATGCGCACGCTGGCGCGCGAAGGGATGACAATGCTGGTCGTCACGCACGAAATGGGCTTTGCCCGTGAAGTGGCCGATCGCGTGTGCTTCCTGCATGCTGGCCTCATCATCGAAGAGGGCAATGCCAACGACGTACTGGGTTCGCCACGCGAAGCGCGGACCCGGGAATTTCTGCGGCACGTATTGACGCACCGCGCCGAGGACCCGCACGCGCATGACGGTGGCACCGGAGCCGTGGCATGAACGGGTACGCTGTCAATCGAACGATGGAAGTTTGTGATGCTTAGAATCGAAGAGGTGTACGACACCCCTGAATTTACGGGTGCAGCCGAGGTGGTTGTGATCGGCGCCGGGATCATCGGGACATCCACCGCGTACGAATTGGCGCGACGCGGTGTCTCTGTCGCACTGGTCGACAAAGGCATCGTGGGCGGGGAGCAATCCGGGCGCAACTGGGGCTGGGTGCGCCAGCAGAACCGCGACATCTTCGAACTGCCTCTTGCGATGCGCAGCCTTCGTCGCTGGAGTGAATTGCGAGACGAAATTCAGATCGACCCGGGCTTTCGCCGCGAAGGTATTTTTTATGTCAGCGACGACGCAAAAGCCATCGCTCAATGGGAAGCCTGGTGCAGGCAAGCGCGCGAGATCGGGTTTGTCAGTCATATGCTCAGTTCGAGCGAGGTCAACAGCCGTGCGCCCCAGGGCGGTCCTCGGTACGCTGGTGGGGTTTGGTCGCCCGACGACGGCCGCGCTGAGCCTTCGCGTGCAGCCCCGGCCCTTGCCGAGGGCGCGAAGCGCCGGGGTGCCCTGCTCTATCAAAATTGCGCGGCACGTGGTTTGGAACTCAGTGCAGGGCGCGTTAGCGGTGTGTGGACAGAGCGCGGCCTGATCAAGGCGAGCACGGTGGTATGCGCCGGAGGTGCGTGGAGTTCACGCTTTTGCAGGCGTCACGAAATCGACCTCCCAGCCGTCAACGTCATTGGAACGGCTATGCGTACGTCCGTCGCAGCAAACGTGGTCAACGGTTGCTTCAGCGGTCCCGGGTTTGCACTTCGTCGCCGCCTGGATGGCGGATATACGCTGGCTGTTCCGGGTTTTGGGCGCATCGACTTGGCGCCGCTTGGCCTGAAACACGCGTTGCGGTATTACCGCAATTATCGGAACGACATTGGCAAGAAGCTCAAGTACCGCCTTGCAACGCCCTGGTTCGAAGGTCCCGAGGCATCGGCAACTTGGCAATTCGACCAGACCTCTCCGTTTGAACGCTGCCGTGTGCTCGACCCCAAGCCCGATCTCGAGTTCGTGAAAGTTGCTTTGGACAACGTCAAGCGCGCTATCCCACAGTTGGGCGACCTGCGGGTGGTGCATGCTTGGGCCGGGGCGATCGACACGACGCCCGACCTCATTCCCATCATCTCCGATATCGCGACACTTCCGGGATTCTACGTCGCCACCGGATTCAGCGGTCATGGGTTCGCGTTGGGCCCGGCGGCTGGAGAACTGGTTGCCGATATGGTCACGGGCGCGAAACCCTTGATGGATGTTTCTCCTTACCGATTGAGCCGTTTCACGGACGGCACGTCCATCAAGATTCCGGAAATGATGTGACAGCGCATGTTGTTGGCACTGTTCCGTTAGTCGCTTACGACTCGCGGCGGGTGCGACGGACCCGCCCTTCGCCATGTCGAGCGTTCTCGCACGGCCCTCATCAAGCGCGCGCATGACCATTTTGGCGGGGCCTCGACGGTTGTTGAATACAACTGCCACATCCCGCTGTAAAGCGTTTCCGTTTTATTGAAATCTATTAACAGGAGCGATGTCATGAGGTACGTCTCGACCCGAGGCGCCAGCGCCGATCGGCGGTTTTCCGAGGTCCTGATGGAAGGGTTGGCACCGGACGGTGGCCTATACGTGCCCGCCGCCTACCCCAAGGTCGATGACGCAACGCTCCGGCGTTGGCGCGACTTGACGTATGTCGAACTCGCCTTCGAGATTCTCTCGCTGTATATCGACGATATTCCGGCCGACGAACTACGTGCCATCATCGGCCGCACCTACACTCCGGAAGTCTTCGGCTCGGCGCAGATCGTTCCTTTGCGCACGCTCGACGACTCGATCGCCTTGCTGAACCTGTCCAATGGCCCGACGTTCGCCTTCAAGGACATGGCAATGCAGCTTCTCGGAAACCTGTTCGAATCCGAGCTGGGGCGTCGCGGCGTGCAGCTCAATATCCTCGGCGCGACCTCCGGCGACACCGGCAGCGCGGCGGAATACGCGATGCGCGGCAAACGCAATGTCCGAGTGTTCATGTTGAGCCCTCATGGCCGCATGAGTCCGTTCCAGCAGGCGCAGATGTTCAGCCTGCAGGACGAGAACGTCCACAACCTCGCGATCGAGGGCAGCTTCGACACGTGTCAGGACATCGTCAAGGCGGTTTCCGCCGATCTGGCCTTCAAACGGCAATACAGCATCGGCACGGTGAATTCGATCAACTGGGCGCGCCTGCTCGCGCAGGTCGTCTATTACTTTGCCGGCTATTTCCAGGCAACGAATGAGAACAGCGATCGCGTCTCGTTCTGCGTCCCGTCCGGCAATTTCGGCAACATCTGCGCCGGCCACGTCGCCCGCATGATGGGCCTGCCCATCGATAAGCTGGTGTTGGCGACCAATGAGAACGATGTGCTCGACGAATTCTTCAAGACCGGCCGATACCGTGTTCGCGCGAGCAGCGAAACAATGGTGACGTCCAGCCCGTCGATGGACATTTCAAAAGCATCGAACTTTGAACGCTTCGTATTCGACCTGCTGGGCCGGGATGCTCAACGTGTCGCGCAGTTGTTCGGCACGGCGCTTGCGCAGCGTAGCCAGTTCACGCTCACCGCAGAAGAGACATCGCGCATTTCCAGCTACGGTTTTGTGTCGGGCAAGAGTACGCATGCGGACAGGCTGCGCACCATCGCCGAGACCTGGGAACACCATCGCACCATTATCGACCCGCACACCGCCGACGGCGTCAAAGTTGCGCGCGAACATCTTCGGCCGGGCATTCGCACGGTAGTGCTGGAGACCGCATTGCCGCTGAAATTCGCAGACATCATTCACGAGGCGATCGGCCAAACCGTGCCGCGGCCGGCAGCGGTGGCCGACCTCGAACGACGCCCCCGGCGCTGTGAGGTCATCGCGCCGTCGGCCGACGAGGTGATGGCATTCATCGCCCGGCATTGGAACGCCTGAGGCCGTTGATCCGTTGAGAGAGGGTTGCCATGGCTGTATTCACTCCGGTCTCCGAGGAAGAAGCTTCAGCTTTCATCGCGCCGCTGGCACTGGGAGAGGTGATATCGCTGCGCGGTATTCCAAGCGGAATCGAAAACACCAACTATTTTCTGACGACGCGCGCCGGTGAATTCGTGCTCACGCTGTTCGAGCGCCTGGGCGATACGCAGTTGTCGTTCAGCCTGCTTTGGATGCAGCACTTGGCACGAAAGGGAATTCCCGTACCGGAGCCAAGGGCCGATGACGACGGTCGTATCGTGTTCGAACTGAACGGGAAACCCGCTTGTCTCGTGACCAAACTGGATGGGCGGCATTGCCTCGACCCGGAGCGGCAACATTGTGATCAGGTCGGCGAGATGCTGGCGCGTATGCATCAAGCCGGTCACGACTTCTCAATGGAGCAAATCCCCTCGCGAGGCTATGACTGGTGGTTCTGGGCCGCTGATCGGATCGCACCGTTGCTTGACGACGAAAGACGCGACGTTCTTCTCGACGAGCTGCAATTCCAGCGCGCGCTGGCCAATGATAGTCATTACCGGGGACTACCTCGAGGCCCCGTACACGGTGATCTTTTCCGCGATAACGTCTTGTTCGCGCGTGCGGCAGAGACCGGCCATGCAACAGGGGCCGAGAAGCTGACGGGTTTCTTCGACTTTTACTTCGCGGGAACCGACGTAGTGATATTCGACGTGGCGGTGTGCCTGAACGACTGGTGTATCGATCTCCGGTCCGGGGCACTGCTGCCCGCCTTGTCCCGTGCGTTCGTCGAAGCGTACGAGCGCGTCCGCCCTTTGACATCGCTGGAGCGGCATTACTTGCTCGCAGTGCTCCGAGGAGCGGCATTGCGGTTCTGGCTATCGCGCTTGGTGGACCTGCATTTCCCCCGCGATTCTGCGCTGCTCCACGCGCATGATCCAGAGCACTTCTTTCGTGTCCTCTGCCATCACCGCCGCGCGTCGGCGTTTTGATAGCGGAGGCGACGGCTCAACGACGAGATGCCGATGTGACTTTCGCAGTCAAGTACGCAAGCCTCTGTTGTGCGTGTCCATTTGCTTTTCGGTGAATGCACACTCGACAAAATGACCGGACCCGGTCGAATTCCCGCTTTCCGAAGGCCAAGACAGATGTCTATCGACCGCATCGACGCCAACATACTCAGCCTACTCCAGCACAATAATCGCCTGACGTCCGAGGAAATCGGCAACGCAGCCGGGTTATCGCCGACGGCCGTGCAGCGTCGCCTCAAGAGACTTCGCGCGGACGGCGTGATTGAAGCGGATGTGTCGATTGTTCAACCCAAGGCCGTGGGCAGACCCATTTCGATCGTGGTGATGGTAACGCTGGAGCGGGAAAGAGCGGACATTGTCGATCGCTTCAAGCAGTCGATCCGGCAGACCCCCGAGGTCATGAACGGATTTTACGTGACCGGCGATTCCGACTTTCTCCTGATCGTCACGGCCCGAAGCATGGAGGACTATGAGCAGTTCACGCGCAAATTCTTCTATGAAAATCCCGATATCAAGGGATTCAAAACCATGGTGATCATGGATCGGGTCAAGGTCGGCTTCTCCGTGCCAATCGACTTTTCCGACATCGTCGATGAATAGTGGCGAAGCGCTCCCCAGCGTTCCAGATTGCTGAGGCGCCTGCCACGCCACGTCGCGAACTGACTTCGCGCTCAAATTATTGCGGGTCGGTGCGCCGTTGCATCGCTGTTTGAAAGCTGTCGCTCGACAAGTCGTACCGCAAGCAGCGCGAAAAAATTAATCAGCAGGTACAACGCCGAGGCTATCGCGAAGATTTCGATAATGGCGAAGGTCTCGCTCATCAGGCGTTTCGCCTGCCCCGTGATTTCCAGTACTGTAATGGTCGACGCCAGACTGGACTCCTTGATCACAATGGCCACCTCATTGCCGTATGCCGGAAGCGCCTGGCGTAGCGCAAGCGGATACATGATCCGACGCAAGACAGTGCCAGGCGACATGCCGGATGCGAGGGCGGCTTCCATTGCCCCCTTGGGCACCGCGAGAAATGCACCGCGGAAAATCTCCGAGGTATATGCCACGGTATTCAGAAGCACTGTCATCATCGCGCAGTGCAGGCTGTCACCGAATAGCCACCACAGGACAGTCGTATCTTGCACGAACTGCACCTGACCGAAGCCATAGTAGATGATAAAGATCTGGACGAGCATCGGCGTGCCGCGAAAAAATGCGCTGTATGCGTCGCCCAATGCCGCAAGCATGCGCCGAGGACCGATCCGCAAAAGCGCAAGCAGCACCCCGAGGGGAAAGCCGGCAACGACGCCAGCCAGGCCAATCATCAAGGTGACCTTTGCTCCCTGAAACAGCAAGGGCAAGGACATGGCAATCAGTTCATCCATCACCTACCTCCTACAAATCCACGGTTCAGGCTTCGCTCGAGAAAAGCGAACGCTCGTTGGCTCGTCCAGGTAATGAACAGGAAAACAAAGCCGGCGATCATGTAAAACAAGAGCGGACTGTGCGTAATACCCGCTGCAATCGCCGAGATCCGCATGAGCTCCTGCAAACCCACGACAGAAACCAGAGACGTGTCCTTTATGGTCATCTGCCAAACATTGTTCAGGCCGCTCAGTGCATAACGGAACATGAGTGGTGCGATCACACGCCGATAGGTCGTCAGGCGAGAAAAGCCGAGCGCTCGCGCTGCCTCGATAGCCCCGGGTGCAATTGCCTGCAGCGCTCCTCGCAGTACCTCGATCGAATAGGCGGCTGAAATCGCAGCAATCGACAGTGTTCCCATGATAAAGCTGTAGGCTGAACGCAATTCGTCTCGAAAGCCAAAAAAGGCGCCAATTCGATCTACTGTTTCAACCGAACCGAAAAACAGTAAATAAATTACCAGTAGCCCTGGAATGCTGCGAATCACTCCAGTGAAAGCATCGACCCCAGGAGACAGAATCGGAATCCTTCGCCATCGGGCAATTGCGAGTGGTACCGCTATGGCGATGCCGATCAGCATGCCCAGTAGTCCAAGAAGGATGGTGACAATACTGCCCTTGAGAATCGATGTCAGCCAGCCTTGTTGAGTCAGCAACTTTAGGGTTTCGATCAGCATCGCGGCGGGTCACGTCCAAACTTTTATTGATCGTATGCAGGCGGAACCAATAGATCACACCCGCGAGTCCGGTTTGCTTTAAACGTCAAGGCGCACACGGGATCGTGTAATCTTCCTGAAACCATTTGATGCTGATTTTCTTCATCGTGCCATCCTTGATCAACGTGCACAGCGCAGTGTCCACGCGCTTCTTGAACTCAGCATTGCCCTTCCGGATTCCAACACCCATCCCCGTGCCGAGAATTTCAGGATCTTCTTTCTGCCTGACAGCAACAGGGACACGCGTAATCGCCGCGCCGCTCGGAGTCTTCATCACGTCGGCCCACGTCGGGGAATCACTGAACGCTGCATAGAGCCTGCCGCTTTTCAGGTCGCTTACCATCTGATTCACCGAGTCGTAGGATTTGATGTCGGCATTGGCGAAGTGTTTAGCCACATACTTCGCGTAGGTCGTGCCATTGACGACGCCCACGGATTTTCCGTCGAGCGCTTTTCCTATCGCGTCGAGCGACGTTGCCTGCAGGAGGGGCGAACCCTTTTTGACCGCGAAGTACTTCGTGACGCCCGCATAGGGAATCGAAAAGTCGATCTGCTTCTTGCGCGCGTCCGTTATTCCCAACCCTGAGATGACCACGTCGAATTCACCCGCCGAAAGCGAGGGAATCAGCGTATTGAAGGACTGGACAACGAATTTGCACTGCATTTTCAATTCAGTGCAGATCGCACTCGCGACGTCGGCGTCATAACCGGTTACGTTACCACTGGCATCAGCCATGCTGAAGGGAGGTGCGTCGCCCTCTGTCCCGACTGACAAGGTAGCTGCCTGAGCAGGGGCATAAGTCGAGACCAATACTGCGGCGCCCATAAGGAGCGAGAGAAAAGACCATTTCATACAGTTTTCTCCAAACAGTGATCAACGTTTTAATATTCACCAGGCCAATCAGATTAGCGGCTAGTGTTGCGACAAAAAATTACGCACTCGACCAGATTTTGCAGAGGTGAAGATCGCCTCCGGCGTATCGTCTTCCTCAATCTTCCCCTGATGCAGAAAAATCACTCGGGACGATACTTCACGGGCAAAGCGCATTTCATGGGTGACCAGCAGAATCGTATTGCCTTCATCCGCAAGCTTGCGAATGACCTTGAGGACCTCGCCCACCAGTTCCGGATCGAGAGCGGAAGTCGGTTCGTCGAAGAGCACGACACCCGGCTTCATTGCCAAGGATCGAGCGATGGCGACGCGCTGCTGTTGCCCGCCCGAAAGCTGGGATGGGTAGGCGTTGCGCTTTTCTGCCATCCCGACCTTTGCCAACATTTCCATGGCAATCACCTCCGCTTCGCCGCAGCTCATTTTTTTGACAAATCTCAGCGCTTCGGTCACGTTCTGAATCACGGTTCGATGTGGCCAGAGATTGAAGTTCTGGAAGACCATACCGATCTGTTTCCTGAACTCGGGAATCGCCGCTGAATTGACCGATCTGAAAACGCCTTTACGGTCGGCCTCCATCTTGACGGTCTGGCCGCGCAAACTAATCGATCCGGAAGTCGGCATCTCGAGAAAATTGATGCAGCGAAGCAGTGTGCTTTTACCCGACCCAGACGATCCGATCAGAGAAATGACTTCGCCCTGCTTCACCTTTAGATTGATACCGTTCAGAACCAGATCTGCTGCGAAGCGTTTTTTCAGATCGTGGATTTCGAGAATAGGAGTGGCTGTCATGTTCAAGGTCACGTTGATGGAACGAATCCTGGGTCAGGTAAATTTCCAATCTGATCCCGCGACTTATCAAAGTCAGCTTGATTTGCTCAGCTCGCGCGTGACTTGATCGATAGCCCTCCCGGTGATGTCGACCATCTCGTCGATTTCGCTTCGGGTCATCGTCAGCGGCGGCGCAAAACCGAGAATATCGCCGTGAGGCATTGCGCGCGCAATCAGTCCGCGATCGCGCGCTGCCTGCGAAATGCGTGCACCGACTTTCAAGGCCGGATCGAAACGCAGCTTCTTTTCTGGATCAGAAACGAACTCGATCGCGGCCAGCATACCGACGCCTCGCACTTCGCCCACGAACGGCAAATCGCCAAATCGATCCTTGAAGCGATCGAGCATGTAGGCGCCGTTGGATGCCGCCTTCGCGGGAATGTTTTCGGCCTCGACAATGTCGAGAACAGCGTTTGCGGCAGCCACGCTGATTGGATGGCCCGAATAGGTGTAGCCATGCGAGAAGCTGCCAACGCTCGACGTCGCACCTTCCATGACTGCATACACCTTCTCGCTCACAATGCTCGCCGACAACGGGGCATAGGCTGAAGTTAGCCCTTTTGCCACCGTGATCAGATCCGGCTCGATGCCATAAAGCGTCGAACCGAACATTTGTCCGGTGCGCCCAAAACCGGTGACGACTTCGTCTGCAATCAAGAGCACGTCGTACTTCTTCAGCACTGCCTGAATAGCCGGCCAATAGCCATCGGGGGCAGGTATGATGCCCCCCGTGCCAAGCACGGGCTCGCCGATGAATGCACCCACCGTTTCCGGGTCTTCACGCAGAATCATCGCCTCCAGTTCGGCGGCCCGGCGTGCCACGAAGGCCGCCTCGCTTTCCCCCTGCTCCGCCCCCCAGTAATGGTGCGGAACACCCGTGTGAAGGATGCGCGAAGTGGGAAGATCCATGTGGTCATGATAGAAACTCAATCCGGTCATCGACCCCGATACGACCGAACAACCGTGATATCCCCGTTCGCGAGCGATGATTTTCTTCTTCGTCGGCCGGCCGCGTAGATTGTTGTAGTACCACACGAGTTTTGCCTGTGTTTCGTTGGCATCCGATCCAGACAGTCCATAGAACACCTTCGACATCTTCCCTGGAGCCATCTTCACGAGACGGTCCGAAAGCTTCGCCAGTTGCTCCGTCGTATGCGACGCATAGCTATGGTAGTACGCGAGCTTATACGCCTGACGTGCGATGGCCTCCGCCACTTCGGTTCGTCCGTATCCGATGTTGACGCAATAAAGCCCAGCAAAGCCGTCGATATACTCGCGACCAGTTGCGTCCTTGATGCGCACACCATTCCCCGTCTCGACGATAACCGGATCACTCGCACCCGTCGCGTAGTCCTTGAGATAGGTGAACGGGTGCAGCACTGAGCGTCGATCCATCTCAGCAATCTGATCGATATTTTCCACAATAGTCCTTTCGTAATGGGTCTATCAAAGCTTTACTGTCGGCAGCCGGCCACTTCAGACACGTGCGAGATCACCAAAGCAAACGTATTTCGGCTCGAGGAATTCATCGATCCCAAACGTAGAGCCTTCACGGCCAAGGCCAGATTCTTTCCATCCACCGAAGGGGACGGGCGGCCCAGTGAACGAAGCCGTATTCACGGCGACCATTCCGTACTCCAGCGCTGAAGAACAACGAAGCGCGCGGTTCAGGTCGGCAGTAAAGACATATGCGGCGAGGCCCATTTCCGACGCATTCGCGCGCCGGACGACTTCCGCCTCATCGTTGAACGGCAGGATGGCCGCAACGGGTCCAAACGTCTCTTCGCGCGCAATCAGCATGTCGTCGGAGACATCGCACAAGGCAGTGGGCGTGACAAACTTGCCGCAGATGCCCGAACTGCCTCCTGCCAGAACACGCGCCCCCTGATGAACCGCGTCATCGATATGCGACCTGCACTTGTCCGCGACAGTCTGCTTGGTCATGGGGCCGATATCGGTGTCGGGAGAAAGACCCGGGCCTACCTTTAATGCACTGACTCGCCTCGCGAACCGGTCGCAGAATGCGTCGTAGATGCCACGTTGGACATAGATGCGATTTGCCGCGAGACAGTCCTGACCCGACGTTGCGAATTTGGCTGACATGCAGCTATCGACGGCGGCATCGAGATCGACGTCGTCGAAAACGATGGCCGGCGCATGTCCGCCCAGTTCCATCGAAATCTTTTTCACTGTTGCGCCGGACTGCGCATAAAGCTTTTTTCCGATCGCAGTCGAACCGGTGAAGCTCACTGCGCGCACGCGGCAGTCCGCCGAGATGACATCGGCAAATTGCTCACCGTCGCCGTGGAGAACTTGAAAAACACCATCGGGAAAGCCAGCGTCTTTGGCCAGCGCGTAGAGCGCAAAGGCAGACAGCGGCGTTTCCGGTGCGGGTTTGACGATGACCGGGCAACCGGCCGCCAATGCCGCTGCCGCCTTGCGCGCAATCATCGCCATTGGGAAATTCCACGGCGTGATCGCGACCGTGATGCCGACTGGCTGCTTCGAAACCCATCCAAGGCTCGACGGCTTATGGGCCGTCATCGATTGACCGCAGATCCGGATCGCCTCGTCTGCAAACCAATCGATGAATGCGACACCGTAGGCAATCTCGCCTACAGCTTCGGCTAGCGGTTTTCCCTGCTCCGCGCTAAGGACCTGCGCCAATACCCGACTCTCGCGACGAATGGCCTCCGCCCATGCGCGCAGCAACGTGCGGCGCTCCTCCGCCAGACGACTCCGCCAAGCGGTAAACGCACGATCAGCCTCATCGATCGCTGCACGCATCGCGTCTTGACCGTGATAAGTGACCCGGGCCAGACATTTACCCGTAGCGGGGTCTCGAACCAGCTCCGCCTCGTCCGAAGGCAGGCTGTGTCTTGCATCGGGTTCTGTCGGCAGCAACTCGATTCCTAGGGCCGAGCACGCAAAAAGCCGATGTACCTCAGTGCAGTCAAGCGCTGCACACGCAAGATTTGCAACCACGATTCACCTCGTTTCGTTTCGACGTGAAAATTTTATTCACGCAATATTTTCGAAAAGAAACGTTGAATGAATTCTTGGCGCAGTTTTTCTGCAAATTTATCGAGCAAATCGATGTTTTTCGACGCGCAGCCAAGGAGCGGGCAACTCAGGCTTGTGCCCTGTCCCCCGTTCGCGAGCAGGGCGAGGTGCGGGTGTGTGGCATGTCAGGCATCAGCGTGGATGCCGACTCAACTCGGAACGATGCAGCCAACTGAATATAAGGGTCACAGATAGCCGGCTCTCGCAGTATCTGGTGCGCTGTTCCATGCCTATGCTGACCAGCGTCGGCTAAGCGTGCGAAACGCCTACCGGAATCCCGATATCAAGCAGAGATCCTGCGTGATATCACAGAAAACGCAGCTTTTGAGTGATTGAACCTCCGTTTTCGCTGTCGTCCGGAAAATTGACGCTCATAAACTTCCCGCATTGCCATCCTGCAATCGTTGACCTCCTGATCTACTGATATGTCGTCATTCATCCGCTTCGACTTTGAAAATCTCGGCACGCCTCGCATCGGGGCTCCTCTTCCTGAGCGCGCAATCGAAGGCTCGCAAGTATTCTCAACATGGGATATCGACCAGGCGAATACCGGCGATGTCCGCACGGGCGTTTGGGAAGTTACGCCCGGTGCCTATCGCTCGATCAAAGGGTCGACCTGGGAACTTTGCGTCATCCTCTCCGGTGTTTCTGAAATCACCGAAGATGGGCAAGCACCCATCGTTGTGAAAGCGGGCGATACCTTTGTGATGAAGCCAGGCTTCGAGGGAACATGGCGGGTCATCGAGACGACCCGCAAAATTTGGGTAACCAAAGACTGAGTGCTGGAAGCAGGTAATGGAGAAAAGGCTGTATGCCGTTCATGCATCGCATCGGCCTGTATCTATTAAACGAGGATTTTTCCCATGATCGCCAAACCAACGCCAACAATCAGACAACCGCTCGAGCGAATTCACGCCAACGACCCGCTTCCGGTGAAAGCTGACGTTGTCATAATTGGTGCTGGCATCATCGGCGCAAGTGCAGCCTGGGAGCTCGCATCACGTGGCGTAAAGGTCGTCCTGCTGGAAAAAGGATTGATCGGCGCAGAACAGTCCAGTAGAAACTGGGGCTGGTGCCGACAACAAGGTCGTGATCCCAAGGAGCTCGAACTGGCCCGCCTGAGTTTGCAGATATGGCCCAGCCTTTCGGAGAAGCTCCGAAAAGATATCGGATTCAAACAGTGTGGCGTAACGTTCCTCACGGACAGCGAGGCCGAAGCCGCTACTTGGGTCGAATGGATGAAAGAAGCGCGCCCGAAAGGAATCGCCAGCAGAATGCTCAGCGCAGAAGAAGCGCAACGTGTGGCGCCGGGTAACTCGAGCATTAAATGGATCGCGGGCCTTACGACGGACTCCGACGGTCGTGCAGAGCCTTCTCGGGTTGCGCCTTTTTTGGCTCAGGCAGCGAGAGAACTCGGTGCAACAGTGGTCGAGTCATGTGCAGTAAGAGACGTTGAAAGAACGAACGGCCGCATCAGCGGCGTTCAAACCGAAAAAGGCTTCATTGGATGCACTTCCGTCGTTGTCGCTGCGGGTGCATGGACGGCGCTCTTTCTACGTAAGCTTGGCGTTTCATTCCCCCAGGCTTACGTGAACGCATCGGTTGCAAAGACACGGGCCACGGACGTTTCCATCGACAGCTGCCTTGCAATGCCTGCTGTCTCGGTACGCAGCGGAGAAGATTCAGGACTCGTCGTGGCGAAAAGCGGACGAGGAACGGTCGATATCACTCCATCGATGATTCGCAACGCCTTCAGATTCTTTCCGACGTATCTGTTGAGAAGAAAGGCAGTCAAGCTGCGCCTCTCGACAGAATTCTGGAGGCAGTGGAGGATGGAACACGCGTACATGTCAAAAAGCATATCGCCGTTTGAATCCAAGCGCGTGCTAGATCCTGCTCCGGATCTCGCATTACTTAACAGCGCGCTTGAGGAAGTCAAGAGGGCCTACCCCGCGTTGGCGCATCTCACTATTGAAAGGACTTGGGGCGGTGTGATCGACTCAATGCCAGATGCGGTACCCGTGATTTCGGCGGTTGACTCCGTACCGGGTCTTGTCGTCGCATCCGGATTCAGTGGTCACGGGTTTGGCGTCGGTCCAGGAGCCGGGAGCGCGATCGCGGCGCTGGTACTCGGCAACCGTTCTTCTATCGATTTGAGTCCATTTCGTTATAGCCGGATCACGGATGGCACGAAATTGCAGCCTCATCCAATATTCTGAGAGTGCTATCCCCAATACAACCAGGTTCGCATCTACCGTAAGCGGCCAGCTAACCCGTCTTGAGTTTGGTCGAGGCGCTTGGGAGTATCGTGTCCACTTAACGAATAAGCGGACACGTGAACACTTTCGAATCGGAATCACTCCCGGAGCGTCGTCGTCGGCAACGCTATAGCGAGGAGTTCAAGGCGCAGGTGGTAGCGGCCTGCCAGGGAATCGGCGTATCGGTTGCGGCGGTCGCTCTGGAACACAGGCTCAACGCGAATCTGCTGCGGCGCTGGATCGATCAGGCGGAAGGCCGACTTCCCAAGAGACCGCTGGGCCGTCCGCCGGCCACGCCACCGTCGCTGCCAGCCTTTGTGCCGGTGGCATTGGGAGCGTCGAGTCCGCATTCGCCGGAGATCCGCATTGAGATGCGCCGAGGAGATCAGTCGATCACGGTGAGTTGGCCGGTATCCGAGGCAACCCAGTGTGCCGTCTGGCTGCGCGAGTGGCTGCGGTGATCCGTGTCGACGAGATCTGGCTGGCGGTCGATCCACTGGACATGCGGGCCGGTTTCGACACGGCCCTGGCGCGTGTGGTCAAGGTGTTCGGCGCTGCGCGCCCACACCATGCCTATCTGTTCGCCAATCGGCGCGCCAACCGCATGAAGGTCCTGATTCACGACGGGATCGGCATCTGGCTGGCCGCGCGACGCCTGAATCAAGGGCAGTTCGCGTGGCCGCACATCGGCAGCGAACCGCAGCAGCGTGTCTTGACGCACGAACAACTGGCCGGCCTGGTGCTGGGCTTGCCCTGGCAACGCATCGGCGAGGATGGCGTGATCCGCGTCGTCTAAATCCGGCGGGGAGGTAAACAGTCGCGCTTCCTCCGTCGGCAGGGTTCTGGCAGACTGGCCTGCATGAACCCCGCGGACCTCGACGCACTCAACCCGGAACAGTTGCGCGCCCTTGCCGCGCAACTGATTGCCGAGGTCAAGGAGAAGGAGCGGGAAGCGAGTGAACGAGACCGCGAGCTACGCTTCCGGCAGACCCGTATCGATCAACTCACCCACGAGGTCTCGATCCTCAAGCGCCAGCAGTTCGGCCGGCGCAGCGAACAGCTCAACAGCGAGCAGATGAACCTGCTCGACGAGGCGATCGATGGCGACTTGGTTGCCATCGAGATGGAGCTCGAGCAACTCGAGCCGACGCGAGCTGAACGGCAACGCGAGCAGCCGAAACGGGCACCGCTGCCGCCGCAACTGCCACGCACCGACGTCCATCACGAACCGGACAGCACAACGTGCCAGTGCGGTTGCGAACGCATACGGATCGGCGAGGACGTGAGCGAGAAGCTGGACTACACGCCGGGCGTGTTTACGGTGGAACGGCACATCCGCGGCAAGTGGGTGTGCAAGACGTGCGAGACGCTGATCCAAGCGCCGGTTCCACCGCATGTGATCGACAAGGGCATGCCCACCGCCGGGTTGCTCGCGCAGGTGCTGGTCGCCAAGTACGGCGACCACTTGCCCCTGTATCGCCAGGAACAGATCTTTGGTCGTGCGGGACTGGCCATCCCGAGATCCACGCTGGGTGCCTGGGTGGGCCGGTGTGGCGTGCAATTGCAGCCGTTGGTCGACGCACTCGGCCAGGCCATCCTGCAACAGGCGGTGTTGCACGCCGACGAGACGCCGGTGCAAATGCTCAGTCCCGGCAAGGGCAAAACGCACCGGGCATACCTGTGGGCGTATACGTCGACTCAGTTCAGCGAACTGCGCGCGGTGGTCTACGACTTCGCCGAGAGCCGCGCCGGCGCGCACGCTCGCACGTTCCTGAAGGGCTGGCACGGCAAGCTGGTATGCGACGACTACAGCGGGTACAAAGCCTCGTTCCAGCACGGCATCACCGAGATCGGATGCGCGGCCCATGCCCGACGCAAGTTCTTTGAATTGCATGCCAACCACAGCAGCCAGGTTGCGGGGCAGGCCCTGCCGTTCTTTACCGCGCTCTACGACATCGAACGCGAGGCCGCAGCACTGGATGCCGACGAACGGCAGCGGCTTCGACAGCGTCGGGCCAAGCCGGTGTGCGACGCCCTCTATGAGTGGCTGATGGCGCAGCGCAAACTCGTTGCGGAGGGCTCGGCGATTGCGAAGGCGTTGGACTACAGCCTGAAACGATGGGGCGCACTCACGCGCTATCTCGATGACGGGAATGTTCCGATCGACAACAACTGGGTCGAAAACCAGATCCGTCCGTGGGCAGTCGGCCGGTCCAATTGGTTGTTCGCCGGATCACTGCGTGCGGGTCAGCGCGCGGCCGCCATCATGAGCTTGATCCGCTCGGCACAACTGAACGGGCTCGAACCACTCGCCTATCTGAAGGACGTGCTGACGCGCTTGCCGACCCACAAGGCCAACGACATCGACGCGCTGCTGCCGCATCGCTGGCAGCCACTCTCGGCCGCCACCTAAACTCGCTCGTCAAGACGGGTTGGCTGGCCGCTTACCATCTACCGAACGCAACCGCTATTTCACCTCCGGCCCGCTTGCGATACGGGAAATAGGTGCCGAGCATCACCAGCGTGTCGCAGGATTTCAGCGCATGATAGCCGGAGCTGAAGCCGATCAGGCCCGTCATACCGACATCGAACAGATTGTTCCATTCGACATGCTCCTTGCCGCGCCGAGCGTGTCGGCCAGCGCGACCTCCTCCTCGTGCGCGCCAGCGCAGCCGCTGTCGCACAACAGCGCGACGCGCTTCGAGCTATCGTATGAGGCTAGCCCAATTTCCGTCCCAGTCTTAGTTGGAAAATTCCGGCTCTTGAGGCTAGCCCAATTTCCGTCCCAGTCTTAGTTGGAAAATTCCGGCTCTTCGGGGTGGGCCGAACCGGCCCGATCGGTGCACTGGCGGGCGAATTCCGCCGGTGTCATCCACTGCAGCGCAGAGTGAGGGCGCGCCTCGTTATAGTACTCGCGCCAGACTTCGATTTTGCGTCTGGCGTCTTCAAGCGACAAGAACCAGTGTGCGTTGAGGCACTCCTCCCGAAAGCGTCCGTTGAAGGATTCATTCTTCGCATTGTCGGTCGGCTTGCCAGGACGCGAGAAGTCAATCTCCACGCCATTCTCGTACGCCCATTTGTCGAGCGCCTTCGAAATGAACTCGCTGCCATTGTCTGCCTTGATATAGCGGGGAAGCGGACGATGATGCGCGAGCCGAGTCAGCGCGGCGACAACGTGCTCGCCCCGCAACGAGCCGTCGACTTCAATCGCCAGGCATTCTCGCGTGTAGTTGTCCACGATCGTGAGCGTGCGCAAGCGCCGACCATCAAACAGCGCGTCAGCGACGAAGTCCATACTCCAGATTTCGTTGATTGCGCTTACCGACTGCTTTGGCTGTCGTCGCCGAGCCGACTTGTTTCGTCGGGGTCGCTTGTGGCGCAGCGAAAGACCCAGTTCGCGATACACGCGTTCTACTCTCTTGTGGTTGTCTCTCCAGCCTTCCCGGCGAAGCATCACGTACACGCGAGGCGCACCGTAATGCACTCGCACTTCCGTGATCTCCTTGATGCGCATTTCCAGGGCGCTTTGATCCCGCGCGACCGACTCGTAGCGGTAGACCGTGCGGGACAGCTGCAACAACGCGCAGGTCTGCCGCTGGCTTGCGCCGAAACGCTGCATCAAGTCCGTGACAAGCTCACGGCGCCGAGAAGGCTTCAGAGTTTTTTTGACAGCACATCCTGCAGCATGGCCTTGTCCAGCGACAGATCGGCTACGAGCCGCTTGAGCTTCGCGTTCTCCTCCTCAAGCTGCTTCAGCCGGCGCAGTTCCGAGGGCGACAGCCCGCCGTATTTCGTCCGCCAATTGTAGAACGTCGCGTCGCTGATCCCCATCTTGCGGCACACCTCCGCGACCGGCGTGCCCAGCTCGGCCTGCTTCAACGCGTAGGCGATCTGTTCCTCGGTGAACTTGCTCTTCTTCACGGCATGACCTCCTGGTCTCGATGACAACGTCATGCCGGCATTTTCCACTTCCAAATGGGACAGTTTTGTGGGCTAGGGTCACTTGTCGAGAGGGATGACGCTCCCCTGCACCTTGTCCGCAAGACCGCCGTAGTAGTAGAACCACTGCGGCAGGTAGTTGAGCTGCGCGTGCATTTCGGAGTACAGCTTGCCGTTGTCGCGCACCTCGATCCCGGCCAGCCGCGCAGCCTCTTCGGCCAGCCGATCGCCTAGCCGGTGCAGCAGCAGGCCCCGCGCGCTCGCGCCGAGCGCAGGCCAGTTTCCCGAGGTGAACGCGCGGTGAGCGGCGTTGACCGCCCGGTCGACGTCGGCGGCGTTGCCGCGAGCGACCTCCGCCCACGGCTGCCCGGTAAACGGGCTTTCACTTTCGAACCACTCACCGGAAGCCGGTTCGCAGCGCTCTGCGTCGATGTAGTGACGATAGCGTTCCATCAGATTCTCTTCCCAGTGTTTCAGGCATATCGACCTGCGATGTCAGGCAAGCGCGCAACGCCACGCGATGAGCACGTGCAACCCACGCCTGTTTGCCTGAGATACGCGATGTCAGAACGGTGCGTAACCGAGTGATGCGCGGAAGCGGTTCTTGACGAAGACCCCGTCGCGCGGAGGAAGCGCGCGCGGCGGTTCGTTTGCAGCGATGAAAACCTGCGCGAGCGTGGTACCGTTCTTTGCGCGTACGCGCTCGACCACAGCCGCGACGCCATCGAGGCGATCGACGACAAACGCGTCCTGAATGCCGAATCCTTTTGCGACCGCGACGAGGTCCGTGCCAAGACTCGTGTGGCTGCGCTGCATCCCCGTCTCGCCGAAATGGCCGTTATCGAGAACCACGATGGTCAGGTTCTTCGGCTGCTTCACGCCGACCGTCCCGAGGCTGCCGATACCCATCAGCTGCTCGCCATCGCCCGTCACGACCACGACAGGCTTGTCGGGCTGCGCCAGTGCAAGACCGAGACCCAGCGACGCGGCGCCCCCCATGGCACCCCAGAGATAGAAATTCCTGTCATGATCGCCCGCGGCGAACACATCGTACGAGGCCGAACCGAGTCCCGTCACGACGAGCGCTTCGGGCACGGACTCGAGCAGGCTCGCAACGAACTGGCGGCGATCGACAGCGTTAGATGGCTTGGACATTACTTTCTCTCCCATTTCTTGCGGCCGATAAGGCTTTGCGACAGCAGTACCGCGACCTGTTCACCCGCTTCGAAGGCGGCATCAAACCCCGCGCTGACGATTTCGCCCACCTGATCGGGGTCGTCCGCACGCAGCACGGTGATACCCATCAGTTCGAGCGCCGCCTGCGTCTGCTTGCCCATCGGTCCCTGCCACGGATTGAATTCGGCGTACTCGCCGCGCATCGTGACTAGCGTGAAGAACGGAAAGCGGCAGCTTTGCAGCAGCGAAAACATGTTCACGCAGTTGCCGACGCCACTGCTCTGCATCAGCAGGACGGCGCGCTGACCGCCGAGCCACGCGCCGCTGGTGACGGCCACACCTTCCTCTTCCGTGGTCAACACCACGTCCTCGATGTCCGGGTCGGCAATCACGCTCCGGATCACATGCGAATGGCCCGCATCCGGCACATAGGCGACCTGTTTGACGCCACCTTCCTTTAGCACCTCGAAAATGGCCTGCTGCCAGGCTGGCGCCTGAACTGACGTACTCATAAATTCGTCTCCATGGACGCAACGATTTGGTGCAGGAATCATAGTTTGCTTTGTGATAACCCCAGAAATAGAATTATTTGATTCCTCTATACGGTTTTGGTATTGGGCGGGGTTTTCATGGATATCAAGCAGCTTCGAGCATTGCTCGCCGGCGCCGAGACGGGAAGCGTCACGCGGGCGGCCGCATTGCTGCACATCGTGCAGCCGGCCGTTTCCCGGCAACTACGACTCCTCGAGGAGGACATCGGCACGCCGCTTTTTTCGCGCGGCCGCTACGGCATGGATCTCACGGAAGCTGGCGAAATCTTTGTCGAACACCCGCGGCGCGCGCTGGCCGAACTCGATCGCGCGAAATCCGAAATGCAGCCTTCGCGCGGCGTGAGCGGCACCGTGACGGTCGGCCTGTTGCCCAGCACATGCGACCTGCTTGTAAGCGAACTGGTGACTTCCGTCGCATATCAATTTCCCGCCGTACGCATCCGGGTTTCGATGGGGTACACGGGTCATCTGCAAAATTGGCTGGAAATCGGCGAGGTGGATGCCGCACTACTCTACGATCCCAAACCGTCTCCGATACTCCAGGTTACGCCGCTCGTCGAAGAGAAGCTGTGGGTCGTCGCACGTCCGGATGCCGGGTACAGCTCGGGCTCTCCTGTGCATCTCACGCAGGTCGCACACTTGCCAATGATCCTGCCTAACGCGCCGCATGGCATCCGCACGCTCGTACAGGAGGCGTGCATCAGCGCAGGAATCGGGTTGAACGTGGCGGCCGAGACAAACGCGATGAGCGTCCAGAAAAGCCTCGTCTTAGGCGGAGTCGGCATCACGATCCTGCCGGGCATTGCCATCCCGGATGATGTCGCACGGGGCGCGCTCCGTGCGGCGCCCCTCGTCGATGCCGGTCTGCAGCGCAAGATCGTGCTTGCATTGCCGCAAAATCGACGTATCCCCGTGGCTGTGCGCTGTGTCGTCGATGTGCTCGTTGCGCAGATTTCGGACGCGGTGCGACGCGGTATCTGGACGACCGCACAATTGCTAACCGACGAGGCACGCCTTTCCGCTCGACCGGCTTACGCTCCCCAAGAAAATGCGCAAAAAAAGGAAGACGAGCCGCAATAGGTTTGACTTATGACCGCGACTTGAAACTGTTATTTCCGCGCGTCAGAACGTTCACATAGAGTCTCCGTATCGAAAACGAATCCGCCGGCCCAGGCCGCGTCGGAGACACGCATGAACGACCAGGACACGGGAGTCGGCGAGCGTAGGGAAAACGCCAGCGATATCCTCACTCAGACATCTGCAGCCGCCCTGAGCGCGACACTGGGCCACGAGACGCCTCCCCAAGTCGGCGAAGCGCTCCCCCATCTCTGGCACTGGATCTTTTTCAGGCCGACCGTGCCTCAGCACCTCATTGCAGAAGACGGGCATCCGCAAAAAGGCGGCTTCCTCCCTGATCTCGGGCTGCCACGACGCATGTGGGCAGGCGGCCGTTTGCGTTTTCTGTCTCGCTCATAGTCGGTAGCGAAATCAGCCGCGAGTCGAAGGTTCTGAAGGTCAGCGAAAAGGAAGGCCGAAGCGGAAGACTGAGCTTCGTCACCGTCAGCTATCAGATCCGGCGCGCGCACAAACTCGCCATCGACGAAGAACACGACATCGTCTATCGCGAGCCAGCCGTTCGCGGTGCACCGGCGCCCGCACCCACCGCTGCGCCCGATAACGCCTCGTGGAAAAGGGAAATCGTCCCGACGGAAGTGTTGATGTTCCGTTACTCCGCGCTGACTTTCAACGGACACCGCATCCATTACGACAAGCCGTACGCCACGCAGGCGGAAGGCTATCCGAATCTGGTCGTCCATGGGTGACACCTCTTCATGGCGGACATTCTCGCCTAAATCAGTGTCCGGATTCATTAGACCACTACAGACAGGTTCCCGTCGGCCAGCTGAAGCGCAGCGGGCAGAGTGCATATGACTGAGCGATCCCACGCTAGACCGTTGAAATAGCGAAGTACTTGATGACAGGCCGCCTAGAGGCGACCCGTCTCAGCGCGCTAGCTCGCCCACCAAACTACATCTTCACAACGTCAAGCAGCATCTTCTTGCCTGCCTTATAGTCGTAAAGCGAAATCACGCTGTGCTTGAGGTCGCCCTTCGAGTCGAACGTCGTTTCCCCGATCACCCCGGTGTAATCTGTCCTCGGCATTTCTCGCAGAATCTTCGCCGGATCGGTCGAATTCGCGCGCTTCATCGCATCGACAATGATGTACACGGCGTCATAGGTGAAAGGTGCGTAGATCAGAATTGGCTGATGGAAGCGCGCTTCGTATTTCTGCTGGAATTCCTTGCCCGCTGCCATTTTCTCGAGTGCCAGCCCCGCTTGCGAGCAGATCACGTTGTCGGTTGCAGAGCCGGCCAGATCCGCCAGGTTTTCGGTGCACAGACCGTCGCCGGCGAGTACTTTCGCGCGCAGCCCCAGTTGTTTCGACTGCTTCGCGAACGGACCACCCGTCGCGTCCATGCCGCCGTACATGATCACGTCCGGATTTTCACCCTTGATCTTCGTCAAAATCGCACGGAAATCCACCGCCTTGTCGTTCGTCGCATCGTGCGATACGACCTTTACGCCGAGCGCCTTCGCAGTCTTCTCGAACTCGTTCGCGAGCCCTTGGCCATACGCGGTCGCATCGTCGACGATGGCCACCGACTTGACCTTCAGATTCTTCACCGCGTAGTTGGCAAGCGCCGGCCCCTGTTGCGCGTCTGTCGCGACCATTCGGTACGTCGTCTTGAAGCCTTGCTGCGTCAAGATCGGATTGGTTGACGAGGGCGATATCTGCACGATGCCGGCATCGCTGTAGATTTTTGATGCCGGAATCGAGGTACCCGAGTTCAGATGCCCAACTACCGCGACGACGTGGTCATCGACCAACTTTTGAGCGACCTGGGTCGCCTGGCGCGGGTCGGCCGCATCGTCCTGTGCATCGAGCATCACCGTAATCTTCTGACCGCCAATAACGAGCCCCTTCTTGTTAATCTCCTCGACAGCAAGTCTCGCGCCGTTCTCGTTGTCCTTCCCGAGGTGGGCGATCTGGCCGGTCAGCGGCGCGACATGGCCGATTTTGACAATTTGATCGGCCTCAGCCTGTGTTGCAATCGTCGCGCAGAACATCGCAGCGGCCGCGAGGAGCGCGTGCTTTTTCGTCGTGAAATTCATCGTGGTCTCCACCATTAGTCTCCAAGGTAAAGTCATCTCTGACTGTACCGAACACCGTCTCATTGCCAAGCGCGAGTGAACGGTCGATCGAGATTTGTCGACTTACATACAGTTAAAATAACGCGGCTGCACCATACAACCGCTGCGCTCTCAGGATGAGTCAGTACACTTGAAACACGGCGGTAATCTTCTAGAACAGCTTTGGAATTGTTCTATTTTTTGACGATACTGACTCGCAAACGCGACCGGTATCGCGCACGTCTTTCAGTATTTTTCGCTCTCCAGCCCGTTCTCCGTAAGCACGGCCGACGACATTGAGTGCGTCAGTACGCCTCGGTGCGTACGCCTGCTCATCCACATCCAACCAACGACGAGAAGCAATGCAAGAACCGGAATAGACGCGACGGTCCACGTGCCCCCCGGATAATCGAACGCCATCAGTACGAGCACACCGACCAGGAACAGCAATGTGAGCCATGACGTGACGGGCGCCCCCGGCATCTTGAACGGAACATCCTCCGCATCGCCGCGCGCGACTGCTGCGCGGAACCTCATCTGGCATACAACGATGAATCCCCACGTGCTGATGATGCCGATCGATGCAACGTTGAGAACTATCTCGAACACGCTGGTCGGCACTAGATAGTTCAGCATGACACCGACGAGATATATTGCGACCGTTACGAGAATCCCGGCATATGGCACCGATTGCGTGCTCATTCGCGCTAGAAATTTCGGCGCGGACCCGCCCATTGACAGCGAGCGCAACACACGGCCGGTCGAATACAACCCGGAGTTGAGGCTCGACAGTGCGGCCGACAGCACAACGATATTCATCACTGAACCCACGCCGGAAATGCCGAGCGCGCTGAAGAAAGTAACGAACGGGCTCTGTCCTGCCTTGTACGCGCTCCAAGGCAGAAGGCATACGAGCAATACAATCGACGCAACATAGAACAGCGCTATCCGCCAAATCACACTGTTGATTGCACGCGGCAGCACGCTTCGTGCATCCTTGCACTCGCCTGCAGCAGTTCCCACCAGCTCGACACCAGCAAATGCAAATACAACTCCCTGCACTAACACCAACGCCGGCATCATTCCGTGCGGGAAAAGGCCGCCGTTATCAGCAATCAGATGCATACCCGTCGCGCTGCCCGCTACCTCCCCCCCGCCGCCGAGGATCGCGGTCCCGACGATCAAGAAAATCACGATCGCCGCAACCTTGACCAAGGCGAACCAGAACTCCATCTCGGCAAACCATTTCACGCCAATCAAGTTCATCGCCGCGACGATGAATAGCGCAATCAACGCGAACGCCCACTGCGGAACAGCTGCGAACGCACCCCAGTAGTGCATGTACAGCGCGACCGCGGTGATGTCGACAATGCCTGTCATCGCCCAGTTCAGAAAGTACATCCAGCCAGCGACGAATGATGCCTTCTCACCCAGGAATTCGCGTGCGTACGATACGAAGCTGCCGCTGCTTGGCCGATGCATCACCAGCTCGCCGAGGGCGCGAAGAATGAGAAACGAAAATCCGCCGCACACAAGATAAACGATCGCCAGCGAGGGGCCAGCCGCTTGCAGGCGCGCGCCCGCACCCAGAAAAAGGCCGGTGCCGATCGCTCCACCGATCGCAATCATCTGCACCTGTCGATTACCCAGGGTCTGGTGATATCCGGACTCGTGAGACTCGAGCCAAGCTTTGCGGCTGGCTCCCTCCCCTTGCCCAACTACTACACCTTCTTTTCTCTTTGAATTCATCATTGTCTCCGCCGTCAGCCTCTGGTCCGACGTCTTTTCTTCAAGCCGCCATGTCAGCTTGATCGCTTTTGAAACGCTGCAATCGCCTCCCACATCAACACCGGATTGGAATACATCGGAAAATGTCCGCAATCTGGTATTTCGGCCAGTTCAACCCCGTTCTCCTGGATGTGCTTCAGATAGGAAAGGGATGCATTCTGCTCGCCATACATAAACATCCGAGGCATCGGCAGACCGAGGAACTTCGTCATAAGATCGCCGTTATCCGACAGATCGACCATCGATCGAAAAATACCGCCGACGGCTTCGGCGCGAACCTTGTGGCGCAGACTCGCCGAATATAGGGCGCTTGCATAAGCAGGCGCATGCAGCGTGCGTTCAATGAAGTCGTCAAAAAACCGTTGGGCGTCGTCCCGTGCATGGTCGACGATCTGTCGGCTGAGAAAGCAGTCTTCCGGAGCGATGTTTCCTTCAATATCGACAAAGCTTAGAACACGCTCGGGCTGCTGGTGTGCGAACATCAATGAGGTCAAACCGCCCATCGAATGCCCGATCAGATGAAAGCGATCGAAACCGATATGGTCCAGAACAGCTCTGGCAGTCTTCACAAGAAACGGGATATTGATCTGCGACAGATCGGCACAACGGGTCTCGCCGCACCCCGGTGCGTCATATGCAATAAACGGATGCCCGTCAAATGCGGCATGACGCACGATATCTGCGTAGTCCTCTTTCGTGGAACCGAAGCCGTGCAGGAACACGATCGGCGCTTTTTCGCCGTCACGATGAATGGCCGAAACGTCCAGCGCCGTGCCGTCGACGTTAAACCGGAACTGCGACCGGGTAAATTCACGAGTCATCTAAATCACCTTGCACTAATATCGCCGCGGCGCGGCCTCGATTCACCGAAGGTAACGAGCCCGCGCACGCGACTACGTTCAATCCGCAAGCGTCGTGCAGAAATCCTGAATGGCCGCGCAAGCGCGCGCCAGGGACTTGTCGTCGAGGGCGTATGCGATGCGAATGTAAGGCCCAAGACCGAACGCGCTGCCATGCACGGTGGCGACACCGGCCTCGTCGAGCAGCGCGTTGACCACCGCCTCGTCGCTGTCGAGATGTACCCCCGCACGCGTCGTCTTGCCGATCAGGCCTTCACATGACGCAAACACGTAGAACGCGCCCTGTGGTACCGCGCAACGCAGACCCGGCGCTTGGGCGAGCTGTTCAATGACCAGTTCACGCCGGCGCTGGAATGCGATGCGCGAGTGTTGGATGAAGTCTTGCGGTCCCGTCAATGCGGCGACCGCGGCATGCTGCGAAATAGTCGATGCACCCGACGTCTGCTGCCCTTGCAGCTTCTCCATCGCTTCGATCAACCAGCCGGGACCCGTGCCGAAGCCGATACGCCAGCCCGTCATCGCATACGCTTTGGATACGCCGTTCATCGTCAGCACGCGGTCGCGTAGACGCGGCTCGACTTGGGCGAGCGTAAAAAACTCGATGCCGTCGAAGATCAAATGCTCGTAAATGTCATCTGAGAGCACCAGCACCCTCGGGTGCGCGAGCAGCACCTCCGCCAACGCCTGCAGTTCCGCGCGGCTGTAGACCGCACCTGTCGGGTTCGACGGCGAATTCAGAATCAGCCAGCGCGTGCGCGGCGTGATCGCCGCTTGCAACGCGTCGGCCGTAAGTTTGAAACCGCTTTCTGCCCCGCATGGAACGATCACAGACATCGCGCCGCAGAGCTGTACGATTTCAGGGTAGCTGACCCAATACGGCGCCGGCACCACAACCTCGTCGCCCTCGTTAAGCGTGGCGGCCAATGCATTGAAGATCACTTGCTTGCCACCATTGCACACGAGCGTGTCGCGCCAGTCGACGTTCAGACCGTTCTCGCGCTCGAACTTCGCGGCGATAGCCTCACGCAGCGCGCGCAGCCCCGCGACCTGCGTGTAGCGCGTATGACCTGCCCGGATCGCCGCGATGCCAGCTTCGCGAATGTGTTCCGGAGTATCGAAATCCGGCTCGCCGGCGCTCAGCGAGATCACCGCCGCACCACTGGCGCGCCGTGCGGCCACGCGATCCATCACCTTATACGTGGCCGACGGACGGGCTTCGGCCAGGAAGCGATTCAGAACTTCTGCTGGTACGGTCATTGCGCGGCCCTCCAGCTGGTGAGCCCCATCAGCTCCAGCGTGCTGCGCCCTTCACGCAACGCGTCCATCATCTTTGCTTCCTTCTCGGCACGGATCTGCCCCTGAGCCAGCGTCTCTCCGACGTGTGCCGCCGGGATCACGAGGACACCGTCATCGTCAGCAATGACCAGATCCCCAGGCGCCACCGGCGTGCCGGCAAAGCTGATCGGCTGCCCAACCGACGGTGCACTGGCCTTGATCGTGCCGCGCATGCAGATACCGCGGGTGAACACGGGAAACCGCCGGTTGATCAGGGCCGCGATGTCCCGCACACCTCCGTCGATGACCAGACCGACGACACCGGCAGCCTCGGCCGCCACGGTCAGCACTTCGCCCCAGTAGCCCGACAAGAAGCCACCGGTCGATACGACGAGCACACTCCCCCTCGGCACCTGTTCCATCGCAATGTGGATAGACAGGTTGTCGCCCGGGGAACATTCCAGCGGATACGCAGGCCCGGCAATCGAGGCCCCCTGCCATACTGTGCGAATCGCGGGATCGACCGAGCTAGTAGCAAGACCGGACGCTTCGTGCAGCGTCGATGTACCAAGCGTGCACGCTTGCGCCAGCAGAAGCGGGTCGTACGAACGGGCGTTGATCATGACTCAACCCTTGGTTTGAAGTTTGTGATAGCCGAGTGCGGCGCGTGCGTCGCCGAGGGACTTGCCTTCCGCGATCAGCTCGCGGATCCGCGACTCGACTTCCTCGATCGTGCGGGCAATTTCGGCTACTTCACGGGCGCGGCCGCGCGGCACGACGACGACACCGTTCGCATCTGCCACCACAATGTCCCGCGCCGCCACGCGGACGGTTCCAATCCCCACCGTGGTATTCACCGATTCGACCTGCACGCGGTCCTTGCCTGTCCGCATGAAGCGACCAGCCGTAAACAGCGGATAGTTGTCGGCCAGCGCCGTGTTCACGTCGCGACAGACACCGTCGATCACGGTGCCGGCGATCTCACGCAGCCCTGCGTACTGGGTCATGATGTCGCCCCAGACCGTGCAATCGGTGCGACCGTCGTTGTCGATGACGACCACGTCTCCCTCCGCGACCTCATCAATGAAGTCCCCGACGGTGCCGGGCGGATCGCTGGCCGGCACGTACTTGACGGTAAATGCCGGCCCTACGACCACCTTCGTATAGTTCGCCAGCGGCATGATGCCCAGCGACTGCCCGTGCAAGCCCAGCTTGTCCATGGCGTCGGAGACACCGGGGGTGTCCAGCCCGGCGAACAACGAGACCAATTCCCGATCTTCCTCGCTCGCTCTGTTCGGATTCGTCATACAAAAAAGCTCCCCAATGGTGTCGAATCAGCGGGCCGCGATGGCCTCGAATTCCTTGTCATGCATGACCTCGGCAACGGACCTGCCGGCGCGCACGGCTGCGACCATGCCATCCTGCCGACGCGCAATGCGCTCGCCGAGATCCAGCACCTCCTCGATACGCGCTGCCGGCACGAACACCGTGCCGCAGCGATCGGCAATGACGTAGTCCCCCTCGTGCACGGTGACGCCCCCCATCTGGACTGCTTTGCCGGAGTCAACCTGGATCACGCGATTGCGCGCGCTGATCATCGTCACGCCGCGACCGTAGACCGGATAGCCGATCGACTCGCTGCCCTCGATGTCGCGGCTCAGGCCGTCGATGACGGATCCGCGGATTTGCTTTGCCGTGGCGGCATTGGCGAGAATGTCGCCCCAGCACGAAATTCCGTCAGCACCGCCCGCAATCACCAGCACGCGGTCGTTCGTGGTTACCGCATCGATGACAGGCGAGATCAAATGCACGGTGGGCTTGGCATCCGCTTTGGGACCAAGCTGAATCGTGCTCGCGCGGCCAACGATCTTCGGGCAGTCCCACAAAGGGCGAAGGCCGTAAGTCGCGCCCGGGAGATCGAGAAAATCGAGCGCATCGGAAACGGTGTTGGTGTCGAGCGCGGCGAGGCGGTCGAGGATCGAGGTGAGGTTCATCGCGGTTGCGTTCGTTGACAGGTGGCACAATCGTCGCGTTACCACGTTGATCTGTAAATTTCTAATTTCGTATCTGGCTGATACCATTTTCGAATCAGCGAAAACCTGTGTTTTGGGGTCAGGCGAGCGGAAAATGTGCACCTTCCTGCGAATTTTTCTATCGCCGAACATTCAGGACGGAGAAAACCCGCATGAGCAATACGATCGACTTCAGGCTAATTCGCCAGCTGTGGATGTTTCTGGCCGTTGCCGAAGAACAGCACTTTGGACGAGCGGCGAAGCGCTTGAACGTATCTCAGCCGCCATTGACGGCTCAGATAAAGATCCTCGAGCAATCGCTAGGGCTTCAGCTTTTTTATCGCTCCCGCCAGGGCACGCAACTCAGCCCCGCCGGCGCCGCGATCCTGCCTGCCGTACAACAATTCACGAGTCAGGTCGAACGGCTAGAGCGCGTCGTCCGTGAGGTCGCATCGGGACGGTCCGGGGTCCTGCACGTGGGAGCCATTACGTCCGCGATGCTCGAAACTGTCCCGCCCCTGCTGGACGAGCTCAAGCGGGCTCATCCGGATCTGACGGTTTTCGTGAAGGAAATTGACAGCGTCGACGCAATTCCCGCGCTCGAAGCGGGAGAGCTGGATCTCGCATTCGTGCGCGTCGACAGAGAGGTCGGAAACGGCATCCTTACGATGCCGCTTGCCGAAGATCGCCTGGCCGTCGCGCTTCCCAAGGATCACGCGCTTGCGTCGTTGCCGAGAGTACGATTGCGATCCTTGGCGGGTGAGCAAATGGTCGTTTCGTCGCGACAGGTCGCGCCGGACTATTTCGACTTGCTGATGTCCGTTTGCCGATCCCATGGGCTGGCACCTCGCGTCATGCACGAGGTCCGATCGATTACGTCACAGGTCGCGTACGTCGGTTGCGGACAAGGTGTTGCCCTGGTGCCGTCGTCAATGCGCAAGCTGGTACCCGGAAACGTCGTCGTGAGACCTTTGAAAGAAAGGGTGATGGTGATAACGGCGGCACTGGTATGGAACTCGAACCGCTACCACCCAATGGTGGACGCAGTGGTTGCTTTGTTGAAACAACAGCCGGCCCGCCGCCTCTGAGCCGTCACCATGCCGGTGAACTGCCCCGATGCTGTTCGCTGTATTGCGAGCCGATGCCACGTTGGGAAACCGGGAGGCGGCATGGCCGATTCCCACGTCCTCTCGACTGCAACGTTCAAACCTGCGAGAACGGCACGGGTAACGAACGGGTGAAGCGATCAGCCTCCTGACAGGCGAGATCCGCGACAAAGCGGATTGCATCGGATGCTCGGCTTTCCATGTAGCTGACGACCAGCCCTTGAGGCCGCAGGGGCAATCCAAAGGGGATGATCTCGACCTCCCCGCGCTCCACCTGATCCCGCACCGGCGGCAACGGAATCAGCGCGTTGCCGAAACCGCTCTTGACCAGCCTCACGATGGCATCGATCGAGTTGGCGCAATGGACTTTTCCCATCGGCACGTCCGCGCGTTTGAAGACGTCCCGGAGTACGAGATAGGGCTGCGATCCACGGCTCATCGAGACAACCGGTCGCGCGAGCAGTTCATGGACGTCCATACCGACCGACGCCGAGCCGGGCCTGCCGATCCATCCCATTGCCATCGGCAGACAGGCCTTGCTGTACATCCCCTGCCCGATCAATTGATCAGTCTGCAGCGCAACGTCCACATCTCCATCGCGCAGACTCCGATTGAGCCGCTCCGACGATTCCGCGCTCAACTGAACCTCGATCCCGGGATACGTCGACTGCAGATGCTCGACAAATCCAATAAGCCAGGTGTGAACAATGGTATCGATCGCGCCGATACGCACGCTCCCGAGCAGTTTCCGGTCAGTTCGCCCAAGTTGCATGATTTCACTTTGAAGTTCAAGCATGCGCTCGCCATACTGAATCAGCCGCACGCCGACCGGAGTAAGGCGCATCTCACGTGAATCCCGATCGAACACGCGCGCACCGATCTCTTCTTCGAGAGCCGCGATGCGATTCGAGATGGCCGCCTGAGTGACGTGCAAGCGCTCGGCGGCTGAGCGAAAGCTGCCAAGCTCGACGGCAACGAGGAAACTTTCCAAAAAGCGGGTGTTCATGGGGAAGGAATCCTGGCAAACGTATGCGAGTAAGCCGCCGCGCGAAAGCGCTTGGTGCGGATATAGCAGACGGACTTTCGCCCGAAAATTTTTCCGTGTAAATCCCCGGAAACCGCAGACGAATACGACGCCCCACTGGCGATCAAGTACCGGACACCCATCCGTCCCCTCTGCCGTTATCGCCTACATTGCCGGTATCACGTGCCCGGGGAAAACCCGCCCCAGCTGCCACGTCGCCAGATGCGGCAATCACCGCTACTGCCCGTTCCGGCGTACCCGGGGGCCCCGTCAACAAGAAAAACTTATCAGTTTTACCAACAAATTCCCGGTTGCCCAGCATTTATTGGGTAGAGACGATGAACCGGTCTAATCCATTCGGAAACTCAAGGAGACAAGTATGGAGCCGCGCGGGTTGCTGTTCGTCGCATCCGATGTCGATGCGCAGGACGAAGAGGACTTCAATCGATGGTATGACAGCGAACACCTCGAGGATCGAGTCAGGATGGACGGCGTTTTGTCCGCGTCGCGTTACGTCGCCGTTAGCGGTGGCCGGCGCTACCTGGCGCTGTACTGGGCGCGTGCGGTATCTGCCTTCGACTCTCCTGCATACGCGCACGCGTTTCGTCACCAGACGCCATGGTCCATCGACGTACTGTCGAAGATGCGCTCACCAGTGCGGCGGATCGGCACCCTGCACGCCGAAATCGGCAAAGGGTCCGGCGGATGGCTGGCGATTTTGCAGCTGGGCATGTCGGACGAAGCCGAGCGACTCATTGAACAATGTATCAAGCTCGGACACACGCTGTCGCAACGCACCGGTTTCGTCCGCTCATACCTGCTTCTTCCGAACGACGAGTTAAGCAGGCCTCTGCCGCTAGAGGACATGTCTTGTCGCCAAATGCGACCGATTCTGATCATCGAGAGCAGCAGCGCGTCATCAAGCGAATCGGCACTGCAAACTGCCATCAACGCGCTTAACGGCTCGATGGCGGATACCGCAAGGTATTGCCTTGCATGGAACCTCGATGCCAAGGAGTGTGCGTAATGGAAAACTCGACGACGTTCGCGCAGGACAAGCATGCCTCGCATGAGGGTTCCATCCTCAAGCCGCGCATGGGCCGTCTCGCCGCCGCGAGTTCAATCGGCACTACGCTCGAATGGTTCGATTTCACCATCTACAACCTGATGGCCGCGCTGGTGTTCAACACGATCTTCTTTCCGTCGTTCGATCCGATGACGGGCACCATCCTCGCCTTCTCAACTTATGCCGTTGGCTATCTGTCGCGCCCGTTCGGTGGCATCGTATTCGGTCACCTGGGGGACAAGCTCGGCCGGCGATTCGTGCTTGTTGCAACACTCGTCATGATGGGCGCGGCAACTGGAGCGATGGGATTGTTGCCGACTTATCAGGTGTGGGGTATCTGGAGTCCGATCTTGCTGGTCGCCCTGAGGTTCCTACAAGGCGCGGCAATTGGTGGCGAATGGGCGGGCGCCGTTCTGTTGTCCATGGAACACGGCGATCAACGTCACCGCGGACTCAATGCGTCGTTTGCCCAGGTCGGGCCGGCGTGCGGCACATTGCTCGGCGCGGGATTTCTTGCCATGTGCTCGACGTTGTTGTCGACTCACGATTTCCAGTACTGGGGATGGCGTATTCCGTTTCTCTCAAGCGCCATTCTGGTGGCGTTCGGCCTGTGGTTGCGGCGCGGTGTAGATGAAACGCCCATGTTCAAGCAACTGGAACGCCACAGTCAAAAGGCACAGCTTCCGATCAAGGAAGTCGTTGCCGGACATTGGCGACGATTGCTGATCGCCGGCAGCGTGCGCATCGGTTCCGATCTCGTCTACGGCCTTTTGATCGTCTTCTCGCTTACCTACATCACGACCATTCTGCATCTGCCACGCTCGCTCGCACTCACCGCGACGATGCTCGGGTCTGTATTGCATGCAATTTGTGTCCCAATCTTCGGTGGCTTGTCCGACCGGCTGGGCCGACGCATTGTATATGGTTCGGGCGCCGTGCTGTCGATCGCATGGGCGTTCGCATACTTCGCGCTGATGGATTCGCGTCAGCCTGCAAGCATCTGCGCCGCGGTGGTGATTGGCATGCTTTTCCAGGCAATGATGTATGGGCCGCAGGCTTCATTCGTGACGGAACAGTTTCCGACCCGTGTCCGGTATGCCGGCGCTTCGCTCGCGGCAACGCTCGGCGGCATCGTAGGTGGTGCGTTCGGGCCGTTGGCCTTCGCCGCTCTATACAAGGCGTATCTGTCTGTCGTGCCAATTGCGCTATACGTCGGCACCGGCCTCGCCATCACGCTCGCCGCCCTGTATGCGGCCCGGGAAACCGCCCGCGACCCGCTCCAGGAATGAACGAAGCGAACCGCGGCACATGCCGCCCACTCCTCCGAACGAGCAAGCTGAGCGACGAAATGAACCGAATGACCTCTCCTGCTGAACTCGTGGCGTCCGATCGTCGGTCTGCCGCTGAACCTCGCGTTCATGCAGCCGGGGCTGGCGCGATTCTGTTCGATCCATCGAACGGTCCCTTCGATCCCATATTGCAGCAGCGACTTTTTGCGCTCGCACAGCGAATCCGCTCGTTAGGGGACGCGAAACGATCGCAGGAGCTGGTATTGGGCGTCAACAATCTCCTGTTCGTTTTCGACCCGCTGTCGCTTGCTCCCAGAGAGGCCGGCGATTTGATGGTCCGACTCTGGGAAACGACGGAACCCCTCGTTCAGCTCGGCCGGGAGATCGAGATTCCCGTCGTATATGGTGGTGATGCCGGTGAGGACTTGCGTCAACTGGCAGCGGGCGCGCTGATGGATGTCCGCGAATACATCCGGCGTCACGCTGAAGCGGAGTACAGCGTGGCCAGCATCGGCTCCATGCCGGGTTTCGCTTACATGACGGGATTGCCGCCGGAATTGAGGGTGCCAAGACGGAAGGTTCCGCGGATCAAGGTCCCGGCCGGCACGGTGATCGTTGGCGGCGCGCAGGCCGGCGTCATGCCATGCACGGCGCCGTCCGGATGGCATCTGCTAGGTACGACCACGCTCGAAATGTTTAACGTCAAACGTGACCCGGTCTGCTTGTTGTCGCCGGGCGACCGGGTTCGATTCAGCGTAGCGAGGATTGAACTGTGATGGAAGTACTGTCGAATGGTGCCGCGAACCTTATTCAGGATCTCGGTCGGCGCGGACACCTTGAGAGTGGGATCAGCCGTGGCGGTGCGATGGACACCATGGCGCTCACGCTCGCAAACGCTTTGGTCGGCAACGATCCCGGCGCGGCCGGTATCGAGGTCAATATGTTCCCGTTCCGGCTGCGCTTTCAGCAGGATACCGATTTCGCGACGACCGGGGCCGACTGCACCGTTCGCCTCGATGATCTGACACTCGCGCCATGGTGGCGCCGCTCGGCCAAGGCTGGGCAAACTGTCGTGATTGAACATCCCAGGAGAGGGGCGCGCGCGTATCTCGCAATCGGCGGAGGAATCGATATCGAGCCAATTTTGGGATCCGAAGCTACCGATCTCAAAGGCGGTTTCGGTGGGATGGAGGGTCGAGGCCTGAAACGCGGCGACGTGCTGAAGGTGCGAAGCCGCCGCACTCCTCCAGTCAGCAAGGCATCCGGGCTTGGCATTGTTCCGCAACGCCTGGCTTCATTCATGCAGGAACTATCAAAAGGCTGCGTGACCGTCAGATTCTTGCGGGGCGCCGAATATGACCGCTTCACGGAATCGGCCCGCGCTGAGTTCGGGCAATCCGAATATGAAGTGACGGCGGAAGCCAATCGAGTGGGATATCGCCTCAGCGGCCCAATGCTCCCGCTGACCGAGCACGTCGAACTGCTGTCGCACGGGATCGTCCCCGGCACGGTTCAGGTTCCGTCATCCGGACAGCCGATCGTTCAGATGGCGGAAGCCAATACATGTGGCGGATACCCGAAGATTGCGACCGTCATCGAGGCCGATCTCTGGAAACTCGCGCAGGCGCCGGTGGGATGCCAGGTCCGCTTCCAGGTAACGGACGTCGAAACGGCCGTTAACGCATTGCGCGAACAGGCCGATGAATATGCCCGCATCCGCGGCAATCTTTCAATGATGGCCGATCGAGACTGACAACGACGCTCGTCAATGAAGCTTTCCGAAGAGGACATGAAGTATGAACGCTAGACAACACATTGAAGTTGACCTGAATTCCGACATGGGCGAAGGATTTGGCCGCTACCGAATGGGCGATGATGACGCCATCCTGAATATTGTGACGTCGGCCAATATCGCGTGTGGCCTGCACGCCGGCGATCCGGAAATCATGGCACGCACGTTTGCGATGGCCAAAGAGCGCGGTGTCGCCGTTGGTGCGCACCCCGGTTTTCCCGACGTATGGGGTTTCGGCCGTCGCGTCATTCCATTCAGCACCGGTGAAATCGAGCGCCTGATTGCGTATCAGATAGGTGCCGCGGACGCACTGGCTCGATATGCCGGTCACCGGATCACCTACGTAAAGGCACACGGAGCACTGGGGAACATGACACAAACGGACGAGGATGTCGCAATGGCAATCGCACGTGCGATCAAGTCTGTCAATTCCGAGCTGATCTGCATGACGTTTTCCGGTGCCGTGATGGAGCGCGTGTGCCGCGACATGGGGCTGCGTGTGCGTAGCGAGGTGTTCGCCGATCGCGCCTACGACGAGGAGGGCCATCTACTACCGCGGAAATTGCCAGGCGCTGTCCTGCATGATGCCGGCCAAGCTGCTGCGAGGATGCTACGGATGATTCAGGCAGGTGCGATCGAGACAGTATCCGGCCGGATGCTGAAGGTACCGATCGATACGATCTGCGTGCACAGCGACACACCTGGGGCAATTGACATGGCCGCCCGTGTTCGCGACACGCTCGAACAGGCGGGCATTTCCGTCAAGGCATTTAGCTGAGGCGCGCATGAATCTGGACATTATTGACGACTTTGTTGCGGTGTTTGACCGCGCGTCCGTCAGCGTGATTGACTATACGAATGGTGACCAGCGGATCAGGCTCGTGCGCGGCCAGCGCGTTTGCGATTCGGCCGCGAATACACCAGCAGCGCTGCCAGCTCAGAACATCGCGAGTACGGTTGTCGATGCAAACGCCCAGACTGGCGCCGTCGGTTCACACCCGCATACGATCGCCGCAGGCATGATCGGAACCTTCTATCGCGCCTCGGCCCCGAACCAACATCCATTCGTGTCTCCTGGTGATCGCGTCCATGCAGGCATGACGCTGGGACTCGTCGAGGCGATGAAACTGCTGAATCCGATCGAAGCCGACCGCGACGGACTGCTAGTCGAAATCCTCGCCGCGGACGGCGCACCCGTCGCACGCGATACCCCGCTTTTCGTCATTGACCCAGCATAGAGATCCAATGTTCGATACCGTACTGATCGCCAACCGCGGCGAAATCGCATTACGCGTGCTGCGCGCGTGCCGCGCCCTGGGCCTGAAGACTGTCGCGATCCACTCCGAAGCCGACGCGGATCTCCGCCATGTTCAATTGGCCGACGACGCGCTATGCATCGGGCCACCACCGTCGTCCCGGAGTTATCTTCGAGCTAGCGAGATTCTCATCGCCGCGCAATTGACGAACGCGAATGCAATCCACCCGGGCTACGGTTTCCTGTCCGAAAACGCCGATTTTTCCGCAGCGGTCGAGCGGGCCGGACTGACCTTCATTGGGCCGAGCTCGACAGCCATTCGCATGATGGGCGACAAGGTCAGTGCGAAGCGCGAGATGCAAGCGGCCGGCGTGCCATGCGTACTTGGCTCCCCGGGCGCATTACCGACGGATGAGCGACTCATCATTGAGATGGCGGACGCTGTCGGCTATCCGTTGATCATCAAGGCGGCCGGCGGTGGCGGCGGCAGAGGAATGCGCGTGGTCCGCGAGCCCGCTGAGCTGCTGCTAGCCGTGTCGACGACGCGAGAGGAAGCTGCAGCAGCCTTCGGAAACTCCGAGGTCTACCTCGAGCGATTTCTAGAACATCCGCGTCATATCGAAATTCAGGTAATCGCCGATATGCACGGCCACGTGATCTGGCTCGGCGAACGAGATTGTTCGATGCAACGGCGTCATCAGAAAGTGATCGAAGAATCGCCAGCGCCGGGCGTTTCCCGAGACGACATCGCACGCATCGGCACCCTGTGCACGCAGGCATGTTTGCGCATCGGCTATCACGGTGCAGGCACCTTCGAGTTTCTCTACGAAGATGGCGCGTTCTACTTCATCGAAATGAATACGCGCGTGCAAGTCGAACACCCAGTCACGGAAATGGTGACTGGCGTCGACATCGTAACTGAACAGATCCGAATCGCAATGGGCCTGCCTCTATCTTTCTCACAAGAAGACATTCAACCGCGCGGTCATGCGATCGAATGTCGTGTGACGGCCGAACATCCTTGGACGTTCGCACCGTCGCCCGGACGCGTCGACTCGTGGCTCGCGCCCGGCGGCCCCGGTATCCGCGTTGAATCGCATTTGTATCCCGGATACGAAATCCCGCCGCACTACGATTCCCTGATAGCGAAGCTGCTCGCCCACGGACGTACGCGTGACGAGGCCATCGCACGGATGCGCGTCGCACTGGACGAGATCGTGATCGGTGGAGTCGACACGTCGATCCCGCTTCATCAGGCGCTGATGAAGGAGCGATCGTTCTCAGAAGGCGGATTCGATATCCATCATCTCGAGCGCGTCCTCGCAAACGGCACATTACAGGGAGCGGTACGATGATGGACCTTCAGCGCATTGAGCGACTGATTGCGACACTGCAGCATGCGGGAGTCGCGGAATGCGTTTATACCATTGGAAATCAAACTATCCGGCTGGAATTCGATTGTCACACAAGTCCGATTGCGAACGAGGATCGCGGGTCTTGGGGCACTCATATGTCAGGAGACGGTGATCCTTCGTTTAGCTATGTTCGTGCACCGTGCAGCGGACATTTTGCCCGCGTCCATCCGTTCCGTGATCAGCCAGTGGCCGGTGCAGACACCGTTGTGAACGAGGGGCAGCATATCGCCTACATCGAAGTCGATTCCATGCTGTTCCCAGTTGTCGCACCGTTTCGCGGCCGTCTGGGCAAGATAGCCGTCGCGGACGGCGACAGAGTGGGCTTCGGGGCGGCATTGATCGAGATCGAGCGAATTGCCGTGAAATAAGGGGATGATGAGTCGCCCGATCTTCAGGATCGGGCGGTAGTGCCATGATCTGCGCACAACACCGCGAGCGCCGCGCGCCGCGCGAACTCGATCGCGGCGATATCTTGCTGGACCATCACGACCGCCAAAGCGCCGTCGTAGATCAGTGCAAGGATAGCCGCCAGTTCGCGCCGCTGAGTTCTCGTGACGGGAAAATCGGCAATGGCCTCCTCGAATACTCCCTTGATGGCGTCCTTGTGGGACTTGACGACCGCATGAATTGGTCCGGACTCGAGATGTTCCGCCTGCGCGCGCAAAAAAGCGCAACCACGAAATCCGTGCCGCGCCACGATAGCCAATCTGTCGAAAATACTAACTGCACGCCTAACGGGGTCGTCTCCAGCCGCTGCGATCGTGTCGCGGATCGCCGATAACGCCGCGGCCCTCCTCCCTTCGAGATAGGCCAGAACAAGTTCCTCCTTGTTGGGGAAGTGACGATAAAGCGTCGCCTTCGCAACTTCAGCATCCTTGATCACCCAATCGACTCCTACAGACCGGATCCCGTGCTCGTAAAATAGTCCGCTCGCTACAGCGAGGATATGGTCACGTATGCTGGAAGACGCGTTCATCGAATGCATAGACAGAGATCGTGAGCGGCAATTGTACTTCGGCCAAAGTTGAATATAGCGGGCGGTTGATGAATCCACCGTTTGCGTCGCCTACAACACTCGCGACAGAAACGCGCGCGTGCGCGGATGGGCCGGCGCGTCGAGCACGACGGCGGGCGGGCCCGACTCGACGATGCGGCCGCGCTCCATGAACAGCACGTTGTCCGCGACTTCGCGTGCAAAGCCGATCTCGTGCGTGACGATCACGAGCGTGGTGCCAGAGCGCGCGAGCTCCTTGATCACGTCGAGCACTTCGTTGACCAGTTCGGGATCGAGCGCCGACGTCGGCTCGTCGAACAGCAGCACCTTCGGGCGCAACGCGAGCGCCCGCGCGATCGCGACGCGCTGCTGCTGGCCGCCGGACAGCTGGCGCGGGTAGGCATCGGCTTTGTCCGCGAGGCCGACGCGCGCGAGCAGCGTGCGAGCGGTGCGCTCGGCGGCCTCGCGCGTGATGCCCGCGACGGCGACGGGCGCTTCCACCAGGTTCTCGAGCACGGTCAAGTGCGGAAACAGGTTGAAGTTCTGGAACACCATGCCGACCGCCCTGCGCCGCTTCAGCACGTCGCGCTCCTTCAGCTCGTGCAGCACGTCGCCGTCGCGCCGATAGCCGATCAGCTCGTCGTCGATATCGATGAAGCCGTCGTCGACGCGTTCGAGATGGTTGATCGTGCGCAGCAGCGTCGACTTGCCCGAACCGGACGGCCCGATGATCGCCGTCACGCTGCCGCGCGGGGCGACGAACGACACGTTGTCGAGCACGCGCTGCATGCCGAACTGCTTCGATACGTTGTGCACGGCGACTTCGCCGCCGGCGCTCGGTAGCGGAGCGGTCGCGTCGTCGCCGCGGGCCGTTGCGGTGGCTGTCGCGTGGCGTGCCGCGGCACGCCGCCACAGCGCACCGATGCGCGCCAGCACGAACGTCAGCGCCGACGGCGGCGGGTTGCGCAGCGCGCCGCGCGCGTAGTGGCGCTCGACCTGAACCTGGATCGCCGACAGCACGGTCAGGATGATCAGGTACCAGACGGTCGCGACCATCAGCAGCGGAATCACTTCGAGATTGCGGCGATAGATCACCTGCACCGTATAGAACAGCTCGGGCATCGCGAGCACGTACACCATCGAGGTGCCTTTCGCGAGCGAGATGAGATCGTTGAACGCGGTCGGCAGGATGGCGCGCATCGCCTGCGGCAGCACGATCCGCGTGGTCTGGCGGCCGCGCGGCAGGCCGAGCGCCGCGGCGGCTTCGAGCTGCCCCTGGTCGACCGCGAGAATGCCGCCGCGGATCACCTCGGCGGAAAACGCCGCGTGGTTCAGCGTGAGGCCGAGCACGGCCGCGAGGAACGGGCTGATCAGGTCGGTGGTCGGCGTGTCGAACCACACGATGTCGGTGAACGGCACGCCGAGCCGCACGTGTTCGTACAGGTAGCCGATATTGTTGAGGATCAGCAGCAGCACGATCAGCGGAATCGACCGGAACAGCCACACGAAGGTCCACGCGCTCGCGGCGAGCAGACGCGAACGCGACAGCCGCGCCAGCGCGACGAACGCGCCGAGCGCGAAGCCGAATACCGCGCCGAGCAGCGTCAGCACCAGCGTGCGCGCGAGCCCGGACAGCACCGGCGGCGACAGAAACCATTCGGCGAATACCGGCCAGCCCCATTGCGGGTTGCCGAGGATCGAATGCAGCGCGAGCGCGATCAGCACGAGCGCGAGCACGGTGCCGGCCGTGCGCGAGCGGTGGCGGGCCGGCACGATGCGCAGGCGCGTGCCGGCGTCGCGGACGCGGGACGAAGGAAGCGGCGGCAGTGCGCCGCCGAGATGGGTCGTGTCGCTCATGTCGGTGAAGGTCCTCGATCGGGTCGGTCGGACGCGCCGCGCGTAGCGGCGCGTCGGCGTCACGCGTGCGCTTCGGCCGCGTCGTCCTGTTTCTGCACCGCGCCGGGCGCCGCATGGCGGCTCGCCTTGCGCGGCAGGCCGAGGTGGTCGCGCAGCGTGCTGCCCGGCAGGTCGCGGCTGTAGCGGCCGCGTGCCTCGAGTACCGGAATCACGAGGTCGACGAAGTCGTCGACGCCCTGCGCCTGCACTGGAAAGCCGAGGATGAAGCCGTCGCCGGCGCCCGCGTCGTGCCAGCGGATCAGCTCGTCGGCGACATGCTCGGCCGTGCCGATGAAGTTCGGGCGCGGCGTCGCGACGGCGAGCGCCGTCTCGCGCAACGTGAGCTGCTTGCGCTTCGCGTCGGCCTTGATCCGGTCGGTGGTCGAGCGAAAGCTGTTGCGGCCGAGGTCGCCGAGTTCGGGGAACGGCGCATCGAGCGCGTACTGCGTGAAATCGTGGTGATCGAAATAGCGGCCGAGATACGCGAGCGCCTCGTCGATCGTCAGCAGGTCGCGGATCGCCTGATATTTGTCTTCCGCCTCGGCGGCCGTGCGGCCGACGATCGGGCCGACGCCGGGGAAGATCTTCACGTCGCCGGGCTGCCGCCCGTGCTCGACCGCGCTCTGCTTCACGCGCCGCGTGAACGCGGCCGTTTCGTCGAGCGACGGCGAATGCGTGAACACGGCATCCGCATACTTGCCCGCGAGCCCGATGCCCGTGTCGGACGAGCCGGCCTGGAAGATCACCGGCTGCCCCTGCGGCGAGCGCTGGATGTTCAGCGGGCCCGCGACCTGGAAGAAGCGGCCGTGATGGTCGAGCGTGTGGAGCTTGTCGCGATCGAAGAAGCGCCCGGTCGCGCGATCGCGCACGAACGCGTCGTCGTCCCAGCTGTCCCACAGCCCCTGCACGACGTCGAGGTATTCGTCGGCGATCTCGTAGCGCAACGCGTGCTCGGGATGCGCCTTGCCGAAATTCTTCGCGGTGCCTTCGAGCGGCGTCGTCACGACGTTCCAGCCCGCGCGCCCGCCGCTGATCGCGTCGAGCGACGCGAGCTGGCGCGCGACCGTGAACGGCTCGCTGTACGACGTCGAGATCGTGCCCGCGAGCCCGATCTTGCTCGTCGCGACCGCGAGCGCCGACAGCACGGTCAGCGGCTCGAAGCGGTTCAGGAAGTGCGGGATCGACTTCTCATTGATGTAGAGGCCGTCCGCGACGAACGCGAACGCGATGCCGGCGGCTTCCGCCTTGCGCGCGATGCCGATCGCGAAGTCGAGGTTGATGCTCGCGTCCGGCGGGTTGCTCGGGTGTCGCCACGCGTTCATGTGGCTGCCTGCGCCTTGCAGCATCAGGCCGAAGGGAATCGATCGTCGGGTGGTCATGGGCGCGTCACGTGTTCTGGTCGGGGGAAAGGGAATGGTCCGAATGGTCGGCCGCGAGGGCCGCCTGCAGCGGCGTGATCGACTGCGCGCCGCCGAGCCATTCGGCCGACGCGAGCCGCGCCGCATAATCGGTCACCGGCGAGTCGATCACGAACGCGTCGACGTCGAGCCGCCGGCTCAGCGCGTCGAGCGCGCGGTGCACGCGCTCGGGCGTGTCGGCCAGCACGGCCGGGCGCAACTCGTCGATCCGGTAGTCGGATGCGCCGCTTTGCCGCGCGAATTCGGCGGCGGCCTGCGCGCTCGCCAGGTTGAAGCTCGGGCCGCCGGCGAATTGCAGCTTGAATATCTTCAGCGGCCCGATCAGTTGCTCGGCCTCGTCGCGGGTCGGTGCGGCGACGGCGTACAGCGCGACGAGCGGGCGCGTGCCGCCTGCGTCGCGGTACGCGGCCAGCGAGCGTTCGAGATTCGCATCGTCGCCGTTGAAGTGCCCCGCGTAGCAGAAGCGCCAGCCGTTGCGGGCGGCGAGCGCGCCGCTATCGGGCGAGCCGCCGAGCAGGATGCGTTCGGGCGCGTGCGGCGGCACCGGCATCGCGACCGCGCCGGCGAGCGGGTGATCTTCGGCGACGCCCCAGCCGAGGAACGCGTCGAGCTCGGCGAGCTGGCCCGCGAAGTCGGGTTTCTTCGCCTTGTCGTGAAACCACTGCAGCGCGCGCGTGGTCAGCGGCAGCCCGCCGGGCGCCTTGCCGATGCCGAGATCGACGCGGCCCGGCGCGAGCGCGGCGAGCAGCTTGAACGTCTCGGCGACCTTGAACGGGCTGTAGTGCTGCAGCATCACGCCGCCCGAGCCGACGCGAATGCGCGACGTATTCGCGAGCAGGTGCGCGACGACGACCTCCGGCGCGGAGCTCGCGAAGCCCGGCGCGCCGTGATGCTCGGCGACCCAGAAGCGCGCGTAGCCGAGCTGTTCGGCACGCTGCGCGAGGGTCGTCGTGAAGCGCAGCGCGTCGGCGGCGGTCGCACCGTCGGCGATTGGGCTCTTGTCCAGCAGGGAAAGTGAATATGTCATAAGACGTGACTGAAGTTCAGTTCAACTGGTCACCAAGCACAAAACCGATCATTGCTTAGGGAGTCCGGGAGGATTTGTCTGTGCCGTGTCAATGGCTTCGGATGCAAGGCTCCATCGGTCCAGGACCTGACGGTACTTGCCATCCTTGATCAAATCGTTTAGCACCAGGGTCAGGGGCTCAGCCAGCCGGCTTCCCTTGCGAGACGCTATTGCAATATCGGCCGTGCGCGGCCAGCCGCCGTTGACGGTACCTACTAGACGGATATCTCCCCGAAGCGCAGCCTGGTAGGCCAGTTGTGCATTCACGCTGAAGATTGCGTCGGCTCTCCCTGCCCTCAGCGCTACCCCGGCAGTCGCATAATCGTCGTAGTACTGGATCGAGATCGGCTTCAGGCCGTGCGTAACATTTTGACGATCCCAGTCGAGCAGGATCTTCTCCTGATTTGTGCCGGCGTCCGTGATGACTCGCAAGCCCGCAACGTCCTTCGGCTCACGAATCGCAGGGATCTTGCTGTTCGACTTCACATAGAATCCGAGCTGATCCCTCCTGTACGTCGAAAAGTCGAATTTCTCCTTCCGTTCCTCGGTGACTGTCACGTTGTACAGTACGATATCTACCTTCCCCGATTCGAGGGCCAGCGGCCAGTCCGCCCATGCGACCGGGACAATCTTCAACTTGCGTCCGAGACTGTCTGCTACAAGCTGTGCTAGATCGGGATCGAATCCGACCACGGTACGCGCATCGGTAGCGTATGTGCTCAGAGGGGGCAAGTACGCACCGATCGCTACCGTCAACGTGTCCGGTTGCGCAAACTTAGCTGTAGCGGGCAACGCACGCAGGGCAACCGGGTCTACTGGGGCTCGAGGCCGGCCGTTCTGCTCCGGACTGAGATCGAACGTTGCTGCCGTTGCAGCGGCACTAACACAAATCATCGCGAAAATCGATGTTCTCGCCACGATACCGGCGATCCATTTCTTTTTTGTCATATGTATTCCTTAATTTTTAATGCTCTGTTCAGCACATTTTTTTGATGGTGAGTAAAAGAACGTGTATCAGCGCGTCGCTTTCTGGAACCCCCGTGCGGTCAGATCGGAAAGCGAATCAGTCCGCTGGGGATCGAGGAGATCCTTGCCAAACGGGAGACTGACATCGATTTCAGGTACGTTGGAAACGTCGAAGAACGGTGTGTAACCGGTATCGACATAAAGCGCCCACGCTTCCGGTTGCCTGACACCCGTTGTCAGATACGCGCGACGATACCCTTGCTCCTTTGCCCGCTGCTCGAGCGCTGCGACGATCGTCCGCGCCAGCCCTTGTCGGCGCCACTCAGGGTGTGTCCATACCCGCTTCAGTTCGACCGTCTGCGCATCGTACCGCTTGAAAGCGCCGCCCCCAACGGTTTCCCCATCGCGGATGACAAGAATGAACGCGCCGTCGGGTGGTAAAAATAGTTCGGCCGGATAACGCGCCAGTTCGTGCTCGGCCTCGCCCCGACTATCTACCCGGTACGGCGCATAACGAGTCGAATACTCGTCGATCAATGCTTCAATCAACGGCCGTGCACGATGATCGGCAGGCGTGGTGTCGACAATGATGAAATCGGACATGACTTCTCGGTCTTTCAATGCTGAAAACAGCGATTCAAATCAATCCGCTCCCGCATGCGGGGTATCGCTGCCATCATGCGATGCCAAACAAGAAGAAAGACCGGTCTGTCTTTATTCTTCGGGAGCGAAACTAGCGCGTGCCTATGAAACACTCACGTAGGCTCTGATGGCCAACTATACGTTTCCATTGCCAAATTTCTAACAAAGCAATTCTGCAAAGGTTATCGTCGTTGTCTCTAGCTCAACTCAACATGCCCTGGGACGTTTCTTGTAGCCATCCGGCCAGTGAGTTCTCTCTTACCCTAGAAATCAGAAGAACTTGATGAAGACTCGGTGGGGGCGCACGCAAGGCATGTTGCTACCCGGGAGTGCGCCGCCGGGTAGCGACCTATACGGTTAAGCAACCGGAGAAGGATCGAAGTCTGGGCGAGCAATTGATTGCAGCCGCGCACGAGGAGCAGCGCTGGCTATCAGAGCAGCCGTATTATCGATGGAAGAAGCAAGTACGCGGGCCTGGAATCGAACCAGGTCCGCGTACTGAAGCAACTCGAGGATGAGAACGAGCGGCTCAAGGAGCCGGTCGCGAAGCTGCGTCTAGAAGACACCCCGCAAACGACATCCCCGTTTGCCTGCTTGGACCGGCCAGAGTTTCATAGACACTCACGAGCCGTTTAGCGCGTAGCGCCGCTCAAACTCTACAGGTGACAGGTCGCCGGCGGAACCATGCCGGCGAATCGGGTTGTAGAACATCTCAATGTAATCGAATACGTCCGTGGCAGCAGTAGCCCTGTTCGGGTAGATGCGCCGCTTAATTCGCTCCTTCTTCAATGCGCTGAAGAAGCTTTCGGCAACGGCGTTGTCGTGGCAATTACCGCGACGACTCATGCTCGGCACCATATGGTGAGCCCTCAGGAATGACTGCCAGTCATCGCTGGTGAACTGACTGCCCTGATCCGAATGCACCATAACGCCGAGGCCCGGTTTGCGTTTCCAGACTGCAGCCAGCAAAGCCTGCAATACCAGGTCGCTGGTCATCGTTGATCGCGTGGCCCAGCCGACGATCTGACGCGAGTACAGATCCATGACCGCCGCCAGATACAGCCAGCCTTCATAGGTTCGGATATACGTGATGTCGGTAACCCAGACCCTGTTCGGCGCGTCGGGGGCGAACTCCCGATTTAGGACATTGGCCACCACGCCGACCGGACCGCCACGATAGCGAGGCTTGCTGCCGTAGCCAACCTCGGCGCGCAAACCTTCTGTCCGCATTAACCGGAACACGCGGTGACGGCTGCACGTCTCGCCCGATTCTCGCAAATCCACCGTGATTTTGCGGTATAAGTCAGTAGTGCCGAGCCTGCGGCATCGTTCTTCGACACCGTCGGGGCAGCCATCTCGCCGGGCAAGTCGGCACGCGCGCTATCCACGGCGTTGCGCACTTCGCTGAGGGCAGCCTGCGGGTCTTTCTCCAGCTTGAATGTCACACTGATGCTGACCGAGCCGTCGGTGATCTTGGTGGTGATGTGGTCTAGCTTCGACAGCGAAGTCAGCTTGTCTTCGATCTTGCGCGCCACCTCGTTTTCCAACTGCGACGGCGCAGTGCCCTCCAGCGAAGCAGAGATGTTGATGGTCGGCAGATCCATGTCAGGAAAATCCTGGATCTGAAGTTTGTGAAATCCGATCAACCCGAAGACGGTCAGTAGAGTGAAGCACAGCAACGCGGGGACGGGGTTGCGGATCGACCACGACGAGATGTTCACAGCAGCCCCCCCTGCCCGCCCCCGGCATCCTTCTGCGTCGACACCCTCACGTGTGCGCCATCCGACAGAAAACCGCCTCCGCTAGCCACCACCCGTGCGCGTGTGCCCGCATCGAGTCCGGAGAGGATTTCGGCACGCCCATCTTGGTGACGTCCGGTGACGACGGTGCGCCGAGTCACCGTGGCGCCGTCGGAATTGAGCACGTACAGGTCGGTGCGGCCATCGCGCGGCACCAGCGCCGATTCCGGCAACGTCAGCGCCGGCGTAGTACCCAGTGCGATCCTTCCGCCTGCGAACATGCCGGGCTGGGCGTCATGCCCGTCCAGCGCCACGTAGACGATGGCGCGGCCAGTACTGGTCGACAGCGTGGGTGACACCAGCCGCACCTTGCCGTCGATCACTTTGCCACCCGGCAAGGTCACGCGCGCAGGTAGGCCCGGGCGAATTCGCGCCAACTGTTGCGCATCGACCTCGGCTTGCCATTCGATCCGCCCCTGCCGGATGAGCCGGAACATCTCCGTCCCGGCGCTGACAACGTTGCCCAGCAGGGCCGCGCGCGACGAAATGATGCCATCGTCTACGGCCATGATGCGCGTTTGCGACAGCACGGTTCGCTTGTTCTGCAACTCGGCCTCGGCCGACGCCAGCGCGGCCCGATCCACCGCTTCCGTGATGCGGTATTCGTCGAGTTTCTGAGCGGCCACGGCGCCGCTATCGGCGACTTGCCTGGAACGCTTCAGATCTGCCTGGGCCTGCTCCAGGTTTGAGCGGGCCTGAGCGACGGCTGCCTCCTGCTTGCGTAGGTCTGCGGTTGCCGTGGCATCCGCCAAACGCGCAAGCAGTTGACCGCGCTTGACCTCGCTGCCGACATCCACGCGCAATTCCGTGATGCGCAGGCTGCCGATCTCGGCGCTGATCACCGCTTCCTGCCAGGCGGTCGTAGTGCCATTGGCCTCGATGGTCTGCGGCCAGTCCTGAGAACGGGGGGCGACCAGGCTGACGGTCAGCGCGGCCGGCGGCGGTTGCGTTTCAGCGCGTGCGAGCGCGCCAGACCTCAGCCACCACGCGGCGGCTCCGGCAACTATGATGAAGGCAGCCAATGCGGCGCTCCGGGGAGTCAGCTTCACGGGGTGGTTCCTTGCAAGAGGGCTTGAACGTCAGGGGCGATCGCGGCGGCCTCGGCAGCAGCAGTCGACGTCGAAGCGCCGCCGGTTTGCCAACCGCCGCCCAGCGCCTTGTAGAGCGCGATCCAGCTCCGGACGCGATCCCGCTGCAGTTCGATATAGGAGATTTCCGCGCTGGTCAACGAACGTCGCGCCTGCTCCAGCGTCAGTAGTGTGTCGAAGCCGCCGCGCCAGTTGGCTTCCGTGGCCCGCTCGTAACGGCGGTATTGTTCGACTGAACGTCGCGCATCATCGCTACGATGGGCCGCGCCATCGAGATCGACCAGCGCGGTCTCGACCTCTTTAATCGCTGTGAGCACGGAGCTACGGTAGTCGGCAAGTTGCGCCTCATAGCTGGCCCTTGCCGAATCTACCGCTGCTTTGCGCTTGCCAGCGTCGAACATCGGGATTGACAGGCTCGGCCCGAGCGACCAGGCTGAAAGTGGAGAAGTCAGATTGGTGGCGGACAACGTGACCGAACCGGACAACGAAATATTCGGCAAGCGATCCGCGCGGGCTTTCCCGATCTCGGCATAGGCTGAAGCCAGCGTACGTTCTGACGATGCGAGGCTCGGCCTCTGTCGAACCAGATCGATCGGGATGGTTTCCACGCTGAAGGCTGCCGACTCCGGCAATTCGGGGGCGCCCGGCCGGTCGATAATTCCGCGCAAGGTCGGCTCGTCGGCCCCCGTGAGCGCCGCCAGCGACTTGACCAGTTCCTCGCAGGCTACCTTCTGCTGCGTAGCCGTGGCATTCGCGCTAGTCAGTATGACTCCCGCGGGGCAAAGGCTGGCCTGCCGTGAGGAATCAAGCGCGGGTTAGCATTGCTGCCAGAGCCGCACGGTGCGGACAGGGCCGCACCTGGCGATTTCCGGCACGGAGGCCAGCATGGAACACGATAGCACGCTGTACGTCGGGCTCGATGTCCATAAGGAGTCGATCACGGCCGCCTATGCGTTCGGCATGGGCGAGGTTGAACTGCTCGGCAAGGTTGGCACCACGAAGACGGATATCGATCGCTTATGCAAGCGCCTGCAATCGAAGGCGTCGCGTATCTGTATTGTCTATGAGGCGGGCCCATGTGGTTACGGACTTTACCGTCAACTTCAGCAGAAGGGAATCGACTGCATGGTGTGTGCACCGTCTCTGATTCCAAGGAAGCCGGGGGAACGCGTAAAGACCGATCGGCGTGACGCGATCAAACTGGTGCGTTCTCTCAGGGCTGGCGACCTGTCGGAGGTCTTTGTCCCTACCGTCGAAGACGAAGCCTTTCGCGATCTGGCACGGGCATGGGTGAGTGCCAAGGATGATCTGAAGCGTGCGCGGCAGCGGCTGAAGTCCTTTCTGCTTTCGCATGGGGTCAGCTATACCGGCCGCGCCGACTGGAGGGCAGCACACCGGCGCTGGCTGAGCACGTTTGCGTTCGACAGCACATGGCAGCAGTTAGCGTTCGAAGAGCATCGACGCGCGATCGAGGATCGTCTTGCGCAATGCGATCGACTGGAAGCTGCGCTGCGCGAGGCCGTGGTTGCCTGGCGTTTTTATCCGGCAGTACTGGGTCTGCAAACGATGCGCGGCATGCAGTTCACCACGGCGGTCGGCATGCTTGCTGAGTTGGGTGATCTGTCACGCTTCACTCATCCGCGCCAGTTGATGGCGTGGCTGGGGGTAACACCGAGCGAACACTCGTCGGGCGAGAAACGCCGTCAGGGCAGCATCACCAAGAACGGCAACAGTTACGCGAGAAAGCTGCTCGTCGAATCGGCATGGAGTTATCGGCATCCGGCGCGCGTGAGTCCCGAGATTCAGCGCCGCCACGAAGGGATTCCTAAACCCATCGTGGATCGATCTTGGGATGCGCAGGTGCGCCTGTGTCGACGCTATCGAACGCTTGTGGCACGCGGTAAACAGAAGAACATCGCCGTGGTCGCGGTCGCCCGCGAACTAAGCGGGTTTATCTGGGACATTAGCCAACTCGCCATGTCACTTGCGTTGCAACCGCAGAAGCACGCGGCTTGAGCAGGCGAGCGAGAGTCTTTACCCATCAATCAAGGAGTTTCCTGAGGGCGGCGTAGCCCGGCACACGAGTAACCCGCGCCACGGCTACGCAACGGATCCAATTCGATTTGCGTCCCTAGATAGCGGCAGGCTCATCAGGCGGACCTCTGTAATGCGGTAGCCAACCCGCGGATATCAGCGTGATCCACCGTCGAGACGTACTGCTGCGCCGCCCTCAGGAAATTTGAACAATAACGCGTGGAAAACCCGAACACCAATCCCGATTGACAGCGGGAGTCATATCAGCCGTGTTGGCTTCCGCAAGGTAGCCATCCGAGGCTGCCGACATGCCGGCTGTGACCGCCGCGTTCGTCGATTTTTCGGTTTTCGCATACGACGCCGCCGACTGTTGGTAGGCACGCACGAGCTGGCGGCATGCACGATATTGCACATAATCGTCCGCCGCCTCGGCAGCCAGAGAGATACGAGCATCGTGCCAATCGTCGATACGGGCTTGCAGGAGCGCCTGCGACGATTCGCGCGCCGAGCGTGCCTTGCCGAAAAGATCGAGTTCCCACGACGCGTCCAGCCCGCCGCTGCGAGTGGTCGCCAGGGTAGTAAACGTGGCGCTACCCGTGGAGACGTTGGACTTGGCCCGCGCGATGGAGGCGCTGCCTGTGAGCGTCGGCCACGCATCGGCGCTGTTCGATGCCAGGGTGGCACGTGCACTGCTGATACGGGCTACCGCCTTGGCCAGCGTCGGGCTGCCGGCCTCGGCCACGCGGATCAACTCGCCCACCGCTGGGTCGTCGAAACGGCTCCACCAGTCGATCAGGTTTTCAACCTTGCCGCCGTGGGCCACTTCGGCGTGCCAGCCGGTGGCCGTGGTCGTCGGCGGCGGCAGGTAAGCCGGCTGCAATGCGCAGGCGCATACTCCCACACTGCCGATGACCATGCCTAGCCAGATGGCGAGGGGCCGTCGTCGCTCCAATTCTCTCATCAATGCAAGCTCCCCGGCCCGGTCCTGAGCCGATGCACGCCATTGTCCGCAGCGGAAGATTCAGTGCCGTAAGGCTGGGTTAAGTTGGGTAAAAATCTGGCGCTTAGCTATGATCGGCATCACTAACATGGCATCCTGACCATATGACGAACGCTGTCCCCTCCTCCTTGACACCGGTGCTGCTGGTCGACGACGACGCCGAGCTGACCAGCATGCTGGCGCAGTATCTGGCCAACGAAGGTTTTGCTGCCGAGATTGCGCACGATGGAGAAACCGGCGTGGCCCATGCGCTGTCGGGGCGTTTTGCCATCGTGGTACTCGACGTGATGATGCCGCGACTGTCGGGCATCGAGGCACTGAGCCGCATCCGCGTGGCTAGCCCGGTGCCGGTGCTGATGCTGACTGCTCGCGGCGATGATATCGATCGGATTTCCGGCCTCAATCTCGGCGCCGACGACTATGTGCCCAAGCCGTGTACGCCCGGCGAACTGGTCGCCCGCCTGCGAGCAATTCTTCGGCGAGCGCGGGGCGCGAGCGCGGCCGGTGCCATCGGCCCGATCCACGCCGGTCCGCTTTCGCTGTGGCCCTCCAATCGCAGCGCCACCTGGCAAGGTATGCCGCTCGATCTGACAGGAACGGAATTCAGCCTGATCAAGGTGCTGGCCCGTCATGCTGGCCGACTTGTCAGTAAGGAAGAAATTTCGTTGCAGGCATTCGAGCAGCCACTGACGCGTTTCGACCGACGCATCGACGTGCATATAAGCTGCATCCGCCAGAAGCTTGGGCCGCGCCCCGACGGCCAGCCGTGGATTGTCAGCGTGCGCGGCATGGGCTACCAGCTTCTGACGGACTAAGCCATGCAATTGCGCTTCAGGCACCTGTTCTGGCCTATCTTCTTCCTGCTCTGGCTTGCGGTGATCATGGCGTTTGCATTCGGTGGACTCTATCTCTACGCAAGCGGACACCACCCGCCCGACGATCGATCGCCTTCAATGGCGCTAATCCTGCTGCTTGCCGGTGCCACAGTGAGCCTACCCGTCGCGGTCGGATTGGCATGGTATATCTCCACGCCGGTGCGCCATTTGAGTCAGGCACTGAGAGACGCTGCTCAGGCTCGCTTCGACGTGCGCGTCCTGCCCGCGCTCGGAAACCGTGGCCCTCATGAGTTCACGTTCCTGGCCCGCGAGTTCGATGAAATGGCCGCGCGCCTGCAACATGCCTCGATGCGGCAGCGGCAACTCTTTCATGACGTGTCGCACGAGTTGCGCTCCCCGCTGGCCCGCATTCAGGCGGCGATCGGCCTCATGCAGCAGGACGCGAAATCAGCGCCCGGCATGGTAGAGCGCATTAGCCGCGAAACGGAGCGGCTCAACCAACTCATCGAAGAACTACTGACCCTGCACAAACTGGAGGTCGGCGCGATGTCGCCTCCGCGCGAGCGTGTTGACATCATAGAACTGCTGGCTGATATCGTGCAGGATGCCGCCTTCGAGGCCCAGTCACGCGGCTGCATCGTGACCTTAGATGCACCCGTCAGCTTTGTGGCGGAAGTCGCCGGAGAACCGCTCTATCGCGCACTCGAAAACGTCGTGCGCAATGCAATCAAGTACACCGCGGCCTGCACCGCCGTCGAAGTATGCGCACGTACGTTGACGTCATTCGAGGCAGGCGAGAAATCCGACTGGCTCGAAGTCCGCGTGAGCGACAGGGGGCCGGGCGTACCCGCCGGGTCCTGCGAAGACATCTTTGAACCATTCCATCGCCTCGAGCCGCAGCAACGAGATGCAATCATGCAATCTGTGTCGGGTACCGGCTTGGGTCTAGCGATCGCCCGTCGCGCAATCGCATTGCACGACGGTGATATTCATGCCGCGCCGCGCGAAGGAGGCGGTCTCACGGTCATTGCACGCTTGCCGCGCTGCCGAATCAACTAGCTATCAGTTCGGCCGCCGCTTCAGTCATCGTCACTCGTTCCGACGTATCGTGCGATTCTCGAGCCGACCTCCTGTTCATCGCAGCCGCACGTCACATGCATCTCTCGAATGCCGCGATCTACGGCTTGATGTGGGTCTCCAGGAAATCGACAAACACGCGGACCTTTGCCGACAGGTTCAACCTCTCCGGATAAGTCGCATAGATGTCCGCCGACGGTAACGACCAGTCGGCAAGTACGCGCGTCAGCTTGCCGGAATCGATCGACGTCTGTACGTCCCATTCGGACCGGACCAGTATTCCATGACCGTCGATGGCCCATTGGAGCGTGACCTCCCCATCGTTGCTGCTCATCGCGCCGTGCACTTTGACAAGTTCGTGGCGCTTGCCCTTTGTGAAGTGCCAGGTGCCATACGCGGTATCGTTTTCCCTCAGGACGATGCACATCTGGTTGCGCAATTCTCCGGGGGTTTTCGGGATGCCGTGTTTCTTGAGGTACGTGGGGGACGCGCAGACGAAGCGCCGGTTCGACGCGAGCTTTCTGCCCACGAGCCGCTGATCCGGTAGCTCTCCGAAACGAATGCCGACGTCATAGGCCAGTTCGGCCAGGTTCATCGGGCGATCGGTCAGTTCCAGTTGAACATCCACTTCCGGATACTGCCGCCGAAACTCGGATAGTGCGGGAGCGATGTGGCGTCGTCCAAAACCGAATGTCGCATTGACCTTCAACAGGCCTTGAGGCTGCTCGCGACTGCTCGACACCATCCGCTCCAGTTCCTGAACCTGCTCGAGCAGCTTCGATCCAGTCGAAAGATACAACTCTCCCTCGTGCGTCATCGCAAGCCGACGCGTGGTCCGATTCAGCAGCTTCACGCCCAAACGGCGCTCCAGTTGACTCAGTCGCGCGCTCACGGCCGGCGGCGTCACACCGAGATCGCGAGCCAACGCGGACAGACTGCCCTGTGTCACCAGCCGTGCAAAGAATTCGAGGTCTGCGATTGGGTCCATTTTAAAGTTATATTTAATAATAGGTTAAGTGGTCATCCATTTTACTGCTCCAGTCGCCCAATTACACTTCGTTGGACATCCGCATCAACGGGATACGGAGACTGGAGGAAAGATGGGACAGACGCTTTACCAGAAGATCGTGACACGCCATACGGTCTTCGACGTCGACGAGCAGCACGTCGCCCTGTACGCCGACCTGCATATCATGAACGAGTACACGAGCCCCCAGGCATTTGCCGGGCTCGGCGAAAAAAAACTCTCCGTCCGTTGTCCGGAGAAGCAGATGGGCATCGTCGACCACGTGATTCCGACGCATCCGGTGCCGGTTCAGGACCGCACCATCCTCATCGATGCAGCGGCGCATCAGGCGGCCAATTTCACGCGCAATTGCCGGGCACACGGCATTCATTTGTTCGACGTACAAGACCGCGAGCAAGGCATCGAGCACGTAGTCGCGCCGGAGCTCGGCCTAATCCGGCCCGGCATGGTGGTGCTGTGCGGCGACAGCCACACGACCACCTATGGCGCGCTCGGCGCATTGGGCTTCGGTATCGGGACGTCTGAGGTCGAACACGTACTCGCGACGCAGACATTGATCTACCGCGTCGCACGCGACATGCGCATCCACGTGGAGGGGGTTTTGCCCCGCGGCACGACGTCGAAGGATCTGGTGCTCTACATCATTTCGAAGATCGGCGCTCAGGGTGCGCGAGGTTTTGTCGTCGAATACTCTGGGCCCGCGATCGCGGCGCTGAGCGCGGAAGCCCGCATGACCCTGTGCAACATGACCGTCGAAGCCGGGGCACGCGGCGCGCTGATCGCACCTGACGACACAACGGTGACCTACGTCGCGGAACGCATCAAGGATCTTTCACCAACGGAGCTCGCCCGTGCGACCGAACAGTGGAAGGAGCTGAAGTCTGACGCCGACGCGACCTTCGACGTGTCGCATAGTTTCGACGCAAGTGACGTCGCGCCATTCGTCACCTGGGGCACCAGTCCCGATCAGGCCATCGCGGTGACCGAACAGATCCCGCCGCTGTCAGATGAACCTGTCGAGCGCGGCAACGCATCCAAGGCACTCGCCTACATGGGCCTCGATGCCGGACAACCCATCGACGGCCTCCCAGTCGACCATGTATTCATCGGCTCCTGCACCAATGCGCGAATCGAGGATCTGCGCGCCGTCGCGGAGATCGTGCGAGGGCGAAAGGTTGCGCAAGAGGTGCGTGCAATGGTCGTACCCGGTTCAGGCCTTGTTCGCGAGCAGGCCGAGCGCGAAGGCATCGCGCAGATCCTGATTGACGCCGGATTTGAATGGCGCCAACCCGGCTGCTCGATGTGCCTCGCGATGAACGACGACATTCTTCAACCCGGCCAGCGCTGCGCATCGACGACCAATCGAAACTTTGAGGGCCGTCAGGGCCGCGGGGCACGCACACATCTGATGAGCCCCGCGATGGCGGCAGCCGCCGCGCTGGCCGGACGCATCGTAGACGTACGCAAGGAATTCAGCCATGACTAAACACGTGTCCATCAGAGGCGTTGCGGCACCGCTTCCGCTGAACAACCTCGATACCGATCAGATCATGCCGAAGCAGTTCCTATTCGGCATCGACAAGTCAGGTCTTGCACGCGGGGTTCTTTACGACCTTCGTTACGAGCCATCCGGCGAGCCACGACAGGACTTCGTGCTGAACCGTCCCGGGTATGAACGTGCAAACATCCTCGTGGCGGGAGCAAACTTCGGGTGCGGCTCTAGCCGGGAGCATGCGGTATGGGGCCTGCAACAGGCTGGCTTCGAGGCGGTTATCGCACCGAGCTTCGGCGAAATCTTCTATTTCAATGCGCTCAACAATCGGTTGCTGCTCATCATGCTGGCCCCGTCCGTCGTGTCGCAACTCATCGAACGGACCGAAAACGCCGCAACGGCCGCGCTGACGATTGATGTGCAGCGTCAAGTAGTCCGGACCTTCGACGGCAGCGAGTACCCGTTCCAGTTGCCGGCCCGGCAGAAGCGAATGTTCGTCGAAGGGCTAGACATGATCGGCATGACGCTCAGCGAGGAGGATGCCATCGCTGCGTTCGAACGCCGCCACTACGCAGATCATTCGTGGATGAAGATCGACCTGCCCCGGCAGCAACGCACCGCCTGACCGGATTCCAGCCAGGTGCGTTGTGCATAGACGCACTGAGATGCTGTTCCGCCTGGCTCTGCTAGCCAGGCGATGTAGATATAAATATTGGAGACATCTGATGGAATCCTCTCGTGCCGATACAAGCTCTCCGCCGATAGCGCGACGCTCGACGGTCGTCAACTTCAGAATCGGCGGCATGCCGGCTCCGATGTTCGCCGTGCTTGTGGTTGTCACTGCGGCGGCGGCCATGACGAAGAAACTGCCCAACGACATGATCGGTGGCTTTGCGGTGCTCATGCTATCAGGAATGCTGCTCGGAGAAATAGGCCGGAGAGTTCCGCTTCTTCGGCATATAGGCGGTCCTGCCATTCTCTGTCTGTTCGTGCCATCAGCTCTGCTTGGCTACAAGCTCATGGACGAGGCCGCGATGAAGGCGATCACAACTACCATGAAGACCGCCAATCTTCAATATCTCTATATCGCCTGTCTTGTCGCGGGCAGCATCCTAGGAATGAACCGGAAGATCCTGATTCAGGGCTTCCTGAAGATGTTCGTGCCGCTCCTCGTAGGAACCATTGCAGCGATCGCAGCGGGCGTCGCTGCCGGCCTGATGTTCGGCTACGACCCGAAGCACACGTTCTTCTACATCGTTATGCCGATTCTTGGTGGCGGCATCGGTGAAGGCATTCTGCCGCTTTCCATCGGCTATTCGGAGATTACCGGCGCAGCCCAGGGGCATCTCATCGCGACTATGGTGCCAGCTGCGCTGATCGGCAACGTCGTTGCCATTCTCTCCAGCGGTGTTCTCAGCCGATTCGGCGAGAAACACCGTCATTTCAGCGGAGACGGAATGCTGGTGAAAACCGGCGAGGACCAGGAACTGCTGAAGGCGCAGAAAGCGGAAGCTGCATTGGATTTGCGACTGATGGGGTTGGGTTTGCTCCTCTCCTGCACGCTCTTTATTGTGGGTGGCCTTCTTGCACCGCTGACCGGAATACCCGGCCCCGTCCTCATGATCATCGCCGCAGCACTACTGAAAGTGTGCCGCGCGATTCCCGAGTCGATGGAAGTCGGTGCGTATCAAATGTACAAGTTCATGTCGACGAATCTCACTTTCTCCATTCTGGTTGGGCTCGGTGCGTTGTTCGTCTCCTGGGACAAGCTCGTTAGCGCCTTCTCGCCCGGCTATTTTGTGATCTGCACATCGGTTGTCCTCTCGATGGTCGCTTCCGGTTTCTTCGTCGGTGCTTGGCTCAAGATGTATCCAGTAGAGTCCGCGATTGTCACCGCATGCCACAGTGGACTGGGAGGAACGGGAGACGTGGCGATCTTGTCATCTTCGAATCGAATGGGCCTAATGCCCTTCGCGCAGATTTCCACACGCATCGGCGGTGCGGCGATGGTCGTCTTCGCGACTATCTTGATGACGTGGCTGCACTGAGAAACTTTAACAGACGGTGCGCGCATTGGGAGTTCGGCGTGATTCCCCTCACGCCTCAGCTACATACGAGTAAGCCGAGATTGCGTACGCTGCACCGGTGCAATGCGGCACGGGTTCCCAATCAATTGATCCAATACGGTCACGAGCGGAGTGGGATGGCTGTTGTCGATTGGAGCAGCGGTGCCGATTCTGCCATGAACGCGGCCGCCGCTGCATAGCGAGGAGACTTGTCACCGCTTCCATTTTCAAACATCAGAATGGAAGCGGTTTACAGTGGTGGGTCAGAGCGGTGACCAGGTGCCATGCAATGACATTCGCAGCCGGAACGGGATTTTGATACGCGCTACAGGCCCCGATGACAATTTCATCGCGTCAAGTACCACAAGTTCGGTCGTTTTAGATCGCAGGTGGTTGAGAACGCTCATGACAAATCCGTCACCTTCGGGCGCGTCCGGGCTGCGCGGGACGAAGATCGGCTCTTGGAAACACTCCGCGTCGCCGGCGAACCACGCCTCAGTATCGCCCGATACGACATCGACTCGCGCCAGCGTGTTAAAAAACTGGAACGGGGGTGCGCCAAGCGACTTCCCATCATATGGCAAGGACGGATCGAATTTGAGCACAAACCCGTGTCGATATGTTTTTCCCATGTATCGAGGATCGCAGCGCGGAAACTCACACGGGAAGTCCGTCAGCGCTTCGGGTTCAACGTCATCGATCTCCGATTCAAGATCGAACGTCCAACGCATCAATGACACCTTGAGGGTCTCGAGTGGCGGGAATGAGCCGTCTTCCTGCGGGAAAAAATAAAAAGCGTTCCCGTCCGCGACCGGCATGTCCACGAAAACGCGGCTTCCTTCTTCGAAGGAGTTCAGCGTGTGTCCCTGAAACCCATTTGCCGGCCCGTAATACCAACGCACATCTCTTTCGTTGCCGCGTCTAGGAAGAACTCCAAAGAGTTGCGGAAGGTCGGGTTGCCACTGAAAGTGCTGGCCACCCCTTTTCATTCGCTCGAGATCGACAGTTAAAGGGATCACCGGAAATACGACGTAGTTCTCGGTAACGGCGAAATCGTGAATCATTGCAGCATACGGCGCTTTGAACCAGACTTCGCGCTTCACCTCACCTGACGCGGCGATCTCGTAGTACGCGATATCCGGTGTACCCTCGCCCTTGGCCTCGTAGGCGAAGCACAGCAAGTCACCGGTTTCCGGGTCCACTTTGGGATGGGCAGTAAACGTGGCCGATCGCACCTGCCCTCCGAAATCCCATACGCCGATGGTTTCAAGAGTGTCGGGATCCATCGCGTATGGAAGGTTGTCTTCCTTGAGCGCCAACAGGACACCATTGTGCTTCACCACTGTCGTGTTGGCAGTGCTGTTGTTCCGCGCTGCCAAAGGGTCGTTCGTAAAGACGTTACGATAAACCCCGGTGAGGGAACGGTGTTCCCGACGTTGGGCAAGCAATCTTTCGGTTTGCACGTAGCGCCGTTTCAGACTGACTTTACCGTCACTGAACCGAAATGCGCTGACGGCACCGTCACCGTTAAAGAAGATATCGGCGCCAAGCATCGGGGGATACTGCGGATCGGGAGCCACTTGGTAGAAGACTCCTTTGATACTCTCCGGCAGAGATCCTTCGACCTCAAGATCCACAACGTCGGCCTCAACACGGCTTGGTTCGTAAAGCCCGACAAATTCAGGTGTCGTCGGAAACAGCATACTCATATGACTCTCCTTCAGAACATATCTGTACTGCGTCTTCACGTGTTGCCCAAGAGCTGGTGATCGGTTTAACTGACGAACCATAGGGACTACACGTGGTACTTGGGATAAGCTCAAGGCTAGGCGTCGAGGTCTTGCCGGCCAGTTGCGATGATTTCGCCCAACGGGCATCTATTGCCGCTAGGTCGGATCAGCCATTTTTTGGTCAAACAGGTCTGCCGGTGCGTCGTCGCAATGTCAACGCGACATCATGTTCATGCTGACGTTGTGCATCACCCACAGCGTGCCGACGATCAGGATCGCCGCGGTCAGCACGGTGTAGCTGAACGCCATCACGTTCCAGCGCTGACCCGACGAACCGTTCATGTGCAGGAAGTACACGAGGTGAACGACGATCTGCACGAACGCGAGCGCGGCCAGCGCGATCAGCGATGCGTGCGGCGACAGCACGCCGCCCATCACGAGGCCGAACGACGCGGCCGTGAGCAGCACCGACAGAATGAAGCCCGCGACATAGCCGCCGACGCTGCCGTGCCCTTCTTCGAGTTGAGACGAATGCGAATGAGCCATTTAGATCACGCTCGCGAGATAGACAAAGGAAAACACGCAGATCCACACGATGTCGAGGAAGTGCCAGAAGAGGCTCAGGCACGTCAGGCGCCGCAGGTCGCGATCGGTCAGGTCGCCGCCGCGCAATACGATCTGCCCGGCGAGCACGATCATCCACAGCAGGCCGGCCGTCACGTGCAGCCCGTGCGTGCCGACCAGCGTGAAGAACGCCGACAGGAACGCGCTGCGCTGCGGGCCCGCACCTTCCGCGGTCAGGTGCGAGAACTCGCGCAGCTCCATCGCGAGGAACGCCGCGCCGAGCACGAACGTCACCGCGAGCCATGCGAGCAGCGCGCCGCGCCGCTGCTTGTACGCGGCCAGCATCGCGAAGCCGTACGTGATGCTCGACAGCAGCAGCGCGGCGGTTTCCACCGCGACGCCCGGAATGTCGAACAGGTCCTTCGCGGTCGGACCGCCCGCGTACTGGTTGCCGAGCACCGCGAACGTCGCGAACAGCGCCGCGAAGATCACGCAGTCGGTCATCAGGTACAGCCAGAAGCCGAACACCGAGTGCGACGGCGGATGGTCGTCGTGTTCGAGCAGGGTTGCGCTCAAGGTTTTCTGCAACATCAGTTGGCCTCCAGTTCCACGTCGTCGACACGCGTGGCCACGCGCGCCGCCGGTTGCTTCTCTTCGATCTTGCGCACCTTCGTCGCCGGGATGTAGTAGCCGTCGTTGTCACGCGAGCTGTAGATCACGAGCGTCGCGACGATGCCGACCAGGCCGCCGATCGCCATCCACCAGATGTGCCATACCAGCGCGAAGCCCAGCACCAGGCTGAAGATCGCGACCACGAGGCCCGCACACGTATTCGACGGCATGTGGATGTCGCGGATCGCCGCCGGGTTCGGCCGGCCATCGCCGCGCGCCTTCATGTCGGCGTACGCGTCGAGCGTGCGCACTTGCGGGATCACCGCGAAGTTATAGTCGGCCGGCGGCGACGAGGTCGCCCATTCCAGCGTGCGGCCGCCCCACGGATCGCCCGTGGTGTCACGGTACGCCGGCAGGTTCCGATTGCGGATGCTGACGACCAGTTGCAGCAGCTGGCAAGCGATGCCGATCGCGATCAGCACGGCGCCGAACGCGGCGACCAGCAGCCACGGATGCCACGCCGGGTTGTCGTAGTGGTTCAGACGCCGCGTCATGCCCATGAAGCCGAGCACGTAGAGCGGCACGAACGCGACGTAGAAGCCGACCTGCCAGAACCAGAACGCAGCCTTGCCGAGTTTCTCGTTCAGCTTGAAGCCGAACGCCTTCGGGAACCAGTAGTTGAAGCCCGCGAGATAACCGAACAGCACGCCGCCGATGATCACGTTGTGGAAGTGCGCGATCAGGAACAGGCTGTTGTGCAGCACGAAGTCCGCGCCCGGGATCGCCATCATCACGCCGGTCATGCCGCCGAGCGTGAAGGTGACCATGAAGCCGATCGTCCACAGCACGGGCGTCGTGAATTCGATCCGGCCGCGATACATCGTGAACAGCCAGTTGAACACCTTCACGCCGGTCGGGATCGCGATGATCATCGTCATGATGCCGAAGAACGCGTTCACGTTGGCACCCGAGCCCATCGTGAAGAAGTGGTGCAGCCACACGAGGAACGACAGCACCATGATCGCGCAGGTCGCGTACACCATCGTCTTGTAGCCGAACAGCGGCTTCTTCGAGAACGTCGCGATGACTTCCGAGAAGATGCCGAACGCCGGCAGGATCAGGATGTACACCTCCGGATGGCCCCACGCCCAGATCAGGTTCAGGTACAGCATCGCGTTGCCGCCGGCTTCGTTCGTGAAGAAGTGCATGCCGAGGTAACGGTCGAGGCCGAGCAGCGCAAGCGTCGCGGTCAGGATCGGGAACGACGCCATGATCAGCACGTTCGTGCAAAGGGCCGTCCACGTGAACACCGGCATCTTCATCAGCGTCATGCCGGGCGCGCGCATCTTGATGATCGTCACGAAGAAGTTCACGCCGGTCAGCAGCGTGCCGACGCCCGAGATCTGCAGCGCCCACAGGTAGTAGTCGACCCCTACCCCCGGACTGAACTGCAGCTCCGACAGCGGCGGATATGCGAGCCAGCCCGTCTGCGCGAACTCGCCGATCACGAGCGAGATGTTGATCAGGATCGCGCTGACGGCCGTCATCCAGAAGGAGAGCGAGTTGATGAACGGGAATGCGACGTCGCGCGCACCGATCTGCAGCGGCACGACGAGGTTCATCAGGCCGACCATGAACACCATCGCCATGAAGAAGATCATGATCACGCCGTGTGCCGTGAAGATCTGGTCATAGTGGTGCGGCGGCAGGTAGCCGGGCGCGTTGTAGGCGAGCGCGAGCTGCATGCGCATCATGATCGCGTCGGCGAAGCCGCGCAGCAGCATGATCAGCGCGACGATGATGTACATCACGCCGAGTTTCTTGTGGTCGACCGTCGTCAGCCATTCCGTCCACAGCCACTTCCAGCGGCCGGTGATCGTCAGCGCGGCGAGGATGCCCAGCACGACCAGCCCCATGAAGGCGCCGGCCACCATGATGATGGGCTGATCGAACGGGATCGCCGATAGTGTGAGTTTGCCGAACATGCGTTACCCCTTCGTGCCGCAGGCGGCGTCCTTCAGATCGAGGACGTGGCCATCGTTGTATTTCGCGATGATGTTGTGGAAGAGCCGCGGATCGACCGACGAGAAGTAGCGCACGGGCGCCTTCTCGCTCGGCTGCGCGACGGTGCCGTACACGGTCGCGTCGAGCCGGTCGGGCGAGGCCTTCACCTTCCGCACCCAGGCGTCGAACTGCTCACGCGGCTCGGCAAGCGTGCGGAATTTCATGTCGGAGAAGCCGCGGCCGCTGAAGTTGGCGGACGTGCCCGCATAGTCGCCGGCTTCGTCGGCGATCAGGTGCAGGCGCGTCTGCATGCCGGCCATCGCGTAGACCTGGCCGCCGAGCTGCGGAATGAAGAACGAGTTCATCACCGAATCCGACGTGATGCGGAAATTCACCGGTGTGCCGACCGGAATCGCGAGCTGGTTCACCGACGCGATGCCGAGTTCCGGATAGATGAACAGCCACTTCCAGTCGAGCGCGACGACCTCGACGTCGATCGGCTTCACCGACGACTCGAGCGGCTTGTATGGATCGAGTTCGTGCGTGGTTTTCCACGTGAGCACGCAGAGGAACAGGATGATCAGCGTCGGCACCGTCCAGATCACCACCTCGATCGCGGTCGAGTGCGACCAGTTCGGTGCATACGTGGCGTTGCGGTTCGACGCGCGGTAGCGCCACGCGAACCATACCGTCAGCAGGATCACCGGCACGACGACGATCAGCATCGCCCATGTCGAGGTGGCGATCAGCGCCTTCTCGGCGGCTCCGACGCTACCTTTAGGATTAAGGATGTCCCCGCTACAACCTGAAAGAGCCAATGCCGCGATGATTGAAATCGACGCCGACAGACCTCGACAGACCTCTCTTTTCATATTGCGGCCCAAGCTCCGGGTTGGAACAGGGCGATACGCAAACTGATACCGCGTTGGGGATTCGACTGTCGATAAAAATTCGCAGATGAATTTGTCATATAGCGCGACGGCATGCACTCAGGAACGCGTATGATGCCGGTGGATTTGGTCGTCGGTGCGTACTGATCGTTCAGAGAAGCACCGCATTCGTTCGAGAGTAGAAATGGACTCGGTCAGTGAAATATTGGCGTCGCTTTCGCTGGGCTCAGCGGCCATCGGCACCATCAGTCTGTGCGAGCCTTGGAGCCTGCGCTTTGTGGACGCGCCCTCCGTCGCGAGCTATACCGTCGCAAGTGGGGGAGGATGCTGGTTGCGATACGGGGATGCGATACCACAGTGGTTGGAGCCGGGCGCAACTGTGCTGCTGACCGCAGGGAGCGATTCGGTGGTGCTCTGCAGTAGCGATGATATTCCGCCTACGGACATCGGTGATCTGTTTCGTCGAGTACGGCTCGATCACCTGCGCGACATGGAGCCTGACAGGCCGGTGACTCTAAATTGGGGCGGCTCGGGCCAGTCCACTGTGTTGCTGGGCATAGCGTTCGGGATGAAGAGCGAGCTACGCCACCGCGTGCTGAGCGCACTTCCGGAACTGATCATGTTCCGGGCTGATGATCCGCATATATCTCCATGGACGGCAGAATCGCTTCGCTTCCTCGCACGAGAATGTGCGAATGAACTGCCGGGTTACACAGCCATGGCACGCGCTGTTGCGGAGACAGTATTGCTCAGTGCTGTTAGAGGCTATCTAGTCACGGAGTCGAGTGATCGACCGGGATGGGTGCGCGGACTAGGCGACTATCGTATTGCGAAAGCATTGGCAGCAATGCATAAGGACCCCGGTCATGCGTGGACAGTCGCCGGTCTCGCCGCCCATGCGGGAATGTCCCGCACCGCCTTTGCAGTCCGCTTTGCGGCGATCGTCGGCAGTTCGCCCATCGATTACTTGACGGAATGGCGTGTCGACCTGGCGCGCCTGAGGCTAAAGAGCGGTCATTGCAACATTAGCCGTCTCGCCGAAAGTCTCGGCTATACGTCAGAGACAGCGTTCCGTCGCGTATTCAAGCGTATCTGCGGCGTTCCGCCGAGCCAGTTCGTGAGTAAGGGAAAGCAGGCGACTGCGGACGTCCAACGATCCTCGGACGGCCAGACGTCATGAAGCGTGTACAAGCTGCTCGTGCGTGAACCCTCTGCGTCCCGCCATGAGTTCCTCGTTGTCGTCTCAACAACATCCCGCAATTTTCCAATTTTTAACGGACAGTTCTGTGCGGCAGGATCGCCCGAAGCGGGGGCACGTGATGCGACGAGGCCGCATTTGTACGTTCCCCCGCTCATTACGTATCCGATGATGTCACCGGTTAGGGATTCTCGTGCGAACTTGGCGCAATCGCACGAGCGTTTCATCAAAACGGAGTCGCAAGTTGCGCCTGTACGATGAGGCTGTTGCGCGTGCGGTTTCGCACGGCGGTTTCGGTATAGGCATTGAGCCAGAGCGCCCGATTACCTTTCATCTGCCAAAAGATGCCCGGACCGATACCCAACACTTGTTCCCGCCCAGCCACCGATGTGCCATTGATCCGGTGGTCCGTTAGCTGCCGCAAATAATAGCCGTTGATGCCGAGATGCATGGATGGCGTAAGCGCGTAGGATGTCGTGAAGTTGAGCCAGGCTGCCTGACCCGCTTGCGTATCACTGACCGGCTGGTTGTCGAACGCGAGCGGATAACTTGCGGCCGGATCGTGATTCTTGAAGTTGTACAGGTAATGCAGCCGCCAGCTGATCTCGATCTTGGGGAGCGGAAATAGCGAAGCTGCCCAGTACGGATTCAGGGAAAAATACCCGGAACTCTGGTTGAGATCAGCGTTGTGCTTGTACTGTCCGGTAGGTGCGATCACGTCTAACTCGAAGCGCTGGACAAACAGAGGCTGCCCCGAAGAGCCGAGAATTGGCGCGTACTGAAGTTGCGGTCCGAACGTAATATCACCAAGCGCCGTGCCGCCGCCCGACAAGCTTGCTCCAGGCCGGTCGAAACTCCCATGCAGCCGAGTCACCGGAACGATGACATTGAAGCCCAATGTCCCCCCCGCCAAGTGCCATGGGGATGTGAAGGCCACGTGATTGATCCACGTAAATGCTTCGACACGGGGATGACGAAACGCGTTGTTCGTACTGCCATCTGCGTTCTTGATCGAATCTGCAGTCGAGTAGCGAGCTTCACCGAGGTACGACCAGCCTGCCAATCCCGAAAATCCGTCGAAGAAGCTGGTGGATCCGAGATTGAGGCCCGATGGCTCCGACACCGTCGGCGGACGTCCTACCGCTGTCTGCGAAAATGCCGGGCCGGCTAATGAAGTCGATAGTGCGATCGCGATCCAGCATAAAAGTCGCAATATTAAATCAGTGATCCGAAGTATCATGCTTGTCTCCAAACGTACCGGATGATACCGGCCTTCGTTTTTATAGATAAACTACGCTGTCATACACTTTCATATTGCGGCGGGCCATTCTTCCTGCCCGCGCTCATATCGATCGTTTTTTTAACTAATCCCGCGGTAGCAGCGGGCGAATCACATTCGCGGACACAGCCAGCCCAGGTGCGGAAAACTGCACCATTTCGGCACCCAGATATTCGAGTATGTCGAGGTCGGCAACTCCGTTGACGACGTGGAATGTGGTGGGCAATTGCTCGAACGTCGCCCGATACCAGTTCACTGATCCGCCCGACGCTTTCCATGTCCTGAACTCCGCGCCGCCGAACTTGATCGGTGACGTATCGCCCGCGGCGCCGGGCTCGGGCTGAGAGGTAGTAGCGTAGGCGACATCGCAGCCGCCACGACCGAAGCTACCCGTGCGCGGCATGTACTTGTAGAAGAGCGCCGCCCCGCCCGGCCCGGGCAACTTAGGCTCTTCGTGCACTTCAACCAGGCCGTGAAGCGCGATCTCGAAGAACTTGAAGTCGAACCACGAGGCCGATCCGCCAGCTGTGCCGAGCGAATGGTCAATTTCGAGGGCAGGAATGTCCGCGAACAGCTTGGGGAAACCGAGCTCCTCACGCCCAGTCATGATTGCATCGGGTACGCCTTCCCAAAGCACCGGACAGAACGCGCCGTTGATGGTTTCTGCCTTGCCGTGGTAAGTGGCAGGAATCTCAATCATCACGATCCCATAGCCGCGCCCCGCCAGCCAGTACAGGTTGCTGAAGAACGCGAGCGACGCGTGAACCTCGGCCTCGCCTTGTAACTCAAAGCCCGGCGGCAGGATACGCTCCAGTTGCTCGCGGTGAGTGCGGTATTTGACTGTCATCCATGAGGCATTCATGGTGCCGGCTTCCCCGGGCGTCCACAGCGTCCCATCGGCTTTTTGGCGCGGCCCCGGCGCGGGACCGAACACGGCAGGCATGCGGTAGCGCACGCCCGGTTTGAATTCGACGGTCATGATCGAATGTTCCTTGTTGGGTTGACAGGTTTAGAACGGGTAGTGGCGCGGTGCTGTCTGCACCGTCAACCAACGCAATTCGGTGAATTCATGTACGCCGGCACGACCGCCGAAGCGGCCCAGCCCGCTTCCCTTGACGCCTCCAAACGGCATCTGCGGCTCGTCGTGCACCGTAGGCCCGTTGACATGACAGATGCCGGAGTCGATGCGCCGCGCGACGTCAAGGACGCGGCTTACGTCGCAGCCGAATACCGCCGCAGAAAGGCCATACTCGTTGTCGTTGGCGCAGGCGATCGCCTCTTCCACGCCATTGACGCGCACGATGGGCTTCACGGGGCCGAACGATTCCTCACGGTAAACTTTCATCGCAGGCGTCACATGGTCGAGCAAGGTGGCAGGCATCACCGTGTTCGATGCCTTGCTGCCGCACAGCAGCGTTGCGCCTTTCGCGAGCGCGTCGTCGATCAACGCGTTGCAACGCTCCACGGTGGCGATGTCGACCACGGCCCCCAGCACGACGGGTGCATCTCCACGCGGGTCACCCATGGGAAGCGAGCGGACCTTGGTCGCGAGACGCTGCACGAAGTCGTCGGCAATCGTGGCATCCACGATGATGCGTTCTGTCGACATGCAAATTTGCCCCGAGTTTGCGAAGGCGCCGAAGGCAGCGGCGTTCACCGCAGCATCGAGATCGGCGTCGTCGAGCACCACCAGCGGCGCCTTGCCGCCCAGCTCCAGCACGGCAGGCTTCAGGTACCGCGCGCAGGTGGATGCAACGATGCGCCCCACCCGCGTCGAGCCGGTGAAGTTGACTCGCCGCAGCGCGGGGTGCGCGATCATGGCTTCCACCACCGCGGCAGCATCCGTGGCCGCATGCGTGACAAAGTTCACAGCGCCCGCCGGCAAGCCAGCATCGAGGAAGCTTTCGGCAATCAGGCTGTGCGTGTAAGGACACAGCTCCGAGCCCTTGAGCACGACGGTATTGCCGCACGCCAGCGGCACAGCCACGGCACGCACCCCGAGAATCACGGGCGCATTCCAGGGCGCCATGCCGAGGACAACGCCGGCGGGCTGTCGGACGGCCAGCGCAAGGCAGCCGGGCACGTCGGAAGGAATCGTCTCGCCGCTCACTTGGGTCGTAAGCGATGCGGCTTCGCGCAGCGTGGCCGCAGCGACCTGCACGTTGAATCCCGCCCACGCGGCGGTGGCGCCGGTCTCGGCGCACATGGCCGCGGCGAACTGCTGCGCCTTCGCCTCCAGCGCATCCGCTGCCGCATTCAGCCGTGCCCGCCGCTCACTCGGGCCGAGCGCCGACCACACGGGAAACGCCGCGGCGGCGGCGTCGACCGCTGCCTTGGCGTCACTCGCAGTGCCCGCTGCAGCAACCGACACCACTGCGTCCGAGAGCGGGTTGCGCCGTTCGAACGACATGCCGGACGACGCCTGCATATCCTTTCCACCTACTAGCAGATTGACTTCATACACCATGGGGATGGACCTCCTGTCTCCAGTAAACGACACTCGTCGCGACGCTCACGCGTGCTCGACCGCGATGGTGTTCTCGATGTGACCAAGGCCCTCGATCTCGACCTTGATCACGTCACCTAGCTGGAGGAACTTGCCGAGCGCAATGCCGACATTCGCGCAAGTGCCGGTCGCGATCAGGTCGCCCGGCTCGAGCGTCATCACTTGCGAAAGCTCGTGAATCTGTTCCCAGATGCTGTAGATCATTCCGCCCGTGCTCGCGCTCTGGCGCAGCTCGCCGTTGACCCACAGCTTCATCTGAAGCGCATGCGGATCGGCTATGTCGTTGGCCGTGGTAATCCACGGGCCGATTGGCCCGTGCGTGTCGAACGATTTGCCGAGCGTGAATGTGGGACTCTTGAACTGCCAGTCGCGTGCGGTCACATCGTTCGCAACGAAGTAGCCGCCCACCACGGACGGCGCTTCCTCCACACTGACGTAGCGGCAACGCTTGCCGATCACCACGCCCATTTCGGCCTCGTAGTCCATCTTGTCCGTCACGCGCGGTTTCACGACCGGATCGAACGGGCCGGTGATGCAGCTGACTTGTTTGTTGAACCACAACTGATGGGGCGGAATGGTGATGCCGGCGCGCGCCGCTTCGTCGGCATGGTCCTGATAGTTCATGCCGATGGCCAGGTATTTCTGGGCATCCGGAATGGGGGCCTCGAGCCTGACGCGCGCCAGCGGCACGCCGTCTTTCACGTCGCGAAGCGTTTGCTCGAGACGGCTGACGAATGCAGGCCCGGCGGCCAGAACTTCACGGATCGAAGCGGGTGCGGAAGGATCCAGCGTCGTCAACGCGACGACTCGATCGCCGTCGACGGCGCCGATGGTGGTCACACCATCATGGGTGTAACGGGCAAGTTTCATACAAAGTGCTCCTACACATAAGAAGAGAAATGGGCTCAGGCAAAAAATTCGGGCGCAAGCGGCGGCGCCCATTGGCGCAGTTCGTCCTCTGACAATTGGGTGTGCCCCACCGGCGTGCTGTCGTTCACCAGATCGCCGTCGGTCCAGTGCTCGATCTTGTTGCCGAACGGGTCGCGCCAGTAGTCGAAGATCTGGCTGCCCTGCACGTGGCGGCCCACACCCCACGAATGCTGGTAGCCGCGCGCCCTCAGGTACTCGCCGCCCAGCATGACGTCGTCGATGTCCAGTACTTCGAACGCGGTGTGGTCGAAGCGCGCACGGCCGTCCTGCGCAGAAATCAGCGCAATCGTGTGGTGGTCCGTCCACTGCGCACCCAGACCGCAATGCAGGAATGCGGCAATGGTGTTCTGCTCGCTGCCGACCCAGTAGGTGTCCGAAGCGCGAAAGCCGAGAACGTCGCGATAAAACGCCAGCATGGCGGGGAAATTGCGCACCTGGAGCGCGACGTGGCCCAGCCGCATTACGGCACTCGGACGCGGCTGCAGGCGCACTGGCGTGCCCAAACGCCGCCGCGCGCCGCTGCAGTTCATGGCGATCGGGTCGCGCAACGGCAACGGTGCGTGCCGCGCGGCCCCGTGCAGCACGTCCACGACAAAGCCGTCCGGGTCGCGCAAGCGCGCGCGGCGCCCGCCGCCCGGCTCCGGGTTGTCTTCCACCTGGACGCCGTGATGCGCGGCCAGCCGGTCGAGGTCCGCTGCTTCGGCCGCATGCAGGCCGAAGCCTACGGTAGCGTTATCGGGACCGAGTTCGCTCACATGCACATGATGTGCAGTGGCGGCGGCACGCATGTACAACGCATGCTCGCTGCGGGCCGCTCGGTGCAGACCGAAGTCGAGCAAAAAGTTCTCCATGCGATCGAGGTCGGTGACCTGATACCGCACGAAGGCAATGTCTTGCACAGTCATCACGAACGCGTCTCCTAGTTTTGCGTCAGTCGTTGCAGCTCAGCTGCCGTATCGCCGCACAATAAATCCACAAACACAACGATCAAAGATTAACCTCAATAAAATCGATAAAATATAGGGAATTCCATAATCTTGACGAACGTCGATGACGAAAGAGAGAATCGTGGCAAGCTCCCTACACGTAAGAACGCTTGCATTCATGGATACGACCCTCACCTCGCCCGGCGCAAAAAGCCTGACTTCGCTCGCAGTCGAGCGCCTCCGCGGCGACATCCTTGCCGGACAGCTGCGTCCCGCAGAACGGCTGCGAATCCAGGCTCTCTGCGAGCGGTACGGCATCGGCGCTACGGCCATACGGGAAGCGCTGTCGCGCCTTGTCACAGACGGCCTCGTGGATTCCGAAGACCAGCGCGGCTTTTGCGTCACGCCTGTGTCCCGGGAAGACCTCACCGACCTAACGCAAACGCGCGTCGAAGTGGAATGCAGCGCGCTGCGGCTCGCGCTCGAGCACGGCGGCATCGACTGGGAGTCCACCGTGCTGTCGGCATTTCACCGGCTGCAACGTACGCCGCCGCCCAGCTCCCCCGAGCTGCACGACGCGTGGGCGGCAGCGCATCGCCAGTTCCATGAGGCGCTCATCGCGGGATGCGCGTCGCCGTGGATGCTGCGGCTGTGCCGACTGCTGTACGACCAGTCGGAGCGCTATCGGAATCTGGCCGAGCAGTACACGACGGAGAAGAACCGCGACGCCGCGACCGAGCATCGCGAGTTGATGGAAGCCGCCATGGCGCGCGACGCCGAGCGTGCGGTCCAATTGCTCGCCGGGCATTTTTGGGAAACTACCGGCATCATCCTGAAGGCCGTGTTCAACGACGACGCAACCGCGCGCACGGCCAAACGCGGCCCCGGCCGCAAACCGCGCAGCAATCGCGGCGAGACGTAAGCGCGGGAGGCATTAGTCCGCCTCGCTGACGGCGCGGACCTGCCTGCGAACTATCCCCGATCAAGATACAGATGCTGCGCACGACGCGGCAGGGGCGGACTTTGCCGCAGCAAACCGCTCACAAACAAAAGGAGACAACGAGATGCAACCTCACACAACTCCGGTCCACCACCGGGCATCCGAGTTCAAGGCCGTTTGCCTGCTTGCGTTGGGACTCGGCATGGTCGGACTCGACCGCTTCATCATCAATCCGCTGTTCCCGGTGATGCAGAAGGAACTCGGGCTGAGCTACCAGGACCTCGGCGTTATCTCGGCCGCGCTGGCGCTTACGTGGGGCGCGGCGTCAATCGTCAGCGGACGGCTCGCGGACCGCCTGGGTCCAAGCCGGGTGTTGATCGCCGCGATGGCCGCCTTCTCGTTGCTCGCGGCGACGACCGGGCTTGCAACAGGTCTTGCTAGCCTGCTCGTCATTCGGTCGGTCATGGGTCTGGCAGAAGGTGCTTACGTACCGGCCAGCATCGTAGCGACCGTGAACGCTTCGAAGCCGTCGCGCGTCGGTCTCAACATCGGGCTGCAACAGATGGCTCAACCGCTCGTCGGTCTGGGCCTGGGCCCGATCATTGCGATCAGCCTGCTCAAGGTGCTGCCAAGCTGGCATTACGTGTTCGCCGCGGTCGCCGTGCCCGGCTTGCTGCTTGCGGCCGTCATGGCTCGCGTGCTGCGCGATCCTGCTCGTATTGCGGGTACGCCGCGCGACGACGCGCACGAGTGGCGAACCGTCGCTACGAACGGCGCCGTGCGCGTAAATACGGCGACCATGCTCTGCTATCTCACCTGCGTGATCCCGCTTTCCACGTTCATGCCAAGTTACCTCACTGACTACCTTCGGCTAAACCTGGACCAAATGGGTATGGTGCTCACGGGCCAAGGCGCGGGCAGCCTAATCGGGATGGTGGTCATTCCCGCGTTGTCCGACCGGTTCGGGCGCAAGCCGCTTCTGATCGCGGCACTACTGGCGGAACTCGTAGCGCTCTGGATGTTTCGGACGATCGGCGCCGAGCCGATCAAGCTGTTCTCCGCCTTGTTCGTCATCGCATTCATGAATTCCGGCGCCATCGCAATCACGGTGGGCCCGCTCACTAGCGCGGCCGTTCCCCCCCGCCTTGCGGCTTCCGCCACGGGTCTTGTGGTGGGCGTCGGCGAAATTGTGGGCGGGGCAATGGCGCCCGCCGTCACCGGCGCACTAGCCCACGCAATGGGCATTGCGGTGATTCCCGTCGTCGCTTTGATCGCGATTGCCATGGGCACCGCCATCGTGGCGTTCGGCGTCCGCGAACCGACACTATTGGCGGATATCGAAGAACATCCCGTCAGCACGCGGCCCTGAGCCGGGACAAGGACGGGGCTCTCACCGAATTCACGACATTCCATTGGAGACACGAAGTGACATCCGTATCGCACAACCAGGACGACGGCACGTCGGAAAACCTCGCCGATGTAGCGATCGTAGGTTACGGGCCGGTTGGCCAGGCGCTCGCCTTGAAGCTTGCGCTCGGCGGACACCGCATCGTCGTGATAGAACGCTGGCCGCAGTTGTATGGTCTGCCTAGAGCGGTTGGGCTCGATCACGAGGCGATGCGCATTCTGCAGTCGCTCGGGATCATCGACGAATTCGAAGCCAGCACGTGCCTGAGCCACGTCTACGAATGGCGCAACGGCAACGGCGAATTGCTGGTCGCCTTTCCAGGTCTCGACGAAATAGCTGAGTCCGGCTGGCCAAGACAATTCGGATTCAGCCAGCCCGCGCTCGAACGTCTGCTCGACGATCGCATTGGCGGTGTCCACGCGGATCGCGTCACGGTGCACCGCAACCTCACGGTGGTGGCCGCCACCGAGCACCCCGATAAGGTGGTGCTCGAAACGCGGCCTACCGGAGATATCGACGGCGAGCCCCGCCTCATCGCCGCGCGCTATGTGGTGGGATGCGACGGCGCCGGAAGCTTCGTACGGGGCACAATGGGCGCGGCGCTCGTGGACCTGGGCTTCGTTGCTGACTGGCTCGTGGTCGACGTGCAGCCGCGCGACCCATCGCAATGGAGCGCGGACGTCATCCAGGTCTGCGACCCGCAGGGCCCGACGACGATGGTGCCCGGCGGCCCGGGACGCCGTCGCTTCGAATTCATGATGCTCGAGGGCGAACACAAGAACGAGCAGAACAACCCGCAGGCCGCATGGGTCCGGCTGGAACGGTGGGGCTGGACGCCCGCCAACGCGATTCTCGAACGCCATGCGGTCTACACGTTCCGCGCCGCCGTGGCCGACCGGTGGCGGCGCGGGCGACTGATGATTGCCGGCGACGCCGCCCATCTTACACCGCCCTTCGCCGCTCAGGGCCTCTGCGCGGGCCTGCGCGACGTGATTGCGCTCGCGTGGCGGCTCGACGCCGTGTTGCGCGGCGAAGCCAACGAGACGCTGCTCGACTGCTATGGACCGGAACGGCAGGTGCATGCCACTGCGCTCATCGAGTTCGCCGTGATGCTCGGCAAGATCATCTGCGTGCTGGACCCGGCCAAAGCGGAAGAGCGCGACCAGCAACTGCGCAACGACGCCGGACGCAGCGAACAGAAGTGGCCGGCGCCGCGCCTCGGCAGCTCGCCACTCCTGCGCGAAGACGACCCGTGCTCTGGATGGCTCAGTGTGCAAGGACGCGTGCATCTTGGCGACCGGACGGCCCGCCTCGACGACCTGATCGGCTCGGGCTTCGTACTGATCGGGCACGGGCATGATCCGACGAATACGCTCACCGCCGAGCAGTGCCAGTTTCTCGCCCGCATCGGCGCAACGGCGATCGGCATCGGTGGATCCGAGGCAGCCCGCGACATCGACGGCACCTACGCACGCTGGTTCGATCAGTTGGGCACTACCGCAGTGCTCGTGCGGCCGGACTTCTACGTATTCGGGAGCGGTGACGCGCCCGTGCTCGTCGCCGACCTTATGACCGCCTGGAACCGTGGCTTGTCGGCATTCGACGCGGAGGCCGCGTGAACGGGGACGTGGCACTGCGTCATGCCACGCTCGCGCGGCACGGCGAGCGCATCCGTCGGCTAGTTGACGGCGACCTCGCCGGTATCGACGACCTGCTGGACGACGATCTGATCTATGTTCATTCCACTGGTCTCGTACAGCGAAAAGCCGAACTGATCGATTTCTTGACGCAGACGCTGCACGTGCAGGACATTCAAACGCGCGTTGTCCATGTCGCGGAAGGCAGCGACATGGCGTGCATCGGGCTGTTTCTGCGCATGCGCGCGCAACTGAAAACGGATCCGCCGCGCGAGTTTTGCACGTACAGCTACGTAACCGAGGTGTGGCGCCTTGGCGGCGGCGACTGGCGTTTGCTGAATTTCCAGTCCACAGCAGTCCGTGAAGAGGCGACACTCCTCTGATCAATGATTCAACGCAGCACGCTGCCGCGCCCGCGCGCCACCCAAGCCTCGTAATCGGCATAAGCTTGCGCGCTCGGCGGATAGACGCCCCACAGCGGTTCACCGGCCGCGATGCGCAAGGCAAGATATGCCTCGATGTCGTCCTGCTTCTCGCAGATTTCAGCCAGTTCCTCCGCCAGATGCGCGGGCACCACCGTGACGCCGTCGCGGTCACCGACGATCACATCGCCAGGATAGACGGCCACGCCCGCACAGCCGATCGGCACTTGAAGATCAGCGACATGGTGATACGAAATTCGCGTCGTCGCGGTCACCTCACGCGCATAGGCGGGCAACGGCATCGCGGCAATCTCCGATCCGTCGCGTAACGCACCGTCGGTGACAATCGCGCGCGCACCGCGCGCCAGCAGACGCGTGACAAGGATGTTGCCGGCGGACGCCGCGCGCGGATCGTCGCGGCTGTCGATGACCAGCACGTCGCCATCGCGCACCTGTTCGATGCCTTGCCATTGCAGGTTGTCCGCGTTCGGCCGTGTCGTCATCGTGCCGTAGGTGTCGATGTCCTCTCGCGCCGGAATGAACCGCATGGTGTACGCACGACCGGCGAACGGCTTGACCTCGTGGTTCAGCGCGCGCAATCCGACCAACGCCGGTTGGCGAAAACCGCGTTTGAACAACTGCGTTGTCAACGATCCGCTGCTGACCTTCGCCAGGCGCGCAAGCGTTTCGTCGCTCACGTGAGCGGTGCGGTCGATCTCCCGATCGAGTCCCTCGGAATACGAATGAATGGTCACGTTGTGTCCCCATGCTGAAACGAAGAGATGAACGAGTTCCAGATAATGGAACTCGGCCAGCACCATGGCCGGTACGGAGTTCATGCTACTGATAAAGTCTGGGACATGAACTATGCCGATCTGCCAATCAGGCAGACGAATCCCAGAAGGTGGAAATATGGGTATTGGAGACGGAACCGCATCCCTCGGTAAGGCGCTGACGGTGCTCGAACTGGTAGGGGCAGCGCCGCGCGGAATGACGAACGCCGAACTGCTGGAAAAGGCGGGGCTTCCGAAGACGACGCTGTATCGCATTCTCGCGACGTTGATCGAGCACGGACTGTTGCGCCGCGAGGCCAGCCATCGCGTTTACCGCCTCGGGTTCCGCTATCTGGAACTCGTGCGCAACGCGTACCTGATGCCGGACCTCGTTGCCGCGGCGACACCGGAACTGCGCGCGCTGCGCGATCTCACCGGGGAGACGACCTATCTGGCCGCGCTCGACGGCAACGAGGTGATCTCACTCGAACGTTGCGACGGTGCGCATTCTCAACGCTCGGCAGCCGCCCTGGGCCGCAGCAAACCCGTTTATTGCACGGGTCAGGGCAAGGCAATCCTGTCACGCATGGGTCGAGACGAGCGCGATGCACTGCTTCGCAGCATTACGCTCGCGCCCCTCACCCCGCGCACGATCACCGACCGTCGCCAGCTGCAAAACGAGTTGCGCATCACCGCGACGCGCGGCTTCGCGTTCGACGACGAAGAGATCGTGCTGGGCGTGCGCTGTGTCGCGGCGCCAATCGTCGATACCGAGGGCCACGTTCGCGGCGCGCTGAGTGTCGCAGGGCCCGCTTACCGGATGTCCGTCGCTCGCCTGGAACTCCTAGGTCCCGAACTGGCGGAAGCGGCACGTCGCGTCGGCAGCCAGTTGCTCCCGGCACGCGCAGCCGCCGAACCCCAGGAGGTTGAGGCAGCTAGCCGCACCTGGGCATTCCACGGCGCACATCCCGTGTACCTCGCCGCGCGCGGGCTGCTCTATTGGGCCGACACGCTCGCGCCCGCCGTCCATGCATTCGACGGAACGACGGATCGGATCGTCGCGCATCTCGACGCACCGATTGCCGGCATGCAGGCCCATCCGCAAGGACTGCTGGTGGTGCAGGCCGACCGCCATCTATTGCTCGACGGCCGACATGAGCCCATCGCGCATGACCGGCCGAGCGTCTGGTGCGACCCGGCAGTGACATTGCTGGCTGCCGACCCGGCTGGCCTGGTGTGGGGCTGGCTGCAACGCGATGGCGGCGGCCATCTCGGTTTCATCAACGATGCGGAACGCTTCGACGCACGCTGGCAGTTCAACGAGACGATCGATGCACTGGCGTGGTCTGCGGATGGCGCAACGGCGTACGCGACCGCCTCCGCTTCCGGCACGGTCTATCTGCTGCAGCGTGGCGTCGCGACCGTGCGTCGGTTCACATCCATGCCACCCGGCTCCGGACGGCTGTCCGGCATCGCGCTCGACGATCGCGCCGGCATCTGGGTCGCACTGAAGGACGGCTGGAGCCTCATGCGCTTCACCGACGACGGCGCATTGGACCGGATCGTCAGCCTGCCGGTGGCGGCGCCGACCGGCCTCGCGTTCGTCCGCAACGCTGCCGGCGCATCGATTTACATCACCAGCGACCGTAATCACCAGCCGATCGAATCGCTGGCCAGTGCGCCTCTGTCGGGGCACCTGCTCCGACTGAAAATCGATGGCTGATGTCCATCGGCTTCATGATCTCCTTCCGGTTCAACGATGACTTCACCCTCCTGCCTCACCATCGTGAATGATCGGCTTCGTGCCGACATTGCGCCGCACCTCGGTGCACGCGTTACCCGCCTCGTCGCCGTCGATAGCAATACCGATCTCGTCGTTCCGCTCGACGCATGGAATGCACCCCCGCACGGATGGCCGAAAGCCGGCGCGTATCCGCTGATTCCGTATTCGAACCGGATCGCAGGCGCGCAGCTCGCATTCGGCGACGAAGTCCACGCGCTGCCTCCGCATCCACTCGATCTGCCGAACACGTTGCACGGGATTGCACACGCGCTTCCGTGGCGTCTCGTCGTCCGTGCCGCGGACACCGTCGAACTGGCGCTGCACTACGAAGGCGAGCACTGGCCCTGGCCTTTCGACGCGCAACTCGGTTTCCGGCTCGAACGACGTACGCTTCACGTGCGCATGTCGGTGCGCAACGCAGGCGAACGCCCCATGCCGGCCGGGCTCGGCTGGCATCCGTTCCTGGCGGCTGAAGCCGGCGCCGTGATCCGCTTCGACGCCTGGCGCCGCTGGATGCTGGATTCGCGCTTCATGCCGACGGGCACTTCGATAATCACCCCGCCCTCCATCACACTCGACGCACAGGACTGGCTCGATGGCGACTGCGTCGTCTATGCGAGCGACTGGCGAGGCGAAGCGGTCGTCGAACGGTCGCGCGGACGTGTCCGGCTACGTGCCGGCGAGCCACTGACGCACGTCGTCGCGTATGTACCGCGCGGCGCACCGTACCTATGTGTGGAACCGGTCAGCCACGTCGCAAACGGCTTCAACCTCGCCGCGGCCGGTGTCCGCGACACCGGCACGCGTGTGCTGGTGCCCGGTGCCACACTCGAAGCCCACGCCTCGCTCGAATGGGAGCCGGCGGCCGAACCCACCTCGTTCCAGATGCTGGAACTCGCGGACTCTGCTCCCAATTCTAATCGGTGACGGTAGGACACCTCACTCCTACACTCGGTGCGTGATTCCACGTGCGGCGTGCAGTGTCGCCGCCGCACCATTCCAGGAGGAGGCCATTCGATGGCAGCATTCGATCCCACCCGATACGCAGCACTGATTCGCCGTTACTTCGACGCTTGCAACGAAGCCGATTACGACAAACTCGTGTCGTGCTTCACGCCCGATGCTATCCATTACTTCCCGGCGGGATTGCCCGATATTCCGTGGCGCGGCGCGGATACCATCGCGCGCAAGTGGCAATGGTGCGTCGCCGAGCTGGGCTCGCGCTGGACAATCGAGAAGATCCTCGTTTCGCACGATTCTCACGAAGCGGTCATCGAATGGACGCACTGGAAGACGAAGCTCGGCACAGCGCTGCGCGGCGATGAGTGGTACGTCTTCGAGCCTGAATCCTGCCGGATCAAGGAAATCCGCGCGTATTATGCAGCGCCGGCGGACAAGACGGTCGCGATCAACGAGATCGTCGAATTCGACTACGCAGGTCGCGGCTATCATCTGGAGCCGCAAGCATGAACGCGGTCGTTGATCCCATCGCCAATCCCGCGATCGAGCGCGCCGTCGCGCTCGCTCGCGAGGCTCAGCCCGTGTATGCCACCGCCCCCGCGAATGTACGCAGCGCGCTCCTGCGCGGCCTCGCCGACGCGCTCGAGCGGCATGCGGCCGAACTCGTCTCGCTTGCCCACGACGAAACGCATCTTGGCCATGCGCGGCTGAACGGTGAACTCGCGCGCACGGCCTTTCAGTTGCGCGGCTTTGCCGAGCGGGTTGACGCCGGTGTGCCGTTCGAGACGATCAATGATGTAGCCGTACCCGGCACGCCGCCTGTCGGCCGTCCGCGGCTGACGCGGGTGCAGGAGCCGCTCGGGCCGGTCGCGATGTTTTCCGCCAGCAATTTTCCGTTCGCGTTCTCCGTGTTCGGCGGCGATACGGCGTCCGCACTCGCGGCCGGCTGTGTCGTCATCGTGAAACCTCATGCGGGCCATCCGGAGCTGTCGCGGCGCGTGCATGCGCTTGCCGCCGACGTGCTGCTCGAACAGGCCCTGCCGGCCGGTGTAATCGCGTTTGTCGACCAAGTGCCGCGTGACGCGGGCACTGCACTCGTATCGCATCCGGCGATCGCCGCCGTCGCGTTCACCGGTTCGTATCAAGGCGGTGTCGCGCTATGGCGCGCAGCGAATGCGCGCCCGCGTCCGGTGCCGTTCTATGGCGAACTCGGTTCGATCAACCCGCTCGTCGTGCAACCCGCCGCGCTCGCCGATGGCGTCGACGCGCCAGCCGCAACGCTCGCCGCATCGATCACGCTCGGCAGCGGCCAGTTCTGCACGAGCCCGGGGCTGCTGCTTGTGCGCGACGACGAAGACGGCGAGCACTTCGTCGTCGCGCTGGCAGACGCACTCGCAAAACAAGCGCCGCACCGGATGTTGACGCCGGGCATGCGCGCCGGCTTCGAGCACGCGTCGAGCGCGATCGCCGCCCAGCCGGGTGTGCACACCCGGCTCGCACCAGCCGATGCTGATGATGCGATACCTGCGCCACGCCTCTACGAGACGACTGCAGAACAATTCGTCGCGCAGCCCGCGTTGCAGGAGGAAATGTTCGGACCGGCCGCACTCGTCGTCCGCGTGCACGACAACGCCGACGTGCTGCGGGTCCTGGAGGCGATCGGCGGCTCGCTCACTGTCACGCTGTGGGGTGCGACCGACGACACGCCTGAGAACCGCGCGCTTGCAGCGGCAGCCGCACGCATCGGCGGCCGTGTGCTATTCGGCGGGGTGCCCACGGGCGTCGCCGTATGCGACGCGCAGCAGCACGGCGGCCCGTGGCCCGCGTCGACGAACCCGCAATCGACGTCTGTCGGCTACGCTGCCGTGGCACGCTTCCTGCGCCCAGTCGCGCTGCAGGACCCGCCGGGCTGGGCGATCGACGCATATCGTGGAGGGCTGCCGTCATGATGCAGCATGTCGTGATGTTCCGACGTCTGCCGCACGTTGCCGCGGACCCGGCGCGCGAAGCTGCGCTGGTCGAGCGCATGCGTGGCCTCGACCGCGAAATCTACTTCATCCGCGCGTGGCGGGTGTCGGCTAACGAACTGGACCGGCCGATCTGCTGGGATTACCTGCTCGAGGCGACGTTCGACAATGCGGCTGCCGTCGGGCGCTACCTGCCGCATCCCGCGCACCAGGCGTTGATCGCGGAACTGAAGACGTATTTCGAGTGGGTCGCCTGCGACTACACTCGATGAATGCAGAAAGGGCGGAGCCCTTTCCCGCCGGTCACGCCCACGCGTGACCGGCGCCTATTCGAATGATGATGTGAGACACGCTCAGATGAAAACCCTCCTTGTGACCGGCGCAGCCGGTGGCGTCGCCACGCGGGTGCGCCCCTACTTGCGCGACCACTACCGGCTGAAGCTACTCGATATGCGCGAACCGACCGATCTTTGCGCCAACGAGACGGCGCTGACCGGCGACATCGCCGATCCCGCCCTTGTGCACGAAGCCGCTGAAGGCGTCGACGGCATCCTGCACCTCGCTTGCAGCTACGGTCTGGACATCGACTTCGAGGCGACGCTGGATGCGAACTATCGTGCCCAGCTCCTTTTGCTGGATGCTTGTCGTGAGTTCGGCATCGCGCGCTTCGTCTTCGCTAGCAGCCACCACGTGGTCGGGCATCATCGGATCGACGGCTTCGCCGGCGACGACGCGCCGATCGCGCCAGACGGTTTCTACGCATTGAGCAAGGTGTTCGGGGAAGCGGCATGCGCGCTCTACGCACATCGACACGGCATCAAGGCACTGTCGATCCGGATCGGCAATGCCGATGTCGAAGTTGCCGACGGACGCCGTCAGCATATCTGGGTCAGCGGACGCGACCTTGCGCAGTTGATCCGGATCGGGCTCGAGCACGATGCCATCACGCACGACATCGTATATGGCGTATCGCGTTGTCCCGCACCCTTTTTTGCCAACGCGCGCGCGATCGCGCTCGGCTACCTGCCGCAGGACGATGCCAGCGCGCATCTCGCCGAAACCTTCGTGCCGCGAGATCGCATGCCTGCCGACAGTGGGCCGGAATTCGTCGGCGGGCCTTACGTTCCACAATCGCTGATCGTCCGGAGGCCGGTATGAAGATTCGGTCGGTCGAAGCGCGCGTCGTCGAGATTCCGTTCGAAGATGGCGGCAGCGGGTTCGGCATCACGCCGTCGGCGTGGAAGACGCTCGAAACTGTGCTGATCCGCGTCGAGGATACCGACGGCAACGTCGGCTGGGGCGAGGCATTCGGATACTTCGTCGCCGATGCGACGCGCAGCGTCGTCGAAACGCGCGTGAAGCCGCTCGCGGAGGGCGCGACGATCGAGTCGGTGGCCGACTGGACGCGGCAAACGCAGCAGCAACTGCACATCTTCGGCCGCTACGGGATCACGATGTTCGCGATCTCCGGCGTCGACATGGCGCTGTGGGATCTCGCGGCGAAATGCGCGCGCATGCCGCTCTACCGCTTGCTGGGCGGCACGACGCCGGCGTCGCTAACTACTTATGCAAGCCTCGTGCGCTACGGACACGCGGATGCGGCCGCAGCGATGTGCCGGCGTGCGCTCGACGACGGCTTTCGCAACGTCAAGCTGCACGAGATCGCGATGCCGGTGATCGAGGCGTGCCATGCGGCGATCGACGGGCGCGCGACCGTCTCGGTCGACGTGAATTGCGCATGGGACGATGAGACCGCACTCGCCAATCTCGCGCGGCTGCGGGAACTCGGCGGGATCGAATGGCTCGAGGAGCCGGTGTTCCCGCCCGAGGATTTTGCGCGGCTCGCGCAACTGCGCGGCCGACACGTGCCGATCGCGGCCGGCGAAAACTGGTGTACGTCCGTCCAGTTCCGGCACGCGATCGAAGCAGGCGCCGTCGACTATCTGCAGCCGAGCGTCAGCAAGGTCGGCGGCGTAACCGAATTTCTCGATATTGTTGGGCTCGCACGCGATTCCGGACTCGGCGTGCTGCCGCACAGCCCGTACTTCGGCCCTGGCTTTCTCACGACACTGCATCTCGCGACCGCGTTCCCCGAAATGATGCAGCTCGAGTATCTGTACGTCGAGCCGGCGGCCCAGTTGATCGACCTTTCGCCGATCCGCGATGGCCACCGCTTCGAGGTCGGTGACGCGCCCGGCATCGGGCTCTCTCCCGACGAAGACGTCGTCACGCGCTTCCTGCGCGCACGCTGAGCCTGAGCCTCGCACGCGCGTGCATCGTTGCGTGGAAGCGCCGGCTTACTGAGCCGGCGCCTGTTCTTCTGCCTGTTCTTCTTCCCGAGTTTCCCTCCGTCTACCGCGCGCGTTCGTCCACGCAACCGCGCGCCACCGCCAGTCCGCGTTCGAGCAGAAACGCCGCACTGCGCGCATACATCGCATCGACTTCGGGCAACCACGGTGCGCGCAGGCACGCGTGCACCAGCCCGTCGCCGTGCCATGCGACTGACTCGCCGCCGGCCGCCGCCAATCGTTGCGCATACGTGAGCCCCTGGTCGCGCAGCGGGTCATATTGTGCGACCGCGACGAGCGCGGGGGCCAGTGCGCCGCCGTCACCTTCGAGCGGCATCGCAAGCGCGTCCGACCGGTCGACCTCGCGTGGCACATACAGCGCGATCGAATCGGCAAGCCCGCGCGCGGTAAGCATCGGTGCGTGCGCGTTCTCGCGAATCGATCCGAATTCAGTACGCGCGCTCAGCACCGGATACAGCAGCAGTTGCGCGGCCGGCTGCGCTGCACCGCGCCGTTTCAGCGCAATGCACAGTGCGGCGGCGAGCGTGCCGCCCGCGCTGTCACCGCCCACGGCTCGCCGCGTGGGGTCCAACGGCAACCCCGCCGACGACATCGCGTCCCACACCGTGAGACCGTCCACGATCGGCGCAGGAAAGCACGCATCAGGCGCGAGACGGTAGTCAATCATCAGCACCGCAACATCGATGCGGGCCAGCAATGCGTATGCAAACCAGTCGTGCGTCGTATGGTCGCCAGCAGTCCAGCCTCCCCCGTGAAAGAACACGAGCACAGGCCAGCCATTCACTGGCGCCGGGCCGTGCGGTAGGATGCAGCGCGTACGCACGCCGCCGAGCGTGCGATCGACGGCCGTCACGCCATCCGGCGCCGGTGGCGTGAAATGCGCACATTGCCGCGCGAACGCTGCCCGGCGTGATGGCCAGTCGTCGCGCTCGCTGGCAAACGACGATGCGGTGTCGATAAAGGCGCGCATCCCCGCACTGAGGTTCATGGTGTCGGGAATCATCCGGCTTCCTTCCAGAAAAAAAGCGCATGTCCAGACAGGACATGCGCGTTCGGTGCCATCACGCTCGCCGTCCGAACGCGACGGTGATCGAAGACGTGCTCAGGCGAGCGAGGCCGCCGGCGTCGCGCCTGGTCGTCCGACGAAGACGGCCAGAATCAGCGAACCGATCAGACCGAGCCCGCCGGCCAGCGCGAATGCACTCACATAGCTGCCGGTACCCTGGATCAGGAAGCCCGTCGCTGCGGGCCCGACGATCCCCGATACGTTCGCGAGGCCGTGCATGAAGCCGCTCGCGGTGCCGACCTGGTGACGCGGCACGCTGTCCTGGATGATTGCCCAGTACGCGGGCGCCGCGAGCATCAGAAAACCGATCGCCACCGTCATCACGCCAACGGCCGTCGCCGCCTCGCTGACCATGCCGGTCAGCCCGATGCAGACCGCGGCGATCAGCAGCGACGTCACCAGCACGACCTTGCGCGAAAACATCCGCTTGCCCGTGCGCCGGAAGATCGCGTCGACCAGGAAACCGCCCGACAGGAAGCCGATCGCGCCGGTCACCCACGGCAGCGAACTGACGAGACTCATGTCCTTCAGACTGATGCCCTTTGCGTCGACCAGATAGCTCGGAAACCAGGTGATGAAGAAAAACAGGATGTAGTTGTAGCAGAACAGCGAAATGCCAGTGGTCAACACGGCGCGCGTCGAGATCACTTCAAGGATCGACACGCGAGCACCGTCGGCCGCCGTCACCGGATCCTGCCCTGCATCAATGTCGGCTAGTTCGGCCGGCCCGACCTTCGGGTGTTGCCCCGGCGTTTCAGTCACGAGCCGATACCAGCAGAACGCCCAGGTCAAGCCGAGCACGGCCATCACGATGAACGCAGCCCGCCAGCCGAACGACAGCGCCATGAAGCCGATGACCGGGCCCGCCAGCGCGCCACCGATCGGGCCGCCTGCCTGATTGACGCCGGCCGCGCTCGCGCGCTCGCTGATCGGGAACCAGGTATTGACGACCTTGTTGGCCGTGGCGGAGTTCGGTCCTTCGCCGGCGCCGAACGCGATCCGTACCAGCAACATCGACCAGAACCCGGATACCGTCGCAGTCAGCCCGCAGGCGATCGACCAGAACGTCATCGAGATGCCCAGCACGCGCTTGCCACCGAAACGATCGGAAAAATACCCGCCGAGGAAATTGAACAGCGCATAGCCGACTGAGAACGCGCTGAAGATCAGCCCTTTCTCGCCGGCGGTCAAATGAAAATCGCGCGTGATGAACGGCATCGCGATCGACAAAGCCGCCCGATCGATATAGTTGATGATCATTGCGGCCATCAGCATCGCAAGGATCGTGGTCCGGTACTTCCGGTAGGGTTGGGTCACTTCGAGTCTCCATCCATGTTGCTTGCATCCTCCATCCGCTCGCGCGGTTCGGGACACTGTTCGCTTATCGTAGGCATTGCCGCTCGTGACGAATACGACGTGCGAGCGAACGCTTGCTGCAAATTCTCAGGATCTGGAACCGCGTCAGAAGCTGTGGCGCAGCCCGAGTGCTGCCGCCACCTGGCTCGACGTCCTCGAGGCGGTAAACCCGTAGATCGATGCAACGGCACTGCCGCCCGTTGAATCGTGGCCGGTCGCGTGCTGCCAGATGCCGACGAGATACACGTCCGTGCGCTTCGACAAGAAATAGTCGACACCCGCGTTCGCCTGCAGGTAGCCCGCGCCACTTGCGTTTCCGGCGACGTGGCTTGCGCGCGTGTACTGCACGGACGTACCGAACATCGTCGTGGTGTTCCACGTCTTGCGCAGATTGAGTTCCCACGTGTTGAACACGGCGCTGCCGACGTAACCGCGCGTGTTCAGGCCGGGTTCGGCACCGAGATCGCGCAACCGGGTGTTCGTGTAGATGACGCCCGCGGTCCACCCGCCGAGCGTGTAAGCGCCGGCGGCGCCGAGTATGCGCAATGCCGCAGCAGACGCATAACCGGAAAAGATCGGCGATGCAGTCATATTGTTGCCGGTCGTGCTGGAAGACGGGTTGTTGCCGTAGAACGAGAAATTCGGATCCTGCGCATTGAGGTATGCGGCGCCGAGTTGCAGCGGACCGTTCGTGTAGCCAGCGCCGAGTGAAAAGATGCGCTTGCGACGGAAATCGCCTGCTACGCCGCCCGTGCTGAACACGCCGCCGAATGTCAAGCCGCCGATGCTCGGGCTCGCGTACTTGATCGCATTGTTCACGCGATAGTTGTTGCCCGTGTTGTCGAGATCGCCGGGGTGGTTCGCATACGCGCCCGCGGTATCGCCCCCTGCCTTCAACACACCGACGTAATCGACGATGGAATCGTACTGGCGCCCGGCGGTGATCGTACCGAAGCGGGTGCCGAGGCCTACATATGCCTGCCGGCCGAACATCGAGCCGCCCTGACCAAGCGAACCGTTGGCCGCAGAAAACCCGTTCTCGAGACGAAACAGCGCCCGCATGCCGCCGCCTAGGTCCTCCTTGCCAACCAGCCCGAACCGGTTTCCTTTCAGCGGCCCCGCGCTCAACGCTGTTGCTGCCCCACCGCCAGCGTTGTTCACGTAGGTCACCGCCGTGTCGACGATCCCGTAGAGTTGCACGCTGCTTTGCGCATGTGCGGCAGCCGGCAATGCCGCGGCCAATGCCGCCCCGGCGCCGAGAATTGTCAGCGAAATAGGTTTCACCCGTCGTCTCCATCTTTCGTGTTTTGAGTCCGACGGATGGTAGCGACGCGGCTCGCAGATGGATACAAGGGGCGCCGCGAAGCATGGCGCCGAAGTCTCAGCATGCGGGACTCGATGTCGCGCGACACAACGGTGCACAGATCGCTTCCCGTCCGACTGCCTCCCCGGCGCCGCTCATCCGGTACACCTTGCCGCCGTATGCTCCTGCCGAATCTCTTTCGCATACCGAAACGCCACGCTGCCGGAGAAAGAACCGGCTTCCAGAGTGCGTCGGTCGCGTGCGGGTGCCGCTCAACGCGTTAGGAATCGCGTGTCGGCATCGTTGGCCGTGCCGGCAGACATCCGGTCGATCGCATCGCGGAATGCCTCTGAAGGGCTCTGGTGACGGTATAGATATGGGAGCGACGCTGGCAGATCGAATGGAACTGATCCTCACCGCTGACTTTCATGACGAAATGGTGCTTATACGAGCCGATCAAGGCGATGATGACCAACTCGCCACGCACCGCCCTCTTTCAAGCCGCCGAGCTGCCACTTAGGGCGTCCAGTGGCTTCAATGAGGTGACCTTTCGGCATCGATGCAATGTGCCATGCGATCGTGCAAGCTCCGCGCTATCGTCTGGTCCACGGAAGGAGGCAACGTCGTCACGCACGAGAAGCGGCCGTTGCTCCACGTCACGAGCGGACCGCCACTTGCAATCGCTCGGTATGAAATGACCACACTATGCGTCAAACGGTGATCCCGAGCGGCCACGGCACGAATTCATTGGCGCCGACACCGAGTGCCTCGCTTTTCGTCGGCTTGCCTGACGCGTGCCGCACGATCTGCTCGAAGATTGCGGCGCCCATTTCCGCCACGCTCGCTTCTCCGTCTATCACCGGGCCGCAGTTGATGTCCATGTCGGCTTCCATGCGCACGAACATCGGTGTATTGCTGGCGAGCTTCATCGTCGGCGCCGGGACCGACCCGAAACACGATCCCCGTCCCGTCGTGAAGCAGATCAGATTCGCGCCGCCCGCGATCTGCCCGGTCGCGGACACGGGATCGTAGCCCGGCGTGTCCATGAACACGAGCCCGCGCTGCGTCACCTGCTCGCCGTATTCATACACTTCGATCAACGGCGCATTGCCGCCCTTTTTCGCACCGCCGAGCGATTTTTCCAGCACATTCGCGAGACCACCCGTGTTGTTCCCCGGGCTAACCTCCCCGTTGATCTGCGTGTCCCGGCCCTCGTTGTACCTGAGCCACCAGTCGATCCGCGCGACGAGGCGCTTGCCCACCTCGATCGTGCGTGCCCGTGCGGTGAGCGTGTGCTCGACACCGTAGATCTCGGACGTCTCGGAGAGAATCGCCGTTCCACCGTTTCGGATGAGGATTTCCATTGCAACGCCCAGCGCCGGATTCGCCGACAATCCCGAGAATCCATCCGATCCGCCACACTGCAACCCGACCTTGATGTGCTCGACGGACACCGGTTCGCGTTCGACCCGATTCACCACCGGCAACATCGCACGTACGATCTCGATGCCTTGCGCAATTGCCGCGCGCGTGCCGCCTGCCGTGCCGATATCGAGGATCTGCAGCCGATCGCACACCGCAAGTCGCTGATCCGCAAGCAGCGCATCGGCGCCGTTGTCCTCACCGTCCGCGGCGATGATCAGCGCGGCCGCGGTGTTCGGATGAGCGACATAGCCACCGATCGTCCTGCGAAGCAGCCGCATCGGCTCGCCGCTCAGCTCCATTCCGGCGCCGTGCTCGTGCGCGAAAGGCGCGACGCCGTCGACGCGGGGAAAGACGGCCATTTCGTCGGTATCGAAGAACGCCGCGATCTTTCGCGCGACGGATGCACCTCGATGACTCAATGCGAAAACGCCGACGTAATTCCGGGTCGCGATGCGCCCGTCCGCACGCACGTACCCCATGAACCTGACCCGCTCAGCTTCGGGCAGGAGCTCGGTGGCCACGTAATCCTCGCCGTACCGGTAGTCCTTGACGAGCTCGCCGAAGCTGATGTTATGGCTGTGCATCCACGTTCCCGCGGCGACGTCTTCGCTCGCGAAGCCGATCGTCGTGTTGTACTTCAGGATTGCTCCGCCGCGCCGGATGTCGCGCGTCGCCACCTTGTGTCCGGCCGGCACCTGCTGCAACGTAACAATGCCTTCGGCGGCAATCGTCGTGCCGGGCGGAACGTCGATGCGCGCGACAACCACGTTGTCGTTCGGATCGAGACGAATGAACGGATTGATCAGCACTTTCGCCGACGGCACCACGTTCGACGTAATGTTGAGCGCCTTGGGTCCGACTGTCGTTGCTGCCATTTTCCTGAATCTCCTGTTATGCAAGCACGCCGATCGACCACGGTACGAACTCGCACTCCCCGATCCCCAGTTCCTCACTGCGCGTCGCGTCGCCGGACGCGCATGCCAGCCAGCGATTGAAAATCGCGTCGCCCAGTGCTTCGATGCTTACAGAGCCCGCGTCCACGACGCTTCCGTCGATATCGAGGTCGTCGCTGTAACGAGCGAACTGCGCGGCGCTGACGGCAAGCTTGAGCGTCGGGGCGCCGGTGGCGCCAAAGATGCTCACGCCTCGCGACGCGATTCCAATCATCGTCGCGCCCGACGCAACCAATCCAGAGGACGCCGCTGCTTCATGTCCGGGACAATCCATCAGCACGAGGCCCTTTGTCGCGACGGGTTGTCCATAGGAAAAGACCGCCTGCAATGGCGTAGAGCCGCTGTGAGGGAGCGACGATGGCGCTTCGCGCACCGGCTCAATGTCTGGAATCGGCGTGTCGCGATTCGCGGTGTACCTCGTCCACCAGTCGATCCGCTGCTCTAGCGCGTTTCGCACGTCGCCTGACCCGCTGCGCGCAGCGAGCCTGGGCGCGTTCCGCGCCGTATCCGTCACGATAGCCGTACCGCCTTCGGCAACCAGTCGATCAACCGCATGGCCCAGTGCCGCGTGCACATTGCAGGCATCGAGATCCGGCTGCGCGAGCAGTCCGACCACGAGGTGTTCTACCGATGCGCGCGTGCGCACGAACCGGTTGGCCGCGATGAGCATGTCTTCGACCGCGGCAATCCCGCCGTCGATCGCCGCGCGCGTGCCACCGACTTCCTGCAGCACCATCGTCTTCAGCATCGGACCGGGCTCCAGACCTTCCTGTTCGAGAAATCCATAGATATTGTTGCGCTCGCAACCGAGTGCCATGACAACCGCGCCGGCGAGGTTCGGATTGCGGATAGAACCGCCGAGCGTGCGTCGCAGCAGGTCCATCGGCTCGCCGCTCTTTTCCATCCCGCAACCGAGCTCATGGACGAACGGAACGACGCCGTCCACGTTCGGATATGCGGCCAGCCGCTTCGGTGTGAACCACGCCGCCACCTGACGCGCCGCCGTGGCCGCGCAGTTGCCGACCACCAGCACTCCGATGTAGTTGCGCGTACCGACCCGACCGTCTTCGCGCACGTATCCGTTGAAGGTAGATGGAAGTACTGAAGCGTTCATGGGTGAATCGTCCGAATTTCCTGATGATCGATTTTCTGCTCGCGACGCCCGTGCGGCAACGGAACACTTCACGTTTCCCGAACAGCTGTTCCAGAATATGGAACCCCATCCCGTCGGTCGATGCAACACCCGCCGGTCATGCGGTCCCACGCGGCACGATCTCGAACCCGACATCGACGGAACTGTCGGCATCGGCGTAAGCCGGTTCGCTGCCGAGACGCCGCAATAGGATGGCGGCAGCACACGCGCCGATCTTTCGCGCATCGACGCGCACGGTCGTGAGCGGCGGCTCGAGATCCGCCGACAGTTCCAGATCGCCGAAACCCATGATGGCCAGTCCGCGAGGCACCTCGATTCCACGGCTCTGCGCTTCGATCAGTACGCCGTGTGCGAGCAGATCGATACTGCAGATCATTGCGTCGGGCTTCCTCCGCGCGTCGAGCAATCGCGAGCAAGCTCGCCGGCCGTCACGCACGCTCACCGGAACCGGGACGATTTCGGTTCCGACCACCTTGACGCCCGCTCCCGCAAGCGCCGTCACGCATCCCTTGCGGCGCAGCTGCGCGCGGACGTCCCCGCTCCAGATCAGGCCGACTGCACCGTAACCTTTGCGCGCCATGAATTCACCCATCGCGCGCCCGACCGCGACGTGATCGAACCCGACCTGCGCATCCACCGGATGCTCGTGCAACTGCCACGTTTCGACCACGGGTATCCCGCGTCGCTTCAGCATCGACTTCAACGGCTTGCTGTGAAGCGGCGTCGTCAGGACGATCGCATCCGGACGGCGCATCAAAATGGACTCGACCAACGAGGCCTCGTGGTCACCGGAGTACCCTGATTGACACACCAGCAGTTGATAGCCGCCTTTCTCGAGCGCGAGACCCAGCTCGGTCAGCGTGCTGATGAATGGGCGGTGCGCAAACGTCGGAATGATCGCGATCACTAGCCGGCTGCGCTGCATGGCCAGCCCTCCCGCGAGCAGGTTCGGCACGTAGCCCGTCTTCCTGATGGCCGCGCGCACGCGCTTCGCGGTGCTCACGGACACCTTTTCCGGGTGGTTGAGGACGCGCGATACCGTCACGAAAGACACGCGGGCGAGTTCCGCCACATCGCGCAAGGTCGCCGGCCGCGTCGCCGAATTTAGCAGTGCATCAGGATTGTCGAAGGTGTCGGCCATCAGGTTGGGTCGTCGTATCTTCCCGGCATCGCGCCGGATTTCCATCATCTGGGTCTGGTCGCCAGAATCGCGCCGTTGAGCACGGATCTGTCGTTGACTTGAGATTACCGCATTTCTACGCTGTGTAAACGCTGTCATATGAAAGCGTTGTCATCGGGCCTCGGCAGCGAAGCGCTGGCGGCATGCAAGCTGCGGGGCAGATCGGTGCGCGCCACGCCGCGGAGCCGATCCGCCGAACGGCAAGGCATTTGAAAATAATCATGGAGACGTTCTATGAGCGGTAACGAAAGAACCTGGCCGCCTGCGGCCGACATCTCAGGCGTAGACGCCGCTGGCGCGGCCCGCGGCCGGTGGCGCTTCGGTATGCTGGCGCTGATCACGATCGTGCTCGCGCTGAGCAGCGGGGACCGGGCAGCACTTTCAGTCGCTGGCACGGATATGGGCCGTGAACTCCGCATTACAACCATCGAGATCGGATACCTGTTTTCGGCATTCAGCTGGGCCTATGTGCTGTTCATGATCCCGTCCGGGTGGCTCGCTGACCGGATCGGCTCGAAGAAGTCGATGTTCTGGGCCGTCGCGATCTGGTCAGCCTTCACCGTTTGCATGGGACTGGTCGAATTCGTCGGTGTGATCTTCCCGTTGCTGCTGGCATTGCGCTTCCTGCTCGGCGTGGCAGAGTCGCCCGTCGGACCGGCCTCGACGCGGGTCATCGCCTCGTGGTTCCCATCTTCGGAGCGCGGCATCGCTGGGGCCATCTTCAACAGCGCGCAGTACTTCTCGCTGGCCGTATTCACGCCCTTCATGGGTTGGGTGTGTTACGCCCTCGGATGGCAGTACGTGTTCATCGCGATGGGCTGCGTGGGCTTTGTCATCGCAGCGCTGTGGTCCCGTTACTATTTCCTGCCGACTGACCACCCGCGCCTGACGGAAACCGAGCTTTCGTATATCCGCGACGGTGGTGGCCTGGTGGATCTGCGCAGCCGCAGCCGTGCGCGCACGGGCGAGGCGCAACGTTCGCAGATAGCTGAAATCGGCCTGCTGTTTCGCAGCCGCATGCTGCTCGGGATGTTCCTTGGCCAGTACTGCGTCTCCGCGATTACCTGGTTCTACGTGACGTGGTTCCCTATCTACCTCGTCAAGCAGCGCGGCTTCGACATCCTGCAGGCCGGGTTCGTATCGTCGATTCCCGCGCTATGCGGCCTGATCGGCGCGATCGCCTCTGGCTTCGCCTCGGACGCACTGCTGCGGCGCAGCGGCTCACTCACCGTAGCACGCAAGACCCCCATCGTGACGGGCGTGCTGCTCAGTTCCTCGATGATCTTGTGCAACTACATCGACACGCCGTGGATTGTGGTGGCCGTCATGAGCCTCGCGTTCTTTGGCAAGGGTTTTGGCAACCTCGGTTTCAGCGTCGTGGCCGACACCGCGCCGCGCGAAATGGTCGGCGTGACGGGCGCCGTATTCAATGCGCTTGGCAACGTCGCCGGCATCGTGACGCCCGTAATCATCGGCTACCTGCTGCATGCGAGCGGCTCATTTAACTCCGCCCTGCTGTATGTGGGTGCACACGGCCTGATCGCAGCATTCGCGTACCTCTTCATCGTACCCACGATTCACCGTCTCAGTCTTGACGAACTGAGCCGCTAAATTTCTGCCCGGAGATTCGAGGATGTCCACGCAAACACAAACATTCAACTCCCAGGCGCTCGCGGCGCTGCAACCCGGCGAAGCGACGACCGACCGCATTTCGTCGGTCAAGGTGTCGCTGACTTTCTTGCCGCTCGAGGCGCCCATCAGCGACGCAAAGGTACTCACAGGCCGGCAAAAGCCGCTCACGGAAATCGCCTTCATCTTCGCGGAGATGCGCAGCGAGCAGGGACACTCGGGCATCGGTTTCGGCTACTCGAAACGAGCTGGCGGCCACGGCATGTTCGCCCATGCGAAGGAACTGGCACCCGCGCTAATAGGTGAGGATCCGAATGACATTGCAAAAATCTTCAACAAGCTGCTGTGGGCAGGCGCATCGATGGGCCGCAGCGGCCTGACCACGCAGGCCATCGCTCCGTTTGACATCGCGCTGTGGGATATGAAGGCCAAACGCGCGAACCTGCCGCTCGCGAAGCTCCTTGGGGCGCATCGAGACTCGGTGCAGTGCTACAACACCTCGGGCGGCTACCTGTCCACGCCGCTTGAGCAGATACTGGAAAACGTAAAACGGTCCCGAGAAAGCGGCATCGGCGGCATCAAGCTGAAAGTCGGCCAGCCAGACCTGCACGAAGACTTCCGGCGTGTTTCGGCCGTGCGTGAACTGCTGGGCCCAGATTTCCCACTGATGGTCGACGCGAACCAGCAGTGGGATCGCCTGAAGGCGCAGCGCGCCTGCCGCGGGCTCGAAGAACTCGAGCTCACATGGATCGAGGAGCCGCTAGATGCGTACGATTTCGAGGGGCATGCCGCGCTGGCCGTGTCGCTCGACACGGCGATCGCCACGGGCGAAATGCTCACGAGCTTCGGTGAACACGCGCAACTGATCGAGGCGCGCGGCGCGGACTTCGTCCAGCCGGACGCGCCACGCGTCGGTGGCATCACGCCGTTCCTGCAGATCATGCAGTTCGCGAGCCTGAAGGGCCTAAGACTCGCGCCCCACTTCGCGATGGAGATCCATCTGCATCTGGCCGCCGCGTTCGAGAACGAGCCGTGGCTCGAGCACTTCGAGTGGCTGGAGCCGCTGTTCAACGAACGGTTGGAACTGCGGGGTGGCCGGATGTATGTACCGAACCGCCCGGGCCTCGGCTTCAGCCTCAGCGAACAGGCCCTCGCGTGGACAGTCGCCAGCGAGGAATTCCGCGCCGCCTGATGCAGCCTTCCGCATCGGCATCCGCACCGGTACCGGCTGGCGGCCGGTTAGACCCCGTCCTTTCGCAAACTGCTGCGAAAGGACGCCTGCCGCATGCATGATCCGCTTCCGGCCCCCTATCCGTGCGCCGCTCCGTGGCTTTCTGCCTGGCGTCCTTCTTGGCACGTCGGCAGGTCCGTCCGCGGGATTGACCCATTCATGCAACGCAGCCGCAACTGTCCCATGACAAACCCCTCCTTGTCCCGCCGTGACATCCTCAAGCTCGGTGCATCCCTTGCTCTGGCCGCAACGGGAAGTGTTGCGCGGGCGACCGGGACCGGCGCGCCCACCGTCCGAACGAAGCTTGACTTTGCCGTGCCCGCACACGCATGCGACGCGCACTGCCACGTATTCGACCCGGCGCGCTTTTCCTATGCCGCAAAGCGAACCTACAGCGCGCCGCCCGCGACGGCCTCCGATCTGCGCAGGCTGCATTCGGCGCTTGGTATCGGGCGCGCGGTGATCGTCACGCCATCGCCGTATGGCACCGACAACCGCGTGACGGTGGACGCAATCGCCCAGTTGGGCATGGATCGCGCACGCGGCGTTGCACTGATCAACGGCAGCACCTCTCGTGAGGAGATCGAACGCTTAGACACCGGCGGGATACGCGCGGTCCGTGTGTTTCTCGGGCTCACAGCCGACGTCGATCCCGCCGAAGCAGTGCGGCGCTTCGCGGCGACCTCGCGCCAGATCAGTGGCCTGCGCTGGCACCTGCAAACGTATGCACGCCTGCCCGTCCTCAATGCGCTGAAGACGCAGCTCGCGGATCTGCCCGTGCCACTCGTCCTCGACCACTTCGCCGGCCTTGACGCGTCCGCTTCGCTGGACCAGCCGGGATTCCCAATGGTGCTGGACCTGCTGCGTTCGGGCCGGATATACGTCAAGATCTCCGGGCCCTACTACTCGTCCGACGACCTTCCCGATTACCGCAACATCGCGCCGTTTGCCCGGGCACTCGTGGCGGCCAATCCCGAGCGCATACTGTGGGGCAGCGACTGGCCTCATCCGGGCAGCGCACCCGTGGCCGGCCGCAAGCCGACGGATGTCGCGCCGCCGCGCGACATCGATGATGGGGGCGGACTGAACAGGCTGGCCGAATGGGTTCCCGATGCATCCACCCGCAAGCTGATACTCGTCGACAATCCGCAGCGTCTTTTCGGCTTCTGAAGAAGCCGCGGTCCGTCCGGTGCGACACCATGCCGGCAGGCGGGCGCCTGTCTTCGTAGTCTGCCACTCTTCTCGCGTCGTGCTGGCGGTTCCTGGTCGGCTCGTGGCATCTGGGTGGCGACAACCCATGAAATCATGGGAGACGCCACATGACCTTCAACGGACGTTTTCGGGAGGAATGCCTCAACGCACACTGGTTCTTGTCGCTCGAGGACGCCAGACGCAAAATTGAAGTCTGGCGCGAGTACTATAACGAGGCGCGCCCTCACTCCGCGCCGCAGTGGATGACACCGGCGGAATTCGCCCGCCAGTGCGCCGATCGGGCCGGTTCGGCCCGCCCCGAAGAGCCGGAATTTTCCAGCTAAGACTGGGACGGAAATTGCGCCAGCCTCACGAGTCGGAAATCTCCGCGTCCAGCCGGGACCAAATTCTGGTTCAGGGTCATGTTGCTTAACGAATAGTGACGGATATGCCAACCATGCCCGTCGACAGAGGGAATCGCTATCTGTAGATGTGCTCCCGGCTCGAATGTCGGAAGCTACGTTCCGTTCCGGTCGCGCAACCCAATCGACATAACATCAAAAGCTTCGGCTCGATTGGTGTTGAAGTCAATTCTCAGCAGCTTCGCGAAGTACCCCATGTAGACGGCGATGACGCAGAGCTCGTAAGCATTGGCGTCGAACACCGTGCTGATCCCTCACAATCGCCTTTAGCCGCCCATCCTGCAACGTCGGATGCACTCGCTCCTCGCGTGCGTGGGCCGAACTGCTGCTCATATAAGACGCAGCGAATTTAAATTGTCACAGCGCCCAGCGTCACCAAGATCAGTAGCAGCTCCCCTGGGCCGCTAGCAGCCAACTGCCGAGCGTTGTGCGGAACCGGAGTTCGAATGGACGATCGCTGCGTAATGGCACGGTTTCTTTCACGGCTCCGCCGCGCGTTCTCCAGCAAGCCATCCGGCGAGCCGCCCCAACCACCCGCCGGATCCTGTGTATCGGGTTCGCGCCGACAGTGCCACAAGGCCACAGTGACGTGTCGCCGCCGGCCGCCGCCGCGTCCATTACAGCTCGACCACGCGCCCCGTGCGCCACGATGTCATCGCGGCCTCGGCCAGCTCGAGCGCGGCGAGCCCGTCGTCGATCGTGGTCCTGAGTGCCGTGCCGTCGCGCAGCGCATCGACGAAGTGCGCGATCTCGGCCGCGTACGCGTGCCGGTAGCGCTCGAGGAAGAACGGCTCCGGCACGTCGGTCGCGATGCCGTTCGCCGACCATGCGGTGACCTCGGTCGGCCGCACGTTGCCGGCCTGCAGCATCCCGTTGTTGCCGAGCAGCTCGAAGCGCTGGTCGTAGCCGTACGCCGCGCGGCGCGACGTGTTTATCTGGCACAGCAACCCGCGCCGCGTGCGGATCGTGTCCGCGGTCGAATCGATGTCGCCGGCGTCGCGCACGGCCGGATCGGTCAGGCAGCTGCCGGTCGCATGCAGCGTTTGGGCTTCGTCGCCCAGGATCCAGCGGAACACGTCGAAGTCGTGGATCAGCATGTCCTTGAAGATGCCGCCCGAGCTGCGGATGTAGTCGACGGGCGGCGCGCCCGGGTCGCGGCTCGTGACGATCAGCATTTCCGGCGCGCCGATGTCGCCGCGCTCGACGCGCGCCTTCAGTGCGGCGAAGGTCGGATCGAAGCGACGCTGGAAGCCGATCATGCAGGTCACGCCGCGGCGGCGCACGACCTCCGCACATTCGCGCGAGCGCGCGACGGTCAGATCGACCGGCTTCTCGCAGAACACCGCCTTGCCCGCGTTTGCCGCCGCGACGATCAGGTCTGCGTGCGTATCGGTGTTCGACGCGATCACGACCGCGTCGACGGCCGCGTCGCCGAGCGCGCGTTCGGCATCGGCGACCTGCGCGCCGTGCGCAAGCGCGAGGGCGTCGGCCGACGGCGCATGGCGGTCGATCACGTACTTGAGTTTCGCGCCGGGGTGGCGCGCGAGATTCGCCGCGTGAATCTTCCCGATTCTTCCCGCACCGAACAAAGCGAATTCGATCATGCCGTTCTCCTGTTGATTCCGTCGTGTCGCGAGCGCGCGGCACGCACCGGCCGCGCCGCCGATCCATGCCGTCGCGACGCTCAGCGAGCGGCCAGCTCCTCGCGGATATATTCGATGCTGGCGCGCAGCCGGTCTTCGATGTCGTCCGCTTCCGCGATTTCGGTCGCGAATGGCTCGAACGAAAATGCGCCGTGATATCCGCGCGCGAGCAACTCGCGCAGTTGCCGGATATTGCCGAGCCGGTCGGCGCCGCCGACCAGCACGCGATGGCTGTCGCGCATCCGGTCGACCGGCAGATCGCTTTCGTCGACGCCCGAGATGTGCACGAGGCCCGTCAGGTTCGGGAAGAAGATGTCCTCATCGGACAGGTGATGGTGGAACGTATCGTGCACGAGCCGGAATACCCGTTCGCCGGCCGCTGCATGGATGCCCTTCACCGCGTCCGACTTGCGGCGCAGCGCGCACTCCTCGAAGCCGAGCGGCTCGATGAAGCCGAGCAGGCCGCGCGCAGCGAGGATCGGCCCGAGCGCCTTCAGTGCGTTCACGAGATCGGCATGGCGTGCGTCGGCGTCGCGCGTGTCGCCGTGGCTGTTGGTCGGGCACAGCACCAGCGCGCGCGCGCCGCATTGCGCGGCGTAGTCGGCGAGCACCGTCGCTTCGTCCGCGCGCTCGGCATTCCATTGCTCGAAGCGCTGCAGCGCATTGATCGTCAGGATCGTCACGCCGCCGGCTTCGGCCGTCGCGCGCACGGCCGAAGCCGGCGTGCCGTCGGTGATCTCGACGCCGTCGAGATCGTTGCGGATCTCGATCGAGTCGATGCCGAGCCGGCGGCACAGCGCGACATAGCGGTCGAACGGCAGGCGCGGCGCGCTCATCCGGTTCAGCGAAAAATGAAAGGCGGGTTGCGTCATCGTTCTTTCCTCGGTGTCGAGTGGGGCTAGGCAGGATTACGTGAGCTCGCGCGCTGTGGGATCGGCCGGCGCATCCGCCGGTTGCGCCGCGAGTGCGCGCCACGTGTCGCGCAGCCATTGCGCGCACGCGACGTTGTTGTCGAAGATCGAATAGCGCGCGCCGCCACCGTAGTCGGGAAACGGGATGAACTCGCAGCTGATCTGTTCGAGCCGTGTCGCCCGCGCGTGAACCTGCCACTGCAGCAGGTGCCGCAGCGCCGTCTTCCACGTGTCGAGCGGCGCCGCGCGCCATTCGCCGTGATACGCGCCCGGTACCGGTTCGACGAACGGGTACTGGATCCCGCGGCCGGGCCGTCCGTCCGCGCGGCGCATCCAGCGGTTCTCCGGATTGTTCGGAATCACGCTGCGCGCATGCGCGTGCCGGACCCAGCCGCGTGCGATCCAGTCGGCGTAGACGGCCGACGGCGAGGCCGGGTCGAGCAGCTGCCGCACGCTGTCGACCGGCCCGCGCAGGCCCGACGCATCGAGTTCGGGGCGATTGCCGATCTTGAACAGCAGGTGCGAATGGTCCAGCGTGATCCGGAACGGCACGCCTGTTTGCTCGACGCATTGCGCGACGCGCGCGATCCTCATGAAATCCTCGCTCCACATGTCGACGTGCACTTCGAGGCTCGGCAGGCAGCCGACCGGCTCGCCGCGTTCGTATGCGCGCAGGTAGAAATCGGCGACTTCGCGGTCCGACAGCGGATGGCCGTCCGCATGGTGCGCATACAGCTGGCAATTGAGCACCGTGCTGCCGAACCGCGCGCCGGCGTCGACGATCTCCGCGACGTGCGCTTCGTCGCGGCCGGCGCACCAGATGCCGCCGATCACGCGGATCGGCAGCGCGTGCCGGTCGACGAGCGCGAAGTACGGCGACAGGTCCTCGCCGCGCACCGGGTTCTTCTCGACGTAGTCGAACACGCCGGCGGCAGCGATCATCCGGAACCGCTCGGCGGGCGTGGGCAGCGGCAGGCCGTCGTGTTCGAGCACGCCGTCGAGGTTCACGCCGATGAGGATCGCTTCAGCCATCGTCTCCATCCGTTCCTGTTCTGGATGGCTGCCAAATGTACGAGCGTGCGGCGCGGCCTGCATGACAAACGTTGACGAAAAATCGCCCATGCGGCGGTCGATTTTTTTTGCGGCGCGCGTCCGCGCGATGCGCGGCGGGCGTCAGGCCGGCAGGTACGCGCTGGTGCGCACGTTGGCCGAGCAGAACACGCGGAATTCGACCGGGTCGCCCGGCGGCGGCTGTTCGACGATGCCGCACGCGTGCAATACGTGCTGCAGCGCGGAAATCGCCTGGCCGTCCGGATCCTGGTCGATCGCGATGTCCATCGAGCCGGCTTCGATGTAGGCGCGGTGCAGGTCGATCATCTCGTGCCCGATCCAGACGACACGCCCGGCCGCGCCCGCCTTGCGCAGCGCGGCCTCGATGCCGGCCGAGCCGGCGCCGCTGTTGTAGATCCCGACGATGTCGTCGGGCGCGTGCAGCGCGTTCGTCACCGCGCGGTAGCAGCGATCGTCCTGGTCGAGCGTTTCGATCGGTGCGTCGTCGCAGCGGAGATCGGGAAATGCTTCCCGCAACTGGTCGATGCAGCCGGCCATCCGGTCGGCGTGCGCGCGGTAGCCCATGCGCCCGCCCAGCAGCAGCACGCGGCCGGGGCGCGCCGCGAGGCGGCCGATGTAGTAGCCGGCCGTGCGTCCGGCGCGGTAATTGTCGATGCCCGCGTAGTGCACGCGGTCGACGCCGCCGATGTCGGTGACCATCGTGACGACGGTCTCGCCGCGCGCGATCGCGCCGGCCAGCGCGTCGCGCACGCGCGGCGTGTCGCGCGCGGTGACGATCAGTGCCGCGCGCCGGTACGCGGGCCGTTCGATCAGCGCGGCCGCGCGCTCGTCGTCCGCGGCGGGCAGGATGGTCCGGTGCACGACCACGCGCCGGTCGAGCATCTGCAGCGAGCGTTGCACCGCCAGCTGCAGCCGCCGGAAGAACGGCGCGTCGGTGTCGGGCAGCAGCACGTCGACGTGAAGCAGCCCGTGCCGCGTGTCGGGCAACTGGCGCGGCACGCCGAGCTGGCGCGCGGCCGCGACCACGCGCTCGCGCGCCTGCGCGGACACGCTGCCGCGCTCGTTCAGCACGCGGTCGACGGTGGTCGTGCTGACCCCGGCGAGCGCAGCGATCTCGTCGAAGCGCGCGGTGCGCTTGCGCCAGCGCGGACCGGTGGGGTCGGCCATGGTCGTCTCCGTGTTTGTCTGTCGTCGCCTGCGGGGTGTGGCGCTGTCCGGAACGCTAAAGCGATGGCGAAATTTCGTCAACGTTTCGATTGAGCGGGTCATGGCCGTCGCCTAATTTCGAACGCATGCGAAGCGTTCGCCGCGCTTCCCGCAAACGAACAACCAGGAGACACGCGTGACCCATACGGACGACCAGGCGCACGACCGCAACGCGGCGGCGCGCCGTCAGGAATACCGAATGATCGGCGGCGCCGCCGAGCGTGCGCGGGCCGCGGGCCTCGTCAACGCCGAGTGGTACCGGTGCCCGGTGCCGCGGCCGCTGATGAAGCAGCTGATGCAGCGCGACGATGCGCGTGCGATCCGCGACACGCTGATCTGGTACGCGGCGATCGTCGCGAGCGGCGTGCTCGCGTGGCTCGCCTGGCGCGCGCATTCCGCGTGGGCGATCCCCGCGTTCTTCGTGTACGGCACGCTCTACTGCAGCCCGGCGGACTCGCGCTGGCACGAGTGCGGACACGGCACCGCGTTCCGCACGCGCTGGATGAACGACGTGCTGTACCAGATCGCGTCGTTCCAGGTGTTCCGCCGCGCGACGGTATGGCGCTGGAGCCATGCGCGGCACCACACCGACACGCTGGTCGTCGGGCGCGATCCGGAAATCGCCGCACCGAAGCCGACCGACTGGCTCGGGCTCGCGCTGAACGTGGTTGCGCTCAAGCATGTGGCGAGCGAGCTGCGCAAGATGGTCGTGCTGGCGTGCGCGGGCCGGCTCGACGACGAGGAGCGCACCTACGTGCCCGAGTCGGAGTGGCCGAAGGCCGTGCGCGAGGCGCGCGTTCATCTGAGCGTTTATGCGATCGTGATCGGCGCATCGTTGTACTGGCACACGATCCTGCCGCTGCTGTACATCGGGCTGCCGAGCCTCTACGGCGCGTGGCTGTACCTGTACTTCGGCCTCACGCAGCACGCCGGCATGCCGGAGAACGTGCTCGATCACCGGCGCAACTGCCGGACCGTGAGGATGAATGCGGTGTTCCGCTTCCTGTACTGGAACATGAACTATCACGTCGAACACCACATGTTCCCGATGGTGCCGTTCCACGCGCTGCCGAAACTGCACGAAGCCGTGGAGGCCGACATGCCGCCGCCGTACCGCAGCACGCTGGCCGCATACGCGGAGATCGTGCCGGCGCTCGTCCGGCAGACGCGCGATCCGTCCCATTTCGTCGTGCGGCCGGTGCCGGACGCGGTGCGGGCGTGACCGGCCACCCGTATTCCAACCCAGGAGACACACATCATGACGCAATGGATCGACACCGGCGCCCTCGACGACATCGACGACGAAGACGTCGCGCGCTTCGACCACGACGGCCGCACGTACGCGATCTACCGGATCGACGGAAACGTCTATGCGAGCGACGGGCTGTGCACGCACGAGCACGTGCATCTCGCGGACGGTCTCGTGATCGATCACGTGATCGAATGCCCGAAGCACAACGGGCGCTTCGACGTGCGCGACGGCCGGGCGCTGTCGGCGCCCGCGTGCGAAAAGCTGCGCACCTACCGCGCGAAGGTCGAGGACGGCCGCATCCTGATCGAGGTGTGACGCGATGGCGAACGAGCGGGTGATGGCGATCGTCGGCGCGGGCCATGCGGGCGGCCGGGCGGCGCAGGTGCTGCGCGAGTGCGGCTGGCGCGGGCGCATCGTGCTGATCGGCGCGGAGGCGCACTTGCCGTACGAGCGGCCGCCGTTGTCGAAGGGTGTGCTGACCGGCGAGCGCAGCGCCGCGCAATGCGGGCTGCGCGATCCGGATGCGTGGCGCGCCGACGGCATCGAGCCGATCGTCGCGACGGTCGAGCGGATCGATCCGGCGGCGCGCGTGCTGCATGTGTCGGGCGGCCGCCGCTTCGACTACGACGCGCTGCTGCTCGCGACCGGCGCTCGCGCGCGCCGCCTCGCGATTCCGGGCGCGGAACTGGACGGCGTATTCGTATTGCGCACGCTCGACGACGCGGCGGCGCTCGGCGCGCGGCTCGTGCCCGGTGCGCGCGTCGTGCTGATCGGCGGCGGCTTCATCGGTCTCGAAGTGGCGGCGTCGGCACGCTCGCGCGGCTGCCGCGTGACCGTGCTCGATGCAGCATCGCGCCTGCTCGGGCGCGCCGTGCCGGAGCCGATCGCGGCACGCGTGCATGCGCTGCATGTGGCGCGAGGCGTCGCGATCGGCCTGAACCGCCGGCCCGTCGCGATCGAGCGCAGGCCGGACGGCGCGCTGGCCGTCGTGCTCGACGACGGCGACACGCTGATCGCCGACACGGTGGTGGCCGGCATCGGGATCGAACCGGCCGACGAACTTGCGCGCGACGCGGGCCTCGTCGTCGAACGCGGGATCGTCGTGAACGCGCGGCTCGAGACGTCGGCGCGCGGCATCTATGCAGCCGGCGATGTCGCGGTGTTCCCGAGCAGGGCGTCAGGGCGGCTCGTGCGTCAGGAAACCTGGCACGGCGCTGAAACGCAGGCGCGCGTCGCCGCACGCAACATGCTCGGCGCCGACGAACCGTATCGCGAGATGCTGTGGTTCTGGTCCGATCAATACGACGCGCAACTGCAGGTGGCCGGAGAACCGGCACTTGGCGTGCGGACGGTCGCGCGTGTGCTCGGCGACGACGCGGAGATCCATTTCCATTTCGATGCAGGTGCGCGGCTCGTCGCCGCGAGCGGCTTCGGCCGCGCAGCGGGATTCGTGAAGGAGATGCGCGTGGCAAGAATGCTGGTCGAACACGGAATCGACGTGACGCCGGCGGCGATTGCAAACGTCGACGTGAAGCTGAAATCGCTGGTGGCGACCGCAGGAGATCGGTAGCGGTGCCCAGGATAAGATGGGCCGGTCACGCGCGGCGACCGCCTAGCACCCGGGCGGTCAACGGCACCTCTGCATAGCACGAATCGCTGTCGCGCTTGCCCGGGATCGGCAGCACCACGTTCATCAGGCGCGGCGACAAGTCGTATTTGGGGTCACCGCATAGTCGAGCGAGACACCGATGCCGAGCGCAAGCAGGTCGACGGACAACGCGGCAAGTGCACCGAAGCCGAGAGGCATCACCGTCAATGTCGTCGCGCCCGACGCGACCGACACGCCGGTCCAGCGTAGTCCGCCGCACACGGCAATGTCTCCCCGCCTGCCGCTGATCGGGCGCTTCTTCACATCTGACGATGTCGCCGCGCTGACCGGCCAGGGCGTCCGTCGTCCCTTGACGAGACAAAAGCGACGCTGGTGCATCTGGCTGCTTATTCGGGTATTCCGCATGGCCTCCGCCCGTTCAGGGCCGCGCACGAGGTGCTGATAGCGCACGGGTTGTTGAAGTAACGACGCGCCGACTGCCAGGGCTCCCGCGATCGGATACCCCGGCATGGACCAGCGCACGCGGCCGCCGTCCTCACAGCGCGTTCGGCGCTCTCCTCCCGTCAAGCACGGCCGCGACATTGTCGAGCGCGGTAAGCCCCATCTTGTCGCGCGTCTCGATGGTCGCACTGGCCATGTGCGGCGACAGAAACACATTGTCGAGTGTGGCAAAGCGCGGATCGATGTTGGGCTCGTTCCAATAAACGTCAAGCCCCGCGGCGAACAGCCGATGCGAGGTCAACGCGTCGTACAGCGCATCCTCGTCGACGAGACTGCCGCGCGCCGCATTCACGAACACCGCACCATCATGCAGCAAGCCGAATTCGCGGCGTGTCATCAACGGCGTGCCGCCGCCGGGCACATGCAACGTGAGGACGTCGCACTGCGGCAGCAGCGTGTCGAGATCCCCGTAATAGCGCGCGCCAGCCTCGATCTCGGGCGCTGCGGGACGCCGGTCGGTATAGACGATCTTCATCCCGAAGCCGCGCGCACGCTGCGCGACTGCACGGCCGATCCGGCCGAAACCGACAATCCCGAGCGTCTTGCCGTTCACGCGCGTGCCGAGCATGTCGGTCATGCCGAACGACTTTCCCCATCCGGCCCGCACGATGCGCTCGTACTCCGACGCACGCCGACACGCGGCCAGCATCAGCAGCATCGTGAAATCGGCCGTGCAGTCGGTCAGCGCGTCGGGTGCGTTGCTGACCACGATTCCGCGTGCGCGTGCGGCGGCGACATCCATGTGGTCGTAGCCGGCGCTCGCGTTCGCGATGATCTTCACGCTCGACGGCAATGCCGCAATGTGCTCGGCCTGCAGTCCTGATTTCTTGCCGATCAGCACCGCCGGCGTCTGATAGCGGTTGCAGAACTCGACGACGGACGGGGCGTCCATGTCGGCGTCCGTCACATAGGCGTTGAATTCGGCTGCCGCGCGTGCGGCCACCGTAGCGGGAACGCGTCGCGCAACCAGCAGCTGGGTGCGATTGTTGTCAGGCATGGTCTCGTCCTTGGTTCGGATAACGGAGCACAGCCTACGAATCGCGGTCGGCGCGGGTCAATCTTGATTGATTCGATCAACATGTCCGCACGGCCGTGCGCGCCGCCGGATGGCCCGAACGCCTCCGGGCATATCCCCGTCGTGCGAGGCAGCGGCAGCGCGCGCGCGGCACCGCCACGAACTCAGGAAAACCCTGATTTGCGCCCGTCAGGACGGGGCAGTTGATGTTGATTGAACGAATCAAGATTGCTGCGGCGTCGCCGCCGCGCAATCCTTTTCTCATGCTCAACGAACCGAACACGAGGTCGTGAAAATGCAGATAGGAAAAAAAATCGCGGCGGTGACGGGCGCCGGCACCGGCATCGGACAGGCCGCTGCAGTAGCGCTCGCGCAAGCAGGTTTCAGCGTCGCGCTGCTCGGCCGGCGCATCGATCCACTACTCGCGACGCAAGAGACCATCGAGCGTGCCGGTGGCGTGGCAGCGACGATTCCGACCGACGTGTCCGACGAAGCATCGGTCGACGCGAGCTTCGCACAGATCGCGCGCACGTTTGGGCGCCTCGACGTGCTGTTCAACAACGCGGGCCGCAACGCCGGCGCCGTGCCGATCGACGATTACACGCTGCAATTCTGGAACGACGTGGTCGCGACCAACCTGACCGGAGTGTTCCTGTGCGCACGCGCCGCGTGGCGCCAGATGAAGCGCCAGACGCCGCAAGGCGGGCGCATCATCAACAACGGCTCGATCTCAGCCCACAGCCCGCGCCCGAACACGATCGCGTACACGGCCACGAAGCACGCCGTCCTCGGCATCACGCGCTCGCTTGCCATCGATGGCCGGCCGTACAACATCGCGTGCGGCCAGATCGATATCGGCAACGCCGCGACCTCGCTCACCGAACGCATGGACCGGGGCGTGCTGCAGGCCGACGGCCGCATCGCGCCCGAGCCGCGCGTCGACGTTGCGCATGTCGCGAGTGCGATCGTGCAGATGGCCAACCTGCCGCTCAAAGCCAACATTCTGAACATGACGATCATGGCGAGCGCGATGCCCTTCGTCGGACGCGGCTGACCGCACGCGCGCACACGGCAAGTGCGCCGGCGCAACCCCCATAAAAATAGGAGACGACATTGAAAACCGCAGAAGAGCAGGTTTCGGCCATGGGCGGACTCGAAGCACACGCCGGCGCCGCAAGACGCTCGAGGGTGCGTTACGGCGTACTGTCGATGCTGCTCGTGGCAACGATCCTCAACTACGTCGACCGCTCGGCGCTCGGCATCGTCGCGCCCGCACTATCGAAGGATCTCGCGCTCACGCGCGTGCAGATGGGCGAGCTGTTCGCCGTGTTCGGCCTCGCCTACTCCATGGCGCTACTGCCGGCGGGCGTGCTCACCGATTGGCTGGGCTCGCGCATGGCATACGCGCTGTCGCTCGTCGGCTGGTCGCTGGCGACGCTGACGCAGGGGCTTGCGCATGGCTACCACATGTTGCTCGGCTCGCGGCTTGCGATGGGTGCGCTCGAGGCGCCCGCATTCCCGTCGAACGCGCGTGTGGTGACGATGTGGTTTCCGGTCCAGGAGCGCGGCTTCGCAACGAGCGTGTACGTGATGGGCCAGTACATCGGCACGCCGCTTTTCACCGGCCTGCTGCTGTGGATCTCGTCGGCATTCGGCTGGCGCGCCGTGTTCTTCGCGACAGGCACGTTCGGCGTCCTGTTCAGCGTCGTCTGGTATCGGCTTTATCGCGACCCGTCGCGCCATCGCGGCGTCAACGCAGCCGAGTTGGATTACATCACCGAAGGTCGTCCGGTGGTGACCGCGCGCGATCCATTCGACTGGCGCATGGCGCTGCGTCTGCTCGGCTATCGGCAGGTCCTCGCGATCTGTCTCGGCAAGTTCTGCAACAACACGCTGCTGGTGTTCTTCACGACCTGGTTCATGACCTACCTGCTCGAGGAACGGCACATGTCGATGATCAAGGTCGGTTTCTTCCAGGCGATGCCGTTCATCGGCGCCACGCTGGGCATCCTGATCGCCGGCTATTTGTCCGATCTTTGCATCCGGCGCGGTGTGTCGATGTCGTCATCGCGCAAGGCGCCGCTCGTGATCGGCACCTTCCTCGGCGCATCGATCGTGCTCGTCAACTTCGTGCATTCGAACGCGTTGGTAATCTCGATCCTGACCGTCGCGTTCTTTGCGCAGGGCGTCGGCTCGATGTCTTGGGCGGCGGTGTCCGAAATCGCGCCCAAACGTTATGTCGGCCTCACCAGCAGCATCACGAGCCTCGCGGCCAATATCGCGGCCGTGACCACGCCGCTAATGATCGGCTACGTGACCCAGCACACCGGTAGCTTCTTCTGGGCGCTGAACCTGATGGGCGCGATCTGCCTCGTCGGCACACTGTCGTACTCCGTGCTGCTCGGCAAGCTCTCGCGCATCGAGCTCTGACCCCATGCAACCGCTTTATCGGCCCCTCCGGGGGCTCATGCACCCACCGACCACGACCATGATCGAATTCAAATGGGATCATCTGCAACTCTGCTCGGCTGATGCCGAGGCCACCGCCGCGTGGTTCGCGCGCTGCCTGAACGCCGAAATCGTGCGGCGCCCGGGCCGCGTCGACCTGCGGATCGGCGCCATCAACCTGTTCATCACGGCGCTGCCGCACGCGCGTTCGGCGATCGTACCGGACGGCGCCCGCGTGCAAGGGATCGACCACTTCGGCGTGCTGGTCGAGGATCTGGATGCGGCCTACGCGCATCTGGTCGACAACGGCGCCGAGATCGTCCAGCCCGTCACGCGGATCCGCGCCGGCGTGCGCGGCTGTTTCGTGCGCGCGCCCGGCGACATCCTCGTCGAGGTGCTCGAGCGGCGCGCGGCCGAGATGACATTCAACTGAACCCGGTCTATAGTCGGCGCAAGCGGCCGCGCACCGGCCGCATCCTCATCACGACTCCCCATGCAGAACTGGATCACCCTGATGGAAGCGGCGCGGCGGCTCGGTGTACGGGCGCAGACGGTCTACGCGTACGCGAGCCGCGGCAGCATCGCCGTGATGCAGGATCCCGACGATCCACGCAAGAGCCTGTATCGCGCCGAGGACGTGGTCGCGCTGTGCCGCAAGAAACAAGTCGGCCGCAAGCGGTCGGCGCTCGCGGCCAGCACGATCTTCGGCGCCGAGCCGTGCATCTACAGCGGCATCACCACGTTCTCGAAGGGCCGCGCGTGGTATCGCGGCCGCGACAGCATTCAACTTGCCGATACCGCCACGCTCGAGGAAACGGCTGCGCTGCTTTGGCAGGCCACCGCACCCGTATCGTTCGACGCGCCGGCGATCGTGCTGCCGCCCGGCAAGCGCGATCGGCAATGCGCGTTCACGATGCTCGCGACGCTGGCCGCACACGACCATTCGACGCTGGGCCGGCTCGACAGCGCGTTGCACATCGAGGCAGGGCAGCTTGTCGCGATCGTGTCACGCGCGTTCGGCGCGCATGACGATGCCGGCGCAAGCCCGCTCTGCACCCATCAGCGGCTCGCGGCCGGCTGGGGCCTCGACAGCCATGGCGCAGACCTGCTGCGCCGCGCGATGGTTCTGGTCGCCGATCACGAGATCACGAGTTCGGCATTCGCCGCGCGCATCACCGCATCGACCGGCGCGGCGCTGGCAGGCTGCCTGCTGACGGGGCTCGCGACGCTGTCGGGGCCGCTGCACGGCGACGCGTCGGGACGCGTGCGTGCGGTGTTCGCCGACGTGCAACGATTGGGCGCCGAGCGCGTCGTCGATCATCACCTGAAGTCCGCGATCCCGCTTCCCGGTTTCGGCCATCATCTTTACCCTGACGGCGATCCGCGCGCGGCCGCGCTGGTCCCGCGACTCGATCCGCCCCCTGAGCTCGCGCACTTCGTCGACAAGGTCACGACGCTCACCGGCCAGCGCCCGACCATCGATGTCGCGCTCGCGATGCTGTCGGTGCAGCTTCGATTGCCGCGCGATGCGGCGTTCGGACTGTTCGCGATCGCGCGCAGCGTTGGGCTGCTCGCGCATTGCATCGAGCAGTTGCGCGTCGGCCGGGTGATCCGGCCGCGCAGCCGTTATACGGGGCCGGCGCTCGACGATCGGCATCTGCGGCCCGCCGCTGAGGACGATGGCAAAGTGCCGAAAGCCGGTGTCATCGCGAAGAACCGCGTGTTCAAGGTGGTGGAGTAACTGGCGTGACAGCCGTAGACCGAATTGAACGCGTCACCGTTTGCATGGCAAGTTTTCATTGGCCGCGGCTTGCGAAGCGCGGTGTCAACTCCCCTGCGACGCAGACAGTGGCAATCACGCGTTGTGCGGAATCTAAGTTTGAACGGGCAATCGCAGCATAGTGATAATTGCATTATCTCGCGGGCGCGTTCATTCGGACGTCACAATCGGCACTCGACCGCAAAGGGCGGTTCTGGGACGACGCGAACGACTCTGAACCCACAACGGTCCCTATCATCCGCACCGTTCTCACCGATTTGTGCGCGTGTTTGCGATGCCTTCTCGTCGCTACCTTTAACGACGAAACGGTCTCGACGCGTCCCAACTAGAGATTTGAGCGGCTGGTCCAGTGGATCAGGCTGCCGATAGCGAAGTCTGGTATCGCCTATCAAGCAGAGGGCCGCCCGACCGAAGCCCAGCGCCGGCTCTTATCACGAGCGACTTTGCTCATTCCGTCGCTCACGAACCACTCGCCCGCGTTGACGAAGGTACCCGGGCAGCGTGCTATCGACCGATTTCGACGCCGGCATCGAGCCAGCCGCGCATCATGATACCGACCTCGTCGCGCAGCCACTGACGGAACAGCCGGTACTCCGGGCGCGGGTGCGCATTCCGGTGCGTGATCAGGTAATGATGGCGGTCACGAAACACGAGGACATCCTGAACCGGCTGAACTAGCACACCCTCTTCGATCTGCCGGTGCACGAGGTGGTGCCAGCCCAGCAGCGTGCCCTCGCCGGCCTCGGCCTGCGCGACCAGCAGTCGGTAGTCGTTGCTTTCCAGATACTTGTTCGCGGCCAGTGTATCGGTGCCGTCGCTCTGCTGGAACCAATTGCGCCACACGCGCCAGTCGACGTGCTCGCACACCTGCGCACGGCCGAGCATCGACAGGTTCAGCGTCGGGCTCGACAGCAGATCCAGCGGCTTCAGCGACCGGCCATGAAAATGCCGCTCGTGAAACGACGGGCTGCACACCGGATACACGATGTCGTGGAACAGCGGCTCGGCTTCGAACTCAGGCTCGCGCGGCGGGTTCTTCGTGATGATCACATCAGGCTCGATGAGCCCGTCGAGCTCCATGAAATGCTCGGTGACGATCACGTGCAGCTGGATATCCGGAAACCGCTCGCGAAACGCGGGCAGCCGCGACGACAGCCACAGCGCGGAGAACGTGTGCGACACGCAGACCATCAGCGCGTGCTTGTCGGTCCGACGCACGGCCTCCGCCGCCTCGGCGATGTTCATGATCGACAGATACGACGCGTTGTACAGAATCCGCCCGGCATCCGTCAGTGCGATATGCCGGCCGGTGCGCTCGAACAGCGCGACGTCGAGCGAATCCTCGAGCTCCTTGATTTGCCGGCTGATCGCGGCCTGCGTCACGCACAGAACCTCGGCTGCCTGAGTGAAGCTCTCGTAGCGCGCCGCCGTCACGAAGCACCGCAGCGCGCGAAGCGACGGCATCTGCGCGAGAAGTCGGTCGGCAAACAATTGCTTCTTCAACATGGCTTTCACTCTCAAAACGGAGGTCGGACGCTGCGTCGACGAACCCGTCGACGGCAGTCCCGCCGGCTGCCCGCAGGCAGTCTCGTCGCAAACCTTGCGATTATCTGATCTTGCAGCTTGCGATTCGGTCGGGCGGCTGGCAAGAGCGGCTCAGCCGCCGCAACGGCGCCCCGCTTACGCCATTTTCGATCGATTGTGCACCGCATCGCTATTATCGAAAGCGATGATGAGCAATGCAAGGCGGACGTCGGCGCCGCCCCCAAACCCGCGTCGGGCCGCGCACGCCCGAGCGCTGCGTGCGTGTCCCAGCCACTTAGTCGAGCTTGAGCCAGGTCGTTTTCAGTTCGCAGTATTGGTCGTGCGCGTAGACTGATTTGTCGCGGCCGCCGAATCCCGACTGCTTGAATCCGCCGAACGGAGTCGACAGGTCGCCTTCGCCAAAGCAGTTCACCGTGACCGTCCCCGCGCGAATCCGCGCGGCGACCTTGTGCGCACTGTTCACGTTGTCGGTCCACAGCGACGCAGCGAGCCCGTAGCACGTATCGTTCGCGATCCGCACCGCGTCATCGACGTCGCCGTACTCGATGAAGCACACGACCGGCCCGAACACCTCGTCGCGCGCGATGCTCATCTCGGGCGTCACCTGGTCGAAGATCGTCGGTTCGACGAACCAGCCGCCGGTTTCCGCGAGAATTGCGTTCCCGCCGCACACCACGTGCGCGCCTTCCGCCTTCGCCTTCTCGATATGGCCGAGAACCTTCTCGTAATGCTTCTGCTCGATCAGCGCCCCGAGCTTCACGTCCGGATCGAGCGGATCGCCGGTCTTCCAACCGGCGAGCACCGCCTGAACCTTGTCCAGCAGTTCCGCCTTGCGGCTCGACGGCACGAGAATCCGCGAGCCGGCGCTGCAGTTCTCGCCCATGTTCCAGAACGCGGCCGCGACCGCCTGCTCGGCGACCGCGTCGAGGTTCGCGACGTCCGGCAGGATCACCTGCGGATTCTTGCCGCCGCATTCGAGCACGACGCGCTTCAGGTTCGTATCGGCCGAGTAGTGCAGGAAGCGCTTGCCGGTCGCAGTCGAGCCTGTGAACGCGACGAGATCGACGTCCGGATGGCGGCCGATCGCCTCGCCGGCCTCGCCGCCGAACCCGGTGACGACGCTGAACACGCCCGGCGGCACGCCGGCTTCCATCGCGAGATCGGCGATGCGCAGCGTCGACAGCGACGTCTGCTCGGCCGGCTTCACGACCACGCTATTGCCCACCGACAGCGCGGGACCGATTTTCCATGCGAGCATCAGCGCCGGGAAATTCCACGGCAGCACGGCGCCGACGACGCCGATCGGCTCGCGCGTGATCATGCTGACGACGCCGGTGCCGGACGGCGACAACGCGTCGTAGCGCTTGTCCGTCAATTCCGCATGCCAGCGGATGCACGCGGCCGACTCGGGAATGTCGAGCCCCAGGCATTCGCCGATCGGCTTGCCGGCTTCCAGCGCCTCGAGCAGCGCGAGTTCCTCCGCGTGCTCGTCGATCAACTGCGCGACGCGCAGCAGCACCGCCTTGCGATGCGCGGGTGCTGCCTTCGACCAGACACCCGACTCGAACGCTTCGCGCGCGGCCGCGACCGCGCGATCGACGTCGCGTTCGCTACAGCGCGCCACTTCGGCGAGCACCTTGCCCGACGCCGGGTTGAGCGTCGCGAACGTCTCGCCCGACGCCGCCGCACTGCGCTCGCCCGCGATGAACGCGCGGCCGTCGAGCGGCAACGCATTCGCCTTCTGCTTCCAATCCTGATGGGTCGTCATGTCGTTTCCTCAATAATCAAAGTTCGGCACCGGCCGAGAATTCCTTCGCCCAGATCGTCGCCGACACGGCCAGGTCGACGAGCGGCCGAACCGGCAGCGGACGCGGATGCGGCTGCTTCAACAACTGCTGCACGAGGCTGTTCGATTCGCCGAGCGCGTACTCGGCGATCAGCTTGCCGGACGACGAGCCGCGGCTCAGCCCGAGGCCGTTGCAGCCGATCGCCTCGTAGAGACCGTCGTCCCGCTTGCCAAACAGCGCGCCGTTGTTCGCGGACAGGCACAGCGGCCCGCCCCACGTATATTCGAGTTCGACGCCACCGAGCATCGGGAAGCGGCGCTCGAACGAGCGCTGATGCAGATGCCGCGCCTTCGCGAGATCCGCAGGCGACACCCTCACGTCCGGCCTGAACGCGAAATGGTTGCGCACGCAAATGCGATCGGTGATCAGGCGCCGCACCGTCGTGCCCATCGGATCGGCCGGAATCACCGCCCACGACCGCGTTCCGCCGAGCTTCGCGACTTCGTCGGCATTCATCTGCCGCGTGAGCGACGCGAACGTATAGACGGGCAGCAATCCGTTCGAATGCATGCCGAATGTCGCCGCGTACGCGTTCGTGCACAGGATCACCTGCTTTGCGACGATCGTGCCGCCGGCGAAGTGCAGTGCGCGTGCGTCGCCGCGCGGCTCGATCCGCGTGACCGGGCTGAGCTCGAACACCGTCACGTTGTCCGGCTGCGTGGCCGCGAGGCCACGCATCAGCGCAGCCGGCTGCACCGTGCTGCAGCCCGGCGTGAACAGCGCGCCCGTGTAGAAGTCGGTGCCGGTCACGGCCTGAATGGCCGGCTGGTCGAGCCATTCGAACGGTTCGCCGATCCGCGACAAACCGTCCGCGAAATGCGCGAGTGCGGCGGCGCCTTTCCTGTTGACCGATGCGTGGAATTTGCCGTCGTCGCGCCAGTCGCAATCGATACCGAAGCGCCGCACGATGTCACGCACATAGTCGATGCCGTGCCGCTGGAACCGCACGTCGGCGCGGTCCTCTTCGATGCTGCGCGAGTAGCTTTCGCTGCTGATGTCGTGCGGCAGGTCGACGAAGAATCCGGAATTGCGCCCGGCCGTCGTGCGGCCGATCCGGTCGGCCTCCACGAGCGCGATCGACGCGCCCGGCGCGAGCTCCGCGAGCCGGCGCGCCGCGCACAGCCCGGTGATGCCGCCGCCGACGACGACCCAGTCGAACCGGCCGTCGGACGTGACGGTTTGGGCTTCCTGCGCCGGCGGCAGGCTCTCCCACCAGCCGTTCATTCCGTCCGACGCAGGAAACCGCGCGAATTCCAGATTCGAACGCATGATGGCTTACCGGTCGTCGCGCAGCAGCGGCTTCACGAGCTTCGCGAACACGTCACGCTCGTCGCCGGACAGCGCGCCGAGCGGTGCGCGTGCGACGCCGACCGGCAAGCCGGCCAGCTCGCAGCCGTAACGCACGTACTGAATGAACTTGCCGCTACGCTCGAGCAGTTCGAGCACCGGCAGCAGTTGCGCCATCAGCTTGCGGCCGGTCGCGAAATCGCGGCGCGTCACGCATGCGTCGAACAGATCGGTATGCGCTTCCGGCAGAAAGTTGGACGCGCCGCCGACCCAGCTGCGCGCGCCCCACGCGAAGAACTCGAGCGCCTGGTCGTCCATCCCGCAGCTCACCACGAGCCGGCCGCTGAAATGCGTAGACAGGTGATGCAGATGCGCGATGTCGCCGGTGCTCTCCTTCATCGCGACGAAATTCTTCCGCTCGAGCAGCGTCTCTAGAATCCCGTCGCCGATTTCGGTGCCAGTGCGGGCCGGGAAGTTGTACAGCATGATCGGCATGTCGAGCACGTCGTCGATCGTGAGCAGGTGCGCGAGCAGTTCCTGCTGCGTCGGCTGCGCATAATACGGCGCCGCCACCAGCAGCGCGTCCAGCCCCGCGCGTTTCGCTTCGCGGCCGAGACGCAGCACTTCCTTCGTCGTCGTCGCGTTGATGCCCGCGGTCAGGAACGTCTTGCCGCCGGCGGCGGCCGCGACCGTGTCGAACGTGCGCACGCGCTCGTCGAAGCTCAACGCGTAGTATTCGCCCGTCGTGCCGCCGATGCCGAGGCCGGACACGCGGCCGGCGAGATCGGCCGCATGCCGGCCCAGCAGTGCGTGATCGATTTCGCCGTCCGCGTCGAACGGGGTGACCAGCGGTGTGTGTACGCCCTCGAAGCTCATTTCAATTCCTCATTCAGGTGAGTGAGTGCCCGGTTCCCGCCGTCGCGCAGGAGCCGGGCACTGGACAATACGTCGACGCCCGCCGCGCGTGTTCCGCGCAGCCACGCCGATCGATTCGTCATGGGGTTCGAACCATGTGTCCGCCCGATCCGGTTCCGGCGCTCAGGCAAACGCGTCCGCGTGTGCGTAGATCGGAAACTGGTTGCACAGATCGCGCACGCGAGTCCGGACCGCGCGCTCGACGCCCTCGTCCCCGTCCGGATTGCGCTCGAGCGCCGCCAGGACCGCGAGGATCATGTCGCCGATCTGCTCGAATTCCGCGGGGCCGAAGCCGCGCGTCGTGCCGGCCGGCGTGCCGAGCCGGATCCCGGACGTGACGGTCGGGTTTTCCGTATCGAACGGAATCCCGTTCTTGTTGCAGGTGATGCCCGCACGCTCCAGCGCCTTCTCGGCCTGCATGCCGGTGATGCGCCGCGCACGCAGGTCGACCAGCAGCAGGTGGTTGTCGGTGCCACCGGTAACGAGCGTCAGGCCGCCGGCCGTCAACACCTGTGCGAGCGCTTGCGCGTTGCGCAGCATCTGGTCGATATAGCGCGCGAACTCCGGGCGCAGCGCTTCCGCGAAGGCCACCGCCTTGCCCGCGACGACGTGCATCAGCGGGCCGCCCTGCAGCCCCGGAAAGACGGCCGAGTTGATCTGCTTCGCGACGTCGGCGTGGTTCGTCAGGATGAAACCGCCGCGCGGGCCGCGCAGCGTCTTGTGCGTGGTCGACGTCACGACGTCGGCGAACGGCACCGGGTTCGGGTGGCGGCCGGCCGCGACGATGCCGGCGATATGCGCCATGTCGACCATCAGCTTCGCGTCGACGCTGTCCGCGATCTCGCGGAACGCGGCAAAATCCAGCGCGCGCGGATACGCGGAATAGCCCGCGATGATCAGCTTCGGCCGATGGCGCTGCGCGAGCCGGCGCACGTCGTCGTAATCGATGCGCAGCGTGTCCGGGCTCACGCCGTACTGCACCGCGTTGAACCACTTTCCCGACAGCGCGGGGCGCGCGCCATGGGTCAGATGGCCGCCCGCGTCGAGCGACATCCCCATCACCGTATCGCCCGGCTTGACGAGCGCGAGCATCACCGCGCCGTTGGCCTGCGCGCCCGAGTGCGGCTGCACGTTCGCGTGGCTCGTGTCGAACAACGCGCACGCGCGGTCGATCGCGAGCGCCTCGATCCGGTCGACATGGTCGCAACCGCCGTAGTACCGGCGCGACGGATAGCCTTCCGCGTACTTGTTCGTCAACACGGTGCCCTGGGCTTCCAGCACCGCTGCGGACGCGATGTTTTCGGATGCAATCAGTTCGATCTGCGTCTGCTGGCGACGCAACTCCAATGCGATTTCGGATGCGATCACCGGATCGCGACTCTGGAGCGTTTCGGCAAAAAAACGGGCGTTCTCGTTCACTGGGTGACTCCGCGACGCGATTCGTTACGTGCTGCGTGGATTCCATGCAGCGCACACTGCAAGGCCGGCGCGCGCGGCTTGCGCGGACGGCGCGAATCGCGCCATCCGCATGGCCGGCGCGCGGCCTTACTGCTGCAGCCAGGCCTTCAGCTTCTCCGGATGGGCGTCGACGAACTTCTTCGCGGCGCTCGCGTAGTCGTTCGTACTGTTGCCTTCGAACTCGATCGCCTCGACGTCGGCCAGCGTCAGCTTCAGGTGCTTGAAAAACACGTCGGCGCGCGGAAACTTGCTCGCGAACTTCTTCGACGCGAACGCGTGGATCTGCTCTTCACCGCCCAGCGTGCCCTTCGGGTCCTTCAGGTACCGCATCTGCCACTTCTGGAACAGCCAGTGCGGGCTCCAGACCGTCGCGACGATCCACTGCTTCGACTGGTACGCACGTGACACGCTGGCCAGCATCCCGGCCTCGCTCGACGCCTGGAGGGTGTAGCCGTCCAGGCTGTAGCCCTTGATCGTCCTCTCCGACGCCTGCATCAGGCCGCCGCCCGGTTCGATGCCCTGGATCGTGCCGTTCAGCTTGCTCTTGACCTCCGGCTTGTTCAGGTCGGCGATCGACGACAGCACCGATTCCGGAACGTAGGTCGGCACGGCCCAGCCGTTCTTGCCGCCGGTGTAGATAACGCCCACATCATCCAGGTCGTTCTTGTACTTCGCGTAGTACGCGCCGTGCGTGACCGGCAGCCATCCGCCGACCATGATGTCGAGATCGCCGCGCGCGACGCCCTGGTACTGGATGCCGATGTCGGCCTGCACGAACTGCACCGGCTGCTTGAGCTGCGTCTCGAGCACGTACTTCGCGACGTTGGCCACCGCGAGCACGTCCGCCCAGTTGGTGACCGCTATCTTGACCGGCTCTGCCGCCGCCGCGGCGCCCACACCTGCGCTGCAGGCGACCACCGTCGATATTGCAAGTTTCGCCAGAAGCGACTTGAACGTATGGGCATTCATCTAGTACTCCTTTTTAATCACGCGAGTCTTTCAAAGGTGAGGAACGCCTTCGATCGGCGTTTCCGGTCTCCACGCACTGCTACACCCGTTCCGCCGCGGCACCGTGGACGCGGCGCTTCATCGTCCTTCAATGATCTTCGACTGCCGTGTCCGTCAGGTCCGTGCCGTGCCGCGCGGCCCTGCCTTGCCGGCACGCGCGAGCGGCCGCTTCACCTTCTTCTTCGCCTTCACGCCGAAGCTCTCGGTCAGGCGATCCAGCACGATCGCGAGCAGCACGACGCCGAGCCCACCTTCGAAGCCGATCCCGATGTCGAGACGCTGGATCCCGCTCAACACGTATTCGCCGAGGCCGCCCGCGCCGATCATCGACGCGACCACCACCATCGACAGCGCCATCATGATCGTCTGGTTCACTCCGGCCATGATCGACGGCAATGCGTTCGGCAGCTGGATCTTCCACAGCAGCTGCCAGTCGGTGCTGCCGAACGAACGGCCGGCTTCGATCAGTTCCTCGCGGACCTGCCTGATGCCGAGCGTCGTCAGCCGCACGACGGGCGGCATCGCGAACACGATCGTCGCGATCACCGCCGGCACGCGTCCGAGCCCGAACAGGATCACGGCCGGGATCAGGTACACGAACGCAGGCATCGTCTGCATGAAGTCGAGCAGCGAGCGCAGGATCATGCCGATCCGGTCGTTGCGCGCACCCCAGATGCCGAGCGGCACACCGATCACGAGGCTGAAGACCGTCGCCGCGGTGACGAGCGCGAGGGTCGACACCGTCTGCGCCCACAGGCCCATGTACTGGATGACGAGCAGCGCGCAACCGACGAAGATCGAAAACACGACGCCGCGGCGCCACAGCGCGAGGCCCACCAGGATCACGACCATCGCGATGAACGGCACGGCGGCGAGACCGTCCTCGAGCAGCTTCACGACCGCGCCGAGGCCCGCGGAGAACGTGTCGAAGCCGCCACGGAAATGCAGAAACAGAAAGTTGACGAAATTCTCCGCGAACTTCCCGATCACCGACGAATTCATGCTGCCCTCCGTTGCATCATCTGCTTGAGTATCGTCCGGCAGGACACGACGCCCGCTAGTCGTCCCACTCCGTCCGTCACCGGCACGTCGTGCTGCTGCGTCAGCGCGATCGACGCGAGCCGATGCAGGTCCGTGTCGATCGACACCGCGTTGAAGTCGTTCAGGAATGCGTCGCGAATCGGCTTCGTGCCGGACCGGTGCAGCGTGGCGGGCGTGACGCAGCCAAGGTAACGGCCGGATTCGTCGCACACGTAGCCGCATTCCGCGCCGCTGTCGATCAGCTGGTTCAGATAGCGGTCGGACGGCGTGAGCGCATCGCAGCGGAGCAGCCCGCGCTCGACCGGCGTCATCATGCTCGACGCCTTCAGGAAGCGCGACACGTCGACGTTGCGGAAGAAGTCCTGCACATATGCGTCGGCCGGCGTCTGGATCAGTTCGGCGGGCGTGCCGACCTGGATCAGGCAACCGTCCTTCATGATGCCGATGCGGCCGCCGATCTTGACGGCTTCCTCGATATCGTGGGAGATGAACACGATCGTGCGCTGCTCTTCCTTCTGCAGGCGCAGCAGCTCGTTCTGCATTTCGAAGCGGATCAGCGGATCGAGCGCGGAGAATGCCTCGTCCATCAGCAGCACCGACGGATTCACCGCCAGTGCGCGGGCGAGGCCCACGCGCTGCTGCATGCCGCCGGACAATTCGCTCGGCAGCAGTTTCTCGTACGAGCCGAGGCCGACGCGCTCCAGCGCCGCGCGCGCGACCTCGTAGCGCTGCGCCTTCCTGATCCCCGCGACTTCGAGCCCGTACGCGATGTTGTCGAGCACGGTGCGGTTCGGCAGCAGCGCGAACGACTGGAACACCATGGCCATCTTCTGGCGCCGGACGTCGCGCAGTTCCGGCGTCGACATCGGCGCGATGTCGCGGCCTTCGAGCACGACCTGCCCGGCCGTCGGCTCGATCAGCCGGTTCAGCAATCGCACGAGCGTCGACTTCCCCGAACCCGACAGCCCCATGATCACGAATATCTCGCCGGCGCGCACGCTCAGGCTCACGTCGTTGACCGCAACCATGTTGCCGGTTTCCGCGAAGATCTCGTTGCGGCCGACGCCGCGCTTCATCATCTCGATCGCACGCTCGGGTTTCGGACCGAAAATCTTCGACAGGCGCTTGACGGTCAGGATGTCCGTTCCGGTTGCGATGCTCGACCGGGCGATCGACGGCGAACCGCCGGTGTGGATTGCCCCGGGGGGCAGTACATCGCCCGGCGCAAACGTCAGATTTGGAGCCATTCTGTCATCCCGACTAACTAGTAAGGGAAGCCGCGAACTTCGTCTGAATCGTCATCGATTGCCCCCATGGCGTAGGCCCGATGCCGCTCCTGCGTGGTTGACGGCGCTGATGCAGTGAATGCAGCGTATCAATCCAATTTCGTCGCTCCAGATACATTTTCTGTGCGCTTTTCCATACCTTTGGTAATGCATCGTTTCGGGGCGAAAAGGCTTGATCGCCGCAAAACGGTGCGAAATAAGCGAAACGCAACGCCGGTGCGGCTTTGCGGAATTTTGCGGGGACGCTGGCCCAGCGGCGCGTGGCGCGCGGAAGCGTCCAGTAGGGGAAAATCCCGACACGGGGACTTAAGGGAAACTACCGATAAATCAGGCCCGTGACTGCGCGAGCGGCGTTGGACGTGATGATCGCGGCCCGCCGCGTCGGCGCGGGCGGAGCAGTGCCCGTGAAGACCGTGCGGTTAGCGGGCAGGCCACGGTCCGAACGGCAACCGCGGCACGCAGATGGCGGCCGATGCCAAGCCGGCCACGCTTTTTCGCCGCCCGCATCGGCAGGTTTCTGCCTAGACTTTCGCTGATTGGCCCACATCACTCAGGGAGCGGCAAGCAGCATGCATGAACGTCCGAAGCACATCGCGGATTTCGTCCGGATCGCCGGCGAACTGTTCCAGTCCGAAAAGCTGCCCGCCGCCGCGCGCGCGTTCGCACCGCATGTGTTCGCACGGTTGCAGCAGCCGTCGGACAACTGCATGCGCAACGCAGTGCGCTACCCCGCATGCGAATGGCTCGGCCCGGCGCTTCAGGGCGTCGCACGCGTGAACCCGACGTTCGCCACCGTCGCGCGGCTGATCGGGTCGCTGGAGCCGGTAGTCGGCTGGACGCGCCGCACGTCCGGAAAGGACGGTAGTCCGAACTACATCGATGGGCACGTGAACGGGATGATCTGCGGGCCCGGCGGTGCGGAAAGCCGTGACGACATTCAACTCGGCTTCTCGCTGATGATGCCCCACGTGCGATATCCCGATCACGGCCATGCACCGGAAGAAGCGTACGTGTTGATGACCGCCGGTGAATTCCGGCAGCAGAATGGCGCATGGTTCGATCCCGGGATCGGCGGCGGCATCTACAACCCGCGCGGCGCGCTGCATGCGATGCGCTCCGGCGACGCGCCGTTCCTCGCGATCTGGTGTCTGCTGAATTGATCCGGCGATCGTCGCGATGTGCCGACGGGTTCGCTTTCCCAAGACGAAAATGAAGTCGTCACCACCTCATCTCGCCGCCGGCACGAAGCGGCGGCGCCGCGCCTCGAGGAATGCCAAACGTCCTACCGCTCGGCCGGTGCCGGCAGGATTCTGCGCGGAATCGCCATGGGCAGCACGCAGCCGGAGACCAAATAAAAGTTGTCGCCGTGTGCGAGTAAAATGTCACTTCGCCGCGTCGCGTCGGCGGTGTCAAGTCCCACGACACTCCGTTGCAACGTCGGCAGAACCTATCGTGCGTTGCGCGAAACCTGAGTTTGAGCACCCAATCGTGCCAAGGTGATAAGGTTCCAAAGAAAGCGTGTCCTGACGGAGCTTTCTGCAATCTCGGTCGCCACTAGATTTCAATGCTTTATCTAGGGGTAGCGTCGCGTAGGAACAACATAGATTGTCAAGGATCGGCGCGCCGTCTGGGTTTCCAGCCTGTCATCGGCGGGGCCGTCACCAAGAAAACGTCATGCGGAGGACTCTCCGACCGAATGAACTCGGCTGCCCTTTGATTATTTCGTTGGGCAGTGTCCACATCAATAGGAGGATCAGCGCCATCCCAAATACAATCGACTCTCGCTTCGAATCCGGGGTTACGCCAGATTCCACCTTCAATTCGAGCGACAACCAAACCTTGTTGGGCTGCTTGCTCGCAAACAGCGATTGCCGCTTCTGTCGTGAGTTTCATCACAATACTGCCGGCAAGGGAGAAAAAATCATTCGATGAATCGTATATGCGGTGATGATCGATATTCATTGTGTTCATTTCCATTTTATCCGACCATCGGGAATCCATGTCGGCTCATTCTTCCCGCTCACCTGGACAACTTCTCCAGTTATGTCATTTACTACGAAATAACCATCCGGTGACCCATACACAGTCGCCGGGTCATTTCTGGGAATACCATCCGGGGTCTTCGATGCCCCCCGATTGTCCATCGTCGTCCCTGCCGGGCCATCGTCAACGGTCGCCTGAACCTCTTTATCCGTCCACCCGCGCTCGTCGATCTGCCGCGCGATTTTGTCGTCGATAATGAGATTGCGTGAGCTTGTGTCAGCAGCGCTATCCGCGTTACGGAACGCGTTGGCGGCGCTCCACGCCATCCGAATCGCTGGGCTCAGGATACACTCCCGGCAAATCGGCTACAGCCCAGGCTCACCCGGCCCGGAGCTACAGGAACCCGGACCTGGCGGATCCCATGGATTGTATGGCCCCATCCCGGGATTGTCCAAGCCGCGTGGATCGTTTAATCCTACCGGATTGCCCGAAACATAGGCGTACAGATTCCCCCCTCGAAACGCTGGTTTCGCCAATCGGATCGCGTGAGAGCCATCGACCCGACACGGGATCGTAGGCCCGGAACATCGTCAGGTATAGACCGCTATCCGCGTTCGCGAACATCCCCGCATACCCGTAGTCGGTCAAGGGCGGATTCGATTGCAACGCGGCACCGTATGCATCGTAGTCGTAAGCCGGTGCACTGCCGGTTGTAAAGGCCCGTCGACCTGATCCGAGTTGATCGAGCGCGTAATAGGCGTATTGCGCCGGACTACCCGGTTGGAATTCGCCCTCGGCGTAGTAGCCGCGTGTCACGGCGTTGCTGATGCCTCTTGCTTGGCAAGGATGCAGACCACACCAGATGTAGGAAGTCGTTACCGTTCCGCCACCGCCCGCCGGCGTGCTGCTAATTGACGTTCTACGTCCCAGCCCGTCATAGCGGAAACTGGTCGCCTTGCCAGACTGGCCAGGTGTTGAAGTTCGAAGTTTGTGCTAATGGCGTCCGCTGCAACGCTAATCGTGTCTGTTAATTCTGCTAACGCAGCCATCTGCGGTCCTTGAACACTCGCTTCTCGCGATAACGGCTGATCCGCCGCACGTTTGGCGTCGCTGCGCTGGGCCAGGTTGAGCAATTTGCGTCGCACGGCTGGCAGCCCGGCCGCGTGCGGGAGTCCGATCAGATCGAAGTCCGGCCGTTCACCCTCCACTGATCGCAGAAATGCGCACGATGGCTCATCCAGCCACCCGGCAACACGCGCCAGCAGGCGCTCATGGATGTCCAGCAGGACCTGGGCTTCGACAGGCTCTGCCGTCATCCCCCTGAAGTGCGCTTCAAAGGTCGCGGCGAAATCCGCAGGCACGCGGGGCGCCAGCATTTCCCACGCAGGCTTCGGGCTGCAGGTTAGGTAGACGAGAAAGGTCCGCCAGAGCGCCTGATCCGCCCGCTCGTCTTCCAGCAACAAGCCGACATCGAAAAGGTCGCGCGGATGCTGTCTCGACAATGCCGCAGCCAGCTTGCCGGCATAAAGGTCGGCGAAGTGCAGCACCTGCACCGAAGCAAAGCCAAATGCCTCCTCGACCCTCGGGCGCACCACCATGTTCCGCGCGGGATGCACCGTGCCGCGCATCACCGGCGTCGTCTCGATCTGCACGCGCGCACGACCGCGACTGGCCACCAGTCGCGTGACGCCTGCGCCCTCGCCTGCCGACAATTGCACCTGCAGTTGCAGAGGCCGGGCGCGCAGCACATCAGCCAGCCGCCCAAGCGCTTCAGCGATGAGCCTTGCGTCCTCGGCATAGTCATGCACCGGCAACCAGGCCAGATCAATGTCCACAGACAACCGGGGCAGGTCGTGCTCGAATAGGTTGATCGCCGTACCGCCTTTGAGCGCGAAGCGCGGCTCTTGCGCCAGCGCCGGCAGAATCTCGACCAGCAGCCGTACGCGGTCGGTATAGCGCCGATCCCAGTGATCAAGCCAAGTGTTCATCGAGGTCTCCCGGCAAGGTGATCTGGTAGACCGGATGCAAGCGGCCGCCAGGCACCAGCGCGCGCTTTCCCCGACCCAGATCGACACCATCCCGCGGCACGTGCGGTAGCCACGCATGCCGATGGCGCTCGGCCAACGCCAGGAACAGCCGCTTGGCTTTGATGCTTCGGCAATGGCGAAGTAACACGCCGACGCGCTGCGGCCGTAACGTGGTCATAGCCTGCATCAGCGCATCCACCTCGTAGATCAAGGCAGCGTCTGAGACGTCATCGCACAGCTCTAGGATGGCCCGTTCCGGCATGGAACAAACCAAGGCATCGGCACCGGGGGCGGCCTGATGCCACGCCAGACCCTGTTCGGACAGGATTGCCGCGGACGCCTCCACCTCGAACGGCATGGGCGGCCAATCGAACGGCCCCTTCCCCAGATACTCGAAACGCTGCGTCAGAGGCAGTTTGCCAAGCCAAGCGGGTGGCCGCTCCGCCCCATACAGGGTGACGGTGCCGGCATCGCCCAGACGTAGATAGTGCTCGTGCCCCTGCAGGTTGAGTGCAAAACGACCTCCGACGTGCAGCGGCGTGCCCTCCCCAACCTGCAGGCTGCGAACCACGCCGTCCCACTGTAGGCGCCCACTCTTGCGCATGTAGACGCCGCGCGCCGGCGACACCAGCCAACCGCTGCTCACGTAGCGCGCGACGAGGCTATTGGAGTAGCCGTGAACCCGCAGCCATCGGCTCGACACCAGGCTCGTATCACCCAGCTCACCTAGCAACAGGTTTAATTTTCCAGGATTTTGTTCACTCATAGTGAACAAAATACACCTTCTGAAAACTTCTGCCAAGGCAGCGTGGTTTGGATTTGAATAAAAAAGATCACTCTTAGTGATCTTTTGCTACGACAAGCAAACCAGACTCGGCCTAGGTGCGCCCGGTACAAGGAGATCCGGAAGGTCCCTCTTCTGATCTTTGCAGCGTCGAGATCGACGACAAATCGATATGTGGGTGGCTTACCTACCACCGAGCGCTCAAACCCTTAATTCTCTCCGCACCGCGGAGAGAATTAAGCAATCTGTCTGGCGAGGCCCTCGCCTTTCGCGACGCTAAATGTAGGCGCTTGCAATTGAGATTCAGCACCGTTTGAGACAAAGCCGCCTCTCCGGCGGTCCCACCCGGATCGAAAGAACCTCCAAGCCCTCGGTGCCCGCGCCAAGCATACAGAAGCACCCCAGCGTAGCGCTTTGGCGCGATGTCCCGAAATGAAGGGTAACATAGCCCTTACTATGTTACCCTTCGCTTTTCTGGACGAATTGACCCGTTTCTGAGGGAACCTGGCGCTCACCCATGCCTGACAAGGCACACCGGGCGGCCGCCGACCATCGGCACGGTTTGTCGTGCGTCTACCCCGGACGAAGCCAAAGCCGACCAAACGGCGCACGCCGCAGGATGTGTATCAAACAACACGCTTTACGTACCGCTCTCGAATCCGCCCATGACGACCGCCGACGATCCTGACGTGCTCGATGTCGAGTTCCGCGAGCTGCCGGCCACGCCGCGCCGCGCGACCACGCCTGCTGCCCGCCGCAAGTCTCGCTCGCGCGCCGCACGCCGCGAAGCGGCCGCCGCGCGCCGAATCGGCCTGCAGCACCTTGCCTTCTTCCGCGGCTATCTGGAAGGACTGGATCTCGCCGAGCTGGCCGACCAGTACCTCGAATTTGGTCGCGACGCGCGCAAGGCGGCCGCCACCCGCACCTGGCTGGTCACGGCCTTCGTCGCCGCGGCCCGCAAGCGCCAGGACTTCGCGACCGCGCGCCTCCTTGCGATTCGTCCGGCCGCCCTTGCCGCGACGCCAGCGGCCGACGCGCCGGCGCAATCCACGCCATCGCTGGACGACTTCGCCGCCGAGCACGATCCGGACGGCTTCTATACCGAGAAAGAGCTGCTGGATCTGTTCGCCGCCCGGCACGCCGTCGCGAACACCGACGCCGGCGCGACCCTACGTCGGCAGCAGCGCAACGCCCGCCTGCGCGCGCGACAAATGGCGGCGCTCGAGGCGCTCGCGCGTCTGGTGGTCGAGGATCCACGCCCCGAGCACCACGTGCTCGGCTGGTTCGATACCGCCGTCGCGCTGCGTCTCGCCGACGTCGGCCTCACCACGATCGGCAAGCTGGTCGAGTCGATCAACGCGCTCGGCTACCGCTGGTACCGACGCGTGCCGCGCCTGGGCGAAGTCGGCGCGCGTCGCATCACCGCGTGGCTCGCACACTACGGGGACGTCTCCGGCCTGCAGCTCGCCGCCGGCGTGCAAATCCACCCGTCCGAGCGCACGCTGGCGGGACCGCAGCTGGCCGCGGCCGGTCCCGTCACTGCGATCGTGCCGCTCGAGCGCTTCTTGCTGCCGCCCGAGCTGGACGGCTCGCATGGCACGCACCGCAATCTCGTCAGGAACAACAGTCGCGCCAACAACGACCGCGAGGCGATTGATTTCTGGCTCGCCGACTACGAGAACCCACATACGCGCCAGCGCTACCGCACCGAAGCCGAGCGGCTGCTGCTGTGGGCGATCTTCGTGAAGCGCAAGGCGCTGTCGAGCCTCGACACCGATGATGCGCGCGACTACATCAACGGGTTCCTGGTCGATCCGCAGCCGGCCAGCCAATGGGTCATGACGGGCACCGCGCATCGCGGCGATTTGGGCTGGCGGCCGTTCCGTGGGCCGCTGTCGATCAAAAGCCGGCAGGATGCGCTGTCCGCGCTGAAGAAATTCTTCGGCGAGCTGGTCGACGCGCAGTATCTGGATCACAACGCATTCGCGAAGGTGCGCGTGTTCACTGGGTCGACACACGACGCCGCCGGCAACGAGCGGCGCGTCGCCGCGAAATCGCGTCTGCAGATCGAGCGCGGCCTGACCTCCGACGCCTGGCGCTTCGCGATGCGCGTCCTCGACGCGATGCCGGACACGGCCGCGGCGACACGCATGCGCTTCGTGCTGAGCTTTGCGTACAGCACCGGGCTGCGACGTGCCGAGTTGTGCGGGGCCTTCACGGACGACGTGCAGGAGCGTTACGCCGGCCCTGAGCTGGGCACGATTCGGTTGCTGCGCGTGGTTGGCAAGCGCGCGAAGGAGCGCTTTGTGCCGCTGGTGCCGGCGGTGCTGGATCTGATGGGCGACCATCTGGAATCGCGCGGGCTGCCGCGCGATCCCCTCGCCTGCCCTGCCGCCACCCCGTTGATCCCGGCGCTGCTGTCGAATGCCGAGATCGGCCGGATCCGGCGCGCGGCGAAGGCAAGCAAAACCGATCCAACGCCCGAACTCGCGGCGCGCGCGCGGCAAACCGGGCCGATCCATCCGATCCAGCTTTATAAGGCGGTTAGGCAGTTTTTTGCGATGGCGACAGCTGCCGCGCTCCGCGAAGACTCACCGCACGCGCGGGCTTTCAGCGCAGCCAGCCCGCACTGGCTGCGACACACTTTCGTGTCTCACGCGCTGGCCAATGGCATGAGTCTTGAAAGTGCGCGGAATTTCGCCGGTCACGATTCGCTCGACACCACATCGATCTATGCGACTGCGGAGCTTGGACGCCAATACCGAGAGGCTGAGACCTTCCTTAGACTAGCTGGAGCTTAGTGCAGCTCGGGTTATCAAAGTCGCTTGATGGGGAGTCGCCCAGAATTGGAAGAAGCTGCGACGCCAATATTACTGATCTGGCTGCCACTCTGAAGGTGATTGACGAAACACCAGCATCGGGAGCGATGACGTCCCACCGTCGACTTCTCCAAGATTAAGTTGGAGTTAGCTCCGTGTGAATTGTCGAACTACCAGATTATCTCCGACTTCCGCCCTTACAGGCCACCGATCTCCCAGATAATCCCGCACATTGCGATCGAGAGTACGCCGCGGCCATCTACGGGTGCGCGGCAGAAAATCAGTATATAAGGAAAACCAAAAACTTTGCACATGATCCCAAACGACGACGTATCACTTGCAATCCGCACAATTCCTTCCGCTGGCAAAGCAGTTCGTTGTCGCTTCCGTCGTGCAAGCTCGTGACAGTTTCAACGTAGAAACTCGAAGGGCCAGCGCCAGATAGCAATTGCCCCTGGTACCGCACCAAAGGCGTTGCCCGTAGTTTCAACGTAGAAACTTGGGCCGCGAGCATTCCGCGCGGTCAATATGCGAGCGATGGATGGGTTGCGGTCTGTAATCGCTTATCTCAGCCGGTTTTTAGTAACTGAATCCCTCCCATCGGTCCGAAAAGTCCTCTCCGACGCGCCTCGCATAGGCTTCCCCGCCGCAAAACGTTGCGTGCGCCCGCAGTACGCGATCGCAGTTTCTACGTAGAAACTGCCCGAAGGGAGGCAGCACAATGGGTGAGAAACTGCACGCGACTCAAAATATTGGACGCCAGCGACTGCCCGTTTACGTTCAATTCGCAGATTCCTCCACCACAAAGTCAGGCCACCAAAGACGCCGCTGGCCACACCCTAAGTTTCTACGTAGAAACTGCTCCGGGGCGGCGCACACCAAACTATAGTTTCAGCTGAGTCGTTGCTGCGATTCTAGAACCTCTCGAAATCACGTCGTTTTTCTTGATATTTTCCTGATGTCGTCCTAATATTCCCGGCAGCCGTTTGGCGCGCAGTTTCTACGTAGAAACTGGTCCTGTCCGAGCACTAGTTGCATGAGGAGAACGCATGGCCGCAAAAATTATTGCCGTCTTCAATCAGAAGGGAGGGTCGGGAAAAACGACGACCTCGACCAATATCGCAGGCGCCTTGGGCCTGCGAGGCCACCGGACCATGCTCGTCGACTTGGATGAGCAGGGCACCGCAACACTGTCAGTCGGCGCGGCGCCGGACGATCGACCGTACCCGGCGGCTATCTCGAACCTAGCGCTAAGTCCCCGGCCGGATCGGGAGATTGCAAAATACGTGAATGACTATGATTTTATCGTCATAGACTGTCCGCCCGCCATTAAATCGGCAGCGCCTTCGGTTGCCCTCCTCATTTCCGATCTGGGACTGATTCCCATCGCAGCATCGGGCGGCAATCTCTGGGCGGTTCAGGAGGCAAAAAAACTGGGGATGGAGGCCCAGATCCGCAACCCGGATCTTAAGCTCCGTTCTTTCGCGAACATGAACCAGAACGTCACGATCGTGAAGCAGATCTTTGAAGCTGCAGCTGGAGACGATGAGCTTCCCATGCTTAAAACGAAGCTCGGCTTCCGGACCGCATACAAGGAAGCTGAGGTATCTGGGGCTACAGTCCTTCAACTCCGCTCGGCCAAAGCGGCCCACAAAGAACTGAATGATCTTGTTGACGAAATTCTCGAAGTTCTTGAGGTGCAAGCATGAGCAAAAAGGACTTCTCTGCTGCGATTAATGCCGGCGTAAAGCGGGACAAAACAATGCGAGAGACGGCGACACCTTCGAGGTTCGACCGAGTGGATGAGGCATTGAGCGGTCGAAGCAGCCTGTTGGATCAGCCCACGGAGAACGTCGCTGCCCCGACAAGATCGTCTGCAGAAGCGTATTTGGCAAGCCTGGAACAAGCGGGGAAGGTGCAGGCGCGGTACATAACGATGCCAATAAGTCATATCGACGACAACCCGCTTAACAGTCGCACGATCTACAAAGAAGAGCTCATCGCCGCACGCGCAGCCTCAATGGCGCGAGATGGCCAACTCGTCCCTGTGCTCGCCGGACGCCACCCCGACTTTCCGGATCGCGCAATCTTGATCGACGGCCAGTTCCGAAAGCTTGGCGCGCTCAGGAATCGCTCCGAGACGCTGGATGTGAAGCTTCTCGAAGGCCTGGATCCGATCGATTTCTACCGCCTTGCGCGAGCCGCAAACAACGAGCGCGAGCAGGAAACCATTTTGGACGTCGCACTCGGGTACAAGAAGCTTCTCGATCAAGGTCATGCAAAATCGAATGACGAACTGGCAGTCTTGGTGGAGGAGGGCAAATCCAAGGTCAGCAAAATCCTCGCGCTCCTGGATCTGCCGCAATCCGTCCTGGACGTAATCGGTTCGCATCCCAAACAATTTGGCCTATCGACTAGCTACGAACTCACCCTGTTCCTAAAGGCATCGGACGAGAAGCGCACCTTGGCATTCGCGGAGCGCATTCGTGACGAGGAATTGCCGTTCCAGAAGGTGAAGGCTATCCGCGAAAGTCTCGAGAATGGCCGAGCCCCACGTAAGTCCCTTTCGCGACAGTACAAGGTGTCCACTGTTGACGGGGCCGAGATCGGTGCGATCAAGGAGTGGGGCGATGGGAAGGTCCGTCTGGACCTCGCTCTAGGCTCGGCCGAAAAAGCCGAGGCATACGTTGCCGCCTTCAAAAAGCTCCTTGCCGAAGACGGTCATCAACTGAAGTAGGGACGTGCGATACCTAGGTATGTCTGCCGGCTAGGCACCGCAGCTTAGCTGGCATTCACTCCGTGCCGTCCCCCAAAGCAATGTAGCGCGACGGAACTACTGCGGGACGGTCGCGCTTCAGCTTCCGGCAGTTGCCGCCGCACTGGATTCTTCAAAGGGCAACTCACCGTCCAGCGCCAGGCGGCTTTGCGGATTCTGGATAAACTTGAAATCGAGCGAATTCACAGCGCGACCAAGCTTCACCGGTGTCCAGGAAATCACAAGGTCTGCCTTTGCGTTCAGCTCGTTCACGGCGGTTTCAATTACCCGACGCTTGATGTCGGCAAAGCGGTACGTCGCAGGAATTTCAAGCACATGCCGGAAATCTTCCAACGTTATCAGGAGCCGGCCTCGATCCCGCTCGCGCATCAATAGTTCGAGGAGCCGCCACGAGTAAAGTGACTGTAGCCCTCGGGCAAACTCAAGTTGATACGAGACGAACCGCCGCTGCAACATGAAGATATGGGGCGTTAAATCCGGAGAGAAGGAAACCTCTGCCCATCCTTCTCGTTCGTGGTAAACCGCCTTCCACACCCAATTCAGTACTACCTTCCTCGGGCCATCCATATACGTCAGTTGGCGCTTTTGAAGGCTCGCACAGCCTTCCTTCAGTCCCTCATACGCAGCGGTTGCCTGCTTCTCACCCGACCGCGGAGCAAGTGCTGCAAGGGCGGCGAACTCGTCGGCTCGTACACGAACACTCACATAGCCGTTACCCTTACCATGCAAGTATGGTGACTTCTTGCTGTCTATGCATCGCAGCGCCGCCATCATGACTCGCTTCTCGTTGAGGGTCAGCCCTTGCTGCGCATTGACCAGCGCGCGACTCATGGCAACAGTGCCCCGCACTCGGCCGTCACCGTCCAGAGGCGGTTCGTCCAACGGCTCGATCTTGAGAGGCTCGATCTCAACGATCTCGACCTGAGCGGGCTCGGACTGGTTTTTTGCCTTTTTGTTCACAAAGGTGACCTTCAGCGGTGAGTGTCACAATTATAAGGTGACATGGCCAGGCTGCAAGTCACCGTTGTGGATAACGGTCGAAATTTGTCACTGCCGGCCCGGATTGTGTCTACTTAGGGTCGGATTGCGTCACCTCTAGGTCGGCAAACGTCACAGTTTCATTACTGTGACACCCGGCAAAGCCTTAACTGACAAGCCTGTGCGAGGCAGGGCACAGCGTTTACAAAAGGTTTTACAAACGGTTCTACAAACTGTCTTACAAAGAGCACCGTTAGAAAGTTGCTTCTATACAACAAAATCCACCCCTACACCGACCTCCGGCGTTCGCCGGACATCTGAAAAGTGACAATTTCCGACCCCAATGCGCCTGTCGCGCCCCCGAACCACTCTTGATTGGTCGCAAGCACATGTTTGCCAGCGCTAAAGGTGACGCTTTCCGACCTCAATGGCCGAAAGCTACTAAGTACTCACTCACCTTCAACCGAGCAAGCCCCTGTGCAAACCCTTAGCTTGGGTGCCGGGTCGGAAAACGTCACCTTTACTGCAAGCTAAGACAGTCACTCCTATAACGTGGGGCGGTTCGTCGTCAGAGAAGCTATCTCGCGGGTCGGAAAAAGTCATAGAACGGATGCGATCTTGGGTCGGAAAACGTCACTTTTGGCCCGAAGCCCAGCGTCCGAGAGGGGAACAGAGCGGCGGTCTAAGGTCGGAATATGTCACTTCTCAAAACATCAAAACGGGTCGGAATTTGTCACCATTGACGTCGCCCGCAAGTCGGATCGTGTCACCTTTCGGTGTAGCCCACCGGGTCGGAAAACGTCACTTTCGCGACCCGCGCGTCGGAAGGTCGGAATTTGTCACTGTTCGTGGTAAGTCAGCAGGTCGGAATTTGTCACCTTTGACGACGGTTGCCTCGGGTCGGGAAATGTCACCCCTCGACAGCCGTTGGGTCGGAAACCGTCACCATATGCTCTCGTGGCTTCTCTCGTTCCGGCAGTTTGCCGAAAGTACTGGGTCGGATAATGTCACCGATCGTATGGCAAGTGCTTCGAGGTCGGAATCTGTCACCCACCCGCAAAGCGTCGTCAGCGTCTTCGCGGAAGGACCGACGGAAGGAGAGTGTTCAACAGATCCTGCAGTAGAGGAATATGGGGAACCACGAGGTCGATATGACGCGCATCGATTCTGAGATGCCTACCGTTCGGACCTAGCGACAATCGAAGTTCGACACCGTCTTCGGCTTGAACTTTGCCCGTAGACAGGATCGATATCACTTTCGATGGAGCAAAGTTGGCGGGCACGGTTAGGGCCCTGCGCGTGACAATATCCTTACCAACTTCACGGATCAATTTCGTAGCGATTTCTGCTGTCCGGTATGAGATTTGGCATGGCCCGCCGAAAGAGGAGATCACTTCGGGAGGAAGTAGGGAGGCTTGGATAGACCGTGTGACCATGGCCTTCGACACGTTGAAGTCCGCAGCGAGCGTTGCTTGACTCGGCCAAAGCTGCTGATCCAACTGCTCCCGATAGAAATTGCCCAGTACTACGGGGGGAGAGCTCGCCCCGCGAAGATCGTCATGTCGCGCGATCGCGGCTGAGCGACCTCTCAGGATGGCTGTTTTGTCAGCGGCCGAACTATTACACGAATTGGAAAGGGTCATGGGAGCGGACGATCGTTGATCGTCAATTGTTGTTGTTTCTGAAAAATGCCTCTCAACCGGTTGAGGGGCGGCCCCGGGATTCCTCGAGCGAGGACTGGGTCAAGAATCGTGCGAAAACAATGATTTGCGAATGACCGCCGTTTCATCGGCCCCATAGTGAGGTGTGCAACGCGTGCAACGACAGTGCACTGATTCTATCGACGTAGTAGTAAACGCAAGACCGAAAAGCTCGCGATTTTCATAGGGCTTTTTGCCGTATGCCCCGCAACCGGTTGCGCGGCTTGGCGCCCGTGGCCGGCAATCCTAGCCGTCGCGAAAAGGTCGCTGAAATGACGGCTCTTTTCCCACGAGCCGTTGTCGCCTCGGCTGTTCCAATTGATCCGTACCAATTGGAACCCCGTGATGCGATTCCCTCGACTCTTTCCCCGTAGCAAGAAGCAGGTCGCCCTGTCGCCGGCGCCCGGCCACTACTCGAACGACGATCCCGAAAAGATCATCTTCGACCAGGGGACGCGTCTGCGCATCGAAGCCAATCACTGGAAGACCTTTTGCTTCATCCTCGCGATCATCGCAGGTGGCGCGGTGTACACCCGGCAACCGCCGCCGTCGGTTGTGCGCGCCTATGGTGTCTCGTCGGATGCCGGCGGGAATCCGTTGGTCAAGCAACTGGCCGCGTACAACCCCGACGATCAGGCGAAGCGCACGGCAATCAAACAGGACGTCGAGCACTGGTTCACGATCGAGCCGGTTCTCACCGACGACATTCGAACCTCGCGCCTCGCCAAGAACATCAACGCCGTCAAAGCCAAGATGGTCGGCAACGCGAAGAATCAGTTCGCGTCGTGGATCAGCGACGACAAACCGTTCGACCAGATCACGACCAATCCGAAGCTGGTCCGTGAACCGAAGGTCACCAACGTCTCGCTGCTGGAGGATTCGACCGTCGTCGTCGAATTCACGACCTCGACGCGTCAATCGCCGACAGACAAGCCTGTCGACGTCCGGTTTGCATTGACGATGCGTTACCAGATCATCCCCCCGACCGCGGAGGACGTGCTGGGCACGAATCCGTACGGGCTCTATTACCCGTTCTTCACCCTCCAGAAAACCGGCGCATGAAACGAACACGTTCCCTTCTCAGCTGGGGCGCGCTCGCGTTGATCGCAGCGTCGGTCAATGCGTTCGCTGCAAAGAGTGCGGCGAACCCTGTGTCGCCGATTCCCGGGTTCGATGTCGGCAGCATCATCGGCGACGCGATGAGCCCGGTGAATCCATACAACTCCGGCGCCGATCCCATCACCATGCCCGGCGATGCGCGCATGGCTGTCTTTCCGTACAGCCGCGACCAGATCTACCGCGTGATGACGGCCCCACTCAAGCTCACGACGATCGAGCTGGAGCGCGGTGAGAGCCTGATCAGCGAGCCGGCGATGGGCGACTCGGTCCAGTGGGTCATCGATACGGACGGCGCAAACCACGTGTACGTCAAGCCGACAAAGCCCGGCCTCGTCAACACCCTGCATCTGAGCACGAACAAGCGCGAGTACGAGCTGACGCTCGTCTCGTCACCGCTCGGCGGCCTGTTCTATCAGAACGTCCGCTTCAACTACCCGAACTCGCTGATGGCGAAAGTGCGCACGCGCGCGAATGCCGCGGGCGACGATCGTGATGCTGACCATGCTGGTCAAACGGATTCCGGGCCGATCGGCGTGCCGCCGGACAAGCTGAACTTCGAATACACAGTTTCTGGAACGAGCTCGCTCAAGCCCGAGACGGTCTTCGACGATGGCACGTTCATCTGGATCCGGATGCCGCCGCGTACCCCGTTCGCCGTGCCGACCATCAACGACGGTGGCGACATTGTTAGCCCGAACTTCATCCGCCGTGGGCCGTACATCGTCATTCAGCGACTGGCTGACGAAGTGAAGCTCACGCGACCGGGCGAGGAAGTGACGATCACGCGCGGCCGTCGCGGCCTGTTTGGGTTCTGAGGGCGTATGGCAAAGCAGATCGATCGGACCAGTCCGGAAGAGAAAGCCTTGTTCAAGGGCAAGGTGCCCCGCAACGTCATGATTGCGATCGGCGCGATTGCGGCCCTCGGCATCGGCTCGCTCGGCTTCTACACGCAGACCGTCGAAGCGAATAAGGCAGAGGCAGAAGCACTGAAAGCGAAGCGCGAACGAGCGGCCGAAGCGGTTGACAAGAGCAACGCCGACAAAGCTGACGTCGACAAGATCATCGAGCAGCAACAGGCCGAAGCACGTCGGCGCGCTGCGGAAGCCGCAGCCGCAGCTAGCGCGGCTGCAGCCGCGAACGCGAAGAAGCCGACGCTCTCGGCCGACGCCGTTTTGCCGAGCGCGAGTACCGCGGAGCTGAAGGCTGCGAACGACCAGGACAGTATCTACGTCTCTCCGATCTTCCGCGCGGGCGTCAAGGTCAAGGAAGGGCAGCCGCAGCAGCCGCAACTGCCGAACGGCATCATTTCGCCGCAACAGATGCTGCTCCAGCAGGCAGCGGCCCAGGATGCTGCGATGAAGGAAGCGACGGCGCAGGCTGCTCTGGCTTCGCGCGGCGGGCAAGCTGCGGGACCGATGACGACGCAGCAGCGCGACAACGCGTTCATGCACGACGTCGCGCAGCTGAGCGAAGGCGACAAGGATTTCGCGCAAACCGGATTTGTCGGCCAGTCGCGAGGCTGCACGCTGTCACCGCCAGCGAAGATTCCGGTTCTCTCGAACGAGGCGCTCAACTCCGATCGTCCTGGCACTGCGTCGCTGATCGTCGAAAGCGATGTGTATGCGAACAATGGCGACGGGCGTTGCCTGGTGATCCCGTGGGGCACCACGATCGTTGCGCCCTATAGCTCGGACATTCAGCCGGGGCAGGAGTCGATTCTCGTCGCCGGCGCGGAGATGCGGCTGCCGAACGGCAAGCACGTGCCGCTGTACGGCGCACAAGGTGCAGACGGCGATGGCACGGCCGGCTTCAGTGGTGACGTGAACAACCACTTCATCAAGATTTACTCGACCTCGTTCCTGACGGCCATCCTGGTTAAAGCATTCTCCAACAGCGACCAGAGCACGACGACTGGCCCGCTTGGCGTCACCACGGTGGGCAGCACGGGCGGTCAGATCGCGGCGCAAACCGCCCAGTCGGTGCTCGATCGGTACAAGAACATCCCGCCGACGATCTCGTCGAAGCCCGGCAAACGGCACTTCATGATGAAGATCAATCGCGACATGGTGCTCGAGCCGTACCGGGAGCCCCGATGATCAAACGCATAGCCTTCGCGGCCGTAGTGGCATTGGCGAGCGCAGCCGCGCATTCGGCGGTGATCGCGCAGGTGATCAGCCCGGTGAGCGTCGTCATTCAGGATGGCGCGGTGCGCCGCGTGGCAATGCTGCCGGGCAAGCCGGTCTATTACTGCGGACTCGACGCGTTCGTCGAATGGGCATCGCCGTTGATCGGCCAGCCCGTGCGCAGCTCGAGCGAAGCGGGCCTCACGGTCTCGATCGACGGCCGCGATGTCGCACTGGACGACCTTTTCATCGACCGCGGCTGGCTCCAGCCACCCGTGCTGGATGACGGTGCGCAGGCAGCCCTTGCGGAGCGGCGAGGTGGATGGGCGTGCTCGCGTGCGGTCGTCCCATTCGAGCTGCTGCACACCAACGTCGATCCCAAGATCCTCGCGGGCATCGCGCTGAATGAATCGAACTACCGCGGCCGTGCTTGGCCATGGACCCTGAACGTTGCAGGGCAGGGCTTCTTCTTCAAGTCGCGCGAAGACGCCTACAAGGCGATCGAGACGCTGCTCGCGCGCGAGCGATGCGACTTCGACGTCGGCCTCATGCAGGTGAACTGGTGCTACCACGGCAAGCGCTTCGCCTCGGCATGGGACGCGCTCGCGCCAGCGACCAACGTCGCGGTCGCCGAGGCGATTCTGACCGAGAACTTTGCGCGAACTGACTCGGTGGCGAAGGCGGTTGCCTATTACCACAGCGCGAATCCCAATCCCGGTCGCTCGTACCTTGCCCGGTTCGTTCGACACCTTTCCCTGATCGAGGCAGGCCTGTGAAGCACACGACCAAGATTCTCGCGTGCGTCGCGTCGGCGATTGTGTGTGTGGCCGCATCGGCGGCGAACACGGACCCGTTCGATTTCGACTACGACATCCTCGGCGGCATCTCCGAGCGGCCGGCACTGATCTTCAACGACGGGGCAAAAACCTATATCCAGCCGCGGGCGGGCCAGGTCATCGTCGCCGAAGGGGGGCATACCGAAGGCCCGTACGTCGTCGTGGAAGGCACGCCGGCGTCGATCACGTACAAGGTCGGTGCCCATTCGGCCACAGCCCGCTGGAAGAAGGCGAACACCTTCATCGGCGGCACCGGCGCACTGGCTGCGATGAAGGACGATCAACCAGCCGGATTCGATGGCTTCACGAACCGATTGGTGTTGATCGGCACGCGCTCGGCGCTCGCTCCGGTCCGCGCGCTTCATGCGTCGATGCCGATTGGCAACGTGGTCAAGTCGCTCGTCCCGCAGGGCTGGACGGGTTCCGCGCAGAAGGACGTTGACCTGACGACCTCGGAGCTGTTCGCGACGCGCGACGGCGAGAACTGGATGCAGGCGCTCGATCGCTTGATGACGCAAACCGGGCTGTACGCAGATGTCGATTTCGGCGCGCGGCACGTGCGGCTGCATCGCGACCCGCCGAAGTCAGCGGCGTTGAACTATGCGTCGGCCGGCCCCGATGCCGACGAAGCCGGCCTGAATCGCGTCGTCGCGCGAGTCACGGCAGAACCGCCGCCGGTGTCGCAACTGGCTGAACGCTTTGGCGCTCAGGCGATCCGGGATGGCGACGACACGCATATGCAGATCCGCTTCACGGCGAAACCGGCGAAGGCCGTCACGTTCAAGACACCGGACGGGAAGACGTTGCGTACCAGCTGGGACGAGGCCAAGAGCGTGATGACGATCGACCGCGCCGAACGTTTCATTGTGTCCGATGCGACAAACCGCGTCGAGGTGACGCGGGACGCGAAGACGGTCTACGACTTCGATCAACCGAACCCGGCGAAGCTCGAAGCCGTGTTCGACCGGGAGGGCCGGACGTACTTCAAGTTCGCAGAATCGGTTGTGCGGGTCGGCGTGACGGATGCGCGAAACCTGGGTATCGGCGAGCAGAAGGGCCGCTACTTCATGTTTGAGGGCACCTCCGATCTGTTCACCGTGACCGCAGACGGCAACACGATTCACGTCAAGCGCCGTAAGGAAGTCGTCTATCGCGAAACGCCGGACGCAACGCTGCAGGCGAGCGGAGGGCCAACGTCGTGAAGCACATCGTATCGATCGTTGCCGCGATGATGGCGTTCGCCGTGCTGCCCGCTCGCGCAGATTGCCTTGATGACGCGGCCGCATTTCACCGTGTCAATCCGCGGCTGCTGCGTGTGATCGCGCAGCACGAATCGGGCATGCGGGCCAATGCGGTGAATCGGAACACGAACGGCAGCGAGGACATCGGGCTCATGCAGATCAACACGTCCTGGCTACCCACGTTGGCGCGCTACGGCATCCGTCGTGAGCATCTCTTCAACGGCTGCGTCAGTGCCTACGTCGGCGCGTGGATCCTCGCGTCGAACGTCCGCCGCTTCGGCCCGAACTGGAAGGCGGTCGGTGCCTACAACGCGGTTACGCCATCCAAGCAGCTCGTCTACGCCAGCGCGATCTATCGCCGCTTTATGCAACAGGGCCGGTAACCATGCAGAAGACACATTCGAATCTGGCGCGGATGCGCGCGCTTGTTGCGGCGGGGCTGGCCGTGTTGCATATCGCGGCCCACGCTGCGGCCGATCCCGCCGCGAAGTCCATCGATGCGGACGGCTGGCAGGTGCTCGCCTCTGCGCCGAAGACGCAACCGGCTGCTGTAGAGAATTCGAGGCAGTCACAGCTGCAGCCAGCACCGATCTCCGCGCCGACGAGCATGGCAGCGGCCCCGTCTACCGACGTCGCCGCTGTCGTGTTGCCGGGCGCGGGTGCGCCGGCCGCGAGCGGCACGCTGACGTTCTCAGTGACGCCGGCAGACGTGAATCTGCGCGATGCGCTCGACCGCTGGCTGCAGCAGCAGGGCTGGCAGCTCGCCTGGAAGATTGACGACGACCTGCCGCTCGAGTTCAACGCGTCCTTCACGGGCGACTTCACCTCCGTCCTGCAGCAGGTGATGAAGGCGACCAATCACATGCGCACGCCGACGCGCGCGTGCCGCCACTCGAACAACGTCATCCGCGTGATCGCACGCGCGGGCAACTGCCAGGACTGAGAACCATGCGTGTTCACCTTTTGAAATCCGCTGTCGCGATCGCAGCTGCGCTGATGGCCGCAGGCTGCGCCGTGACGCAGCAGGACGTCAACGACAGCTACGACGCTGCACACCGTACCATCTCGGACGCGCTTGGGAAGGGGCCCGCGCCGATGGCGCTCGTCGAGGACGTGCCGACCGCGTTTCTGGGTGACCGGCTGGTGCCGCTCGCGTACGAAGCGACGCTGCCGGCCGTATTCCGCGACAAGACGGTCACGCTTCCCGCGAACCTCGGCATCAAGCAGATCGCGACGTTGATTTCGACCGCGACGGGCTACCCGGTGCATCTGAGCCCGGACGTATTCGTGCCACGCGACTCGCTGGTGCCGGGCCAAACGGAGTCGAAGGGGCAGAACAATACCGCGAGAACCGAAGAGCCGGTCTACCGCCAGGCATTCACGGGCCGGTCCGGTACGTACATGAAGAACATGACGACCGACCTGGGTCTCGACTGGTCGTTCGATGGCAGCACGATCAACGTGAGTCGGTTCGTCACGCGCATGTACCAGATCGCCGCGATCCCCGGCAAGGTGTCGATCAAATCGACGATGAGCAAGGGCATGGACACGTCGACCGGCAATCAGTCGGGTAGCGGCGGTGGCGGTAGCTCCGGCGGCAACACGGGTTCGTTCTCGGCGCAGACATCGACGGGGCGCGAAGGCGACTTCGATCAGATCGCCGCGATCACGGCCGAAATTGAGAAGCTCAAATCGCCCATGGGCAGGGTGAGCGTGAACCCGCAGAGCCGACTCGTGATGGTGTACGACACCAAGGAAGCGGCCGACAACATCGGGAAGCTGCTGAAGCACGAAAACGCGATCTCGACGCGTCAGGTGGCCATCACGGTCCGCACGATCCAGATCGCGTTGAACCGAGGCAGCCAGGCGGGCATGAACGCGGACGTTGTCTTCAATGCGATGCATGCCGGCCTCGCGCGCTACGCGATCAGCTTCTCCTCACCGACGTCGCTTGCCACGGGTGGCGGCTCGGTCGGTGTCTCCGTGTTGCGCCCGGACGCGCCGTTCTCTGGAACCAATGCGGTCGTGAATGCGTTGAACCAGTACGGTCGAACGGTGCAGGACAACACGATGACCAAGATGACGCTCAACGGCCTGCCGGTCTCGGTTGCGTCGTTCAAGAGCGACGACTACCTGCGATCGACCACGCCGTCGTCCGGCTCGCTGACGGCGACGTCCGGCGGTGTGCCGGGTCTGACGCCGGGCACCATCACCACGGGCGATTTCGTGAACGTCCTGCCCGCGGTCAACGATCACAACCAGATCGTCCTCGCGTACTGGGCGGACAGCTCGAAACTCAACGGTCCGTTTACGAGCGCGGGCGCTGGGTCTGGTCAGACTCAGCAGCAGATCCAGCTCGCACATACGGTTGGCACGAAGGACGACCAGACGATTGCACTGTCGGACGGTCAGACCATCGTCCTGTATGGCGCGATCACGGATCAGGCCGACAGCACGACGAATACCGGCATCGCAGGCATCACGGGTAGCTGGAACAAGGCGAAGACGTTCCAGATCATCATGCTGAAGGCGACGGTCGTCCCGTCGATGTGATCATGATGCACATCACGGAACCCCTGCCGACCGACAAGCGCGCACGCCTTGTGTTCGGCATCGACTGGCGGGCCTACCCGGTAAAGGGCGGAAAGGCCGAACGCCGGCGCTATGCGGATGCCTTCGGCGCGACGCACTACGTCGAGTTCAAAGTTGGTACCGACCTGATCGGCGGCTTTGCGATGCCGGATACCCCCGACGTGAAAGGTTCTCGCCTGTACTCGGGTGCGGCGCGCGTAGCCCTCCATGAGCGCATCAAGAGCCGCGCCGCGGCGCTGGTCCTGCTGCAGGACGGCGCACGCATCTACCTGATCTTCGTGGTGCGCGGCGCGGTGCGAAACGACGAAGTGCTGTCCCCCGAGGCGGCGCAATCGCGGCGTTTGGAGATCGAGCAGGAATGCCTGAGAGGCAATCTGAAGCTCGACACGCTCGGTACGGGCGATCGGATCGGCGACGTTGATGAGCCGTTCCAGGCGAGCGAGCTGCTCGCGAACGGCAAGGTCGGTCGCGTCACGAAGCTTCCGATGTCCGTGCCGACCCTCGTTCCGGTCATCGCGATCGTGGTCGGCGGGTTGTTCGGCGTTCCCAAGCTGATGGATGTGCTGTCTCCGCCTCCGCCGCCTCCCCGTGCTCCAACTTTCGCCGAACGGTACGCGACGGCGGTTCAAGAGGCGTTCGCGCGCGTGCAACCGCGAGCATCCGAACTCGCGCCTGCGTTGCTCGCGGCTGTTGGTGGTAAGGAATCGGTCATCAAGGGGTGGCTGTTCCAGGAGGCGACCTGTCCGTCGTCCGGGTTCTGCACGATGAAGTTCCGCCGGAATGGGGGGACCTTCGCTGGGTTCGCACAGGCAGCGACTGCGGACATGCGTCCGGTGACGTTCGCGCGTGACGGCCTTTCGCTCGAGTGGCGAGGTCCGGCTGTTCCGAAGGTCGCGTCCCTGAAGGAGAGTGAGTCGAAGAGTTGGCCCGCTTTGCAGGCGTTCATCGACATGCTCCAGACGCCACCGCAACGCATGTCGTCCAAGACCCTGGAGCTTCGCGCCTATGGCTACGTCGTCACGCTCGATGAACCGCGGTCTCTGATTGCGGCGCCTGGTGCCGTTGGAGGAGGGCGGATCGGGCCGTTGCTCAAACAGGGCGGCTGGACGATCGAAGGTTTTCGCTGGCAATCACCGCTGCTCGCCAAGCTGCCGCCGAACATGACGATCGAATCGCTGACGGTCGACCTGCGTCTTAATGAAGGTGCGACAGCGACCCCCAACAGGGAAACGGGCGAATCGTCGTATGGCGTTCACTTCACCGCGAAGGGTAAATACTATGTTTTCGATTAAGCACGCACTCATCGCGGCGGGCGTTGGGATTGCCGCGTCCGCTCATGCCGGACCCGTTGGCGCCAGCCTGTCGATCGACGACATTGACCAACTGGCGCGCGCGAATCTTGCCCGCCAACTGGGTGGGGGTGCGCCCGGCGTTGGTATGTTGCCGCCCGGTGCCATGTCGCAGCCGCAGCCGGGCATCGTCGCGAGCGGAGTGACAGGCGACGCTCAGCCGAAACCGGTAGAGAAACCGCTCCGCCCGCCGCGTGCGCATGCCGAGCCGGTTTCGTTCCTCGGTGCGTTCAACGACGAAACCGGAGCCCATGTCCTGTACTCGTTCCGCGATGCGATCTACCCGGCGCGGGTCGGTGCAACGTTGCTCAACGGCTGGAGCGTCAAGAGCGTCGACGGCTACGCGGTCACGGTGGCCGAAGGCAAGCGGACGTGGAAAGAGCCGATTCGCGGCGCCGCGCCGCTCCAGTCGCCGGCGACGAACGCCGTTCGTTCGCTCGTGGATCTGGGTTCGCCGTTGCCAGCCGGCGCACCGTTGCCGGGTATCCCGCTCGGAGGCACGCAATGAGCCTCTTTGCGGAGATGGAGTCGCAGGAGCCGGAGAAGCGCGGTTTGTTCGGCCGGCTCAAGGCATTCAAAGCGGGCTTTACCGATAGCTCGTCGAGTGCGATGCCGATCGTCGGTCGAGAGCCGGTGGACGGCGGCGAATCAGCCGTTGAAGTCGATCGCCCGCGCGAGCCGCGTTTCAAGACGACGAGCAAACCGGTGAACCCGCGGCAGGCCAATCACGGTCAACCGATGACGATGGGCATGATGCTGCGTCGCGCGCAGGATGAAATCGAAGACGTGTCGGTGTTCGAGGAGGACGTTGCGTCGCCGCGTGCTGTCGCCGCCGATGCTCCGCCGGCTCACGATGCTAGGAGTGCCACGCCCGACAACATGCGTACGACCGCGAGTTCCGATATTCCGCCTTCGACGGTCGAGATGAAGGCCGACACGGCAGTTTCGTCGGAACCCGAGGCGGGCCCGGCGGCTGCGCGGGCGGATGCCGCGGCGCATGAGGCAGCACGTGTGCCCGAGCGGTCCGAGTCGCAGGACGCCGACGCAGTGAATGGGCGCGAAGCCGCATCGTCGCGTCCGGCTGGATACGACGACCCGCCGACGGTGCGCCGAATCGGCACGGTCGTGACCGAGGCGCCGGAGGTTTCGATCGAGACGGGTCGGCCGCGTCTGGTGCATGCAGACGCGCTGACGTTCAAACGGGTGTTGTGCCAGCGCGATGAAAACGCTGCGCTGGCCGTCAGCGAATCGGCACGCCGCGAGTTCATTGCGGTCGAGCTGCAGGCAGGAATCTCGATCGTTGTGTCGACGCAGCGCTTCCACGAAAGCCAGTTGTACGCGACCTATCTGAAGGACCTCGCGCGCGCGGATATTTCCGTGCACGAAGAGATGGTCGCTGACGAGGAAGTGATTGCGGCGCTCTACAAATCGGAAAAGCAGCGGGCGACGTCGAACGTACCGGAGTCGTCCCGGGCCATCGGCGCGTTCCGGGATGTGATCGAGGCGGCGACGGCGTACGGCGCGGGAGACGTTCACTACGAGTACCGGGAATACGCAGAAGACGTCGAGCTGCGTTTGCGTGTCGACGGAGAAATGTATTCATACCGGAAGATGCCGAAGGCGCTGGTACGCCGGGCACTCTCGGCAACCTATCAGGACCTCGTTCAACGCAATACGAACTCTGGCGAGACGTTCCAGCCGTCGGCACCTCAGTCCGCGATGATTCCGCTCGTCGCGCATATGAACCTCGTCAATATCCGTTGGCAGAGTGCGCCGCTTGTCGGCGGGTTCGATGTCGCGCTGCGCTTGCTGGACGGCAACTTCAAACATGTGAAAGTGCTGCTTCCGCACGAGATGGGCCTGGAGGCGACCCAACTGGAGATCCTTGAGAGTCTCGGCAAGGTAACCGGCGGCGCCACGTTCCTGACCGGCGAAACCGGGTCAGCGAAGACGACGTTGCTGCGCGCGATGTCGTATCTCGTGCCGAATCGTGACCGCATCAAGCAGTTCGCGGTCAACGAGCCGTCTGAGGTTCCCGCGCCGTGGCTGTCGGACATTTCGATCCAGCGCCGGCCGAACGAAACGGAAGAGGACGCCAACCGAAAGATCGTCGAAGTCGTTCGCACGCTGATGCGAATGGATCCCGACGACCTGACGATCGGAGAAGTTCGCGACTCTGTCCTTGCCGGTCTGGTCGCCGAGCTCGCGCTGACCGGCCACCCGGTGCGCACGACGCTGCACGGAAACAGCATTCTCGGCGCGGTGATGCGATTGGTCGGTGGCCGGCTCAAGCTGCCGATGGACGAGGTGGCGTCCGGTAGTTTCCTGAATGCGGTCGGCAACCAGAAGTTGATCCCGGTTCTTTGCCCGCACTGCAAGCGACCGGCGCGCGACGTGCTGTCGCCGCAGCAGATCGCGACGCTCGAGCGTAAGTTCGGCCTGGACACGTCCGGCATGGCATGCCGGGACGAGGACGGGTGCGAGCACTGCCGCCGGCCGGGGCTTTTCACGCGTACTGGAAAAGTAGCGGCGGGCATCAAAGGGCAGACGCTCGCGATGGAACTGTACCGACCTTCGCCCGAGTTCCTCGAGCGTGTTTCCGTGCGTGATTGGCGGGGCGCCGAGCAGGTGTGGCGCAGCAGCCGGAAGAGCGATTTCGCAGACGCCGACATGACGGGCAAGACCGTCTACGAGCACGCGCTGTACAAGGCGTCGCGCGGCCTCATCGATCCGCGATTCATCGATGAGTCGATGTGCAGCTTCGACGCATATCGCGTGACCCCTGACGCGGATGGAGTGTTGCCATCGTGATCAAGTCGCTCATCTACTCCGTCTTCGTGGTACTTCCGGCGAAAGAGCGACTGCGCCTTGCAACGCTTCGATTCCGGGCAATGCGTGAAATGTTCTTCCGGGAGACTCGTCTCGATATCGCCAAGAAGGGGCTGCGCAACAGCGAGACCTTGCTCGAACGGCTGACGACGCTCGAGGTGCGCCATCGCTCGCGGAAAAGCTTCTCGTGGCCGGTGTTCCAGAAGATCGCCCAGCGTATGCGCGCCGGTGATGATTTTGCGACTGCGATCAAGCCGTCTATCCCGAACGACGAATTCGTGTTGCTCGAACTCGCGGGGCAGTCGCCCCGTGACGATGCCGCGATCCGAGGGCTGGAGCTGGCCGAGATGGCGGCGCATGCGAAGCGCGTGCTGTCGGCGACAACGTCGCTGCAGATGGCGTATCCGGCCTTCCTGCTGGTCTATCTCTATTCGTTTTGTGTGCTGTTCGGCGCGCACATTCTGCCGGCGACGCTGGACGTTAAGCCGCTTGAGAAGTGGTCGGCGTTCGGCCAGTTCATCTACGCGTTCGACACGTTTTGCGCCGACTACTGGTGGCTGACGTCCGCTGTCGTCGTGGGGTTGGTTGTGGGGTATTTCCAGACACTGAAGCATTGGACGGGCGAGTTTCGGAACCGCGTCGACGCAATGCCGCTGATGTGGCGCAATCGCCGGGATCTGCGTGCGGCATTGCTGATCGTGTCGTTGGCGGGCTTGTTCGACTCGGGCCTCACCCTGCGCGCTGCCCTCGACAAACTCACCAAGTCGGCTGACCCGTGGATGCGTTGGCATCTGCGCCGGATGAGCGCGCGGCTGACTGCGAACCCCGACCAACCGATGCTCGCACTCGATACCGGGATCTTCTCGGAAACCACCATCGACATTCTGACCGACGCGGCCGGCCGGGACCAGTTTGTCGAGGCGGTGAAGGATCTTGGGCAGACGTCGCTCGAGCGTGTCGTCGAGGCGGTCCGACGAAACGCAAAGATCACGCACTACGTGCTACTCGCTGGCGCGGTGCTGGCGTTCCTTGTATTCGGCCTGGGATCGTATCTCGCAACGGGTGCTGTCGCTTTCGATAGCGCGCCGACCTCTATCAACCAGAATTTCTAGGAGCCAACGACATGAACGAACACAACAAACAGCAGCCGCGCAAGCGTCCCTACATCGGGAAGGGCCGTCGCAAGCAGAAAGGGGAGCTGTCGCTGGTCGAGGCCGCGGGCGTGATGGCGGGCGGCGCACTGATCGCGCTTCTCGTCTACATGGGCTGGGGATACGTGATGGACCGTATTCATGCGATGCAGTTCAAGAGCGAGGCGCAGTACTTCCGGAGCGGGATTCAGGACGCGACCGCGAGCGAGATCGACTTCTCGTCCGTCACGATGCAGTCGCTTACGCAGGGGCGAGCATTCGATACCGCGGGTCGACGCCTGAACAAGACGTCAGGTGCCTTGACGGGACTCTTCGGCGGGAGCGTTTCAGCAGCGCCTGCAACGGTGACGGCAACGAATGACGCGGTTGCCGTAACGTATCCCGTGCCGGCGACAGTTTGTGCGCTTTCGGCCGATACGGTCTCAGCGGCGTACACGATGGTCAAGGTGAACAACACGACGATCTCGAGTCCGACGACCGCCTATAGCTCGGCCGCTGCGAACACGGCGTGCTCATCGGCGGGCGCGACCGCCAGCATTGTGATGTACGCGACGAAGAGCAACTAAGGACAGACCGATGCTCAGCATTATTGAAGTCGTGGTCGTGCTGGTCGCTGCAGGGCTCATGACATTGCAAGCCATCCAGCGTGACGTCGAGACGCGCCGGCATGACGTGCTGAGCGTCGAAGGCAAGAACCAGGCGGCGATCAACACTGCTTTGTCGAACTGGGTGACGGACAAGTACGGCACGTTGGTGGCACAGATGGTTGGCGGGAAGTCCACGCCGATCACACCGCCGACGTTCGCCGAACTGCGCGCTGGTCAATACCTGAAGGCGGACTACGCGGCCGGGCCGTTCTGGGGCGGCTCCTACATGATCCAGATGAGCGTTGGTCCGGACGACTGCGGCACCAGCACGACGTCGTGCAAGGTCAGCTACGTCTTCTATTCGTCGCAGCCCGTAACGAGGCGCGGAACTCCGGACGTGGCCGGCGCGGGGGTAGTCGCGCAAGCAGCTGGCACGGGATTCGGGTTCTCGACGAGTCAGAACCCGGCGACGATCAAGGGGCTGAATGGTTCTTGGACTGCGACGAATCCCGTTCCCGGCGCGCCGGCCGGCATCGTGATGGCAACGAACGGCCCGTCATCGGACGGGAATGCCGTTTTCATCCGGCGCGACGGTTCGCTGAAATGGACGGGCAGCCAGGACGTCAACGGTGTCGATTTGCACAACGTCGGCAACATCGACGCGACCGGAACGATCGCCGCGCCGACGCTTGCTGCGTCGAACGTTGCGGTCAGCAACGCGGTGCGAAGCCCGGGGACGCTGGTCGTGCAGAACGCGGATGGGTCTGCGCCGGCGCCGATCTCGACAGGCGACAGCACCGTGAATGGCCAGCTGCAGGTGACGCAGACGATCACACCGGGTGCGGTTGCAACGCCGCGCGCGTGGTGTCCGACAAATGGCGCGATGGCACAAAACAGCGACGGTCGTGGGCAGATGCTGTCGTGTCAGGATCACGCCTGGTTACCGATTGGTGGGCCAGCGCTCCGGCACGGGTACTTCATGGTCCAGAACGGTTGGGGCGTTCCGGCGCCGAATTGCGCTACCGGTGGGACGCCGCAAATCGTCTTCAGTCCGGTGAGCTTCTACGTAAATCCGACGGCGACCGTTAATGTTTCCGCTTCGGGCAGCGGACCCTGGACCGTGTTCATTACCGACGGCAACGGTAACGGGATCAGCGGTACAGCCGTCGTCGAAACTTATTGTTCGTATTGAGGGAGAGGTAAGTGAAAAGCTGGATGAAGTGGGCATTGGCAGCGCTGATGTCCGTCGCTGCGAGCAGCGCATTTGCTGACGGATCGTGCCAGCCGGGGTTCGGTCTTCGGTCGTATCCGTTCTACGACAAGGCCGGTGCATATATCGGAATGCGGCAGGCATGCGCGCCGATCCCTTGCACCCCGGGCTATCAGGATTCCACGTGCGCGGCTCCGTTGCGTAACGGGGCGATTCCGCAGCCGCAGTGTCAAACAGGCGCGGGCTGGACGACCGTGGTCTCCTCAGTTTGGCAGGGGGCCCGATGGTCTGAACCACAGTGCAGTTATGCGGCTCAGCCGCAGTGTCCGGCAGGCTTTGACACCTCTGTGCCGTCGTCCTGGACCGGCTCAAGTTGGACTCAGCCAGGATGCACCAAAATTACCCCGCCGCCTCCTGTAGTTGTCGATCCAAATCAGGTCTGCACGGCCGTAGCGAATGGCTATAGGATGAGCGATGCAGATAAGACGAATTTTTATAACCAAGACGGGCAAATAACGCAGAACGCCCCGTTCCGAGTCAGTAACCAGTGGAGGGACTGGACCAGCATACCCGGCAAGAACCCTAACTACCCATATGGCGGCGGCTTCAGCGCGGATCGGTATGTGGTTTTCTATGGCGGATTGACCGGCCCGTGGTACTTGTATCAGCTCGCATGCCACCAGAGCAACACGTGGGAAGCGTTCTGCTATGTGAATCGGTCGACGGGGAGCGTCGATAACTTCTGGATCAATCCGACCGGTGCACCCAACGGCCAATGCAACCACTAGGCTCAGTGTTCGACAAATAGAAAGCGCCCGAGAGGGCGCTTTTTCGTTGGAGCCGAAGGCTTGTTATACGCTTACGCTCCGGTCGTGAAGCTGAAGCTTCGAGAGAAAGCTGTCCCGTTCACTGTACCGTTGAGCGTCACGTTGTAGGTGGTGTTGGGCTGCAACGGGGAAGTCGGATAGGCTACAGCTTGGTACTTGCCAACGAGTTTATTCGGATCAGAGTCGGAATTCAGCACCTGAATTGCGACTGCTCCCGAAGATCCGGTTACCGATGCCGATTGCAAAACGATTACGTCGGTGAGGTTCCCCATCACCGTGATTGGCGTGCCCCAACCGGACGAAGACACGCTCGGAGGGGTAGGGACTTCGCCGATGCCACGGTAGGGAACGCCCGTTACGCCATCGCACGGAAACGTCTTCGGGCCACCCTGGAGCGTTTGCGCTTTGGCGCTATACATGCTGACCGATTGCCACGACTCAGTAAATGTGTAGGATCCGGAGGTGGTCTGCGTTTCCGATTCGCCAAAGCCCGCGAGATCAACCGGGAAGGTCGCTACGACGGCGTGATATGCGCCCCCTAAGAGAGAGTCGACAAACTGCTGACCGGCAACAGTAGCGTTGAAATTGGTAGTGAAGACAGCGTTCGCTCCGCTCGCCCCGATTCCGATCACGCCCACTGGAAATCCTGCGGCGACTGCCCGATCTGCATAGGTTGCGCCAGTGTACCCAGCATTGCCCGACACCTCACTATCCGTAACCGCGTTGTTGAGGCCGATGTACTTGGCATGTGCCTGCGCAGCTTGGTCAAGCACGGTGTTTTGCTTGAGCGCGGGAAACCCGCATTGCGTGCGGTACTGATTCAGCATATTCAGCGCCGCGAGCTGCGCGCTGCCGGCCGCATATTGCGGGCTGTCGACCGTGCCCGGGACCGTCGTCGACGGCGTGCCGGGGTTGGACGGATTCGGATTGTTGCCCGTCGAGCCGGTGTTCGTGCTGCCACCATCGCCACCGCCGCCGCATGCGGCGAGCGCGAGCAGCGATGCCGCTGCGAGTGCGGAAAGACTGATGGTCGTGATCTTCTTCATTTGTTGGTCCTCGTATTGTTGTTGGGCTCGCCCACCGCGAACCCTTGATTCCATCCTACCGACGTGGCCGCGAAGTCAAGTCCGCGTGGCCGACGGCCCAGTTTTCGAAATGGCTTGGGCGAGCCAAAAAAACGCCAATTCTAAATTACGGTTAAATTTCATCAGACTTAATGGCGAGTCGGCAAAAAAATCCCGCCATCAGGCGGGAGTCAAGGTCTGCCGTCATCGGGACTTGCGCCGCTTCCAGTGGAATATCCGCAGGCCGATGAACGCCACGCCCAGCAACGCGGTTGATTTATACGGGATTGCCATTGACACGGCGGGGACGGCTGCAGCACCGACGTACATGCAGGTGAGGGCGACCAGCACCTTACCGAACCACGGTTTGGCCAGCATTCCAAGCACCGGCGGAGGCTGACTTCCAACCCAATCGGGATAAGCCTCATTGATCTGCTCGAGCTCGAACGACCCCGCCCTTGTCTCCCGCTGCGCTTGATAGAACCGTTCGTAGCGCTCGAATCGGCCATCGCCGCGGCCGTCGAGCCACGCGGCGTTGCTTTCGGCGACCAGGTAGGCGAGATCGTCCATGTGCCCTCTAGTGAACATAGACCGCTGCCCACGGCAGCGCAGCTTGGACGTCGACGATGACGCGCCCGTCGGCCTCGGAGTAGTACTGCTCGGTTTCGGCGTCATACCATGCGAACTGCGGCCGGCGATCGCCGTTGATCACGATCAGGCTTGCCGGCAAGTCCGGAAGGGCGTGAGGCGCCGCGCAATTATCGTCATTCGCCATTGCGCGTCCTCGCCTTGGTGCTACGTCGCTTCGCGCCAAGCTGTCCCGTGCAGGCGGGGCAATCGAAGCTATGGTGCATTTCGATCTTGGTATCGTTGTTGCTGACGATGTATTCCGTGCGGCAGGTCCGGCACGGTGCGATCGTGAGCCGGTTATCGGCGGCCATCGCCCGCGTAAGGTTGCAGCCGCGGTCGACGGAGATTGCGTGTTGGCCACCGAAGATCTGCTGGTAGACGTCGTTGGTTGCGATCAGCGCTTGCGGTGCGTTGGCGCCTGAAGCGAGCGCCGCGCGGTACAGCCACGTGAAGATCGTGCCGTGCAGGCGATTGGTCGGCGTCTCGACAAACCAGTTGAGCGAGTTCGGCGTGTTGCCGCACGGTGAGCTGGTGCCATGCATTTCGACATACCGTTGGCGCATCGCGTTCTGATTCAGGCGAAACAGGCTGGCGGCCGTGGACGCGCGGCATCCATATGCCATCAGGGCATGTGCGTACGTCTCGTTCTTCTCGCGGGGCAAGCGCAATTCGCTCCAGCCGGCCTTGCCGGGCGCGCTGTTCATCCTGATCGGCGAAGTCGCCATGATCTGGTGCGCCACCATCTCGTCGGTCAGATCACTGGCGGTGAACTGATACCAGAAGGTCGGCGTGTTGAAGCGCCAACGAAACAGCGGCAGTCCGTTCATTCGGCCGAGTGCGATCCGCAGCTTGTAGGTCGGTACGGACGCGAGGTAGGCGACCACCACGGTCGTAACCCCGAGAAGCGGAGCGGCCAGTACGCTGAGGTGAATGACGCTCGTGACCAGATCAAGGAAGACCCGGTTGTGCTGTTCGACAGAGAACTTCGCGAGCGCGTCCAGCGGGGGAAGCTTGCGCATCAGCTGGTCGACCGCGATGGTCGTGGGGGTGTCGTCGACGAAGCAGCGCCAGTCCTCGACCGACTCGAGGGTCGGCGCGACCATCAGGAACGGCGTGCGCAGTAGGTTGCGCAACGACTCCTCGTTATGTTTGACGTGGTCGATCTCTTTGCGCTCGACGGCGAGGATGTCGTTGAAATCCCCATTCATTTCGAGCAGCCATCTCATCTGATCGACGAGGTCGAAGTTTGTCACCTGGATGCGCTCGGCCAACCAGTTGGGTACGTACAGTCGCTCGATCGAACGGTAGGTCTCGCGCGAGTTTTTCTTGTCCATTTTTCTGAGTCTCTCTTCTACTGCACAACAATAAAGCGTGGCCCGGGCGAAATCAGGCGCGTACGGCCGCCGTCACCTCACCGTGGAACTTGCCGATCAGGTCACTGAAGGCCTGGAACAGCGGCTTGAAGCGGGCCGGGTTTCCGTCTGCTGTCGCGAGCAACTGCGCGCTGTGATAGTCCTGCACGAATGAGCTGAAGGTGTCGATCAGGCCGCGGATCTTCTTTTCGAGCACCTCGCTCGCTTCGATCGCTGCGCGCTGCTCGTTCGCACGTGCCTCGAGGTCAGACAATTCCGCCTTGGCTTGTTGAAGTTGAAGGTCGATGGCCTCGTGTTCGGCGAGCTTGTCCTTTACCGCTTCCTGAAGGCTCGTGTAGGACTCGGGCAGGGTCGGTACCGGCACTTCAGTCTTCACCGGGTTCGCCTTGAGCCTGACGATATCGGCGGTGAGCTGCTCGACCTCGCGCTCTTTGTTGGCGAGCGTCTGTTGTAGCGTCGCGACCTGTTTGCCGGTCGATGCGAGGGAAACCTGCGTCTCCTGGGCTCTCACTTTCTCGCGAGATTGCTCCTGCCGAACGTTGCTGAGTTCGGCCGACAGGCGGTCGATTTCCTTCTGAGCGTCGTCCAGCCGGCCGATGGTGGCATGCAGTTGCGAAGTTGCCTCCTCGATGCTGTTGTCCTTTCCGGCGATTTGGTCTTCCAGCGTCGCGATGAGCTGTTTGACTTCGCTCTTCGTGAGCGTCGGGTCATCGCGCTTCGCTTCGATCACCTTCTCGATGATGTCGTCGCCGATGTGGTTGTGCACCAGCAGCGACATATCGCTGTACGTCAACATTTCGACCGCGCCGATGTTGCTCGAGAACTTGTTGTAGACACGGATGTACAGGCTGACCGACGACTTCGACTTCTGGAACACCTTGGTGAGGAAAGAGTAGACCAGCTCGGCCGCCCGGTTCCTGACCTTCTGGTTGTCGCCTTGCGTGCTGACGAAATGGCCGATGACGGATGCATGGATGTGGGCGAAATTGCCACCGATCCGCATGTGCTCCTGCAGGATCTTGCGCGTCGAGTGGGCGACTTCCTCACTTTCCTGAATGATTGTTCTAATCAGGCTGTCCGGCAGCCCGGTGAACATCTCGCGGGCGGCGGTGGTGAGTTCAAGCTGGTCCGGCACATGCGCGAACGTGGCTTTCAGTTCGAGATCGCCGTCCGCCGACGTGGCATTGTCAGGAACGGTCGGGTTGAAGTTCTCGTCGTCTTCGGGCTTCTTCGGCGGCTTCTTGGACAAAGCGCTCTCCAGTAGAGGTTGGGCCTTCCCTGGCACGGGTTCGGCGGATTGCCGGATCGGGTGACGCCCCGTCCGACGGAATTGAGACCTGGCGGCCTGCACCAGCTTACGCGGCGCTTTTCAGTGCCAAGAAGCGAAAGCTGCACGAAACAATGTGTCTTTCGCCAAATGGCGCGCGTCAGCGATCTGAAACTAGAAGTTACAGACTGTAAGAAAATGTAAACCGGTGGTCATATGTTTACGGATGAATCTGCGGCAACTTTATGGCGGTGAGCCGATAGCGCCGATCCGGTCGGGTCGTCCACGCTCAGGCGGCGCACGACGCTCCACGCGGCCCGCACGTTGATGTTCGGATTTCCGGACTTCGCGTGGCGATCTCGTTGGGTACGCAACCAGTAGCCCAGATCGGGCAGAGTGACGAGCGCAAGCGGCAGGTTGGGGGAGAGCGAGCGGTTGTCGTTCGCGAAGACGCCGAGGCCCTGGACGTTCCAGACGGAGGGCAACGTGCCGCGGAGGAAGGCAACCTTGGCCCGGTTTTGGCTGATCGGCGAGCGCCGTTCCTCGAGCTTGCCGCTCGGCAGGTGGCACACGACCGTATCGGCGCTGCTGCCAGGCGTAATGGTGCCGGCCCAGTTCTTGGTCTCGATCACGAAGATGCCAAACGGCGTGACAACCAGATGGTCGACTTCGGCGGTCGGGAACTCGGTGCCAGGCGCGTGGAGCAGCAGCAGCGCAGTGGGGTGGACGTAGAAGTCGTTGCCGCAGAGCTGCGACAGGACGCGGCGCAGCTCGCCGAGCACGCGCGCCTCGCCAGCATCGCCCGATGCCTGGCTCCTGGTAACCGGGGGAGGCGATTGGCGACGGGGATGGGCCTTCGCGTAGTGCTTGACCAGTGCCCAGACACTGGCGACAACGATGAGAATCCAGAACATTGGGATGCGCCTCGGTTGATGAAGTGACGCGTCCAGTTTGTCTCCGATTTTTCGAAGTCAAGTTCCGGAGAAAGCTATACGATTTTCTGGAGCATTCTCGGTTTTGCCCCACAACCGGTTGCGTTCGGACGGTTCGGCCAAAGCTGTACGCGATTGGCGAGCATTCCGAGTGCACCGTGCGTTGGTGCGGCTTACCCTACTTCTATCACGCGTTTCCGACGCATCGACCTTCCTGAGCCATCCGGCTCTGCCATTTCGCGGCTTGCCCGCGCCTTCCCAGTTAATCGGCCTTGAGCGATTTCGTGTGTTGACCAACGAGGTCGCAGACGAAAGCGCTTTGCGCCGATTTCCTTGCTCGTTCCGAGCATCGAAACCACCGGGCGTTGTCCGGACATTCCCTTGTTCGATTTTCTCTGGAGAGAAACATGTTGAAGTCCCTTTTCAGCGGCGCGTTCAAATCGCCGGTCAAGTTCCTCGCACTGTGCTTGGCGGTCTACATCGCGGCGCACTCGATCATCGTCGCGCTGTTGATGGCGGGTGCTGCGTACAACCACTTCAAGAATGGCGCGAAGAAAGCATCGCATCAGCCCGAGCGTGATAGCGCCGATCGTCACGATGCTGACGAGAGTCCGCGGCACGCGAACCGAAGTGCCGTCGCACCTGTGCATTCCGATGGGAAGGCACCGGTTGCCCCGCAACGTCAGTATGCGAAATCCGCAGTTGTCATCCCCATCAAGGCTTCGTCGAACCAGACGAATGCCCACCATCTGAAAACTGGCACGAAGTAAGTCGCCCCAGTCCGACCGTGCGAAGCAATTCGCATGGTCGTCCTATCTCCCACCGGGAACCACGTTCCCGGTAAGGGGAATGAGGTGCCCGGTTGATATCCGGAGCACGCTCATGAAACCGCAAGTTGCTGGTTGGCAGCTCGACATGTTCGGCGGTGATTCGCCGATTCTCATCACTCCACCCAAACCCGATCCTTTGCCGGATCCCGATCGCTGGGAGCCGCACGTGCGGGAGAAGCTCGCCGAGGCCGTGGTCTTCTTCGCTCTCGACAGCCGGCATAGCGACAACGTCCCCGAGGCGTTGATCGACTGCGCCGAAATGCTGCATCAACGGCTGTGCAACCGGCCGGTCGACAAGGTCGACTACTACGCGACGCTCGGCTGGATCATGGAGCTATGGACCGGGGCGATTCCCTACTCGATCGTCTGCGCACTCGGTCGTGTCCGACCGCGCGCGATGCAGGACGCGATCCGCGATGTTCCGTTGCTCAACTATGACTTCAACCGACTCAATCGCTGGTGCAGCGGTCAGCTTTCGCTGGAGGCGCAATGGGCGGTGTAGCCATGTTCTTCACGCGCGTGCTCGCTCAGGCCTTCCCGGGCAGCCCTCGGGCATCGGTGTCGGCGGTCGAACCGCGCTCGTCAGCATGCGGCAGCGCGAAAGCTGTCGGCACTGGCGCGGACAACGAGACGCTCGTGACGATCGAGGGAGTCATCCATCTGTTCGTCGACGAGGGCGACTGTGTCGTCGAGTTCGTGCCCGCGTTCGATGACGCACCTGGCGACACGATGTTCGGCACGAAGATCCTGCCGGCGCTCGCGCCGCACTGGGCGATGCTGCATCAGCACTCGGTCTCGCTGAAGGACGCGATAGCGACCGCGATCCGCCGCGCAAGCGTGCCGGCGTCTTCTGCTTTGGGAGGCGCTTCAACCGCTGCAGGCTCGGACGGTTGGTCGCCTCGGGCGTTAGATGCGCAGCAACCGGCAACTGACGCCGAAGACGAGCGGCACCACGCAGAGTCCACAAGCGAGTCCAGTAGGTTTCGAACTCATCGTACTCGCAGCGATGACGTGGGCCAATCAGCCGCCGTCAAAGGCCGGATTACCGGCTGGGGAGAAGAGGAGTTTCCCAATCGTCGTCCCGGAAGGGCTTCCACCTACACGTCTTTCGCGCTGCGTCTCGATACGCGTAGCGGCGAGCGTGTTCTGCAGGGAGAAGGCTTGAAAGAGGCGATCAACGAGTGCGGTTGCCGCGTCGGTGAAATCGTCACTGTGAAGCGCCTCCGCAAGATCAAAGTGCCGGCCTTCCGCAAGGAAGACGGCTCCCCCATTCTGAAAAACGGCCAGCAAGTCATGTGGGACAAGTGGCTGTGGTCGATTACCACGTGAAGGAGTTCTAGGTGGCATCTGTTAACAAAGTGATCATCGTCGGCAATCTTGGCGCCGATCCGGAAGTGCGATATCTGCCCAGCGGCGACGCGGTCGCGAACGTTCGCGTCGCGACGACCGATCGCTATAAGGACAAGGCGAGCGGCGACTACAAGGAAATGACCGAGTGGCATCGCATCTCATTCTTCGGCCGATTGGCCGAGATCGTGAGCGAGTACCTGAAAAAGGGCAGCTCGATCTACGTCGAAGGCCGCATCCGCACTCGCAAATGGCAAGGCCAGGACGGGCAGGATCGTTACTCGACCGAGATCGTCGCCGACCAGATGCAGATGCTCGGCGGCCGCAACGGCGGCGGTCGCGGTGACGGCGGTGGCCACGGTGGCGACAACGAGTTCGAGCAGGGCACGCGTCGTCATACAAGCGCCCCGGCCTCACGACAGCCGTCCGGTCAGTCGCCAGCAAACGCTGCGGCGCGTCCGCAACACTCGGCACCCCCGCCGGCTCAGTCGCAGTCGTATGGCGGTGGTGGTGGTTTCGACGAGATGGATGACGACATCCCTTTTTAGTATCAGACCCTAATTAAATCGGTCTGATTCGAAGGGTTTCCCGCAAGGGCTCACCATCCCGATTCTCCCTCCCGTTTTTTCTCACCTATAGCGTGCGACGTGCCTTCGGGCACATCGCACGCCGTCTTCCTTCCCTCCCGCATTTTCCTGTTCCGCTGACGTTGCTGAACCAAGCCGACGCGCCCGCGCGCGGCTTCGTTGAGCAAGCGTTTCTGCGCCTGTCTCAGGCATCGAAAAACCCGCAGTCCAACTGGAGAGATCCGTGAACGTGAAGTGTTTTTGCCTTTCGTCCCGCGCGGGGCTCTGCCTGTCGCGTCGATTCGACGTCCCGTTGGAGCTCGCGGCGGTAGGAAGGTTTGTTGATTCAACAGTGCCTGCTATCCGATGGGTGGCGGATGCACGCGTTTTCGCCGTTGTGCGAACGGAGGACGAATCATGGGAGAGCTGAAGAAGCTGGATCTCGCGGCCATCGACTGGACCAATGTTTTTCCGCATTACATCGACAGCCGATTTTTGAGTGGAAAAGGGCGGTGGTGGACCTGTCCGCTTTGCGATGGCGAGGAGACCTTCCGGATCTTCCCGCCTGAACGAGACCCCAACGGGGGTTGGCATTGCGCCCGCTGCCTGAAGGGTGGAATGGGGGCGACGCTGATCCATGAGGTGACGGGCAAGCCGTATCGCGAGATCTTCTACGAGCTCGAGACCGACAATTACAACGGCGGGATTCCCCCCGCGATGGTGCGCAAGGCGAAGCCTGTCCCGGTCCGGCCCGAAAAAACCGACGAGCAGAAGTGTCGCGACATGCAGGCTGCGTGGGACGGTGCCGCTCCGGTGACGGTCGACTCGCCCGCGTGGACCTACCTTTCGACGCGGATTCCCGGGCTACGGCTCGAGTGGATCGGGCGCGACGTGCGCTGTCACCCTGGGATGGAGTACGTCGACGCCTTTGGCAAAAAGCAGGGGAAGTTTCCCGTGATGCTTCAGCGAGCACGGTCGCAGGCCGGCAAGCCGCGGCGTGTCCATCGCACCTACCTCACGGCCGACGGGGAGAAGGTTCCCTTTCTCACCAAGAATGGGAAATCGCGAGCGAAGTTGGAGATGAGTGCGCCGGCCGGCAGTTTTGGGTCATCGGTGCGGCTTAACACGACGAGGTCTCGCACCCTGGCGCTGGTGGAGGGCGCCGAGACTGGCTTTGCGGTCGTCGCACGGTACGAGAATCGCATCGAAGTCCGCTGCCTGCTGAATTGTGGTGGCCTCGAGCGCGCCGACATCAACTGGGACGATTACGACCACGTGATCATCTACGCCGATCGCGACAAGGTTGACCAACGGCGCGGCGTCAGGCCGGGCGAACATCATGCGCAGCTTCTTGCAGATCGCATTCGTGCGCTTGGCAAGCGCGTCTCGATCGTTAAGTCAGTGGTCGAGGGCGTGGATTTCTGCGACGTATGGAAACTGCAGCACCAGCGGCGGGCCCAAAAGCGTGATCTCGTGCGGGCCAGGCAACTGGCACGCGAAGAATCGCGGAGGCGGAACCTGTCGCGTACCGGCAGTAGCGGAATGTGTGCAGCGATGTGATTTCGACGCCGGCATTCGTCGGCACATTTTTATCTTACCCGGTGGGGATACGTCCCCTCCGGGCCGTATTGCGCCGGGCCACATCACGAGGTGAATGATGGGCGCGTTTCGACTGGTGCTGGATGAGTTTGAAGTGATCGAGGTGACGGCCAGGGTGGCGTCAGAGGGGGCGGCGGACGTTTCCGAAGGTCCGCGCTTCGATGTGATCGACCGGCAGCTCGAAGGCGACGATCGCTATATCCTGCGGGATGAAGCGTTTCAGCCGGCGGTCGATTTTTGCATGGCGTGGCTTGAAGAAAAAGAGAAGAGCCGGACGCACTAAACCTGACGACAAGCGACTTCCCTCGGGAAGTCGCTTTTTTTTTTGCTTAGTCGCCCACGATAACCAGGACGAGAAGGAGGACGACCTTGAAGACTCGCCACGCCCCGGCAGCCCAAAGGGTGCCGATCGCGCCAACAAGAAGAAACAGACTGGCGATGTCGCCCGCGCCATGGTTGTGCATGAAAGCGCCGGCCGTGAAGACCAGCGAGTACACCAAGACCAGAACGAGGCGGCGCAAAACGAAAGGCAATGCCCTGTAGCCGCTGGCGATGGTGGAAGGGAGACCGCCGATGATGCTCATTCGTCACCTTGGCGTTGCGCCGATCTGAGCGCGCCCGCGCAGTAGTAGCCCGCGATCATGAACGCTGCAGCGCACGCGAGAAATAGCGGCGACGTGAGCTTGTCCACGATTTCACCCGTCCGAATCCACCCGATCAGTTCCAGCATTTTCTTCTCCTTTTCTATCGATGCAAGACGCGTCACACGTTTTGAACACCTACCTCGTACTGCAATTCTCTCAGGTCTATGCAAAAAGCAAGCCACGAAAAAACGAGCCGATGGGTTGTCACGCCCATGCCCCCAGCTGATCGTGAAGCGAGTCGTCGAAGCCCGCGCCGTCAAGGCTCCCATCGCCAACACTGAGTACCTGAAACGCGTCGTCGTCGTGGGCGCCGGTCGCGCGCGCTTGCGTGGCCAGGGGTGATGCGGGCGTGACGGGAGGCGCGGCCACTGCAGGCGTTACGATGCGCGCCTGCCCGGTCAATTCCTGACGAAGCGCTGATTCGGCCAATGCTTTGAGGACGGCGGCCCGGCGACGGGCCGACGGACACGTGCGCAACCGCTCGAACAGGAGCGGCGACACGAGCTCGTTGATCGTGATGGTCATCTCGATCTTGTCGCTCATGTCCGCTCCTTATCGGCGTTCGCGAGCGACGCTGGATTCCCCGACCAGCAGGAACCCCCGAACGTTCGCGAGGCACGGTGCGTCAATCACCTCGATGACGACTCGCGGGAACGCTTGACGAATGACGGACGCATAGAGTGCCGCGCCTCCACCGGACAGGATGATCGATCGAACGTTCGCCAGACGGCCGACGTTGTTTTGCATTTCCTTCACGACGCCCGAAATCAACGGCTGCGCTTTCTCGAGATAGGGCGCGAGATCGATGTCGTTCCCGTAGAAGAAGAACGGCGTCTGCTCGCGCAGCGCTTTGTCGATCCGCTCGATGTCCTCGACCGCGTCGCCCTGGTCGCGTGCAATTAACTGGGCGATGCGCTGATAGATCTGCGATGCGCCGCCCGGCATGCCACCGCTGCGCTTGTCATCCATCGCGAAGCCGCTCGCGTATACCCAGTCGGTCGTGAAGTAGCCGACGTCGACGACGAGATGTTCAACGTCCCGGCCAAACCCGCCTTTCCGGTTGCTGGAGGCAAGGACGAGCGAGCCGAGCGGCTGCGGGATCACCATGACCTTGTCGATCTTCACGCGTCCAGCGCCGAAATCCAGCGTGCCGGTGAACCGCTCCATCAACGCGCCCGCGTACTTCTTCAGGTTGTGAACCGGCAGGCCGAGCACCAGGCGTTCGATATGGGTCACGCCGGAAAAGTGGATCGCCCCGAGGAGCAACGCAGCGTAGTTGTTCGTGAGAATGTAGTCGTCCGCCAGCGCGCGGCCGGTGTTGCCGTACGCGGCAGTCAGGGAAACGTCCGGGCCGACCTCGTACTCGACTTGGTCGATCACGATCGTGGCTACTTTGCGGGCCGTCAATACGCTGTCGCCGTATCCGGCGATCGAGCGACTCGCCGCAAGCGGCGCGAGCGACGGAAACATTCCGGAGGCCACGGCGTTGTTCGCGGCACGGTGCGCGTATTTCGTATTGCCGTAACCGACGTCGATAGCGAAGACTGCAGTTTTCAAGGGCGACTCCTTTGGTGTCTGTTTCAGGGAAGGCGAGTGCAACGTCGAACCCCGAGTCGAACTTCGGCACCGTCGCTTCACGAAAGTCCTGGATAAAGTCGGACATTGAGAATGGGCCGTTACCGAAGTCGGACATAGAGTGGGAGATTGCAACGGCGAGCCCTTGAATCTCCCGGATAAAGTCCGAGATTGCGTGATTCAGTCTATCGAGCGGTACGCAAAGTCAAGTTTTGGAAAGCGGCGCACTTCCCGACAGCTTTCGCGCTGCTAAGCGTGACGAAAAGGCCTATTCTGGGCATCACCTACCGCGTCATCGACGCATCGAACCGGAGCGCCTGGCGCTCACACGTCCCTTCTGGCCCCGTTCAGGGCCTCCAACGCAGTGAAATGTCCGGGCCGCACATTGACGCGGCCTTTTTCTGAAGCAAATCAAGTACACAGTGGTCCACCTTGAGGACCCCTGGACAGTGCGATATCCATACGATCGGCGGCGGTTTGCCGCAATGGGACGCAATGAGGACATGTGGACACCGGACACCGGACAGTCCACGCGACCTCATTTGCGTCTACTCACGCCCTTTCAGCGAACGAGCTGGGTGCGTTCAGGAAGCCCGACACACCGCGGCCGACATGAACGTGCTTGGGGGCGGGGGAAGTCTTGCGAACCGGAAAAACCGGTGTCGCGATTCCCTGATTGGAAGAACGAACGGTAGGCGCAGCCGTAACCCAAATGCGCAACAGGAATTGCCCGGCACATAGCCCGGCGCCGGCGACCGCCAGGTTCGTCGACGCCGAGACGCGTGAGCGTCAGGCTGGCAGGGTAGCCACGAAGCTGGACTGGGCGGAGCGAATCCGCGCAGCGCGTCCGACAAGCGGGCGCGAAATGGTCGGCGACCGTTTGCGCGAAGCGCGGACTGCGTCGGTCATTGCAGCGGGATGGACAGTCGGATTGCATGCTCTTCCCATGCAGCGGGCTGATCGGATGGAATCGCTAAAGGACAGGAAGCAGCAAGACCGCGCCGGCGGATTCCGGCGGAGCCATTCGCGCGAGCGAGGGCGAAAGAAGTAGCCGTTGGCGCGTCAGGTAGGGGCGCGCAACGGACGGAAAAGGTGAACGCCTATGGGTCGCCCCGAGCAATCCAGACCGGCTTGTGTCGGCTGACGTGGGGAGCGTTTGCGCGAAGCGATGGCCGCCGGCGGATCACGGACTGATCGCGTCTGCGGAACCGACCGTGGACCGACTGGGCAGCGCAGAGCGGTTCTTGACCGAGCGGCCGCGCATCGTACGATGGGTTCGCGAATGGCGTCGGTACCGATCCTTGGGATCGTGGCCGGCGATTTCGCGGAGCGCGATTGGCGGACGGGCGCATGCGGATGCATGCGGCGCTCCGGATGATCGATTGACGATAGGAAGAGGCGGGCGGGTTGCGCCTGGTGGGAGCGGTATCGACCGCAAGGAGTAATTGGATGGCTGCGATCCTCAACGTTCGGTCTGTTGTGGGACGCTATCGACTGTCGCCCGAGTTTCGCGACGCGTTGCTGGTGCTGTTCGATCAGCATGTCGCCGAGATTCATAGCGCGACGCGGATCAGCAAACGGGCGCTGTCGATCAAGACGCAGGAATATCGGGCGACGGCGATCTGCAAGGCATTCGTCGAACTGCGCGAGGGTGGGTTCGCGCTGCAGACGCCATGGTCGCTGAAGACCAAGCACGTCGAGTACCTCGTTGACCGATGGGTCAAGGATAAGCAGTCGGGCGGCACGATCGAGAACAAGCTCACGTATCTGCGAGCACTCGCCCAATGGCTGGGCAAGGCGAATCTGGTCGGGACGCTCGGCGACTACGTCGATCGCCGTGAAATGGGCCTTGAGCGCAGCTACGTGGCGACGGAAGACAAGTCATGGGCAGTGAACGGAGTGGACGCGGTCGCGAAGATCGAAGAGATCGCGCAAACGTGTCCGTACACCGCGGTGCAACTCAAAATGCAGGCGGCGTTTGGGTTGCGTGTCGAAGAAAGCTTCATGCTGCGCCCGGCAGAAGCGGTGCGCGATCCGCACATGCTCGCAGTGACGCGCGGAACGAAGGGCGGGCGGCCGCGGGAGGTGCCGATCGAGAAGAAGGTCGCGATCCTGGAGGAAGCGGCGCGCTTGAGCAACGGTGTTACGGGATCCACGATTCCGGCCGGACGAACGCTGAAGCAGTGGCGAGACTGGTACTACTACGTGCTCGCGAAGCATGGCGTAACCAAAAGCGGCATCGGCGTGACGAGCCACGGGCTGCGTCACGAATATCTGCAGACGCTCTATGAACAGGTGGCCGAGGTGCCGGCGCCGATCAAGGGTTCGCCGGCACGTCCTGATCCTGCCGCGCATGAGGACGCGAAGCGCCGGGTCGTCGAGGCCGCCGGCCACAGCCGTCCGTCGAAGGCGAACGCGTACCTGTCGACGTTCGCCCGGCAGACGGAGCTGAAGAAACCGTTGCCGAGCGTTGCCGAAGCGAAGGCCGCGCTCGAGGCGGCCGCCGGCAACAAGAGCCACGCTGCGGCGGCGCTGGGGATTTCGAGGCAGGCGCTGTATAGACTGCTTGCGTCGCCGTCGCCACGTAAGTGACGGTCGCAGCGGGTTCTTGTCGGGTTGACGCGGAGGCTGTTGCCGGCGTCGATAGGACGACGCCGCAACATGCAATATCCGTTGCGGATCAGGACGGGTCGAAGGGGAGCGTCAGGACGTCGTAGCTCTCCCGGCGGGAGAGCGGCGCGGCCGGATGCGTTTGTTCCCAGGTGCGGTCCAACTCCGTCCAACGGTCCCATTCGTGTTCAGGCGCGTCTATCCCAGGAGGAAGGGGGCGCGCTTCTTCGTGGTCGCGGCACATTTGGGCGAATGCTTCGGCGGATTCTCTGGTGGCGAACGCGCGTACCGGGTCGCTGCCTTCGCACATCGTGGACGCGTGAACGACGAAAATCTCCTTGTCCGGCACGGGGCCGTTCGCCGACGGCTGTTGCCGGAGTCTCTCTGCAGAGTTGAGGTCGGTCGGGACATCAACCGGGTGTTTCCTATCGACAGCACTCATTCACTTTCTCCCGTTACTGCATCGTCGAACAGGTCGCCAATCGCTCTTCGTGCCCGGCGCGTGGCTGCGACTCTGGCACATCGATGCTCGGCGCCATGGGCAAGGCGGCAGCGCTGACAGAGCACCTTGAGATTGTCGTCGCTGGTGTGCTCGGGCGCATAGGCGATGCGTGCGGAGTCTTCAAAGCAACTGACGTCCGAGCGCCAAACGCGCCGGATCGCAAATGCAGGTCGCGAAGCGGGGGTGCGCCCGCTTGTCGAGGCTAGCGTTAGCCGGAGCATCGGAGAATGAGGCGAGAAATAGTCGGTGTAACGCCTGCTGGAGGAAAGACGGGCTCGGTAAGATAGCCTTGTCTCTCAGGTTCTGGCACAGGCCCTCGGAAATCGCTAGAACCTTCGTTAAGCCGGCGCAAGCCGGCTTTTTTTTAGTGCGCCGAGCATGCGCAACAGCTTGGGGGTGTAAGTCCCCTGTCCAGCCTGATGGGGCGAAGGATTAGTGAAACGCAAGGGCGTCGTCGCGAGGCGGGGTCTGAAGGAAGCGTGTAGCAAAGCCATGACCTGACGAACAGAAACCAGATATGAGGCCTACCCGGCCGGACGAGCGAGCTAATGATCGCGAAGTCCCCAACCATCAAGGGCTGGGGTGGTAAATCTGGCAGGTGTGTGGTGAAGGCGGTTGTGCTTACCTCGGGAGGCCTGCCCGGCGTCCTGGAATCAGGACTGAACGGACCGCAAGGGGCGTTGATCGCCGTGCAGGAGTCAGCAGCGGGCATATTAGGGCGGCGACGCCTGAAGGCCCAAACGGAAAGGAGTGGCAAGTAAGCCGGTGAACTCGACATGGGAGCGCAGCAGAAAACGCATCGCGTCCTCGGGGGGCGGAGATAGGGGTGAAGCCCCGAAGGACGACGCTCGAGGGGCTGAACCTATGGCGGCGAACTTCGAGTCTGAAAGCCCGTCGGCTTGCGACCGACTGATGGAAGAAGTCTGCGAAAGGGAGAACCTGAAGCAGGCGTTGAAGCGTGTGAAAGCGAACAAGGGTGCACCGGGCGTGGACGGCATGACGGTTCAGGAATTACCGGCGCACTTGCGTGAGTATTGGCCGTCGATACGGACCACACTGCTGAACGGCACGTACAGACCGCAACCTGTAAGACGCGTCGAGATACCCAAGCCGGATGGGGGCGTGCGCAAGCTCGGCATCCCGTGCGCGCTTGATCGATTCGTTCAACAGGCGGTGTTGCAGGTGCTGCAAAGGCAATGGGACCCGACGTTCTCGGATGCCAGTTACGGCTTCCGTCCGGGGCGCTCGGCGCATCAGGCTGTGGAGCGCGCGCAAAGCCACATTCAAGCGGGCCTGCGCTGGGTTGTGGATTTGGACCTCGAGAAATTCTTCGATCGCGTGAGCCACGACATCCTGATGTCCCGGGTAGCAAAGCGAGTCAGCGACAAGCGAATGCTCAGGCTGATCCGCGCGTTCCTGACGGCGGGCGTGCTGGAAAACGGGCTGGTTGGCGCGACGGACGAAGGTACGCCCCAGGGCGGTCCGCTGTCACCGCTGCTATCCAACCTGATGCTCGACGATCTTGATCGGGAGCTTGAGCGACGCGGACTGCAGTTCGTGCGGTACGCGGACGACTGTAACGTCTACGTGCGGAGTGAACGCGCGGGTCAGCGGGTGATGTTAGGTCTGAAGGCCTTCCTCACCAGCAAACTGAAGCTGAAGGTCAATGAAGCGAAGAGCGCCGTTGCACAGCCGCACACGCGCAAGTTCCTTGGGTTTACGTTCACTGTGCATGCCCAAGCTAGAAGGCGCATTGCGCCCAAGGCTCTGGAACGCTTCAGGGAACGCATCCGGGAACTAACCCAACGCACGCGAGGGACCAGCGTCGACCAGATGATTGGCGAGCTGAAACGATATCTGACCGGGTGGCGGGGCTACTACGGCTTCTGCGAAACGCCCTACGTACTCCACAAACTCGATGAATGGATCCGCCGCCGCCTTCGCTGCTTCTTCTGGAAGCAATGGAGGCGTGGTCGAACCCGATTCGGGGAATTGGTCGCGCGGGGCGTGAACCGCAACCTCGCTGCCCAGACGGCAGGTTCGCCACACGGTGTATGGCGCCTTAGCTGCAGCCCAGCGTTGAACAAGGCGCTGTCGAATCGTTACTTCCTCTCGCTGGGTCTGCCGTCGGTCGGGCCAGTGCCGATCAACTGATCCGAACCGCCGTGTACGGACCCGTACGCACGGTGGTGTGGGAGGGGTCGAGTCGCGAGGCTTGCCCCTATCCCGATTTCAATGCGAGCGCCGCCGAACTCTGCGAACGACTGCGTCGAGTATTGGCTTGATGTGATGCGCGAGCTTCGGGTGCGCATGGAGGAATCGCGCGAGCGGTGGCGATACCTGGTAGTACATTCGGATCGCCCATCGGCCCGGCTTCGTGGTCCGGAGGACATTGTCTCGGAATCCCCTGAGAGCAAGGACTTCCGGTGCGTTGTAGTCGCCATAGACCGCGGACGCGATGAAGCACATGCCGAACCGTTTGAACGTCGCTGCGCAGTACGGACACACGGAGCGCTCAGGCCGCCCGCGATGCGTGATGATCCGGGGGACCATTTTCTTCTTGCATGCAATGCATTCGACGCGATCATCGCGATGTTGCGAGGCGGACGCTCGCGATTGCCTTTCGACGATTCGCACTTTGGCCGCGCGCGGACCTCGATTGTTCGTAGTGGCGTCGAATTCGACGATGTCACCGTCGCGTGGCGCCTCGGCTCCGATGACGTCGCTGACGTGAAAGAAATAGTCAGTGGCTGCTTCCCCGTGGATAAAGCCGTGGCCCTTATCCTTCGAGAACCACTTTATTGTTCCTCGCATGGTTCTGATTTTGTAGTTGGTCGAGTACGTAATGATATCCGTCCGGCGCCTGATAGCCCGACATGTCGCGGCCTTCGCCTGCTACCAACGGTCACGGTCCGGCATGGCGTCGACCGCGATCGCGATCCGGTCTTCAAACAGAAAATCTCGATGCTCGTTCGGCGAATGGATTTTCGGGAACTGAACGTAGTCCCGGCCGTCGACCTCGATCCACTTCGCCAGCTGGACGAGCTTTCGATATCGTGCCGCGTCTTCGAGCACGGGTGCGATCGGCCACGTGTCTACGGTGACGACGGTAGCATCGACCAGGCGCTGCGCCAGCATCTTGAAGATCGGACCGATCTCGTCCCAGTCCCCTTCTACGCGGGACAACATGTCGAGCACCAACTGCGTATCGCAGGCGCCGAGCTCTCTCTCGATCAGGTTTCGTAGGTCCTCAGCCGTTGCCTTCGGGCGGCTCAAGCGTCGGTTCCATGTTTCGGCGCATCGGTCTTTCGCGGCCGCTTCGTCATCGCCGATCGCTTCCCACGGCGTCGACATGCCGCAACCAGTGCAGTAGATGCAGACCAGGGGCTCGGTCCGAGGCGCCTCGGGTGGGCGAGCTTGTACGTCACCGATGCGTGGTGGGCCGCCGAAGCGGCCGAACTGGCTAAAGTCGAATAGGCGGTTGTCATCGCCATCAACGAGTCGCTGCGATCGGCCGACGGTCGGCCGGCCGCCGCAGTGCTCACATGGATAGAGCTGTTCGATCATTTGTCGGAAGGTTGTAAGTTTCTCGTCGCCGGCATTATTGCTGTTTTTGCAGCGCGGCAATACCGAGAAAAGCGCGAATATTCCTTCCGGTTATTTCTCACCAGTCTGAGTTAATCGCGTGAAGCTCGCAGTTCCGCAATGCGAATAAGGGACAGGAGCGAGTCGGTCGACGTGTTGGATGTGTGGCTTGATTCGGAGGATGCGACGACGATTTGCCCGGAATCGGTAGGAAATACTCGTCGCGCGGATTGCGGATCGTCAACGAACCAGAAATGCCATGCCCGCGCGTAATGCCACCAGGTGCCGGCGCGTTCCAGTTCGTCCCACGACGCGCGGAACTCGAGGATGGCGCCGAAGTTCGTGAAGGCTGCGCATCGCAGTCCGCGAGCGTCTGTCACCGCGACGGCGAGCTGCCGCCCACCGGAGAAAGAGTCGGGGTGGCGGCATGCCATGGAGAGGGCGGGAAACTGCGGCCCCCACTGATCGGTGCGGGAGACCGCGCGATGGAGGAAAAGCGACTTGCCGTGCATAGGAGGCGTCCAGGCTAAGAGGATGCATTCATCTTGCCGGCCGCACGACGATGTCAAGGTCCAGCCCTTCGCCGCGCAATGGGAGGGAACCGGACATCGGCCAGCTGAAATCGGTCGATATCCCACTCCACTGCCTGGATGCCGCGCGCGGTGCGAAGGCGTTGCTTTTCCCGCTTGCGAGCCTCGTACTCGGTCAGGCCATTCATCCCATAGACCTCGATGTGGGTTGGTTCCGCGGTGTCCGTTAGGACGAAGTCCGGCAGCATGTCGGTGCCCTCGTTTAGCCGGATCGGCTTGTCGAAGGCGCGGCCTTCGGCAACGAGCCGATTTGCCATAGCGACTTCGTGGATCGAATCGCACGTGATGTACGTGGACGAGCAAAGCATTGCGGCGAGATCGACCACGATGTGATGGCCCTTGGACGTGCGCTCGATCAGGAGAATCGTGACGACTCGCGCGGCACGGTCGCCGAGCGCGCGTAGCGCGTGGCCGTATCGCTTCTCCGCGAGGGCGATCAAACCGGAGCTGCAGTAGTACGGCTTCTTGCTCTGGCGCAAAGTGATCGACCGGCCGTAGGGCGTCGTGCCGATTTCTGAGATCTCGCCGACGACCAGGCCGCGATGGTTCGTTCCATCTCGCTGGCCGACGCGGCCAAGGAAGGCATCGAATTCGGCGTTGATCGCAACGCGATCAGCCTCCTGGAAACGACGCATGACGTGCAGCACCTGCTCGGCGGGCTCGCCGTTGATCACGGCGTCACCGAGCTCGGAGAGGACGCGCGCATTGCAGACACCCCAGTTCCGCGTCCCCTCTGCGCGAGACCAGCGATTGAGGCCGGCGACGTTCCAGAGCGCCTGCAGGAAGCCTAGAAGAGGGGCCGCGCGGCGTGAGGTTGTCGGACCGCTAGCTTGCCGGGCGGACTTGGAGGCGGTGCGGACCGTGCGCTGAGTGAGGGCAACGTCGAGCTTTGCGCGCAAGCCCGCGGCGGTCGCGACGATGCCCGGCAGGGTTTTGCCGGCCTCGTTTTCGCCTTCGTTCGGTGCCTTGTGAAACGAACACGATTGGGCGTCGTGCATCGGCCCTTCATCCGGCCACCCAGCGAGGTGCAGCAGACTGCCGTATCGGCGGATCTGGAGGCGGAGAGGGCGCGCAGCACCCAGGCAAAGGCACTGCGCGTAACCCGGATTGATCTTCGCGCGCTCGAGCTGGCGTACAAAAGCAGCCGGGTGCTCTTGGACATCATTAAGCGGCACGGTAAGGCCGGAGAAGAAGACGTTGTTCATCGGGTTTCCTCATTGGTGCCGGGTGCCGTAACTCCGACCCTGGCCCCGCCCTTGTATTCGCGTCCGGTTGCCTTTTCGGTGAGGAACCACTCCCCGCTCGATAGGAGCGTCACGTGGCAAAACGGATAGCGCTGCTCCATAGCGACTTTTTCGTCTTCGTCGCGTCGTATTCTCCCGCCTTCGCGCCGGCGTAACAGGCGAGAGTACGTCCAGCAGATCGCGAGGAAGACCGCGACTGCACAGCCGCTGATCACCTTGTTGTCGACACTGAGCCTTGCGAAGATCGCCGCAAGGGTGAGGATCATCAGTGGAATCGGAATGAACAGGTTCATGGCAGGTGGATTGAGCGGTCGGATCTATCACCGGCAGTGCTGGTGTTCCAGGACGTGAATCTGCGGCTAGATCCATTCATTGATTGGTGGGTGTTCGAGCGGTGGCGGCACGTATTCGGTGCCGGTGTCTTTGTCGATCAAGAGCCACTGCCCCTTGGAAAGCCGTTTTACGTGGCAATGCGGATGGCGTAGCTGCATGATGCGAACAGCGCGGCTGCGCTCGTATCGACGGATTGCCGCAATTACGACGCGGACTGTGTTGACGACTGCGATGAGCAGGGCCGCAACAGTCCCAATGGCGATGTATGGCCACGCGCCGGTACTGGCGAGCTGAGCGACCAGGTCGACGGCGATGGGGCTGGGTACCGCTAGAGTCTGGAGTAACACTTTCGATAACGCCAGCGGCCGGATTTAGCTCTCTTGCCGCCGGCGCCCGCGGTGAGCATTGAGGAATGGCCCGAAGACGATTGCGAGTCCTGCCGCAAGTGCCACGACGACCGCATACGCCCACGAGAGGCGCTCGCCTACCTCCCTCGCCAGTGCTTCGATCGGTCGCTGCTCGAGACCTTTCGACTTGCAGATCGGAGAAGCCGGAAGCGCATAGTCAGGAACTTTGTCCTTGCAAACCTGGATCCAAAGCGAGCCATGCTGCGCGGGCGGATTGGCCGCTGTCTGCGCGGCGAACTGCAAAACCTCACGCGGAATCGTCTGGAAGGAGAAGTTGCTGTAAAGAGCGAGCACGCCACCTACGATTACGCTCGGAAGCACGAAGAAAACGTAGAAGGCCCATTTGCCCACGAACAAGGCTTGGCTGAAGAGATATTGCGCGTAGCTGAGAGAGACGCGTTTGGATAGATCGATCATTGTGTGGTTGCCCGGTTGGAGTGACAAGGGCGACGGATGTGCCCACCTCAACCATGCAGCCGGTGGGCGCAGGAGGTGACCGGGAAAGGCCACCATTTTTCAGGAGCTTTCTTCCAAAGCCCCCTCAACCGGTTGCGTCCGCCCGTGATGCCTAAAAATTGAGCATCTGGTCGACGGTCCCAGCACTAAAGGGTCTGCGCCCGTTCTCCACAAGGTTGTCCAACGCTTTTGGGGAAAACTTGGTCCCGTCAACAGAGATGAAAGCAGCACGCAAACAGTCGTGATTTCCACCTTGTGGCCCGAAATGATGCGGCTACGATCGTCGTGTACTCCGCGTCTTCGACGCATCGACAACCAGCCACCTCGCGTGGCACCAAATCTTCCTACACAACCCGATCGGGGCATTCCCGGTCCGGGCGGTGCTCCGTCTTCTACTGGTGGAGCACATCATGTACAACGCTTTGATCGAGCAGTTCAAGTCGGCACAGACGAGAGCGGCCGACGCCTATCGCGCAGTTGCAGACGCAGAAATCGCCCTGTTTCCTGGCTGCGAAGATTACGAGCGTGCCACACGCTCGCGACACGAATACAAGGTCGAGCGAGAGTTGACGAAGTTCTGTGTCGACCTCTCCGAAGTAGTAGTGCGAGTCGCGCGGCGCGAAGTGGCGCCCGCCGGCACGCGTATCGAGATCGACCGAGCCGCCGAGTTGGAAGCGGCAGGCATCGATATCGGCGAAGCCATTCGATCAGGCACAACGCCGGATCTGGACGCATTCTGGTCGCATCTCAAGCAGAAGTTCGCAGGAGATGCCGGCGCATCGATCGCGTATCAGCAAGCCGCCAAGGCGATCATCGACGGGCTTTGGTTGAAGCCGACGACAGAAATGAAGCGCACCAACAGCGGCATTGTGATCGAGGCGTCGGTTGGAAGCGAAGCTTCCTTCAGCAGCAGCGGGTGGCGTCGCGTTAGCTACTACTCGCAAAGCCGCGTTGCAGCACTGGTGACGGGCCTCACGACATTTGCCGTGAAGTCTGGTTGTGCGGCACTTGCAGGCGAGCTAAGGCATTGCCGCCTCGTGAGTGACGAGTATCGCTCGCGAGACAAGGAGAGCTTCACTGGCCTGGAAATTGTCCGCTACAACGACAAATGGCAGTTCAAGTTCGCGCACGCGATCGGCGATGCGCTGTCGATCTTCATCAGCGAGTTCGGAGCCGAACATCTCGCATCGCGCGGATAGTTCGGTAGCTCCAACCTTCCTTTTTCGGCCCGCCTCGGCGGGCCGTTTCTATTTCTATCGAGAGATTTCTATGCAGACTGCATTCGATTTCGAAGCCAGCGACTGGTATGCGCCGCTACGGGCAATGAAAAGCCTCGGTTCGCTCGATGTCGGCGTGGCCCACCACGGTGAGCTGGCCGCAGCGCGACGGCGCCACCTCGGACAATTTTTCACGCCAGACGAAGTTGCCCGATATATGTGGGGATTCGTAGAGCGCTTTAACCCGAAGCGCAAGGTCCATGTTCTCGACAACTCGATCGGCTCGGGGCGCCTCCTGCAGTTCGGTGATCCGGAGCGGCATTCGATCTACGGCGTCGATGTACACGATCCTGCGGTGGCGGCATGTCAGTCGGCATTCGAGGGAGCGGGTTTCAAGGTATCGATTCGTCGGGCTGGAATGGAAGAAATCCGACCGTCCGGGTTCGACGTTGCGATGATCAATCCGCCGTTCTCGCTGCACCTCGAGTCGCCGCACCTGTATCCGTTCGAGTGCACCACGATCGGACGATATGGCCCGAACACCAGCGCGTTGTCCCATGACTATGCACTGGCTCAAGCTCTGAAAGCTGCTAACGTGGTCGTTGCCTTGTTACCGGCAACGATGGCCGAAGCAATCGCCGGTGCGACTTTCGGAAAGCCGTTTCACTACTACGGGGCCGCAAAACGGTTGGCCGGCTACTTCGAGCTGCCGGACGACGCATTCCAGCTGGAGGGCGCAAACGTCCGGACGGCAGTGCTTGTCTTCGATCGATACAGGACACGGCCGGGCGACTTCGTCCGTGCAGCTGCTGACCTCGGCCGACCCGCACCGCTCCTAAGCCTACATTGGGAGGAGCGGTCGTTTGATCGGCCACGGCTGCAGTTGCAGACGCTCGACGATTCCATTCCTGCAATCACACGACCGGTAACCGGAGACGCCCGCGTTGGCGTGGCGCATGACGGTCGCTGGATTCGACTGGGTTTCAGGTGCGGATTCACCGAAGCGATGGTGCTGAACGCTATCTACGATCACCGCATTTTCTCGACGGATGGCCATCGGTTGCCGCGCGGGTTCCGATATGCGGGTCAGGGGCTACTCGACCTGGAGGTGTATCTGGTACAGGACGATCCGCAAGGCGCCTTCGAGAGGCTGATCGAGCGTATCCGAGCCGCAGGCGGAGAACCTAGCGTCGCGCCCGGCCTGCGTGAGCACCTCGCCGCGCGATCCCGGCGATCACTGCGGCAGCAGACACCGTTGCGGCACGTTGTGTATTCGGCGGGAGCCGGATCGGCGTCGTCGGTGGTTGGCAGGGCGCGTGCGACGCATAAGGTTGACGACCGGATGTGGGCGAGCCCGCTCATCAAGGCAGGAGACGAAGTGGTGTTCGAGCGGGAAGCCGATGGCACGTACGCGTACGTGTTCAAGGGCGCGAAGTACCGCCTCGCGGTCGACGAGCTGAACGCGCGATTCGCGGTTGAAAACGTCGCTCAGGTATGGGAGGTTGTCCACGAAGGGTTGGCGGCGCGCTTTCCTGATCACGCCGCGGCGCTTCGTTCCCGCGTCAGTACACTCGGGATTCCCACGTGGTTGGACTGGGAATTCCAGGTCGACGATCTTATCGAGACGCTGATGAAGCCGTCGGGATGCGTGATCGCTTGGGAGCAGGGCTGCGGCAAGTCGCGGCTCGCGCTCGCGTTGATTCTGGCGGCCGGCGTCAAGCATGGGCTGATTGTGGTGGAAGCGCGTCTGGTCTCGGAGCTGTTGGCCGAAGCTGCGCTAACGCCGATTGGTATGGACGAAATCAAGGTTATCGAGTCGCCCGCCGATCTGGATGATCTGCGCCGCTTCAACCTGATCTCGTATGAGCGCTTGCGTATGGTGGTCGATCCGTCGCAGTCGAGACGGGCGACGTATGCGCACCGCCTGCGGCGTCGAATTGGGCTGCTGGTCGCTGACGAAGGGGAGCGTCTAGCGAACCCGACAAGCGAGCAAAGCCGTGCGCTGTGGCGATTGTCGGCACGCCGGCGGTACGTGCTGACGGGTAGCCCAATTCCGAACTACCCGCGAGACGCGTTCGGTCTGATCGCATTTGCAGGGGGTGATGGCACCGCTGCTCAACCGTACGGGTATCGTCGCGGCTATCTCGAACAGAGCTGGCTCCAGTCAGTAGAGTACGCCGACCGCGGCATAGATCGATTCCGAGACGATTTCGTCGTGACGGAGTGGGTCACGTGGCAATTCGCGGAGAACTTGCAGGATGGGGCGAAGCGCGAAGTGCCGAAGATAGGAAATCTGTCGCTTTACCGAGCGATGCTCGCGCCGCACCTCAAGCGTCGCTTGGTGTGCGAGCCGGACGTCGCGAAATACATCCAGATCGAGGCGCCGGAAATCCGCGTTCACACAGTGGACTGGGAGCCGGATCATCTCGCGATGTACTTGCGCGCGGCCGACGACTTCGCATCGTGGTACCGAGATCGCCAGAAGGACGGTACATCCTGCAATCTGGTGACGATCCTTGCGAGAATGCGGGCGGTGCACTTCGCCGCAAACTATCCGCAGTACGGGATGGAGGGGATCGAGCGCCGCAGTGGGCTGACCAGCAAACAGCGTGCCGTGATCGACCGGATGCGGGAGATTGCAGCCGAAGGTAAGCAGGCGATCGTTTTCGCCGAAAACCCCGGCGTGCTGAATCTGATCGCCCGCGAGCTCGACGTTAGCAAGATCGACACGGTGCTGTTCCATGGCGGTGTCCCGATAGCCAAGCGGGTGAAGGCAAAGGACCAACGGTTCCTCACCGGACTCGCAACGGGCCTGCTTTCAACCAAGGAGTCGGGTCGGGCAGGCTATAACCTCCCGAACGCGGACTATGTCTTGTTCTACGACCGGTCGTGGACCTGGCGTGCGGAGTACCAGGCGATGCGGCGGGCCTTGCGGTGGAATCGCAAGGGGCGGTTGAGTGTCGAGTACTTCCACTTGCCCGGAAGCATCGATGTCTATCAGGACCAGATGGTCGCGCACAAGCGTGACGCGATGCAGGCAGGTCTGGACTGGGCGACACCCGAGCTCGAAGACGAGGCGTTTCTGCACATGGACACCTTGCTGGATGCGTTCGTCGAAGACATTGCACGGCTTCACGGTGAAAAGACGTACGACATGCGTAAATTGTTGAAGGAGGCAGCGTAATGAAAGCGGAACGGCGCGTGACTGTTGCGATTGGCGATGGCGTGGTGACGATCAAGCGGGATGGGTCGAGCACCGCAACCGTTGCGGGAGTTCTCGGAAAGGTGACGAAGGGCGGTGCGGAAGTGGTATGTCTCGATCGCCTTGTCCACCAACCGTACGAGACCGAGTTTGTTGGATGGATGGTCAGCGGCGCTGTCACGACGTTGCTCAGTCGCTCCGTCAATGGAGAAGGTGCAGCGTAGCGTTCAGTGGACGCCCCAGTTCCTTTGCTCAGGCCCGGTCATTTGATCGGGCCTTTTTAATTGATGCGCGCGGCGGGCGCACGCGCTTGAAAGCTGGGTGTTTCTTTCGGGCTTTCCGCGGCAGTCCCGCGAATTCAGGCGGTATCTTTTCCTCATCTACCGCGTCTCTGACGCATCGACTCAGCCGGCGTCGCCGGCATTCCTTTCCAACCCCATCGGGAACCACTCCCGATCGGGGGCAGGTTCCCACTTCGGAGGACCTGACATGCAACACGCACATCTGCAGCAACCCACCGTCAAGCTGCGCCGGATCAAGCTCGGGCGAAACCCCCGAACGTACTTCGACGACGCCGAGATGGAGGAGATGAAGGCTACGGTCCGCGTAAGCGGCGTCCATACCGCGGTCATCGTTCGGCCGCTCGACGAAGAGTACTTCGAGCTGATAGCCGGAGGCCGTCGGTACAAAGCCGCAATGGAAACGCGCGGTGAAGACTACGACATGCCGGTTACGGTGGTGTTTGTCGACGATGCCGAAGCTGAAGACATCGCTCTCATCGAGAACATCCAGCGGTCGAACCTTTCCCCCGGTGAAGAAGCAGTTGACGCAGCGCGACTGCTCGGCCGCTGCAAGGGCGATCGCGAAGAGGCTGCCAGGCGAATCGGCTGGAGCCTTCCCACGCTCAACAGTCGTCTCGCGTTGCTGAACTGCAGTAACGAAGTCCTCATCGCCCTGAATACGCGCCAGATTCTTCTTGGTCATGCGGAGCTGCTGGCCGCGCTCTCCAAGGAAAATCAGGATCGCGTTCTTCCGGTGATCATCGCCGAGAAGAAGTCCGTCACCGACGTGCGAAAGCTGGTCGAGAGCGCGGCATGCTCTCTGTCCGCCGCTATCTTCGACAAAACCGATTGCGCGGCGTGCCCACACAACTCGGCAACGCAATCCGAGATGTTCGGCGAGTCGATAGCGACTGGTAACTGCACGAATCGCCAGTGCTACAACGGAAAGACCGAAAAGCAGCTCGAGGCGATTGCTGACGGCTTGCGGGACGAATTTCCGACCGTACGGATCGTGCGCGCCGGTGACAACCACACGCGCGTCCAACTCGCGGTCGAAGGGCCGAACGGGGTGGGCGAGGCGCAAGCGAAGGCGTGCCACGGCTGCCAGAACTACGGCGTCGCGGTCAGCGGGTTGCCGGACTCTCTCGGCAAGACCTTCCGCGGCCAGTGCTTCGACACTGTGTGCAATATGCGCAAGGTCGCGGACCGGATCACGGCTGAGAAGGCGGCGGCGAAAGCCGCGACCTCTGACACCAAGGGTTCGACCGTTTCGACTAAGGCAGCTGGTAAGGGCGGATCCGATACGTCTGCGCCGACGGCGGTAACCGTCGTCGCTGAGTCCGACCGGGTGAAGCAGTACCGCGAGGCACTTTGGCGCAAGGCTTTGCGGCGGGACGTCGGCAAGAACGCGGCGCTCGCGCGACAGTACCTGATCGCAATCGTCCTCGCGGGATACGCGCGCCAGATCAAGGAGGACGTTTTCCGATCCGTCTACGAAAAGGTGACGGACGAGAAGGCTCCTGCAACTGATCTCTCGAAGGCCCTTTTTCTCGCTTGCGCCACGTCGGATGAGCAGGCCGCGACGCTGGTCACCGGCATGTTCGTCGCGGCGATCGAAGGCCTCGACGTTCCGTATCTCAAGCAACTCTGCAAGCACCACAACCTCGACCTGACGCAGTACTGGAAGCTCGACAAAGAGTTTCTGGAACTCGTCACCAAGGCCGAGATGATGGTGATCGCGGACGAGCTCGGGCTGCGCACGGCGATGGGCGACAACTTCAAGAAGGTGTTCTCGAAGGCGAAGGCTGATGTCATCACGGCGTTGCTCGCCGTCGAAGGGTTCACCTACGAGGGCAAGCTCCTGAAGGTTCTCAAGTTCTAAGTAGCGGGCGGCTTATGGCCGAGCCGCATCAACATTCTTCGCCGCCTCGTGCGGCGCATATTTTTTTGGAGATTTAAATGTTTCAAGCACTCGAACCGCTGCTTCGTTCCGCGGAAAAACTCGTCTTGTCGCTGACGATGGATGGCGACAACATCGTTGTGTTTTTGACGCCGGCCGGCGGTAAGGACGCGATGTTGCGACAGCCGTTGATCCTGAAAGCGACGGCCAGCGAGCTCGACGAGGGTTTCGCGGCGGCGATCGGTAGCTTTACCGCGGCGCACCAGTCGCTCGGCGAACAGGTGGCGGCTACCAACGCGATCCTGGAAGCCCAGCAGCAGACGCAGGCGACGAAGGCGCAGAAGGTCTTGGCGAAAGCATCGATGCCGACGGCCGCAGACGCGGGCGCAGGCGACGCCGACGACGAAGACGGTGCGACCGCCACACCGGCGGATGTCGCGCCCGCTGCCGCTGAGAAGCCGGCCGGCACGGATCTGTCCTCGTTGATTCTGTGAGGTAAATCATGTCGATCAGCATTGCTGCACTGGTACGCGAGTTCACCTACAACGGTATGGCGCTCATGGATCCCGGCCCGGCATTCTCGCCGGATCAGGTTCGTGACCTGTACACCGCTCAGTATCCGGAGCTGACGACCGCTGCGGTCGACGGCCCGGACATGAAGGGCGAGGTGGCGCACTACAAATTCGTCCGCGCAGCGGGTGCCAAGGGTGCCCATGCGTAAACGCGATCTGCTCAAAGCCCTGTCCGCTCCGGATGGTGGCTTCAATCAACAGGAACCGGCCGAAAGGCCGGTTTTTTTATATGACGAGGAAATGCGGAAATGTTCTTCGATCCTGCACTCCCTGATTCAAGCATCGCAGCTGGCTCGGCCGCGCGCTGGCAACCGCCACGCGCTGCCGCTGCCGGACGTCGACCTGCCGCTGATCTTCTGACGCTTCCTTCCTTCTCGACGGAGGTGCCGGGCGCGGTGCGGTTGAAGTGGCGCGAAAACGTGAACCTGTCCGATTTGGTCCTTAAGCATTTCCAGTACGGGCCGTTACGCGCAGGCGATGTTCATGATCCGGCCGACGCCGGCGACGCGTTCCAGCAGGCGTTTCATGCGTGGACGCGACGTCAGCATGGGCAGTTTTCCCGGCTGCGATTCACGCCGCATCTATTCGACGCGCATGCGGTTCGTGATGTTCTCGATGGCCTCGGTAACGGGAACAACGATGAGGATCCGACGCCGCTATTTTTCGGATTCGGTCTTGAAGACGAGTGGGTCTACTCGCTTGAAGGGGCGATCGAGACACTGCGGTCGGCCCACCCGTTGCTCTTCCGAACGGTGATGGCCGCGGTGTACCGCGCATCGGCCCGAACGATGTTCATCCGCCTGCCTGACTGGTTCATATACGAATTTTCGTGCTGGTATTGGGACGGCGATCCGAACATTTCAGACAAGGATGCGGACGAAGCGCTGAAGGAACGCTTCGAGGACGACACAGAAACACGCTCCGCGTATCTGCCGTCGGTTGTTCGGCCACAGCTTTGCCCGGACGACGCTGATCCGTGTGTGTTTAGCGGCGGTAAGTGGCGTGATCGGCGCGCCATGACCGACCCGGAGCTGGTGCGGCTTCGCGCTCGCAGCAGGGGCATGCCTCGGCGCGTATGCACCGAGGTTCTCAACCTCCGGGCGCTGATGCGCCGTAGCCGAACGCGAGATCTGTTTCACGTGAGCTACGACGCAAATCCCGTCTATGGAATTTGTTCGGTGATCGTCGAGGACAACGCGTTTGTTGGCGACCTTCTCGACCATCACTTTGACGGTGCCGCTCAATGCGGGGATGCAACGACCTATAGCGGGTTCTCCCGGCTGGAGTCGACTCCGAAGGCTATCCGCCGCCAGTACGCCGACCTGGCACTGGCGTTTCGAATTCTCACGCATCTCGACCGACTTCTCGCGCTGGTGAGCCAACCTACTTAAAGGAGTGTGTTATGTCTGGTATCTCGGCCGGTAGAACCGGCTCTGATGTCGCGTTGTCGCAAGCGCTGTTGCTCTATACGGGCAAGGATGGCGCGCACTTTGCGACAGCCCACGCTGTCATCGCTGACCGCAAAAGCGGTCGACCCGTCATTGGCGCCGGTCGTCCGCTTGACCGGAAGGTGCTTGTTCAAACGCTTCAGCATCTCGCCGAACACGTTGCCCCGCGGGCGGAGTTTTTGCCAGCGACGGTGCTCGGGGTCTCGCCAGAAGCAGTCACGTGGTGGTGTCCGCCAGCGATGCGCCGGGTGTTCTTCGAATGCGAGAGCCTCGGTAAGCGAAGCGCCGTGGTTCCGAATCCCGGGTTGGTGTTCCAGGCCTCGAATCAGGGTTTTTCCGTGTTTGCGGTGGCATGCAGCGATCGCCCCGTACGCGAGACGCCGCTGTTCGAGCCGCCGTACTTCAACACCTGGGACATGGGTCGGATCTGCATCGGTAGCGCGCGGGTTCCGAAGCGTGTGGATGTGGCGTCGATCGATGGCTGGGAAGCCGGGTTCTTCGACTCGGCCTTCACGCATCCGAACGCCGGCGGTAAACGCATCGAGTACAAGGACGGCGAGTACGCGTTCTGGCGGGACATGCTCGACGGCAAGTTCGGCGAGACGTTTCCGCTCAACGCGCTGGTCCCGATGAGGCGGACGCTCGAGCAGCTGGTGAACGGCCAACTCGGGAGGAATGCATGAATCCGCTCGATACCGTTCTTCAGCAGTCGTTCCCCTCGGTGATGGTTCCGTCGCGGGAGGCCGTTGTCCCGATGGCGCGTTCGGGTGAGCGTCTGCTCATCGCATCGGATGGCGTCTATCTCGAAATCTCGCGTCCCTGGGTGCACGTGGTGCGTCGCATCGCGCAGTACGCGGTCTCGACGGCTGTCCCGTACGGGAACGTCGAAGAGACGACGGTGCTCTTGTGCGGGCAGATTCCCGTCACGCTCGTCGCGGAGTTTCATGCGATGGCCCGGGCGGCGTTGCCAAACGAGGTCGGCGCGTGGATTGTCTGGAACAGCGTGACCGGTGAGTTCCGTATCGTTGCGTTGCCTTCACTGTCGCACGGGCCGGGGCATCTGGTCTATGAGCGTCCGCGACTGGCAGATGACGAATGGCTGGTGGTGGATTGCCATTCCCATGGCACCGGCCAGGCGTTCTTCTCGCGCACGGACAATCAGGATGACAAGCACGACGTGAAGTTTGCGCTTGTGCTGGGCGATTGCGATCGTACGCCGTCGGTCGCGCTGCGGCTTTGCGCGAAAGGAATCTTCGAGAAGTTCGAACGCGTTCCCGAGTCATGGGCGGCCGCGCTGACGACGGAGGTGGTGTGATGAGCGAGGTGATCACTCACAGTATTCCGGCCGACATGATCCGTCGGCCGTGGCGTGTCGTGGTTGTTGGAGCCGGCGGGACCGGGAGCGCATTTCTTCCCAGTCTCGCGCGGTTGCATCACGCCATGATCGAGCTCGGCCACCCTGGCGGGCTCGAGTGCACGGTGTACGACGATGACACGGTAAGCGAGACGAATGTCGGGCGGCAGGGGTTCTATCCCAATGACGTCGGGCATTACAAGGCGCTGCTGCTCGTGAATCGGCTCAACAACCTGATGGGTACCAACTGGGTTGCGGAGCCGCGGCGTGTCGATTCGTCGGTGCGGATCATCGCCGACATCGTGGTGGGTTGCGTCGACTCACGTCGCGCGCGGCACGCCATTGTGCGGGCAGCGAAGCGGGGGAGTTGTCGTTACTACCTCGACTGCGGGAATGAGACGGATCGCGGCCAGGTCATCCTTGGCGAGCTCGGCCGGGCCCGGCACGACAGATTGCCCCATGTGGGTGATCTGTTCCCGGACCTGCTGAACGCCGAGAACGACAAGGACGACGACGCGCCGTCCTGCTCGATGGCTGATGCCCTGCGCAAGCAGTCCCTGGTCATCAATCAGGCGATCTCGGTACAGGCCTACAACCTACTCTGGACGCTTTATCGGACGGGGTCGCTGAAGTATTCGGGCAGCTTTGTGAACCTCGAGACGGGGCGCACAAGCCCGATACCGATCGATCCTGTCGCGTGGGCGCGCTTCGGATATGACGCACCAAAGCCGAAGAAGTCGAGGCGGCGCAAGGGCGCGGATCCGATGGACCCGGATATCCCGTGGTAGATTGCCAACCCAACTTCAACCAGCGCCTCCCGAGTAATCGGGCAGGCGCTTTTTTTTCGTCCAGTGGAAAGCGGGGCCGTTTTCTCGATGATTCTGGCGCGCGGCGCCGGCGCGCGGTCCTACACTGAATCTGTTTCTCGCGCATCTGCGCATCGACCCAATCGCATCGGCTCTGTCCGTGCGCATTTCTCTCACCGACAACGTGTCGGCTCCCCTGTCAGGGCAATCTCCCTGACGGGCGATTGCCCTCTTTTTTGAGGCAATCGTCATGCTCAAGCTTCTCATCTCTGTCCTGCTTCTCGCGTCCCTGACCGCATGTGCTTCGTATGACTTCGGCTCTCCCGACGTCTACCAGCGCTACGACGTTCAGCGCGCGGGTGAAATCGAGGCGGCCACCGTCGTCAGCGTGCGCGGCATCACGATCACCAACGAGTCGGACCGTTCCGGCCTGGCGTCGCTGTTGAGCGCGGGTGTCAGCGCATTTCTCGGCTCCCGCACGATCGGTGGCGGCAACGGGCGGTACATCGCCGGCGCGCTTGCTGGCGCCGGTGCGGCCTACGTCTCGCAGCGTCTGTCGGAATCGCTTGCGCGTCACGCCGGCCTTGAGGTCGTCGTACGCACGGGATCCGGGCGGACGTTGGTGGTCGTTCAATCCGACGAGCAGCGCTTCGCCCCCGGCGATCGCGTGATGCTCGTCAGCAGTTCTGCCGGCATGCGCATCACGCGCTGAGCCGTTTAATCGCCGGCAGCCGCCGGCTTCTTCCTGCATAGCGAGGTTCCCGTCCGGGGCCTCGCTTTTTTTATTCCGAGGGCAAGATGTTCAAGGTACCGAAAGTTTTGTATGCGGATCGGCGCGCGGGCGGCGTCGCGTCCGATGCGGCGTTGACCCAACATGCAACGCGAATGCTTTACCGTGTTGCGCGCGATCTGCGGTTGCGCGCGGGCGAGCACGAGGTGGTGGCTGAGCCGGCGAAGGCCGGCCGCGGCTGCCGCGTCACCCTGCGCACCAGCCGGATGATGCTCGAGGTTGCGGATTCGACGTCGCGCCAGCATGTCGCGGTGTCGTTCCGCACCCGGCGCGGTTGCCGTGACCTGTCGGGCGGTGGCGACAACGTCGTGCCGCTCGCGCAGCTCGACACGGACGAGGGCTACCAGGCATTTCTTGGCGGCCTGCGGCTCGTGGATGGTCTCGATAGCGACAGGCGATAGGGGGCTTGATGCAATTCGTCGACGTCTGCATTGAGTACCCTTCGGGGGTGACGATCATCGATCGCGGGTCCTATGACGCGGATCTGGGCATGGTCTATGTCTCGGCCCGCGTCCGTGCCGTCCTGGCGGTAGTGCACGACAGCGAGCCGCCGCCGACGATCACCGCATCCTGGGATGGGAATGAGGCCAAGCTCATTCAATCGACTGGGGATAGCTTTGCTGTCGTCTCGGTGGTGCCGCCGGCGGCCTCGTCGCGGTCCCGCTTGGGTACGCGGCTTGTTCGCGCGTCCTGGTCGAAGGACCAGCGGCAGCAGTTCGGGCGGTTCTGCCACACGCTGACGGTTTCGTCGATCGTGGGCTTAGTCGGCTACGTGCACGCCATCTCGGAGTTCTCGATCTGGACCGCGATGAACGTCGCTGCTCTGGTCGTGATCGGTGTGATAACCTACATCGTAGGCATGGATTCCATGAACGGAGAATGAATATGTACTTCGGTCCTGTTGCACTGCTTCTGACGCTGGTGTTCTGCGGCTACGGCATCGTCGCATGCGAACGCGGTCGCAAGGCGGAGCGCGACCAACGTCGTTCTCTGCGTCACCACACGCATTAAATCGAACTGACGGCCGACCCTCTGGGCGGCCACCTTCCTATCAAGGGCTACACCTTTCGGTGTGGCCCTTTTTATTTTCGGGGTTTCCATGTCTGAAGTACTGGATTTGCCGGTCGAACTGGCGAGCGTGCCGTTCGAGCCGGTCGGCAAGACGGTGGGTGAGGTCGCCGCAGAAATCGACGGTGCGTTGCGAAACGGCGGCCTCGAGCCCGAATGGGTATTGCCTGCCAACCAATACGCGACTGCACCCGAAGAACTTTGCGGGCTCCGTGCAACATCGGCGTGGCCGAAAGCACCTTATCTGGCAGGGCAGACCTGCGTCTCGGTAGTTCGGTTCGAATCGGCGACTGGTGTGCAAGTGAACTTGATCCGAGCGATGGACGGGCATAGGCGCATCCAGCCGGTGATTCGCATCGGCGCGCGCTCGCGGTCCGATGCCTGGGCAATTGCTGCCGCCGTATCGCGATTGTTCGACCTCGACTGACGCATCACCCTCTCTCTCTCCCAATCCGGGGCAACTGCCCGGATGGGGTGGTTGCCCCTTTTGCAAGGACGACCACTCATGTACACGATTCACACCCCTAACGCAGCAATTCAAGTCGACACCCTGGCGCACGTTTTCCACGTGTTCTTCCACGACGCATCGCTGTCCGCTTACGACACGACGGAAATCTCGTTGACACGTGGTGGTACCGCGCTGCCGATCCTGCGCTACAACGGGATTTTGACCGTCCGTCAGCCGGGCACCGCGCACGCGATCTTCACGTCGATCTTTGCCGAACTTCGTGACCGCTGGTTCACCAAGGACGGAAGGCAGCTGCAGCCATGGCAGATCACCCGCAAGCGCTGGGAAGTTTTCCAGTTCGTGTTCGAGCTGGCGAAGCGGCCGGCGTGGATGCTGTCAGGCGAGCAACTGGAGGCCGAGGTAGAGACTGCGCGTGCCGCCGGATCCAATTTTCGCCTACCCGATGTTTGCGATCAGGTCGCCGTCGACCTCTTCGGCTACACATCGCAAGGACCGCGTCTCTCGCTGTCGGGCGGGGTCAACGGTCGACACGAGCTCCACGTCGCCTATGCGCTGTTCCAGGATCAGCCGATTCCTGACGCGGTGTTGGCGGACTATCGTGGCGACACAAAACACTTCCGGTACGACCTGGAGTGGTTCCCCGTCCTTCTGGAGGTTCCCGTTCTTCGTAACTCGCTTCCGTACAACGTCATGCAGTCTGCGGTGGCGATCTTCCGTCACGAAAAGCGGACGATCGACGCGGCGCTCGGCGCGAGGGTCGTCGAGGCGTTGCGGACCGCTCCGGCGAACAGCACGTATGTCGACGTCGACGACAGGCTGTTCGCCGATGGCCTCGTGGACAAGCCGGCCCTTCCTGAGCAATACCAACGCCCGTTGGATGTTGGTATAGGGATGTCTCCTGTCGCTGAGCGCTTGCGTGAGCTGATTGGGGACGCGGTCCTGAGGAAGGCGCTGGACAGTCTCGAATCTGACCGACAGAAAGGGCGGATCTCGCAACGGCAGTATGACCTGAGGACCGATATGGCGAGGTTGGATCGAGGGCGTACGACGTTCGAAAGGCCGAACCAGTTTGCGGCCGCCGTCGAGGCCCGTGACGTCGCCACCCTGCTGAAGTTTCTGGATCACCCCGACGGTCGGAACGACCAAAGCAAGCAGGTGCTTCGCGAGCAGTTTGGGCTGTCGTTGCGCGGGCTGAATTCGGCCCGCCGGTGGCGCGCGATCTTTGCGTTCTGCGGCTTCGATGAGGCGGCACAAGCCGAGTGGCAGGCGAAGCAGGACGCCGCCAAGGCGCAACGTCTCGCCGAAGAGGTCGCCAACGACGCGAAGCAGCAGGCCGGCCTCGCGCGGTATCGGACGCCCGACAACACCGTCATCACCGGTGTCGAACACGTCGATCGCGCGATCGCTGACGGCTATTCCGAGATCCGCAGTTTTCGCCATGGTGCGGCGACGCGCTACGCGTTGGCCAAGCCGGGTTCCACGGAGGCGCGGACGCTTCACGCGACGAATGGCACGCTGGACTATGCGCGGTCGCGGCTCACGTCGTTCGCCGGTTGATCGAGGAGCGAAAGATGCGATTCGATCGAACCGTGCGGTACGGAGACTACGTCTGGACCCGCCGAAAGGAGCAGGCGTTTCTCAATCGGCACATACGTGTTGCTCGGAAGCTCGAGCGTGACTGCCCGCTGTTCGCGGATCAGCTTGCGCCGGCACCCGAGACGGACGTCGACGCGGAGAAGGCGCTGCGTATCGACAGGGCCCGCCAGAGCGAGCAGCTAATGCGTGATCTCGACGCAAGGCAATGGCGCGCCGGTCGTGCGTCCTATTTCGCGTGCGAGCCGGAGATTCGTGCGCGAATCATGGCCGAATGGACCGCGTGGCGGGGACCGGCAACGCCGCTGTACTTCATCTATGTGGTTGAGAAGCACAACGGTGTCGGCGAGGAGCGAACGCGACGGATGCGTGAGCGCGATGCTGAGATCCGGGAGGCAGTCCTTCCGATGGTGAACGTTCAGGGCGACCTGCTTGGGACGTAAGAGGTGGTTCGCCCACCGATGTTGAACAACCGGCGCCACGTGCGCCGGTTTTTTTTCGTCCGTACGGAACGGGATGGTTTCAAAGCCCCGCGAATTTCTCGATCTTTCCGGCCGACCCAAAGAATTGCGACTCCTACACTGGCTTTACTCACCGCGTCATCGACGCATCGAATCCGCCGCAATGCGGCCACCTACAGCCCCAGGGGATCATGCCCCGCAGGGCGTCGTTCACGGGGCGATACTTTCGAGGTCACCCATGAGCCAACCTGACGCGTCAACCTCCTTGCGATTGGACGCCGTTTCGATCGCGGAGATCGAAGGGGCCATTAACGTGTGGCGCAATCGCTCGCCGGTGCCGACTGGCCCCGATGAGCTGCTCGTTCTCTGCGCCGAGGCACGCGTTCTCGCGGACGTCTACGGCGTCATGATCGTGAACCGCTCAAGCAGTGTCCCGCGATCGTCACTGACGCCGAAGCAGGCCGCGGCGCTGCTCGGCGCACGCGCGTAAGTACAAACCGGCGTCCCAGGACGCATCGATTCGCCGCATCGCGGCATCTTCAATCGCCCCGCAGGGTCACGTCCCTGCCGGGCGCGGTTCCCGTGGGGCTCTTTCAATTCAGGAACCCCATGAAACTCTCTCCCGCACGTCTTACCAAGCTGCTTGCCGCCTATATCCCGAATCGCTTCCCGGTCCTGGTCTCCGGCCGGCCGGGTATCGGCAAATCTGACATCGTCGAGGCTGCCGCCAAGGCGGCCGAGCACGACCTCCTCATCAGCCACCCGGTTGTCGAAGACCCGACGGACTCGAAGGGGTTGCCGTTTCCGTCGTCAGACGGCACGCATGCTCGATTCTTACCTTTCGGGGACCTCGAGAGGGCACTGTCGGCGACGCGTCCACTGGTCTGGTTCTTCGACGATCTCGGCCAGGCTTCGCCGGCGGTGCAGGCCGCCAAGATGCAGCTGTTGCTGGCGCGTCGAATCGGCGAACACCAACTGCCGGACTGCGTCACGTTTGTCGCGGCGACCAATCGCCGCGGAGACAACGCTGCGGTCAACGGGATTCTCGATCCCCTGATCTCGCGCTTTGCGGCTGTCGTCGATCTTGAAGCCACGGTGGATGACTGGACGACCTGGGCGGTTCAACAGAACGTGCCGCCCGAGCTGATCGCGTTCCTTCGTTTCAGGCCCAGCCTGCTCTGGGAGGAGCGTAGTAGTCGCGACATCGTTGCGTCGGCAAGTCCCCGCAAATGGGGATTTCTGGCCAAGACGATGCAAGCTGTCCCGGCGGATATGCTGCCTGATGCGATCAGTGCGACGGTCGGCGAAGCTGCCGGCACCGAGCTGCTCAGCTTTCTCGCGATCTACCGGGCGCTGCCTTCGGTCGACGCGATTCTCCTGAATCCCGATTTGGGCCCCATCCCGGAAGAGCCAAGCATCCTGTACGCGCTCACCGCCGCGCTCGCACACAAGGCGAGCGACGGCAATTTCGAGCGGGTACTGCGATATGCGGATCGCCTCGTAGATGCCGGCCATCGCGAGTTTACGGCGCTGCTGGTGCGTGATGCCACTGCGCGCACGCCCGAGCTGGCAAACCACCATGCGTTCATTCGTGCGCAAGGCGGCGAGATCGGCAAGATCATTCGCGGCGAGTAACCGTCTTCAAACCCCGTAGTGCCTTTCCCTGTTGCCACGGCCGATTCCGGTCCGTGGTTTTTTTTCGTCTCGACATTTTCTGTCTATCTGGAGCTATTCATGAACATCACCGATCTGCAGTCGAAGGTCATGTTGTCATCCCTCGCAATTTCCACGTGGGTTGCCCGTCGTTACGACGGGAAAGTCACCGAGGAGGTCGAGAAAAGCCACCGCGCGCGCGGTATCGGACGCTTCAATAAGCGCCTGCTCCCCGAGCACGCGCCGAGCTATGCCGAAGTGCTGTCGATCGGCAACAGGATTCGCTCGCACTACTATGGCCGGACGCTGAAGTACGACCAGCTGGGCGTGCGTTTGCTGCCGACCAGGGTCTACATGGAGCTGGCCGACCGACTGCGTGCGATGAAGGACGAGTTCGATCTCGCGGTGTCGATCTTCCTGACGAACTACCTCGACCTGAAGGAGCAGGCGAGGGCGGAGATGAACACCCTGTACAACGAGGCGGACTATCCGAGCCTGGCAGAGCTGAAAGGCAAGTTCGGCGTCAAGTTGTCGGTGCTGCCGTTCCCGGACGCCAGCCAGTTCGGTGTGGACCTGCCGAACGATGTCCTGACTACGTTGCGCACGGAGATCGACGAGCATGCGATGGCGTCGATCCAGACCGCAAACCACGACCTGGTCGGGCGGCTGTACGAGGCTGTCTCGACGATGGCTTCGCGTCTGTACGCGTCCGGTAACGTCCGCCTCGACGTCGCGAATCACGTACGCGAATTGTGCGATCTGTTGCCGAAGCTGAATTTCAGCAACGACCCGAAACTCGCGCACATCCTTACGGAGGCGAAGCAGCACCTCGCCGCGCACAACGGCGCCGAGCTCAAGGAGTCCAGCGTCCTGCGTTCGCAGGTGGCCACCAAGGCGACCGAAATCGAGGGACTGATGGCGGCTTTCATGGGCGGAGCGCCGTCGGTGCCGCTGACCGACCAGGTCTCGGCTCTGTCCCCGACTGGTCTGTCGTTCCTCGCCGCTGCATGAGGTCGCCATGGACGCACGCATCGCGAAGCAGCGCACCGCGCTGGTACTCGACCACCCGTTCATCGGCGCCCTGGCGCTTCGGCTCAAAGTCCGCGAGGATCCGAGCTGCAGGACGTTTTGGACGGACGGCGAATCGCTGGGCTATAACCCGGCGTATGCGGCGGACCTGACCGACCTGGAGATCCGTGGCGTGCTCGCCCATGAGGTGTGGCACGTCGCGAACGGGCATTGTTGGCGGCAGGGATATCGCGATCCGGCAGGTTGGAACGAGGCGGCCGACTACGCGATCAACCCGATCGTATTGGATGCCGGCATGCAGCTTCCACGTGGTGCGCTCGTCGACCCGTGCTTCAAGGGGATGTCCGCGGAGGAAATCTACGGCAAGCGCCTGAACGATTCTCGGCAAACGGCGAAGCGACAGGGCGGCAGCCAGCCGTCCCCTCCGCAGTCGGGAGGCAAGCCGGGAAAATCCGCTGGCTCGCCGGGCGCTGAACCGTTGGATCCGGCGGATGATCGGTCGGCCTGGCCTGCCAATTCTTGCGGGGAAGTTCGGCAGTACGCCGGGCCCGATAAGGCGGCCAAGGAAGCCGAGTGGAAGCTGGCTGTGCTGCAGGCGGCCAAGGCGGCGCAGGTCTGCGGGAAGCTCGGAGGCGCGTTACAGGCCGCGGTCGAGCAATCCGTGGCACCGGTGGTCGACTGGCGGTCGCTCCTGCATCGATTCGCGCAGGATGCGGTGCCGACGGACTACACGTGGGCGCAGCCGAATCGGCGCTACCTGCACCTCGGCATGTATTTGCCGTCGCTGAACGAGCCGCAGGTGGGTGATGCGGTGTTCGTCCGCGACGCCAGCGGCTCGGTCTGGGACGAAACGCAGGCGCAGTTCGCGGCCGAGATTCTGGCGGTTGCCGGTGCGATCCGCCCGCGTCGCTTGATCGTGATCGATTGCGACGAGCGTGTGACGCAGGTTCAGGTCTTCGAGTTGGGAGATCCGGTCGACCTCGCGCCGCTGAAAGGCGGCGGTGGCACCTCGTTTGTCGATCCGTTCCGCCGGATAAAGGGTGAGGACATCCGCCCCGCGTTCCTGGTGTACCTGACCGACATGGAGGGGATGTTTCCCACCGAAGAGCCGGCATACCCGGTCCTTTGGGCGTCGACGACACCGCTGAAGCGCGCCCGGCGCGCGCCGTTCGGCGAGACGATCGAAGTCGTCTGTTGAGCGGCTGCAATGGCTCGCTATTTCCTGAAACACACCCGGTCCACGTGACCGGGTTTTTTTTGGTCCCTCGCAAACGCCTGCCACCAGTCCAGAGGTAAGAGCGGGGAGAAAGCTATACGTTTTTCTGGAGCATTTCGGTTTTACCCCCTCAACCAGTTGCGCGCGATGCCGTGCTTTGTGCGTACCGCGGCGCACTTCGCCAGCCGCGGAAAAGCTGCTCAATTTAGCCATTCTTTCAGGCGATTGGCGGATGTGCCAGCTTGAACAATAGCTGCATGTCTGAAATTGCCGAAAGTCCCTTCCTGAAGGTCGCACGACTCGAAGAGAACGCTGTGAAGCTGTTCTTCGAGTCGTTGAAGTTGATCGAAGAACCGCTACACAACCCGAACGTCGCCGAAGTGTTGATCAACAACGCGGGCAACATCTGGGTCGAAGAGCGGGGCGTGATGCATCGCCTGGACGCCCAGTTCAATCCGATGACATTGACCGGTGCTATCCATTCGCTCGCAGCCTCCGTCGAGAAGTCGGCGCTGCGGGGAACCGCGCAAGGGATCATCAACGCGGGGCACGACAACCTCCGGATCGCCGCGGTCATGAAACCGACCGCCATCGACGGTGATGCGCTCGCGATACGTCGACATCGTGAAACGAATCTGGCATTGGGGGACTACACCCGGCTGGGGGCGTTCTCTCGTGTGCACGCGAAGCGCGACGCCGAGCGGGCAATTTTCCCCCGGGGCGCCGAGAACGAGGTGCTGGAAGAAGCTTTCGCCGAAATGGTGAGGAGCCGGGCCAACGTCCTGGTAGCGGGCGGAACCTCTACCGGCAAAACGACCTTCCTCAACGCGCTCAATGGCGCGATCCCGGACGACGAGCGTGTCATCACGATCGAAGACACGAAGGAACTGAAGCTGACGGTTCCGAATCTCGTCCGCTTGCTCTCGAATCTGGATAAGGGGGTGACTGCGCAAGTGCTCGTTGCACTTTGCCTGCGGTTCCGACCTGACCGAATCATCGTCGGCGAAGTGCGCGGCGGGGAAGCGTACGACTTCATCCAGGCGCTCAGCACCGGCCACGACGGCGGAATGGGTTCAATTCACTCGAACGATGCGCGCGGCGGCTTGAGCCGCCTCGAGAGCCTTGCAATGTTAGGCATCCCGCCGGGCAGCCGTTGGGAGCTGGCCGACATGCGCAAGGCAATCGCCGACTGCTTCCACTACGTCATCCACCTTCGTCGCACGGGCGAGCTGCGCCACGTGTCCGAAGTGCTGGCCATCAAGGGTTTCAAAGACGGGGACTACGTCCTCGAACGCGTTTTCTAACCACACGGGGTTTTCGATGAAGAAGCACATCCAAACGTTGTTTTCGCTGATCAAGAAAAAGGCGCTGGACACCGCCCGCTATTTGTTCGGGCGGGGACAACGGCTCTCGACACTGATCGCACTGATCCTCTCGTTTGCCGCGCTACCCGCAAAAGCGGTTGACCTGGGCGATCTGGGCAATGCCGCCAACTTCATCTGCCTGATTCAAGCGTACGTCAGTGGGCCGTGGCTGTTCGGGATCGGCATCGTGCTGATCATCGTCGGTGGCGTACTGATCGCCAACTCTGAGAGCAACTTCGGGAAGCTGCTTTCGACGGTGATCGTGGGTCTCGGCTTTGCGTCCTGCGCGACCGCGCTCGTGAAGAACCAGCTGAAGATCAACTACACCTGTGCGTGAACCGAAAAAAGTCAGCCGGTCGCTTTCGCTGCCGCGCCAGATGGGTGGCGCCGATCGCGGACTCGCAATCGCCAACGGCACGCTGACGGCGCTGCTCTGCTACAGCAGCATGTCGCCGATCTATCTTGTCATCGGCATCGTCGTGCACTGGGTGCTTCGTTGGCTTTCGTCGAGCGATCCGTGGTGGAAAGAGGTACTGGTCGTCTACAACCGGTACCCCGATGTGCACGAGCCGTTGCCTACCGCCGATGTCGCCGCCCGATTCCGGCGACCGTATGGATTTGATCAGGAGCTGCCGCTGTGAGCGCGAACCCGAAGCGTCGTGCGATTCAGGAAATCGCCCCGTGGGCAACGATGGTGACCCCCGAAGTCGTTCTCGACAAGGACGGGTCACTGTTGACGCTTTACACGTTCGAAGGCGTGGATGCGGACAGCCCGAACACTGACGAGATCTCGGCGGCCCGCGACAACCTCGACCACGCCTGCAAGAACTTCGATCATCGGATCACTGCGTGGTGGCGTATGTCGCATCGTCGCGTCCGGGGCGAGATCAGTGGACGCTTCGCATCGGTGATGGATCAGCACGTCGACGCAATCAACCAGAAGAGTGTAGGGAGCGGAAAATACTTCCGCAATACCCACTCGCTCGCGCTGGCGTATACGCCCGAGACGGGTATCAACAAGCTTTTCGAGAAGATCGCCTATCACATCACGGTGGGCGGCAAGTCGGTACCGATCGCCTTGCTTGAGACTGTGAAGGATATGGTGTTCACGCGTAGTGCATTCGTGTTCGACATGGAAAGGATCACGTCGGATATCAAGCGCTTCGAAGGCATCCTGGACGCGTTCAAGGGGGGCGTAGCCCGCCTCAAGATGAAGCGCCTTCAACTGCAGAACGCGCTCGCCTTTCTGCACCAGACCGCCAATCCGTCGGTTCCGCCGCGGCGGGTACGTTATCCCGTGACGATGCTCGACACGCACCTGACAGAGAGCTTCGTGACGTACGGCGCAGAACACATCATGTTCGAATCCGCCTACGGCACGCGGTACGCGAAGATCATCGCCGTGAAAGAGTGGATGGGGTTCCAGGAGGCCGCGCTCGACGTCCTCGCCGACGTCGACGCCGAGTTCGATGTGTGCGTGATGTTTCGATTCCTGTCGACCAGCAAGGCGCAGGCGTACATCGAGAAGATGCGCAAGTTCTACAAGGTCGCTGCATTCAGCCCGGTCAAGGTACTGAAGAGCTTTTTCTCGAAGGATGAGAAAAAGGAAAGTATGGAGAACGAGAAAGGGCGTGAAATCCTCGCCGAAGAGGCGGAGAACGCACTGGCGCGCCTGATCGCCGACGGCCAGCAGTACGGCTTCGCGAATATCTCGGTAGTCGTCTATGGGGAGACGATCGATGAGTGCGACGACAACGCGCGCGAAATCGTTGGCCGCATCGGTAACGCCGGCTTCGGTGTGCTCGTCGAGAAGCGGAACCTCGCCGCGGCATGGGCATCGACGCTGCCGGGCAGGTGGGACCAGCAGAAGCGGCTGCAGTTTGTCGAAACGCCGGTGGTGTCCGACATTGCACCCGTGCGCGGTGTTGCGGAAGGGAGCGACGTCAACCAGTGGCTCACGCAGCAGCTCGGACAGAAGGTCGGCCCGCTGACGCTTCTTCCGACGCGTCATCGTACCCTGCAGCGCGTCACGTTGCACGATCCGAGCGGGAAGTCTCACACGCTGATTGTGGGCCCGATCGGTGCCGGCAAGACCATTTTCCTCAACTTTCTCGTCTCGCAAACGGGGCGCTTTCAACCGCGCCGCATCAAGTTTGACAAGAACCGGTCGACGCGCATCCCGACCGTGTTTGCCGACGGCAAATTCGTCGATGCAACCGGCAAGTTTGCGGCCGCGACACAGGTCAACCCGCTATCCCTGCTGGCCGATCCGCGGCACTACACGTACGTGTCGGACTGGGTCCAGATGGCAATTGAGGGCGACGGTGAGGACTTCACGTGCAGCCCGCAACAGCAACGGACGATTTACGAGCGGGTCGTCACGCTGGCGCAGGGCTATGGCCGGGAGTACTGGACGCTTTCGTTCCTGACCACGTTGTTGCCCGTCGAGTTGCGCGAGCGCCTGCAGATCTGGACGAAGGGGGAAAAGAACGGTCGTTTCTTCGATCACGTCGAAGACGCGTTCTCTCTTTCGGACGATCTGGCGATCGAGATGGGCGAGCTGTTCGAAAGCTACCCGGTCGCAGCGGCGCTGTTCATGGACTATGCCTTCTACCGCATCTCGCAATGGCTGGATGGCAAGCGCGTCACGATCATCGAGGTCGAGGAGTGCGGCTTCTTCTTCCGGTACCCGCGCTTCTATGCACGGCTGGAAATGTGGGCGGTCACGATCCGCGGCCTGAACGGCACGCTCGTCATGGCGACGCAGTCGCTGAGCCAGCTTGAGCGCGTCCCGAACTTCGAAATCTTGAAGGAGAACATCCAGAACTTCTTCTTCCTGCCGAACCGTGACGCCCGGAACAACAAGCGCCTCTATCGCGACGTGTTTGGGCTGACCGACGACCAGATCGACATGATCAGCGAGGGCATTCCCAACCGCGACTACCTATGGGTCACGCCGGATCACTCCCGGATGTTGCAGGCGAAATTCCCGAAGGAAGCGCTCGCGATCTTGCGCGCAGACGGCGCGGCTCAGCGCACGCTCGACAAGCATTTGGCCACCGGCTCGCCGACGTGGCGTGAAGATTATCTCGAAGAAATGGCCACCGTTGACTGAGAGGGACCCAATGAAGCTCAATCCGACTCCCAACCTGCAGTCTCTGTACCGCGACCTCTTCGCGCTCACCGCAGACGAAATTGACCAGATCGCCATCGGGACGCCCGTTCGCGTCCTTCTGATTGCGCCGCCGGGCGGCCCGCTTCGGTCGCTTCAGGAACAGCCGCACGACGTACCTACGACGCCGTGCGCCGCTCGTACGGCGGCATTTCGATTCCTCGACTGAAAGGCCCCACGATGAAACTCTTGCCGTCACTTCGCGCCGCGGCGTTCGCGGCCTCCCTCTTCGTCGCCCAGCACGCGTCGGCGCTCGAAGTGTTCGACCCGATCAACTACGTGCAGAACGTGATATCGGCGGCCAAGGCCGTCAAGGGCGAGATCTACCAGAACACCAACATACTCTACCAGTACCAGATGATGGTGAACGATCTGCTGCAGGCGCAGAACCTGAACCCCGCGGCGTGGAAAGCCGCGTACGACCAGATCACGGGCGACATCAACAAGGTCAAGGGGCTGGTGGGAACGCTTCAGGGGCTGTACGGGGACCTGCAGAAGGGTGGTGAATGGGTCACGCAGGTGCAGGGGTTGATCAGCCGTTCCGGCAAGTCGAACGCACAGTGGTTCTCCGATATGAACACGTTGTTCCAGCAGAACGACAAGGTCGCGCGGAACCTGTTTCAGATGGGCTCGAACATCATGCAGCACACAACCGAGATGGCGCAACGGCGACAGGAGTTGCAATCCCAGCTGTCGATGTCGCCGACGCAGCAGGCGACGGCCGAGATCACGACGCACTACCTCGACATCGTGACGAGCCAGAACGCGGACATACTCCAGCTCAACGCGGCGAAAGCCCAGAAGGATGCGCAGAAGGACGCGCAGCAGGCGGAAGACGATAAGGAAAAGGCTGCGGACGCGGAGAAGTTCATTTCCAAGCAACAGGCTGAACGGGCCGCCTACGGGATTACCTCGCAATGAAGCGCAGCATGATCCGTCAGTGGCTGCTGAGTGGCGTGCTACTCGTCGCGCTCGTGCTGCCCGCGGTAGCCCGGGCATCGTTGCAGGATACGTTGACCCAGTTGGGAACAACTGGATGGAGTTCGAGCTACGTGGTGGGCGAGGTGGCGAAGGGCGCGACGGCCGCCATCGAAGAGATCACGAAGATCATGAAGGATCTGATCGATCTCGCCGTAACGGTTAGCAAGTCGCTCGACAAAGATTCGGACAAGATGGCGGGAGGCCTTGCGGTCATCACCATTATCGTGGCGTTTATCCGATTCGCAGCAACGAAGGACCCGGTCGCGGCCTGGGGCAGCGTGTTCGAAGACCTTGCCATTCTCGGGATCTTCGCGTCCGTCTATCTCGCCTACGGTACGTGGGCGCCCGGATTCTATAAATGGTTTAACGACATGGCGATTGCGGTGTCAGGGACCGACGCACAATCTCTGCCTTTGGCGATGGTGAAGTCGGCGGGGGCGATATTCGATGCGGTCAACGAAGCACTGAAGGCAGAGCACTGGTGGACGTACATCGCACTGTTGATCAACCTTCTACCGCTGCTGTTCGCATGGGTCTTCCTTGAGGTTGCAGCGTTGGTTTTTCTCTTTTACGTGTCACTCGGAACCATTCAGATGGCCGTCGCGATCGTGGTCGGAAAGATCGCATTTGCTCTTGGCATGTCGGAGTTCACGCGAGGATGGTTCAAGAGTTGGCTCGATTTTACGATCGGCGCGGGCATGTACATGGTCGTTGCCGCGATTCTTCAACGATTGATGACCGCCACGCTTGCGACGTCATTCGGGAACACGATCTCGAAGGGGCTGACGACACCCTACGCGGGCTCGTTGACGCTTGACCTTTCGATCTTTGTGTTGATCCTCGCTTTCGAAATTCCGAAGTTCGCATCGATGTTCGGTGGCGGCGCCAACGCAAGCGGCGGGGCGTTCAAGAGCCTGACGAAGCTTGCGACGAAGGGCATGCTTTGATGATCGACGCACGCCTTTTTGTACCGGCAGACACACCAGAGCTCGTGATCCGTAACGAACGCCGTATCGACCTGATTGCTCAATGTGCGAATGAATCGTCGCGCGAGGAGTTCGACCGGAAATGGATGGTACTGATCCGGCGGTGTGCAGGCTGGTTTTCGTCTGTACCGTTCAGCCCGGAGTTGTACCGGGAGCCGGCCGGCGCTTTCCGATGGACAGTCGAAACGGCGTTCTACGCAATGCGGCTGTCGGGTGGGTTGAAGTTTGGCACGAACCTGTCGTCCGAGCGCCGTCGAAGGATTGAGCCGCAATACAACTACGGCGTGTTTCTCGCGGCGATCTGCTCCGGCCTGGACGAACCGTATCGTCATTTCGACGTAGAGCGCGCAACGGACCGGCAGGTCTGGAACCCGTCCGTCCATGGTGCACTCGGGCCGTGGCTCGCCGACGCGAGCTATCGAGTGACGCGTCGCGCTACGCCGCTTCCGGTCGAACGGATGCGAACCGGCATGCTGGCGCATGCGCTGGTCGGCACCGAACTGCTCGGCGGGCTCGATTCCGAAGTGCAGGCCGAGATATTTGGGGCCATCAACCCGACGCAGAGCCCGATGGGAGTCGAGTCGCTGACCCACAAGGTCGTGCGGCAGGCGGTTGCGACGGCTGCGGACTTCGATCGGAAAGCGCAGCGGGCGGTTTTCGAGCCGGTGACGTTCGCCGTTCCCTCTGCTATCCATGTCGCGGCGGAACTGGAGCCGAAGGTCGAAGTGTCGCCGACGGCGGCCACGCCGACGCCCACGGCTGCACCTGCACCTGCGCCGGCGCAGCCTGCGACAGATGTCCTTGCGCCGGCGTCCGTCGCAGCCGGCGGCGGCGAGCAGTCCGGTCCAGGTTCGCGGCCGGCTGCTGCCCCGGAAGGTACGACGACGGCCGCGACGCCAGCGGCGCCGGCTGAGCACGTGGCGCCGAAAGGCCCGGACACGCGGCAGATGGCGCTTGAGCTTCCGCCACCGGCCGGGGCCGTCAATCCGGTTGAGATTCGGCGCGAGCCAGCCGTCGCCGCGCCAAACGGCAATCAGTTCGATGAGGTGCTGAAGGGTGCACCACGCATGATCGTGGATTTCTTTTCGGCGCTGCAGCAGGACGTCGCGACGGCGAAGGCGAAGGTGCGCTGGACCGACCAGGGGCTCGTCCTGTCGAAGCGGACCATCGGCAGCTACGGCGTCGCGAGCGATACCCTGATCGAGCACATGCGGCGCCGGAGCCTGCTGCTCGCCAACGAGCCAGTGGAAGTCACGTTGGCGCCGCGTATCGGTGAGCTGATTCAGGAGCGTGGAGCGTGAGAGGCTATATCAATCACTTTCGGCCGATCTACGAGGTCAGGGCTGCGTTTGGGTGGCTGGTAGCGCTGCTCTTTCTTCCGTTTTCGGGCATGCCTTACGGCTGGGCGTTTGCGCTCGTGGCGCTGGCATTGTGGACGTTCCGCTCGGGTCAGGTCTGGCGCGCGCTGAAGTTCCGGATGGGGCTGTCGACAAAATGGCTGACGACCCTTGCGGTGCCCGCGTTGCTGGTCATTCAAGAGCGCATGCGGGTCCAGGCCAATGCAATGTATCTCGGCACCGGCTTCGAGTGGACGCAGAAGCATTGCCAGATGGCCCATGACATCCTGCGGATGCCGACCACCGAGATCCCGGGTCTGCCGAAGTGGTTACCGAAGACCAAGGCGGGCCGTGCCTTCGAGGAGATGATCGAGAAGCTTTTTGCGCCGAAGGACAGTATTCGGGATCGAACGCCGCAAGGCGCGTCATGGATTCACGGTCTCGAGGCGAACAAGGGCTACGTACCGTTCCACTATAAGGCGATGGGCGGTCATACGGCTGTGGGTGGCACGACCGGTTCAGGGAAGACGCGCACGTACGAAGTTATTACGACACAGGTCATTCAATGCGGTGACGTATTGATCGACATCGATCCGAAGAACGACGAAGAATGGAAGGAGCGTGCGAAGCGAGAGGCGCACCGCAACGGCCGGAAGTTCCTCTACTTCAACCAGGCCAAGCCGTCCGAGTCGATTCGTCTCGAGCCGCTCGACAGCTGGTCGCAGCCTTCGGAGATTCCGAGCCGCATTGCGCAGCTGATGGAGGAGGGACCGTTCCGCGACTTCGCCTACCTGTTCATCAGCCGCTCGGTGAATGGCGAACTGTACATCGGCGACAAGCCGAACCTGCGATCCATCCTCAAATACGCGCAACTTGGCATCGATCCGCTGCTGGAGAAGGCGCTCAAGCGATTCTTTATCGAAAGCGGGCTGGCCGATTGGGAGGAGCTGGTTACGGCGGACACCGTCAAGATCGCGAACAAGCCAGGTTCCACGCGTGTCGACGCGATGATCTCGCTGTATCAGGCCCGCTTTGGCGCGAACGATCGTGGCCACGAGGCGATCGACGGCCTGATCGCGACGCACGTGCATGACCGCGAGCACTACATGCGGATCATCGCGTCGGCACTCCCGCTGCTGCAGATGCTTGCAACAGGCGAAACGGGCCTGATGCTCGCGCCGAAGGTAGATGACTTCGAGGACGAACGTGAGATCTGGACGATCGAGAAGGTCATTCGTCAGAAGGCGGTGCTCCATATCGGCCTCGACTCGCTGTCCAACAGCATCGTCGCGAAGGCGATCGCGTCGATGATCCTGGCGGACGTGTCAGCCGTGTGCGGCTCAATCTACAACTTCTACGACAAGCCGCCTGAGGTGGTGCTGATCATCGACGAGATCGCCGAGGCGATAAACGAGCAGGTGATCCAGATCCTGAACAAGGGCCGTGGCGCCGGCTTCAAGGCGTTCGTGGCGTTCCAGACGCGCGCCGACCTCGAGGCGAAGTTGGGGAATGCCGCAAAAATGCTGCAGGTTTTGGGGAACCTGAACAATCAGATCATCTTACGCTTGGAAGATACCGACACGGCTGAGTGGTTCTCGAAAAAGGTGGGGGATACCGCGATCCGCAACCTTATCGTCTCCAGCAGCACGAGCAAGGCAAGCGAGGGCCATGTCGGCGAGTTCACCGGGTCGGTGACGCGGTCGCATCAGTTGGAAGCAGTGCCGTTGATCCCGACTCGCCTGATCCAGAGCCTGCCGAACCTGCAGTATTTCATGCGGATCTCAGGCGGCGCGGTGTACCAAGGACGTATTCCAATTCTTACAGGCTAAACAACCAAGCATGTCTGCCGTATTCAAAAAAATCATTCGCGAGCACAAACTTTCGGCCCACCTGACCCCGGTGTTCATCCTTGCGCCCGAGCTCGAGCTTGTGTGCACGCGTGTCGCAGAGTTCGTCGGTGAGCACTTCATCGGGAAGGCGGAGCCGCTCGTCAAGGAGATGTTCGTGGACGGCCTTGCTGCGTTCAAGCGCGTGCGCAAGACCGGCGACCCCCACGTCGCGTTCATGCAAGGCCTGTTCGGGTCCGCCCATATGCTGTACGCGCGGCGCTTTGTCGTGCGCGACGGCGAGCGCTGCCACGTCTGGTCGCCTATGTTCGAGCCGGTGACCGTGTTCGAGTCGCGCCACAAGCATGTACCAGAAATGATCGACGAGCGCTGCCCGGAGAACATCAGCCAACGATCGGCGGCGTTCCAGCTTGCGGCACGCGCGCTGACGGGTGAAACCTTCCGACTGTACTTCGAGGAATACGATGTCGCTCACGCATATTCTGATTCGGACACTGACGCGGGTCGATGACCATACCGTGCATCGCGCGATCACGACTGCAGCGGCGCAGGACGACCCGGCGGCGCGGCCGCCGAAGGAGTTCCAGCAAGGACGGAACGCGATGGCGTATGCGCTGGCGATGTTCATCGATCGCCGGCCGGCGCGATTCTATGTCGGCCTGGCGGGCCTGATCGTCCTGCCGATCTATCTCCTCGGCGGCCTCTTGGGAGAAGTGTATGGCTGGTAGCCGTTTTGTCGGCCACATCAAGATGTGGTTCTTCTTTGTGCCGCTGCTTTCGGTTGCACTCATGCCGGCGCTTCCTGACCCGACGCTTTTCGCGATCCCGGATGCCGAGGCCGAATCGGTTGCGGCCAGCCTCGGAGAGGCGCGAACCGCTGATGCAATCGACGCGACGAATCGCGCGTTCAAGCGCTACTTCGTCGAGACGGGGTTGGTGCAGGCCTCCATGGAGTCGACGAACGATTCGCAGATCGAGGACGGCGGGGTGGCGAACTTCGCCAGTCGGTGGGTCCACAATTTCTGGCGACTGGTGTACCGGATGGTCTATCGGCTCACCGTGATGAAGTACTGGCTGCTCGGCGCGCTCGTGTTCGGCATCGCGATGTTCATCGACGGGACGGTTCGACGCAAGGTGAGGGCCGCTGCGGCCGGCTACGTCAGTCCGCTGTCGTTCCATCTCGCCGGGCACGGAATCTTGCTGGTGTTCGGTGTCACGTTCACGGTGTTGATCGCGCCTGTGCCGCTTCTGGCACCGTACTGGCTGGCGATTGCCGGATGCCTCGGCGCGTTGCTCTGGAAAGCGGCGTCTTCATACCAGTAGCCCAGGAAAGCTCCAGATTTTCGTACAGCTTTGTGCCGAAAGGCCCGCAACCGGTTGCGCGCCAGGTACCGGGGAAAGGCTGTCGAAATACCTGACGATTTGCCCCGAACGGGACCGCCCGGCCGCGCCACAATAAGTCATGGTCTACGGTCCTCAGAAGGCTCGACTCCCCGTAGAGCTTTCAGCCTTGCCCCCTCTCCCCCGGAGGGGGCTTTTTTTCGTCCAGCGTGCCGTGGCGCTCCCGAAAGCCGCGCGAAATCGTTCAGGTTTTGGACGTCTGTCGCAGCATAGGCCCGCAAGAATAGACGCAAGCCGCACGTGCGGTTAGTCAACCATATAGGATCCATATGAGCACGATCAACGAAGAAGCGCACGTCGGTACCGATACTGCGGACGTGGCACCTGACCACGTAGCCGTTCTCCCGCCGGCGGGCGACGGTGCATCAGCAACCGAGGATAGCCTGGTTGTGGGCGACTCCCGGCAGACGACCGACGGCGCGGACGATGGTGAAGTCGAGCGCGAACTCGACGAGATGGAGAATTCGGCCAACGTGTTGCAGCGTGAAGGGCTGATCAGCAGCGATGAGGCGAAGCTCAAGCTCGAGGAGGTGGCGCGCACTCGCACGCTGTTCCGCGACCTGTCGCCCGCAGAGCGCGCGCGAATCATCCAGCGCCGCCGCGAGATCGGTCGCGAACTGATGAACAAGCAATTGTCGGGCGCCGCGGTCGTGACCGCGCGGGTCACGATGAAACACACGCGTCTTCGGCCGTTGTTCGAGCAGTGGTGGCCGTACCTGAATCGGATGACGATCAACATGCAGCGCTTCGGTCGCGCGACTTATGGCGCGAATGAGCAAGGAGTCGTGAGCACGTGGTTCGAGAAGCAACTCGACCAGCTCGAAGCCTACGTGAACGAACAGCTCGAGGTCGCGCAGGGCTTCCGCGAGAAGACCGAAACCGAAATGCGAGGTCGCGGCGAGACGGTATTCGCGCCGACCGTAACGAAGCCGTCGCTCGATATCGAAGTCGAGGCGTACTCGCGGTTCTCGATGCGCCTGCTTTCCGTGATCCTGAAGTTCGACCAGGTGATGGATCACTTCGATTTCCTCGTCTGGAACGGTATTCGTGACCAGTCCGACGTTGACGACGAGACTGTGCGCTTCCTGCGTAAGTTCCACCCGATCGGCCTGCGCGGCTACACGACCCACCTGAAGCTGATGAACACCGTTCGCGGTAATTGATCGGGAAGACCGGTGCCATGCTCGACGAGTTGAATCCCCAACAGCGCGAGGTGGCACTTCTGCGCCGCCACTGCCTCGCTATCGCGTGCCCCGGCGCGGGCAAGACCAAGATGAGCGCGACGAAGGCCGCGTTCTTGCTGCAGGATCCGACAGCGGTCGTGGGCGCCGTTACCTTCAGTAAGGATGCTGCGGTCGAGCTGCGCGAGCGCATTCTCGCGCTGGCGCCGCAGGATGCGAAACGCCGACTGATCGCCGGCACTTTCCACTCGCTCGCGTACAAGCAACTGCAACGGCCCGGCCGCGGCCGGCCGGATATCGCATCGGAAGGGGATCGCCTTGGGATGCTTGGGCGCGTGCTGGCCGAGCTCGGGTACGACTGGAAGGTTGAAGAGGCTGTTCCGGTCATCGAGCGGATCAAGACGAACTTCGGGCGAGCCGATGAGGGTTCGGCCGAGGCCGCGCTCTACGCCGCCTACCAGGACGCGCTCGAACGAAACGGCAAGATCGACTTCCAGGATATGTTGCGCCTCGCCGTCGAGCGGATGCAGAGCGGTGACATAAAACCCTATCGGTTCACCGACCTGCTCGTCGACGAGTTCCAGGATACCGATCCCCTGCAGTTCCGGTGGGTCGAGCTGCACGCGCGCGCCGGCACGCATGTCACGGTGGTCGGTGACGACGATCAGAGCATTTACGGATTCCGCGCCGCTCTGGGTTTCCGGGGGATGGAGAGCTTCGCGAGCACGTTCGAGGCGCAACGCGTAGTGCTCGGGAGCAACTATCGTTGTCGCGCTGAGATCCTTGCGGCTGCCGATCGGGTGATCCAGAACAATGTCGATCGGATGCCGAAGATCCTTCATGCCGCGCGGGGCGCCGGCGGCGCGATTGCGGCACGTCGGTTCGACGACGAGTATGGCGACGCGGTGGCCGCTGTCGAAGCGCTTCAACCGAAACTAGCTGCCGGCGCGAGCTGCGCGATTCTCGCGCGGACCAACCGGATCCTCGATCCGATCGAATCCGTATGTCGATCACACGGCGTGCCGTACTACCGGGCGTCGGGCGGGTCCGTGCTCAACAAGCCGCAGGCCGCGCTGATGTGCAATCTGCTGCAGGTGGTCGAAGGCCACAAGCAGAACGGTATCGACGCCGTCTTGGGGTACATGGGGATGAGTTCCTACGACCTCGGTGCGTTGCACAAACGCATGGGCACGGCCTTCGTCCAGCTGCAAAAGCAGGAGCTGGTCGGCATTGGGCTGCGCGAGGAGACCGCGACCGCATACCGTGCCTTCATGAAGCGGCTGGGCGAGTGGCAAGCGCTTTGTCAGCGATCGTTCCATTCGCTCGCGCTCGAGGGGGTGTACGAGTGGATGATGACGTATGCCAAGGGCGACGTCGCGATCCGGGCGATCCAGTGCATCTACGACGTGGTCGGCCGGCTGAATGGCTCGTTTACTGAGCGCATTGAGTTTCTGAAGCGGGACAACAACAAGCCGGGCGACGGCGTCCTGGTTTTGACGACGATGCACAGCTCAAAAGGGCTCGAGTACGACCACGTCTGGATCAGCCGATCGGAGGAGGGCGTGGTGCCCGATGAAAAAAGCCCGGAATCGGAGGAGCGGCGCCTTTTCTACGTCGCGATGACGCGGGCTCGCGACAGCCTCACCATTTCGTCGATCAAGAAGAACGCGGTGTCGCGGTTTGTGATCGAGTCTGGGATTGAACAAAAATCGGCCGCGTGAAGCGGCCGGAGACTGGGCGGGCGAGGAGCAATCACCCGTCTCTGTTAGCCTCAAGGAAGAAGCACATCAGCGCACCTGCCAACGCGATGCAAGCCCAGGTATAGAACAAGCTGGCGGGCAAGCGTGATGCCAACTGAAACTCCCCTCGGCTGATTGCGAGCCCTGTAATTCCTAGTCCTACGGCACCTGCTAGAAGCAGCAATGCGACGAGATGCAATTGTTTCATTTGAGTTACCTTCTGGTTTGGGAACGCAGGACTCGAACCGCCACAACGAAGGCGCAGTGATTGAGGTAAAGGGTTGTCACTAACCCTAGTTGAAGGACCAGGGACGCCAGCACGAGATCGATAACCACTCCCCAGAAGTAGAGCAACGCCCACTCGGTGAGATCGAATTGATCGAACCTGATCGGGAAAAAGTCCCATTGTCCGACCCATACGCCGGTGAACGCTCGAACGCAAAAGTACGCGGCGGTCCGTATGCCCCAGACGATTTGGGAGCTCGCGTCGTCTTGGAAGAAGGGTACGAGACTCCAGACTATGTATCCCGTGAAGATGATCAAGGGGATCGTCCAAATACATGCAACGGCGAAATCAGTAGCGCAATGAAGTCGGCGGAACGTCGTCATTGAGCGGCACCGTGCGATTCGAGACGCTCTTGTCCAGCCTCGCGATCGGTGGGCGCGTTTTCGATCACGAGTTCTCGAGACACGCGACGGAGTTGCCCATTGAGTGCTGCTTGCTGGCCGAGCCGGATCGTGCCGCAATAGAACACATTGCCGAGCACACGGCCGTTGATTTCGAGCATGTCGCGCGCGTGGACATCGCCCTCCACGAGCCCATCGATCCGGACGATTTCGCCCTGAACCTTGCCCTTGACGATACCGCCGGCCCCGACGTGCAGCAGCCCTTCGGTGGAAATGATGTCGCCGTTTGCGAGCGCGAATACGCTCAGGCCGTGGTCGAGGATCATGTTGCCTTCGACGACCAGGCCGGGCATGAGGACCGTCACGTTGTTCGGTTTCGCTTTCATGGTGTGCCTCTTTCAGAAGAGTGGAACGTCGCCGGTCTTTCCAGGCGTCGAAGGTTTCGGGGAGTGTTCGGTCTTCGTGGCTTCGTTGTGCTGCGTCGATGCTGGTGTCTCGGTATTGACGGACTCCTGTCGCTGACGACTAGGGGCGCGGTGGATTCGGTGGAGCGCACGTTTCGCTTGTTCTGCTGGCTGGACCGTGGGTTGTGCTGTGACGGGCGTTGACAACGTCGTGGGTGGCGGTGGCGACGCAGATTGGAGGGCAGTAGCTTGTTGCTGGCCGGCGACTTGGCTCGGAGCTGCGCGCGCGGCTCGGATCGGTGACGCGGCCGCTTTTTCCAGGTCGGTTGCGGCCGCAGGCTTCGCGGCGTTTGCCGGCGCAGTCGATTCACTGGACTCGCCGATCTGCCGCGCTTGTCCGTTGTCGCGTGACGTGGCCGTCGGCGCGCGATCAGATGAATCGTCGAAGTCAGCGCCGGTGAGCTGCCGTCTGGATCCGGGTGAGGTCGAGGCGGCTGCAGGCGTCGCAGGAGTAGTCGCATAATGCATCGTCGTCCGCTCAGCGTGTGCAATAGCCTGGGGCGGATGGAGTGCGTGCCAAAGCTTAGCCGCGCTGATTCCCGTGAGTCCTGCCCCCGCTACAACAGCAAGGACGATGGCGGCCGGCCGGCCGAATTTCCGACTGGCAGAAGAGAGTCGAGCCGTGACGCGCTTGCGCGCCGATTCCTGTCGGTCAGGAGCGGGGAGCGCCCGCACGTGGCTGTTGATGTCGATGACGACGGGTTGCGACGAGTATTGGGCGTGTAGCGCCTGGATCTCTCGAATGTCCAAGACTTCCTCCGTGGATGATCGGCATACCGCGACGGCGTTTGAAGTCGCGGCAGGCTCAAGGCGAGCTTATTCACCGGATTCCAATGTCAAGCCGGTGGGGGCGTGCTGCTGGCGCGGTCGCGTCAGTCGCGCGCGGTGCCGTCGGCGTCGTATCGGTCGTTGTCCGGGATGCACACGGTTCTCACGTGCAGGATCCGGCCTTCGGCGTTCTTGAGAATGTTGGCCCGGTCCTGCGGCGTGATCTTCTCCGCGAGCTGGGCTTCCATCGACGCGACGAACAGGCGGTCGTACTGGGTCAGGCACCTGACCAGCAAGCCCGCGAGCGGCCGAGTCACCTTCAGTTCGATCTGTTCGTACGGGAACGTTAACGAGCGCGCGTTGTGCCGCTCGACCCATGCAGTGGCCTTGCGCATCCAGTCGGCGGTATCGCGCAGGGCGGTCTGGACCGCCAGTACCTTGCCGCCGCGGGCAACGGCGATCTTGGCCGCGCAAAAGTTGTAGTCGCTCCGGATGAACGTGCGTGCGAAGACAGAGCTGTAGTGGAGGATCGTGACCGCATCGGAATCCGGCACGATCTTGTCGATGCGGCTGTCGCTCGTCAGGCGCTGGATCGGCTTCAACCCTGTCGATGTGGCGGGGCGAACCGCCGGGTCGGCGGCGGGTGTGTCGTTTTGCGTGGGCGTGTCAGGTTGCCCGCGCCCTTCGTGCGGTGGTTCGAGAACGGCAGACATGATTTTTTCGGGTGGTCTCTCTCATTGACAATTCTGAGCGAGCCGCTCGAGGCGCGTACCGGCAAAAGCGTGGCTGTTTTCGTGAGCTTTCCGGGGATCACGCGCCGATATAATCGCGATACTGACTCTACTTCTCGCGTCCCTGACGCATCGACCTTGACTTCGCTGGCCGAAGTCCATCTTTTGTACAAGCCGTGCCAATGGGCATGCTCCGACTGGTTGGCAACCAGTGTGGAATTCCTTTCTGATGAGCGCCTCGCCCGCGCTCCCCATTTCAGTCATAAAACTCGTTGCTGGCCGCATTCATTTGCGCCGCGACGTCGTTCGAGCCCGGACAACGGGTGTCTCTCTCCAGGCCTCTGTCTGGGTAGAACGACTGTAGTCGACTGAGCCGTGAACCTGCGTCGGAATGGCACTTCCGAAAATGGGCTGTAGCGCAGCGTGACCATGCTGTGCGAGGACGACCTAACGTCCTCTATATGAGCCGACCGGCTCCCTGAGCACCACGTCCCCGGAAGGGACGTGGTGCTTGGGTCATTTATCCGAATCCACGAAGCGCGTTCCTCTGCCGAGGAACGCGCTTTTATTTCGTCGTTTTTCTGTCCCGGAGGTCCCTGTGCTTCCCAATCGTCTCAATTCCCGGATTGCCGACGTGATCAGCCAAACGATCGCGGAGGAAAGGTCGGCTACCGACACGACGTCACCCGCCTGGCGGGAGCGTTGCGAGGTAGCGCAAGTCGCGATGTTCACCGACTCCGACCGCCGGATTTTTCTGTCCAGTATCGCCCACCGCCGCGGAGAGGCGGCTGCCAACGCGCTCGAGCGATCGGCGGACGCGTTGCGCACCCAGGCGATCTTCAAACTCGCGAGGAAACTTTCATGAATGCAGTTGTCAGTATGGTCGGCGGCCCCGTGCGGAGCGTCGTCGAAGAGCGGGCGATGCGCCCGCCCGTGATCGGGAAGATCCGGCCCGGCATCAAGGTCCTGACGTCGGCTGCCCGGGGGAATCCGGACGCGGTCGCGCTGTACGACGAGATGGTGGCCGCCGGCGACTCCTTCGAGACGATCGGAAAGGCTATCGAATCTCGCTGCCGGCTCCGGAACGCGCTGGCGCCGCGCAATACCGACTACTTCACCTGCCGCCGCTCGGACTTCAACAATCCGGACGTGGCCGACGAGATTCTCCGGCTCTACGGTGAGGATCGCGGGCAGGGCGTCCGGCTCTATCGCTTCCCGGTGCTGTTCGCCTTCAACGACTGGATGCAAAACATCCCGAACGAGATGGCGGCGTGGGGCGCCAGCGGTCGCAAGTACTTCTCGCAGTACGGGCCGGACGGTCTGCGGTACTGCAAGACGTACGCGAAGGTCGAGCGCGATCCGCGGGCGCAACGGGCGGCTCGCCATTTCGGTGGTCGCGACGTGATTTTCCGTCAGGATGACGCGATCCCCGATGGCATCTGCAACCCCGAGCAATGCCCGCAGTACCAGAGCCGCCAATGCAACCTCGGTGCCCAGTTCATCTTCGCCATTCCCGATATCAAGGGACTGGGTTTGATTGAACTCCCAACGAACTCGATCTACGTCCTGCAGAAGGCATACGCGGCGATGAAGACGGTTCAGCTGGCCCGAGGGAAGCTGACGGGCACCCGGTTCTGGATCTCGAAGCGGGAATTCGACATCACGCGGATCAACGAGGCGGGCGAGGCGGTGCGTCAACCGCAGATGCTGACCGTGCTCGACGCCGATATCGACATCGGCGCCCTGCTCGACGGCGCGGAAGAAGTGCCGTTGGCGATCGAGGTCGCTGGAACGCCGACGCCGGCAGATACGGGCAGCACCGTGATTCAGCTTCACCCGGCAGAGGGCGAAACCCACGCCAGGCGCGCTGATCAGGTTGAACCCGGCGACGGCCCGCCCGAGTCGATCGAAGAGAAGCGTCACCGCATGCAGGACCTGCTGCAGCGGCTCCGTTTCGATGACGACGAGCAGCGCAAGGCGTTTCGTGTCTACGGTCACTTTCGATTCGGCCGAGGCTGGGCCGAACGCCCTGCCGACGTCGACAAGATGGTCGCGCGGCTGACGACGGCATTGGAGGATCCGACTTCGCTTCAACGCGAAATCGGTGCGGCTGTCGAATCGTTTCACAACGGCTAAATGACACCCCTTTTCGCCGGCCCTTCGGGGCCGGTGTCTCCTTCCTCACGTCGCGAATCCGAGAGTCCTTCAGCAAAGTGATTTGCTCAAGTGCTTTCGACAGCGTGGCTCACGCATCGAAATCGTCCGCGCAAGCGGCCATATCTTGACCTTCCAACTTGGAGCAAACCATGCGCCGAATTGGCAATTTCACGGCGTTTTTCGGTGCTGAGGACGTTTTGAGTAATTGGCACCCGAGCCGCTTTACCTATCACGACGTCGAATTCAACTGCGTCGAGCAGTTCATGATGTACGCGAAAGCTATGCTGTTCGATGACCACGAAACCGGGTCGAAGATTCTGGAGAGCCAATCTCCGAAGAGGCAGAAGGAGCTCGGTCGCGACGTGTCTGGCTTCGACGAGGACACGTGGCTGAGAAGCCGCGAATCGATCGTGTTTGTGGGCTGCAGGGAGAAGTTCCGGCAGAACCCAGACCAAGGACGTGTGTTAGGCGGAACGGGCACGACAATTCTTGTCGAGGCCAGCCGGTCCGACAAAATCTGGGGAGCTGGGATTGGTCAATTCGATCCTCGAATCACCGACCCCACGAAGTGGCCTGGGCTCAACCTTCTTGGCTACACCCTAATGCGAGTACGTGAGCTCCTGCTCCGGCAGTAATTTCCATTTTTGCCGCTCGTCGGCGATCGACAATTCTTGGCTGCCCTGGGGCGGCCATTTCTTTTTCTGGAGGCGTTGATGAAGATCGCGCATTTTTCTGACCTGCATTACTCGCCGGGAAACCTCGACGAGGCGGACCGGTGCTTCTCGCATGCGGTGGGTGACGCAATTGCGCGCGACGCCGCTGCAGCGGTGATCAGCGGCGACTCGACTGACCATCGTCTCGACGCGCACTCGCCGGCGCTGAATGCGCTCGCCAGGCAGGTCCACCGACTCGCGCAAGCGATGCCGGTGCTTATGCTGCAGGGCACGTTCTCGCACGAGCCGCCGGGCACGCTGGACAACTTCGCGCTGATGGGAGCACGTTATCCGGTTGCCATAGCGGATCGGGTATGTCAGGTGGCGCTCTACGACGGTAACTTCTGGTTCTCGCGTGGGGCGGTTTTCGATGACGAGGAGATTCGGCATCATCTGGAATGCGAGCCGGAGGTGATCTTCACCTGCCTCCCGACGATGAACAAAGCGGATCTGGCACTGCGCGTCGGTGCGCTGGCGGCGTCGACGGATCTTGCGGATACGCTCGCGGGGTTCTTGACCGCTGCCGGGCGGATTAACGCGGCGTTTCGGGCGGCGGGTGTCCCGACCGTCGGTGTGTCGCATGGCACCGTGAACGGCTGTCAAACGGAGCATGGCGTCACGATGGCGGGGTTCGATCACGAATTCAGCCTCGGAGCGCTGTTTGCGGCGGAATGCTCTGCGTTCATGCTTGGCCATATCCACAAGTATCAGACGTGGGAGCGTGAGGGGCGCTTGGTGGGTTATCCCGGTTCCATCGGTCGTTTCCACTACGGCGAGCTCGGCGACAAGGGCTATCTGTCGTGGGATGTGTCGAACGTTGATGCTCGGGCCCTGCTGATTCCGACGCCGTCTCGTGAAATGGTCTCCGTCGCGTTTGACGGGCCTCCTGACACGGACGCGCTGCAAGCGCTCGCAGCAGCATCGGCCGGCAAGTTCGTGCGCATTCGCTGGCAAATCGACGAAGAGCATAAGCAGTTGGTCGACCGCAAGGCGATCGAAGCGATGTTCTCGACGGCCGCCGGCGTGAAGCTTGAGCCGCGGGTACTTCCCGTGATGCGCAGCCGGGCAGAAGGCATCAGCACTGCGCCGACGGTTGAAGCGAAGCTGAGCCGTTGGTGTGAGCTGGCCGAAGTCAACGCTTCACCGTTGGCTGATCGGTTGCAATTGCTCGAGACCGGAGATCCGAATGCAATCGCCGATTCGATCCTGGCGCGGTTAGCTGGCGACAGCGCGTCAACAACCGATCAGCCGTGCCCGTCGGGTGCTGCGTCGGTCATGTTGCCCACGACGGCCGCCGCGAGCTCCGATGCAGTGGCAGCCGCTGACGAACCGTCTTGGCTCACTGATGACCTGTTCGCGGCGTAGTGCCGCTCATCGACGGCTCTCCGTCCCTTTCGAACACTAGCCGTGTTCCGATAGCCCGTGTGGCTATCGAAACGAGGTTCACCCCGCGCCTGTTCGCGCATCGAAGGCAGCGTCGCTGCATCCATTTCTTTCTACCCTGACGGGGCGTGTCCCCGGCAAGGGCGCACTCCGTCTCAAATCCGGAGTGTGCTCATGTTTGGTCTCTATCCTGCTGGCGTCCGTTGGGCCCAGTCCTTCACTGCGTCTACCGACGCCAAATCGCTGCAGAAGCTTCTCGTCGATCACGGCGGGTGCACGGCAGCACTCTTTCACCAACCGTTCGGCACCCAACGGGGCGCGGTCATTGCTCAACGCGACGGCATGTTGGTGTTGGCCCACGTGGTTGACGCCGACGAGGCCGAGATCGTGGTCACGCCAGGCGTCGAGCTGCAAAACCTCCTGTGGTCCTTCGACGCTGGGTACTCGGGCCAGTGGTCCGGCCGCGAGCTGCAGATTCTCACCGGTTGTTCCAACTGGGATTCGATGCTCAAGCAGACGTCGGACGCGTTCAGCCGTCTCTGTGGAACGGTGCAGGCCGCCGTTGACGGTACGTTGGCGAAGCCGGCATCCCGGCCCGAACCGACGCTTCCGGTCGATGACGACGATGTCCCGTTCTTCCTGCCGGACGAGTATCTGCAGCCCATCTCTCTTTCGGAGATCCAGTCATGCGACCACTGAGACTGTTGCTTGAAGGGTTCTATGGCGTCCGGGACGGGATGAAGCGCGACAGCGTGGAACTCGATCTGGAGTCGTTGCCGACCGGGTTGATCGCGTTGACCGGGCCGAATGGCGCGGGCAAGACGACGATCATGGACAACCTGCACCCATACCGGATCATGCCGTCGCGCGCGTCGAAGCTCTCGGTCGATGCGTTCTCGTACTGGGATCACGTCTGCGGGGTGCAGGCACGCAAGGAGTTCGAATGGGAGCACGATGGCTTGCGCTATCGGTCGACCTTTGTGTTTCGCAAGCCAGGCAAGACCGGCAAGGCGGACTACTTCCTGTTCTATCGCTCGATGGACGGCGAGTGGCGTCCGGTATCGCTGCCGGATGGCACGGTGTCGGACGGCAAGGGTGAGACCTACGACCGCTGCGTTGACGCGATCTGCGGCTCCCTCGAGTCGTTCTTCACGAGCGTGTTCTCGGCGCAGAACCGTCGGCCACTCGCGTCCTACGGTGCGACCGAGATCAAGGGGCTCCTCGCGGAGCTGCTGAAGATCGATCACCTCCGCGCACTGTCGACCAAGGCTGCTGATGTCGCGAAGGAGCTTTCGCGGAAACTCGGTGTCGTGCAACAGGAGCTCGCTGCATTCTCCGGGAAGCGCGAGCGTGTTGACGAGACGCGCAAGGCGCTCGCGACGGCTGCGGCAGATATCGCGGCGGCGCGCGAGAAGCGTACGGCTGCGCAAGCGGAGATTGCCACGCTGACGCAACAGCACGCGGTGCTCGTTGCCAAGCAGGGCGAGAACGCGAGCACTGTGGCGCGCATAGGTGAACTCGGTGTGCGGCGTAGCCAGCTGCAGGCATCGCTCCAGACGTTGGAGCGTGACAAGCAGGCCGACGACAAGCGCTTCGACCAACGCGCTTCGGCGCTAAGGGAGACGATCGCGGGTCATGTAGCGGTTGTCCGGCAGGCAGAGCAGATCCGTGGCGCTGCGGCCGCTCGAGATGAAGCCCAACTTCGTGTCGCGAAGGCCGAGGCATTGATCGAACCGTTGCAGCGTGCAATCGAACAGCTTGATGCGAAGCGATTGCGGGTTGCCTCGGTCGAGTCGACGCTCTCCGGGTTGGAATCGCAGGGTACGGCGAAATCTGACCTGATTCGAACCTTGACCGAACAATCATCAGTGATCGGATCGGTGCCGTGTGCAGGGATGGATATCCATGCGATGTGCCCCTTGCTCGCGCAAGCGAGGAATGCGGCCCAACAAGTCGACGTCCAGACCGCCTCGCTTAAAGACTTGCGCGCGCGCTATCGGCAACACCAGACGGAGTTGAAGGAACTCGCACCGTCGGTAGAAGCGCTGTTGGCCAAGCGGACCGAGCTCCAGCAGGTGAACACGGAACTCACGGGCGCGCGTCAGGCCCTTCAACGTGCGACCGATCTTGCTGCGCGAAAGCGATTGCTCGACGCGGCGGAGGCCGGGCTGACGAAGGCCCAAGGCGAACTCGAATCGCTCGATGTTGAGCGAAGCGAGGCGTCAAAACGTCGGGAGACGGAATCGACGCGGCTCACTGGGTTGTTGCGTGACGTCGACGCGGAGGTCTCGCGCCTGGCTGCTGTCGATGTGACGCAGGCGATTGTGGAGGTCGATCGACAGCTGGTTGCCCGTCGTGACGTCTGTACCGCGATGGACGCTCGGATCGAAGCTTTGATCCGCACACAGGCCACCTGCGAAACGACGTTGGCGGCACTCGAGCGCGAGCTAGAGGGCTTCTCGGCGACGCAAGCATTCGCTGAGCGCATCTCGGACGAGGTCGCGCAGTGGAAGTTGCTCGCGAAGGGCCTCGGCAATGACGGCGTGATCGCGCTGACGATCGACGACGCTGGGCCGGCACTCACGCAGACGGTGAATGACCTGCTGCTCGCGTGCTATGGCACGCGGTTCACGGTCGAGATCCAGACGCAGCGGACGTTGGCCAATGGTGAAACGCGCGAGGGATTTGAAATCCTCGTGCACGACGCCGATAGCGACAGCAGCAAGGCAGTCGGCGTGATGTCCGGCGGTCAGAAGGTCTGGATCAACGAGTGCCTGACCCGCGGCGTTGCCCTGTATATCGCGGGTAACGCGGGCCAGCCGTACGAGTCACTGTTCAGCGACGAGTCGGATGGTCCACTTGACCCTGATCGGAAGGTGCAATTCATGCGCATGAAACGCGAGGTTCTGCGTCAGGGCGGGTATGCACGGGAGTTTTTCATTTCGCAAACGCCGGACTTGATTGCCGAGGCTGATGCGGTCATCGACGTGGCCGCACTCGCGAGGTAGTGCGGCACACATTTTTTAACCCTGGCGGGGAACGTTCCCCGCAGGGGCGTTCCTCGCCCTTTTTCTTTACGAGGAACGCAATGAAACTGAAGTCCAGATCTGCTGAGCTGGTCCGAACCTTGACGGTCTCGATCCGGCCGAAACCCATTCGCATCGGTACGGAGCACGTGTACGAGCTGAACGGCTCGCGACTGCGCGACGTGCTGGTGAACGGGCGCTGGGTGACGGTGGCCACGACTGCCGTCGTCGTGTCCTGATTCGCCGACGGAGGAGCGTTTGATGAACGGGATGACGAACCTGGTGATGCTGTTGATCGCGATGCACGGCGGTGCGCAGCAGTCGGCGCCTATGTACCGCTATGCGGTCTCCACGCAGGCCGCCGTAGCTAAGCGGCCGCACATGAGAACGGATGCGGTCATCTGCAAGGATGGCCAAGTCCATACCTTTCCTGCAGGGCAGCATAAGCCCTGCATCTAAACCCCTGAACGTCGGCCCGCTCTCGGAAGAGACCGGGGCTTTTCCGTATCCACTATTGGAGGCTCCGATGAAGAAGCAAATTTCTTGGGCAGTACTCGTGGCATCGCTGTGCTGTTGTGTTGCGATCGCGTTTGCCGGGCGCGCGCAAGCGGAGACGCTGCCGACGGTCGAAGTAGCGTTCTCGCCGGATGGCGGAGCCGAAAGCCTTGTGCTTCGCACCATCGGGCATGCGCGCCAATCGATTCGCGTGCTGGCGTACTCGTTCACCGCTCCGGCGGTGACGCGCGCGCTCATCACCGCGAAGCACCGCGGCGTTGACGTGGCGGTCACCGTCGACGCGCGCAGCAACTTCGAAGAGGACCGTAGCGGCCGCGCTCGCGCTGCGCTCGGTGCTCTCGCTTACGCCGGCATTCCGGTACGACTTGTGAGCGTCTTTCCAGCACAGCACTCGAAGTACCTCATTGTCGACGGCGAGACCGTCGAGACGGGCAGCTACAACTACTCGCAGCAGGCGGCGCGGTACAACGCAGAGAACGTCATCGTGTTGCGCGGCGATACGCGTGTCGCCGATGCGTATCTGAAAAACTGGGAAGTGGTGTCGGCGCGCGGCGAAGTGTATCGCGCACCCTGATTGTTTCTTTTCTCTCAACCCGCGCGGGAACGGCTCCCGCGTGGGGCTGTTCCTGCGCCATAGGAGCAGTATATGTTCTCGGAAATTTTGGTGAAGATGGAGTCGGCAATCGACGCGCTCGTCGCGCTGATTCAACAGGGATTCACGCTCTCGAACGCGCTGAGCGGCGGCAAGGACTCGACCTGCACGGCGATCCTTATGCTGGAGGCGGTGCGGCGCGCTGGTGCGGAGGTGTCGCGCGAGCACTTTGTGACGAGCGCCGACACGACGATCGAAAATCCCAGCATGCACTGGCACCTTCAGGCCATGCTGGATGAGATCCGCGACGCCTTTGCGGCCGCTGGCACGTCGGTATCGGTGCACGTAGCGAAGCCATCATTGGCGTCGCAATTTGTCGTCGCAACGATCGGGCGTGGCACGCTTCCCCGTACCCCGGAAAATGGGGTGAAGAACGGAAAGCGGATACGTGCCTGTGCGGCGGATTGGAAGGTCGACCCGCAGAACCGCCTGCGCGTCACGCTCGAACGTTCTGCGGCCGCCGGCGGAAGTAGCGAAGTCGTTACCATCCTCGGCAACCGGTTCGGAGAGAGCGGCAGTCGCGCGGCGGCCATGGCCGCTCGCAACGAGAATGCGCGAAGACCCGTCAGGAACGCGGACGGATTTCTTACTTTTTCTCCGATCGCCGAGTGGTCCACGGACTGCGTATGGACGATGCTCTCGCTATTCGCGGAGGATTCAGACCGCCCCTTTCCGTCACCCGTGTCCAGCCAGTCAATCCGGCGTCTGTCGGATCTATACCGAGCTGGGAACGAGGGGACATGTGGTGTGATTCTGGGAGAGGGCGGCGCGCGTGCCGCGTGCGGTTCGCGATTCGGGTGCGCGTTTTGTTGCGTGACCGGCGAGCGCGATCGCTCGATGGAGTCGATGGTGAAGGAAGCTGGCCACCGTCATCTGGAGGGCTTGAATCGGTTCCGCAACTACCTGATGGCCGTGCAATGGGATCTTGGCCGTCGCGAACTTGTAGGCCGGAAGCTGAGTGACGCCGGGTATCTGGCGGTCAAGCCGGACGTTCTGTCGTACTTGGAGCGCGTTCGGTTGCTGCAGTACCTGCTAACGCTTGACGCGCTTGAGGTCGAGCGCGCTGAGCGGCATGAGGGCGCACTGGCCATGGGCGAAATACCTGACACTCCGGAAAATCGCGCGCTTTGCGACGTGCAGTTCGAGATGATCACGCCGGCGCAGCTGGTGGCGATCGACTTCTATCTCTCGATGCACCACTACGCGCCGCATGCGTTTCCGGCGCTGTCGGTCTGGTTCGACGTCCATCGGCTCGGACGGCGCTACTACGTGCCGGTGGTGGACCCACTGCCGAAGATCGACATCCCGCATCATGGGTGGTTCTTTGTCGGCGCGTACGATGCCGAGGTGCCCACAGACGGACTTCGCGACTATGCCGCGGAACAGTGGAATCGCTACCTCCATCCGGAGCGAGCGAGCCGATATGCGCGCACGAGGTCCGGTGAGCAGATCGTCTATTTCGAAGAGAGCGACCAGTTCGAAGTGCACGTCGAGGCAGCGTGTGCGTTCGTCACCTGCAGCTTCGACGCTTGCTGGTCCGTGAAGGCGCAGCAACACTCGGGGATGGAGTCGGCACGGTTCTGGCTCAACGAAGGCATTCTGAGGCTTCCGGCCGGTATGGCGGGCCGGTATCAGGAGATGGCCAAGCGTGGCCAGTACTTCGCGCATCTCGCCGAACGGCACAACCTGACGCCGGCTGAGCTCGATCGGTTTCTCGTCGACCGCGCGATATCGAACACGGAGCACCTCACGATGCTGAACCTGGCGCCTGTCGATCTGTTTTCGCAGGCGGCTTGAAGTCCGGAATTTTGGAACCAAACCCGGTGCGTCTGCACCGGGTTTGTTTTTGCCCGTTGCTCCCGTTGTTGTTGTCGATCGGACCCAGGATGTGATGGCCAGACGAGCTTACTCGTCGGCGTATTGGCGGTTTACGCGGACGTCGGCCGGTCGAGGATGGCCGCTAGACTGTCTGCTGCGAGCGTAGGAGTCGCATGCGCGGTCTGCAGGCGGGCCCGGCCGACCACCAGGTCACGGGAATTGATCGAGATGCGCTCGATATGTCGGCCACGTGCGGCCGGCTGAGCGGATCGCTCATACGGATACCCGCGATGAATGTAGTCCTCGAGATCGGCCTCGACGAAGACGATGTGATGTTGGCCGGCCTCGGTCAACGCGACGCAAAGCATGTCGAACGGAACCCCCGTTAAGTCGCGATCGGCGATTCGGTTGAGGACTCCGTCGCGCACGATGTGATCGGTGATCAGGATGTCCTTGTGGCCGCCGTGGTTCTCGACCTGAATGACGAGCCGCTTCGGTTCCGACGCGAGCGCGAGCATCCGGTAGCGGCAGACGGAAATGCCACCGCTGGCGAAGTAGACGAGGTCCGTGTAATGCGATACGTAGTCCATATTGAATGCTCCAATAGCAAGAAAGCCAGCGACCTTGCTGGCTTTTTCAGGCTATCGAGGCGGGGAGGAAGTCAAGTCTGAGGTGTAGCTTGAGGCCCGCTCGGGATCGTCGCCCGAATGCGGATCACAGTGCGCTGGCTTGTCAGGCCCAAGAGATGCATGACGTCGTCGTTGCTTCTGCCGGCGAGGAGCAGGCGCCTCGCGAACGTGTTTCGCAGGGTACGTGGGCTCATATCAGGGAGTCGAACGTCGATCGCGAGGAGCTCGTCTCGAACGATGCGGCCGAGCATTTCGTCGGTCATTGGGCCGCCTGCACGGGGGGACGGGAACAGCAGAGGGCTGTCTGCAGCCGCAGCCAGATTTCGCCATCGCGCGAGCGCGGGTTCCGCAAACTCGTCAACGTTGATGCGACGTGCCTCGCGCGGGCCGCGCTTCGGTACAAGGAGGTACGGCCGCGCCGGCGACAGGTCGAGGTCGACGGCGCTCGCCTGTCGAAATTCCTGCGCGGTGATGCCGGTCGAGAGCAACAAGCCAACGATGGCTCGGTTGCGCAACGCGCGGTCGTCGAGCCCGTCGATGGCCCGGATCGACGCCTGCAGTCGATGATCATCGGCTTCCAGAAGGTACACCGGGACGGGCTCGTCCTCCGGCCACGTCTGCATCAGCGTGTATGCGGCAGCTGGATTGGTCTTGCGCACGCCGACGTCGACGAGGTGCCGCCCGAGCCGGTCGAGGAGCTTCTGGTACCGCAGACGTGTCGTGGTGCCGGGCTTGCACCGGCGATCTAGGTCAGCGAAGAACGATTCGAGGTGGTCGGGCCCGAAGTTGGCCAGCGACAGGTGAGCGGCGGCGAGGTGGCGCATGAAGCGTTCGAACATCGCTTCGTGTTGGACGATCGACCGCGGCGAGAACGCGCGCCGATCGGCGCCGGCGGCTTCCGTGCGTTGCCACTGCTGATAGGCCTCGGTCGGTGCCGACAGCCAGAGAGTCGGTTCGTCCATTCGATCTTATATACTGAATATTGGCTACCCCAAGCATGGCGCGAATCTACGATTCGCGTCCTGTGCCTGCAGAAGGGTGGGGCGCCCCTTCATCCGGTTTCGGACGTGGGCATCGGCACGCCGCTCGTCGAGCCCACGGGTTACGTCGCTCACGCAGCTTCCTCACTGCGCTCGAACTTGGGGGCATCGACCAGAAGCTCGCGGACGCACTGATAGACGATTGGCAGCGATGGATAGGACTGGCTCCAGTCGATGAGACCGCTGAAATCGACGCCCGGCAGCGTCGCCGGCCCGATGCGCGGCAGTGCGCCGACGATCGCTGGATCGTTGCGGCTCTGAAAGGCCAAATCGGAGAATGCCTGCTCTTCGATCTCGAGCAATAGCGGCCAGCTCAAAGCGTGCGCAAGGCCGGCGCTGATGTAGCGAGCTGCGAGCGACGTCGCAATGCGTCGCAGATCTTGCGTTGCGGACTCGAGCGCATACCCGTACCGAATCGGATCGAGCTCGGCATCGTGGCAATCAACAGTCGGGGCGAGGTTCATAGTAGTCGGCGAGACAAGGGAGCAGCAGCCAGCCACTTGGCAAATTGCGAGTGGCTGCTGCGCCTGGCACACTGTAAATGTATCCAGTGTTCTGCGAGATTTCAAGACTAGGCGGCGCTGTGCTGGATTTCGAAGGGCGTGCGGTCTTTGCCGTCAATCCATGCCGGCGGGCGGCCCCGACCGCTCCAGGTCGCGCCGGTGTCGGGATGGCGATACTTCGCTTCGACGCGGCCGCGCTTGCGGGTTGCGCGCGCCCCGTAGACCTCCCGGGCGCTGAGATCGAATTCGCTCACGAGTTGGCGCACCTCTTTCAAAGCTGTCTCCCGCGCAGCCCCTTTTGCGGCGTCGATTTCCGCTTCGAGTGCCGCGCGCTTTGCGAGAAGTTCGTGGTATGTCGACATGCTTTCTCCATTCGTGGTTGAGAAATTGGTATCGACTACCTTACCGACTTCGAACGAAAGTCAAGTCCGCGTCGACAGAACACAACACGCTCCCTCGTAAAAATCGCAGGTGGCTTGTGAGCCAGCTGGTGTCGTTTGACCGCGTTATGTCTCGTTGCGACCGGCTATTCCCTCCCGATCGGGAGGTATTCATCGATCGGATTTAAGTTTTTAAGAAACGATTTTTGACATTTCTATTCGACCCTGGTGCACACGTGTAGTTGATGCGCCCGTCGCCACCCTCGGAGCCAAAGCCCTATCAGGCATGACTCTGCGGTCTGTCGACCGGGAACGGGGGTCTTTTTGATTAAATAAATCTCAAAAACATTTATTTATTTTTATATTGGTCACAGTAAGCCATCGTTGATATTTTGATATTCGAATCAGCATGAAGGCTGTTTGTAACCGTGTTCCCGACAGCAAGACGGGGCATGACAATTGTTGACCATCTTTCGGTTTCGGCTGTGCGAACATCCGCTGAAAATTCCGAGTGAGACCAACCATGCGCCGACTGATGCGCGAAATAGAAGCTCGGCACGTTCAACGGGGAACGGCCAAACAGAAAATTGTCTTCGGTCAACCTTCGCTGAACAGCGAAGAGCACGCCCTTTGGATCAAGGCGACCGCATGGGTCATGTCGGTCGTGATGTATCTCAGCCCCGCGATGCTTTTGGTCGACCAAACAGCACATGCTGCGCCGATCATCGATCCGCGGGCGCCGATTCCGTTTCAGCCAACGGTCACCGCGACTAGCGCGGGTGTCCCTGCTATCAATATCCCTGCGCCGAATTCCAACGGCGTGAGTCTCGGACAGTATCAGTCGTTCAATGTGGGACCTGAAGGCCTCGTGCTGAACAACAGCACGATTGCAGGGACTCCGCTGCTCGGCGGCTCGCTTGGCGCGAATCCGAATCTGAACGGCCGGCCAGCGTCGTTGATTATCAACCAGGTCACGTCGAACAATATTGCGGTCTTGAACGGGCCGCTCGAGACCTTCGGCGCTGCTGCACCGATCGTGATCGCGGCTCCGGGCGGGATATCCGCAAACGGACTGTCGCTCACGAACATCCCGAATCTCACGCTGACCACGGGCACGCCGCAGTTCATCACGGGCGTCGGTGGTGCTCCAACCGATTTCGCGCACGCCGGCGCGGTCGCGTACGACGTTCGATCAGGCAACATTTCGATCAACGGGCCGGCAGGGGTGAACGGTCCGGGAGCCGGGATCGAAGGGACCGTCGGGAATATTGACCTCATCGGGCAAACCGTCACGCTGGCGGCGCCGATCCGTGCGGATCAGCGCATCAACGTCGTGACGGGCAACCAGCTCGTCACGCCGACCACGACGGGCAATACCGGCACTGCATACGGTACCGCAGCCAACGGTCTGCCGAACAATGTCACGGCAATCCAAACTGCAAACGGTTTGGCGATCGATGCAAGCCAGTTCGGATCGGTCACCGCTGGCCAGGTCTACATCGTCCAGACAGCAGCCGGCCTTGGCGCGAACATGCAAGGCTCGTTGACCGCGACGGCAGGGAACGTGGTCGTGAATTCAAACGGCGACGTCACGGTCGGTCAAACGTTTGCCAGTCAGAACGTCAATTTGACGAGCGCGGACAACACGACGATCAGCGGTACCGGCCTCGCGAACCAAAACTATACGGTTGCGGCGAACGGCGACATCACTGCGCCGGGGGCCGTGTCGGCCGGACAAAGCGTGTCGATGACCGCCGGTCGGAACCTGACTGCTGCGTCGGTTGCCGCAAATGGCTCGGCCAATCTTACGGCCGGCGAGTCGATGGCGATCGACTCCCTGTCGGCTCACGATATTGCGCTGCAGACGACGAACGGAGGTCTGACGGTCGGCGGGCTGAGCGCGCCGGGTACGATCTCGGCGCGGGCTGGACGTGATCTGACTGTGAAAGGGGCGGTACAGGGCGGCAGCACGGTCGCGCTGGCGGGGGCGCGCAATGCGACCGTGAACGGCGCGGTCACGTCCGTCGGCGATACGAATCTCACCGCGATGACAGGGTCGGCCGCCGTGAGCGGCAATCTGCAATCGAACGGAGCGGCGACCGTGACGGCCGGTCAAGACGCGACGATTGACGGTACGACGCAGGCGCAAGGCGCAGTGTCGATCGCCGCGCAAGCTGGCTCGATCTCCGGGCAAGGCAAGGTTTCGTCGTCGCAAGGCGCGGTCACACTGAACGCCGGGCAGGCGATCGGCCTGAACGGCGCCGTGCAAAGCGGCACCACGATCGCCGCGAAGGCGGGTACGAACGCTGAATTCGGCGGGACAGTGACGGCACCGGGTGCGGTAACGATTCAATCGGGACAGAATTCGACGTTGGGTGGCGACGTCACGAGCGGCGACAAGCTGAGCGTGACGTCGGGCGGCAACACGCAAGTGAACGGCAACGCCGCGTCTGTCGGCGACATGACGCTCACCGCGAATGGCGGGACCCTGAGTACGACCGGCAATGTCGTGTCGCTCGGTGGATTGAACGCGACCGGGCAGCAGAGCGTCAATCTGGGCGGTACGGTCTATAGCGGTGGAAACGCGTCGATCGGCTCGAGCGCGGGCAGCGTCTCGGTCGCCGGGGCAGTATCGACGCCGGGCACGGTGAACATCGCCGCAGCGCAGGACGCGACCGTCGCGGGCACGGTGCAGACGGGCCAAAGCACGACGATCTCGGCGGGTCGCGATGCGAATCTGAACGGCGGTCTGTCGGTGAACAACACCGGCAATGCAACCGTTTCGGCCGGCCGCGATATCAACGGTACGGGCGCGGTCAATGTCGCGAATGACACAACGTTGAATGCAGGAAACAACGTCGGCATCAGCGGTGCGATTCGGACGGGGAACAATCTCAACGCTACGGCTGCGAATAATCTGAGCGTCGGCGCGACAACGGCGGTCGGTACGACCACGCTGACGGCGACAAACGGAAGCGCGACGCTCGCGGGTAACGCGCTGTCCGGCGGCGCGACAACCATTACCACGGGTACCGACGTTACGACGCAAGGCAGTGTAACGAGCCTCGGCGACCTGAGCGTGAACGCCAAGGGCGGCAATGTGACGGCCTCCGGACCCATCTCGACAGCCGGGAACGCGAGCCTGAATGCGGGCCAAAACCTGACGCTGAACGGCCAGACGACCGTCTCGAAGGATGGGACGCTGACGGCGGCGAACATCACGACGCAAGGCGTGTCGATCGGCGGCAATCTGACAGCCACGGCGACGAGCAATCTTGATACGTCGGCGGGCCAGCTCAACGCAGCATTCGACGCGCAAGCACCGGCCCTGTCGGTGAACGGCAACGCGACCCTGAGCGGGGCGAACGTCACGACCGCGAACGCAGTGGTCGGCGGCACCACGCAAATCACGGGTTCACAGAGCGTCACGACAGGCGGCACGGCCGCGTTCAAGGGCGACACGAGCCTGAATGGCGGCACCGTATCGAACGTCGGCACGCAGATGGCCGGAGGCAACCTGAACGTGTCGGGCTCGACGGTCACGAACTCAGGGAGCTTGTCATCGCTGAAGTCGGCGACCTTCAACGCCGCGGATCTGAGCAACGGCGGTTCGATCTACGCGCCGACGGCGAATTTCAACGTCAGCAACGCGACGACTAATACCGGCGCCTTGATGGCGACGAACGCGCTGAACCTGACGACGAGTAGTCTGAGCAACGCGGGTCTCATCTTCGCGGGCGACGTCAATAATTCGACCGCGGCGACTGGCAATACCACCGTGACGGTCACGGGCGGCAACGGATCCTTCGACAATACGAACGGCAAAATTCTGGCGCAGAACATCGCGACGCTCGCTTTGCCGAATCAAGCGCTTGATCCGTCGGCCGCCAGTTACGGGACGATCAATGGCGGCTACGGCCTGAACCTGTCCGCGCAATCGGTCAACAATTCGGGCACCTGGACTCTGCCGGGTACGACTGTAACGGTATCGGCTGCGCAGGGAATCAATAACGCCGGCACGATCAACCAGGGCGCGGGCTCGTTGACGCTGAATGGTGCCGTGGGCAACACCGGCGCCATCAACGGCAACGACCTGACGATCAACGGGTCGCTGGCGAATGCAGCCACAGGCACGGTGACCGCCAACAATGCCTTGACGCTGAACGGCTCGGGATCGAACGCGGGTACGGTTCAGGCCGCCAATACGCTCGCGATCACCGGGGCAAGCTACGACAACTCTGGCGGTACGACCCGCGCCGGAAATACAAACAGCCCTGCAGGCAGCGGCAACGCGACGATCAACCTGTCGGGGGATCTCGGGAATGCCGGCGGCACGCTGACGGCGACCAACGACCTGTCGCTGACCGCCAACAACGTCAATAACTCCGCAGCGTCCGTTGTCACGACGACCACGACCACGAAGACGGTCGACAATCCGGGCCTGCTAATGGCCACGCCGATCGGCTCTGAACTGGTCTATGCAATCTACAACGTCGGCAAGGATGGTGGGACGTTCATGCTCGGGCAGGCGAATCTGCCGGCAACACTGGGCGGGCTCCTTTCACCCGGCGGCGAGCAGCCGACCAAACAGACCGTATGGTCGCTATCCAGCGTCCGGCTGATCTATCAGGGATGGGGCGATCCGTCGTCGCCGGTCGCGAGCTCGGGTCCGATCCAGTTCGCTCTGGTGCCGACGAGTAATGCGCCCAAAGGCGCCATCTGGGTCGTCGTGCCGCCCTCGACACCGATCTCGGGCGCAACGACAGTACAGACGCTGACCTTGCCGACTGTTACCGAGACCACGACGTCGACCGGTGCAACGGTAACGCCATCGACTATCGCGGCTGGCCACGATCTCACCTTGACCGCCAATACGCTCAACAACCAAAGCGGCGTCGTCAGCGCGGGCCATGACGCCAACGTGAACGTGCAGCAACTCCAGAACGGGGGTTCGAGCTTCACCTCGACGGTCACGGATTCCGTCGATTCGGCATCGCTGAACGCATTCCTGACATCGTTGCAGGCTTTGCAGAAGACCGCACCGATTGGCGTAGCGGGCACGGCCAATCCGAGTGGCACTTACCAGTGCGAGGGTGGATATTGCGCGGTTGGTCCGCCGACGCCGCCTGCCACGTACACCATCAGCGCGCCCGGCACCGTGCAGTTGGAAACCGTCACCTCCAGCGTGACCAAACAAGGCGCCGTCGGGCAGGTCATCGCCGGCAACAACCTGAATCTGTCGGGCGGCAATCTGACCAACACCGGCACCTTGGCGGCGGGCAACGACGTCAACATTCAGGCGGCAAGCTTTACGAACCAAGGCTCTAATGTAGGATCGAAGGCCGTGACGGCGGGATGTGCGTCGGGAGTCTCGAACGCGGGTTGCAGTTCGCTGAACACGACCAACCCGAACTCGGAAACGTACAGCTATCAGCAAACCAACAGCAACGTCACCGCCGGCCACGACATCGTGATTGCCGCGAACCAGGTCGCCAATACTTACGGCAATCTGGTCGCGAGAAACGATGTCGTGATCGGCGGCGCAGGTACGACCGCAGCCAATCCGACGCAGGCTACGAGCGTGACGAACACGTCGGCCGCGATCGAGGCTGGCAACAACGTGCAGATCAATGCGGCGAGCGTGACTAACACGATCGCCGCACCGGTCGCGGTTCACCAGAACTATGGGACTGCGTCTCCGTATACGGGCTGCGGACAGAACTGCGAAGCCTATATCCAGGTGCAAGCGGCCAATCCATCGACGATCACGGCCAACAACAATCTTTCGATCTCGGCAGGGACGTTCAGCAATACGGGCAGTCTGGTAACTGCATTGAACAACGCGACGATCAATGCATCGACGAGCGCGTCGAGCGACAACCAATACCTGCACGCATTCTGGACCGGCAATCCGGGCGCGACCCGCACGTGGGGTTGTCTCGGCATGGCCGCGGACTGCCAGAATCTGTACGGCAGCGCGTTCAGTCAGGGCGATACGCAAACGGCGTCGGGACTTCCATCGAACGTCGGCATGAAGGATTTCGTGCCGGGAACGATTCAGGCGGGCAACCTGAGCGTCCACTCGCCGACGCTGACCAATACCGGTAACGTGATCGGTCAATCGATCACGCTGACGGGTTCGACGCTCGTCAACGGGATCACGAACCCGAACGTGTTTACGCCGCCGCCTGTCGTGTCGGGGCAGGTGATTTCGCTGGCTCCGCCGACGCTGCCGCCTTCGATGACGGCCGCCGTGAACCAGGCCGGACTGGTGACGAATCAGGACGGGCGGCCGACGTCGGTCACCGGCATGGCGGCTCTGCCGCCCAATACGCCGATCGGCGCACAAACGGTGGGCAAGCCGACGGCGCCGATTGTGACGGGCGTGAATACGCCGACCGCCACGACCGTCAAGACGGTGTCCGGTCAAACCGTGACGGTGTCGTACTTGACGAGCAATCCGGCCGCCCAGGTAGTCGACTCGCTCTCGTCTGCATCGCTGATTGCGAACCTGCCGGCTAACCTGCAGCCCGGCAGCGTGCCGTTCTACTACGACCCGTATACGGAGAACCAGCAGATCCAGCAGGCCGCGCTGCAAGCGACCGGCAAGAGCAGCTTCTACAGCACCCCGAGCGCGACCGACAGCACGAGCCAGGCGTCGATCAACAATCAGGACAAGGCAGCGCTGTATGGCGCGGCGCTTGAGTACGCGAAGCAGAACAATATCGCGCTCGGCACGCAACTGAGCGACGCCCAGCTCGCGCAGATCAATGCGCCGATGCTCTGGTATGTCCAGCAGGCGGTGCCGGAACCGGGGTGTCAGGCATCGGGTGGCGCCGCCTGCCCGACGGTGCAGGCATTGATGCCCGAGGTTCTGCTGCCGAAAAACTACGCGGTCGTGAACGCGGACGGCGAAATCACGGGGACGAATGTCGCACTGAACTACGCGAACAGCATCCTCAATACCGGTTCCGTGACGGCGCAAAACCTGACGGTCAACACCGGCAGTCTCACGAACGAACAGCGTTCGACGAATATCGGAGAGATCTACCAGTTCGGGGACGAAGGCGTGTTCCTGCGCACGACTGGCACTGTCGCGCAACAGGGCGGATTCATGTCGGCCGCGAACTACGACCTGAACGTGCAGAGCCTGAACCAGATCGGCGGGGCATTGCAGCAGACCAGTGCCGACGGCAGCGTGAATCAGGCGGCGACGCAGCAGATGCTGTCCAACCTGAAGGCGCAGCTTGGCGGGCAGTTCAGCCAGTCGACCGTGACCGATCACCTGAATACCGAGGCAGTCGACGGCGATTCATGGTTCGACCAGATCTTCATGACCGGCGTGATCGTTGGATTGTCGATCATGGGCGGGATGGCTGCATCCGGGGCGATTGGTGCAGCAGCAGGGGCGTCGGCCGGATCGGGTTCGGCGTTTGCGGCGGCCGGAACGACCGCGGGCTCCCTGGGCGCCGGTACGGCAAACGCGGCACTGTCGGCGGGCTTCGCCGGCATGATGAACAGCACGATGAGCCAACTGAACAGTGGCGGCTCGTTCAACCTCGGATCACTGCTCACGACGGCCGGTGCGGCGGCGCTGACGGCAGGGCTGACGAACGGCATCACGTTCAGCAATGGCGCGGCGGGGTGGTCGTGGGCGGCGTCGAACAACAGTCTTGCTGCTTTGGCTGGCGTCCAGACGGTGGGGAATACGCTGGTGCCGCAGGCGGGCGCGGCGACCGGCTCGCTTCCAACGACGATTACCGCGATCGCCGCGGAGTCGGTGCTTCAAGCGACGGTCCAGACGGCCTTGCAGGGTGGGAGCTTCCTGACGAACCTGCGCAACAGCGCAGCGACCAATGCTGCGGCGTCCATTGCCTACACGATCGGCAACCTGAATCAGGATGGCACGCTGACTGGTGCGGCGTACGTGGCCGCGCATGCCGCGCTCGGCTGCGCGGCCGGTGCTGCAACTGGTCAAGGGTGTGGTGGCGGTGCGATTGGTGGGGCTACGAGCGCAGTGTTGTCGCAGCAGGTCATCGGGATGCTCGATCCGAGCGGTGTGCCGCTGGATCAGGGCCAGATGGCAATGTTGGCGGCAATTTCGACGTGGACCGGTGGCGGGCTCGCGGGACTGTCCGGTCAGAACGCAATGGCCGGTGCGACGGCTGCGCAGAATGAGGCACTAAACAACGCTGCAGGGCACATTAAGACACCATCCAGTTTTGACACGAACGGCGGCGAGCCCGGCATGCACGTCGACGCTGGAAAAGAGACGGTCAGCATCCTTCCGCCTAACCCGGCCGAGGCCGCCGGTCCACAACCGGGCGCTGGACCAGAAGCAATCACGACCGGTAACGGTCCGATAGCTGCGGGTACAGCCGGTGGCAGAATGTCCCTTTCGGATGCACAAGCGTACGCTGCTGGCCGCGCTGCGCAGCTGCAGTCACAATTGCCCGCGGGCTCCCAAGGTCGCGTAACAATGGGTGTAGGCGTCGTGTTAGATCCGAGCGGCAACCAGGTAATTGTCGTTTCAACCAGCGAACCCAACGGATATCTTCGTCCGGGCGTTAGCCTGAAGCCTGGTGAAGTCATCATTAAGGGAACAGGCCATGCAGAAGCTGACATCACCTCTTGGGCTGCTCAGAATGGATATACGGTTCAAACCGTAGGAGCAGGTCGTCCGATATGTACAAACTGCGCCGCAGCGATCAATGGTGCAAACGCCGTTCCAGCAACACCTTTGAAGGGTCCAAAATGACTTCATGCGAAAGATTGAACTCAGTAGCGCCGGACCTTGTTGTCCTCGCCAAGACCCTGTCTTCCGTACAGCAGAAGGCAATGGCTTGTCGTGCAGCAGAGTGGGCATGCCGCTCTGCCGGTATCACAGACTCTATGAGTGGAGGCTGGTTGCGATTTCTTTCCGATCCGTCGTATCAGGCGACAACGAACGAGCTGCAAGCAATTGCCGACGACGCGTCCTATTTCGATGAAAAGTATTTTGAAATTGTCGAGCAACATGATGGATTAGATGACGCGGGAGAGGCCATGTCGTGGTTTCGCAAAGCGCGAGCGGCCTCGGCAGTCTCATACGCGCTTGGTGCATCAAGCATCGGCGGTTTTTGCGAGGCGCTCTATGAGGCCCATGCCGCGACCGACGATCTTTTAACACTTCGGAAGTTGTGCTCAGTCGAACATTGACAAGTTCGGAAATACCAATAGGCGAGTATGGAGAGCAATTATTTCGTCATCCAGCTGAACATGATCGTCTCACGGAGACTGATCGGGCAAGAGTCCAGCTATTAAAAGATACAAGAACGATTCGGGGGATCGATGCTAACTGGCATACTGCGGCGCAGTCTATTTTTAGCGTGGGCAACGGTTCCATACTGCGCCCATGCTGGCGGAATCACCGCCGACGGCGGTACCGCGACAGCTGTCCTTAACGGGGCAAATGGTCGACAGACCGTCAACATCGCACCTGCAATCGGCGGCGTTTCGAACAACACCTATTCGTCCTTCAGCATCTCGAGAGCTGGCGCGGACCTCAACAACGTCGGCATCAATGCACGCACGATCGTCAACCAAGTCACGAGCACAAACCCGTCACTGATCCAAGGCAACATCAACGTCCTTGGTCCACGCGCAAACGTCATCCTGGCGAATCCGAACGGGGTGACCGTAGACGGCGGAAGCTTCACGAACACCGGTCATGTCGTGTTGTCGACCGGTCAAGTGAGTTTCACCGACGTAACGCTTGCACCGGGCACGGTGCAGCGCAACATCGTACTGAACACGGACCGCGGCGCGGTCACGATCGGTGCCGGCGGCCTGACAGGCGACCTGATTGGCCTCGACCTTGTCGCCAAGCAACTGGCTGTGAACGGGCCGGTCACGAATACCTACGACAACAAAACTGGCGTGCCGAGTTTTATCCGTGGCACGGTTGGCAGCAGTACGACGAGTTGGAACGGCGGGATGTCGCCCACGGACAACGGACACGACTGGCGTATCGGTGCATCGTCTGCCGGCGCGACGAGCAAAGCGCTCGCCGTCGATATCACGGCCGCCGGCGGACTGACGGCCGGACGGGTTGAACTCGTCATCACCGACCAGGGCGCGGGCGTCCGAAGCCTCGGGAAGCTCTACGCGAACGCGGGCGATGCCGTGGTCACGTCGACCGGCGACGTCACGATCGCCGACAACCAGTTCTTCGGCGCGCATGACGCCTCGATTTCGACGACAGGCGCGGTTACCCTACAGGGCGCCCAACTGAACGCCGGGAACAACGCGACAGTTCATGCCAGCTCGATCTCGCTCTCGGACGATGCAGCCGGCCCGTCGACGCTCAGTGCAACCAATGCTGTCAACTTGACGAGCAGCGGTGCCATTACGAACGTCGGCAGCGTGATTCAGGCGGGTACGACGACAAACGGCACGCCTTCCGGCGGCGACCTGACGCTGATCGCTGCCGGCGATATTCGCAACGGATCGAGCGCGAACAATCAAGGCATCATTTTTTCGGCCAACGGCAAGACATCGCTGACTGCGGGCGGCAATATTATCAACGATAACGCGCGCGTCGCATCGAACGGCGGCATGAGCCTGACCGCGGCAGGCGACGTGCTGAACGTCATCGACCATTCGGGTGGCACGAATGGCGGCCAGCCGACCGCGTACACGGATCGAGGCGGCAGCTTCCTGTTCTTCACGCATTCGACGACGGGCGTGAATATCGACTACGGCACCGTCAACCGGCCCGACCAAATTGCCTACCTCGCGACGACCAGCGGGCCGTTGACGATCACCGGGCGGAACGTGACGAACTCGGGCGGTGTCATTCAAGCGACTACCGGTGATATCACCATTGCGGCACAGAATGCGTTCACGAATGCGGCCGTGTTCTCGGGGAAGGCGAACTATTCGCGCAGCTGCTGGATCTTCTGTCACGCCAACGCGTCGAGCAACGTCACGCCCTACGGCGGCACGATCCAGGCGAGCGGCGGTTCGCAATCCGGCGCGGGCGGCAGCATCTCGATCAAGAGCGGCACCGTCGCACGCAACGTCGGCGGCAATGTCTTCGCAACGGGCGACATCAAGGTAGACGCGCCCGTCACCTATGCGCAGGGCGTGACCGGTTACTCAGCGATCAATCAGGATCGTGGTTTCAAGGCGTTCTTCGGTAGCACGTGGGCGCAGCTGATCGCGATGGATATCGGTGGCGGCTTTGCCGCGAACGGACAGGTCTTTCTGACCGGAGACGGTGTGATCGACGGCGGTTCGTTCAGCGGCGGGAAGGGCGTGACGGCTGCAGGCGGTATCACTACCGTGCGTGCGCCGTCGCGAACGCCGGTTTCCATCGATCAGCATTTGGGCCTGACGACGTGGTGGTGGCGTTAAGCGAATGAACTATCGAACGAAAAATCGCCCCGGCATAGTCGTCGTCTCTTTTCTGACTATCGCGGTCGTCTTCGCCGCATCGATGAGTGGCGCGACCCGCAACGCCACGTCGGCTCACGGGTTTCTGCACGCACAACAACGATGAAAGCACCCGTCTACCCCCGATACAAGCTACCGCTGCTGGTCGCGAGCCTCGCAGCGTGGTACATGCCGGCGCATGCGCAAACGGTGCCTCCGGCGGTCCGGCCGGTGCAGGACCCCGCTCAACTGATCATCGAGCAGCAGCGCGAACAGGCGCGCCAGCGTCAGCTCGAGCAGCCGCCGCCTTCGGTGACTGTCCCACCGCCAGCCGATACGACGCTCGACGTTCCGCCCGGCACGCCGGTCGACGCGATTGTCGAAAGTGGTCCAACGTTTCGCGTCGGACAGATCTTGCTGCAATCGGCCGACGGTAAGCCGTTCGCCTCGCCCAGCGGTGTATCGCGAACGAAACTTGATTCGATCGTCGGGGAGTTTGCGAATCACGAACTCGGCTCGCATCGGATTAATGTGCTGCTGAAACGTCTCACGGATACCTTCGTTTCGGCGGGTTACGTGACGACTCGCGCACTGCTTGGCAAACAGAACCTCTCGTCCGGCACGCTCACGGTCACGATTCAAGTCGGTCACGTCTCGGCTTTTGTCGTCAACGGGCAACCGATCCATCGCCTCAAACCTGGTGAAGCTTCGGCAGGTGGCGGTTGGTTCACCGACGTCGGCTATGCGAATGCATTCCCAGTCTCGCCCGGTGACCCGCTTCGTCTGCCGGACATCGATCAAGGCGTCGCGCAGATCAACCGACTGCGCCGCAATCAGGCCGCGGTGCAAATCCTGCCGGGCCAGAACGCCGGTGACTCGATCGTCGCCATCGACAACAAGCCTGGCGACCGGCTGTATTTCAACCTCGGCGTCGACAACTACGGCAGCTCGGCAACGGGCGTGACGCGATATCGGGCCGGTGTCGAAGCGAACAATCTGCTTGGTTTGCAAGAGTCGTTTAGCGTCAACTTCCTCGACAGTCAGGACAGCAACGCGCTGGTCGGTTCTTTTGCCGTGCCGTTCGGGCGCAGTACGTTCAGCTACACGATCGCGGACTCCGAGTATCAGCAGCTGATCGGCTCGACGGCGCTGCTCTATGGCCGCACGCTCTCGCACATTTGCGGCTGGAATTATCTGGTCGGCAGGACCGTGAGCGACATCACCAGCATCGATACGACGCTCTCGTGGCGTCGCACCGATCGGACGATCAACGGAGCAGACCTCGATCCGCAGCGCGTTGCCGTGCTACGAATCGGCGGCAACTGGCTGCACAAGTTTGCGATGAACGACGCGCAAGGGAATTTCACCCTCAACGGCGGGGTGTCGCAGGGACTGCCGTGGTTTGGCGCGAATCACGATGAACACGGCATTGCGCGCGACGCGGCGCATAGCCAGTTCACCAAGCTCGATGCGACGGCGACGGTGACGTTGCCACTACCCAGGCTGAACGGGGCCGTGCTGGTGTACCGTGGCGTTTTGGGTGGCCAGTACACGAATACAGCGCTGTACGGCTCGGAGCAGCTCTATCTCGGAGGCATGGATACGATCCGCGGCTTTCGGTCGGGCGAGATCGCAGGGGACCGCGGCCTCTATGCGCGAAACGAATTCGCGTGGGTTAACGTGCCGATGTGGAAGGAAGGTCGTATCGAGCCGTATGTATTTCTCGACGCCGGCAAGACGAGCCTGATCGGTGCGTCGGGCTTTCCGACGCTCGCCGGCATCGGCGCCGGTCTGCGGGCGCAATGGCAGTGGCGCAAGCAATCGTTGTCGGGCGAGGTGCTGGTCGGTCGCGCGTTGACACAGCCGGCCGCACTTGGCAACAAGGCGACACTGGTGCTCGGCACCTTGAACTGGTTTTACTAGAGCGAGTTTGGTCGTGTCCGGTTCGCCCTGAGTTTCGGATACTTTGTGCAGCAACCGCGGTTGCTGTGCTTTTTCATACAGGCAGGAGCATCAAGTATGCAGACGACGTTCAACCGAATTCTGATCGCGACGGCGATTGCCTGGCAATTGGCGTTGCCTGTCCAGGCTCACGCACAGTCCTCGACGTTGGCGGCCGGTGTTGTCGCAACGGTGAACGGTACGCCGATCAGCCAGGCAGAAGTCGACGCGGTGTTGCAGGCGTCCCACCAGCCCGATACGCCGCAGTTTCGCCAGGCGATCAAGAATCAACTGATCGCGCGCGTGCTGATTCAGCAAGCGGCGGACAAGGCGAGCTACGGCAGCAAGCCCGAAGTGCAGGCGGCCATGCAGCTTGCGAAATCGACTGCCGAGACGCAACTTTTCGTACGCGATAACGTGAAGCCCGAGCCTGTCTCGGATGCACAGGTCAAGGCGCGTTACGACGAGATCGTCGCATCGCTCGGAAAGGAAGAGATCAAGCCGCGCATCATCGTGACGAAAGATGCGGCTACCGCTGCGACGGTGATGGCCGGCCTGAAAGCGGGTCAGTCGTTTGACGCACTGGCTCGGCAGTACAGCCAGGCGCCGACCGCTGCTGCCGGCGGTGAACTGCCGTGGGTGAGCTTCAAGACGCCGGTGACAGACGGGAATACGCAAGGGTTGCCGCTCACGGTTGCGCAGGCGATTACGCGATTGCCTGCAGGCGGTGTGACGCCACAGTCGATCGCGCTCGGCAATGACGCCAATGGCCCACGCGCGATCGTAAAGGTCGACGCGAAGCGACCGACGCAGGTCCCATCGTTTGACATAGCGAAGGCGACGATTCAGCAGCAACTTCAGGCGTTGGCGCTCGAGAAGGCGACGGCGATTTTCGTTGGTGGACTGATGAAGAATGCAACGATTCAACAGTAAGCGCCGTCCTCAGAATGTCGCAAAAACGCCCGAATCGACGACCACGTAGCAAGGCTGAGCTATTGCCTCTACCGGCGACTCATGTCCGCGCCATCTCACTCGAAAACCACCTGGCACTTGCGGCTATCCGAAGTGGAAAGGGCACTCATGAGACGTTGATTGCGTTACTCAGGGTGCTCTATCTAGGGTACTTTCTTGTCGAGCCTGACGTGTCCGACAGTGACTTGGCGCTCTTCCTTGGAGCCGAGACCGTGCTGCAAGACAGCATCGATTCTGCTGCTGACGGACGAGAGTGGCATGTGCCCACCAACCGCCTGCCAGAGATCGAGCAGTTGCTTTTAAGAATGGACGCACTCGTTGCCACCGTTCCGAAGTACCGCTACCTTCAAGCATGGGACAGGCTCGGTCGTTTTGCCACGTCCGCCAACTGCTCTCCTTTACCGGGGAGTCGACTAAATGGCGGCCGGTAGCAACCGAAAGCAGTCGTGCGTCAAAGTCAGCAAAACTCCCGTGACGTCGTCGGCAGTGCACCGAGCAAGTCGCTGCGGTCGACGAGCTTGCTAGCGATCAGGTGTCGCACTTTACCTTCGGCTTGCCACACGCCGTAGACCGCGAGCAACGCAGCGCCGAGCGCTTCCTTCCGAAACTTCTCCAACAGACCGGGCCAGAGGATCACGTTCACCGTGCCTGTCTCGTCCTCGAGCGTCATGAACAGCACGCCGTTCGCCGTGCCCGGCCGTTGCCGAACCGTGACCAGGCCGCACGCGCGCGCGAGCTGGCCGCTGCGCAACGTCGCCAGCTGCTCGGCCGACTGCAGGTGATCCAACGCGAGGCGATCGCGCAGCAGCGCCAGTGGATGCCGGCCGAGCGTGAAGCCCATCGCGCGATAGTCCGTCACGATCTCGTGGCCCTCCGACGCTTGAGGCAACGCCGGCACCGCGTCGTCGCGTTCGGTGCCGCGCAGCAGGTCGCGATCAGGCACGGCAGCGGCCGCGAGCCAAAGCGCCGCGCGTCGGGTGCCGCCGGCGAACGATTGAAGTGCGTTTGCGCGCGCGAGCACCTGCAGGTCGTGGCGATCCAGCTGCGCGCGGCGCGCGAGGTCCGCGACGTCGACGAATGGCCGCGCTGCGCGTGCGAGCTCGATGCGGCCGGCGACGTCCTCGCGCATGCCGCGCAACAGCGAGAAGCCGAGGCGCACGGGTGCCGACGTCGTCGGCCCTTCGATCGTTGAATCCCATGTGCTCACGTTGACGTCGACAGGCAGCACCTCAACGCCGCGGCGTCGCGCGTCCTGCAGCAGCTGCGAGGGCGTGTAGAAGCCCATCGGCTGGCTGTTGAGCAGGGCGGCCAGGAACACAGCAGGTTCGTGTCGACGCAGCCAGGCGCTCGAGTAGACGAGCAGCGCGAAGCTGGCCGCGTGGCTCTCCGGGAAGCCGTATTCGCCGAAGCCTTTGATCTGCGCGAAGATCGACTCGGCGAACTCGCGATCGTAGCCGCGCTCCAGCATGCCGCTCACGAGACGTTCGTGGTACGGCTCGAGCCCACCCTTGCGCTTCCATGCCGCCATCGCGCGGCGCAACTGGTCGGCTTCGCCGGCGGAGAAGCCGGCCGCCAGCATCGCGACCTGCATCACCTGCTCCTGGAAGATCGGCACGCCGAGCGTGCGCGCCAGTGCCTTCTCCATGCCTTCTGACGGAAATGTGACGGGCTCCAGTCCTTGGCGCCGGCGGAGAAACGGATGCACCATCCCGCCTTGCACCGGGCCCGGCCGCACGATCGCGACTTCGATCACCAGATCGTAGAAGCACTGCGGCCGCAGGCGCGGCAGCATCGACATCTGCGCGCGCGATTCCACCTGGAACACGCCCATGCTGTCACCGTCGCACAACATGTCGTAGGTCGCCTTGTCCTCGGCCGGGATGTCCTGCAGTTCGAATGTCTCGCCGCGTTTCTCCGAGATCATGTCGAGCGCGCGGCGCACCATCGACAGCATGCCGAGCGCCAGGACGTCGATCTTCAAGATCCCGAGCGCTTCCAGGTCATCCTTATCAAATTGGACTATCGACCTATTCTCCATCGCCGCATTCTCGACCGGCACGAGTCGCGTGAGCTTGCCGCGGCTGATCACGAAGCCGCCTGAGTGCTGCGACAGGTGCCGTGGGTAGCCGAGCAGCTGCGCGGCAAATCCGGCCCACTGCTGGTTCAGCGGCGCTTCGGGATCGAGGCCGGCCTCGGCAAACCGCTGCAGCAGATCGGCGCGCGAGTCGAACCAGTGATGCTGCTTTGCCACGCGCTCGACGATCGCCGGATCCACGCCGAGCGCCTTGCCGGCTTCCCGTAACGCGCTGCGCGGCCGGTACGTCGTGACGGCGGCCGTCAGCGCTGCGCGATCGCGGCCGTACTTGCGGTAGATGTACTGCATGACCTCTTCGCGGCGCTGATGCTCGAAATCGACGTCGATGTCCGGCGGCTCGTTGCGCTCCTTGCTGATGAACCGTTCGAACAGCATCGATTGCCGCGACGGGTCGACCTCGGTCACGCCGAGGCAGTAGCAAACGGACGAGTTCGCGGCCGAGCCACGTCCCTGGCACACGATGCCTTGCTCGCGCGCGAACTGCACGATGTCGTAGACGGTCAGGAAATACGCCTCGTATTTCAGGTCGGCGATCAGCTGCAGCTCGTGCTCGATCTGCGCCTGGACGTCGACCGGGATGCCATCCGGGAAACGCCGTCGCGCGCCGATGTAGGTTTGCTCGCGCAGGTACGTCGCCGGGTCGGTGCCGGCGGGTACCAGTTCGTCGGGATACTCGTATTTGAGGTCGTCGAGCGAGAACGTGCAGCGCCGTGCGACGCGTACGGTTTCCTCGAGCGCGCCGGCGGGATAGAGGTTGGCGAGCCGCAGACGCGATCGCAGGTGACGCTCCGCGTTCGGCGCGAGCTCGTACCCGCACTCCGTTACCGGTCGGCCGACGCGAATTCCCGTCAGCACGTCCTGCAGCGGCTTGCGCGACCGAACGTGCATCAGCGGCCAGCTGGTGGCCACCACCGGCACGCCGTGGCGCGCGGCGACGCGCTCCACCACGCCGCGATGGATGTCGTCCATCGCGCGTGCGTGCAACGTCAGCGCGACCCATGCGCGATCGCCGAACACGCGCGCGAACCATTCGACCTGCGCGTCGAAGCGCTGCTCGTTGGCCGGGAAGTCGGGCGACAGGATCGCGATGCAGTCGGGCAGGCTCCGGAGGTGGCTGTACGGAGTTTCCGGGTGCTCGAGATCGAGCGGCGCTAGGCGGTACGTGCCTTTCTTGCTGCGCATGCGACCGAGCGAAATGAATTCGCAGAGGTTGCCGTAACCATCGCGATTCATCGCCAGCGCGGTGAAGGCGAGCGCGGGCGAGCCGTCGGCGGCCGTCAGCCGGAAGTGCGAGCCGATGATCAGCGGCATGTTCGCCGCCTTCGCTTCGACGTGCGCACGCACGACGCCGGCGAGCGAGCATTCGTCGGTGATCGCGATCGCGCTGTAGCCGAGCTGCGCCGCGCGTGCCACGTATTCCTCCGCGCGCGACGCGCCGTGCAGGAACGAGAAATCGGAGGCGACCTGAAGTTCCGCGTATGCGGGCAGGGCGCCGAAACTGCCGGCGTCCATGACGATCAGCCGAAGAGGCCGTGCAGGAAAAAGCGGGATTCGCTTTCGTCACTGGCCGTCGGCCGCTCCTTGTAGATCCAGTAGCAGACTCCGTGGTCGTCCTCGGCAACGAAGTAGTCGCGCGTCACGGTCTGCCCGTCCTGCCATCCGCCTTCGATGCGCTCGCCGGGCGACACCATGCGCAGCGGCGTGCCGTAGAACGGGCGATGCTGGCGCGTGAGCAGCGGCACCGGCTTGGCAAGCAGCCACGCCGGGCGTGGCAGATCCGCCGGCAGCGGCGCCGGCTTCGGCGCGTCGCGCATCGGCACCCATCGGGCGGCCGGCTCCGGACGGTAGTCAGCCATGGGAGCCGGGACGAGCACGTTCTCGGCGCCGAGCCGCGCGGTCAGCAGTTCGAGCAGCCGCGCGTGATCCTGCGGCTTGCCGCCGGGTTCCGGGAACAGCGAGTCGCTCGGCGCGGCCGCTTCCTGCACGCGACGGGCGACCAGGCGCACCGCAATCACGGGCCCGACGAGCTCGACGTGGCCGAGCCGCTCCTTGACCAGTCGCGTCAGGTGTTCCTCGAAGCGGGTAGGGGCGCCCAACGAAATTTCGATCTCGGTCGGGGCGATCGCGTCCCGCCCGCGCTCGTGCTCGAGCAGCAGTGCGAACGCGGCGACGTCCAGCTGCTTCGCGGTGAGCCAGCCGGTCAGCTGCAGGATCAGCCGGCGCGCGACGAACAGCAGCGCCTCGGCGTGCTCGACGCGATCCATCAGTTCAACGCGCGTGTTGAAAGACGGCGGCATTTCGAGCCAGTCGTAGGCGGCCGGCGCGGCGCCGGCGACCTGGTCGAGCCAGTCGAGCAGCTGCGTGCCGCAGCGCTTTTTCAGCCCGGCGCGCGGCAAGCGCTGCAGATCGGCCAGCGTTTCGCAGCCGAGATCCTCAAACCAGTTCGCGTAGCGCCGGGCGTCCGGCGCCACGACGAGCGGCACGCGCGCGAGCGCGCGGCGCAGCGATCGCGCAGACAGCGCGAGGCCGCCGCGCAGGCCGCGGGCGACCATCCACGCGGCCGGGCCCGACGACGCGACGGATATCGCCGCCGTGACGCCGAACGACGCGACAACGTCGCGCACGCGCTGGCGCAGCGCGCGGATGCCGTGGAACAGGCGCAGGCTCGCCGTCACGTCGAGCAACACCACGGCTTCGTCGGCGTCGACGACGCTTGGCGTGAACTGCAAAAGCGAATATGCAACGCCAAGCACGAGCTCGCGCTCACGCGCGGCGTCGCGCTCGCGTATCTGCGCGTCCGGCGCGAGGGATAGCACGCCACCGCGGCGCATGCCGGCGACCACGCCGAGCGCGCGTGCGGCGCGATCGAGCGCCACGACGCGGCCGCCCTCGAGCACGACGAGCCCGCGCGCATCGTCAGGCGACGGCGCCGGCGATCGCGGCCGGAACACTTCTATGTTGACGTGGGGCAGCAGCACGCCGATCCAGACTTGCATGGCGGTTCAACAAAATCGGCGAGGGGGACAGGGGAACGAACAGCGGCGTGTCGCGTGCCGGCCCGCGGCGCTTCACGAACGTGACGTCGATGCCGTCGCGCTTGGGCGCCAGCGCGAGCCGCAAGGGTGCCGGCGACGCATCGCGCGCGGCGGCCGCAGACCGGAAGAGGTAGAACAGCGCCTGGCCGCTCTGCGCGGCCAGATTGAGCCGCCGCAATGCGTCAGCACGGACGTGCGACTGCCAGAGCAGCACGGCAGCGCACGTGCCGGCACGCAGCGCCTGTTCGGCTGCCCACAGCGCGTCGGCCGTGCGCGGCGCCGGCAGCGTTACGAAGCCGGCCGGATCGATACCCCAATACGCGAGCGCCAACGGTTGCAGCGCGTGTGGCGGCTGGATCAGCATGACCGGCTTGCCGGCCGCACGCGTGAGCACCGGCGCCAGCAGCCGAAGCTCGCCGATACCAGGCTGCGTTGCGAGCAGCTCGATCAGCGCGCCGGCCGGCCAGCCGCCGCCGGGCAGTTCGGGCGTCAAGTCCGGATGGCCCGTGTCGACGCCGCGCACGCTTGAGCGCGCCAGTTGGCTGGCGCGCCATAAACTGGGATGGATTGCTTCTGGATGGGCGAGGGCGGGATGCATGGGGTCGGTTACGCAAAACACTGTATGTTTGTACAGTATATGACAGAGATAACCGGCCCACCAACCCCCGCGTTTACGCTGCGAGTTGGTGCTCGTAGTACGGCCGCTCGCGGTCGGCGAGGATCTCGCGCAGTTGCGCGCGCCGGCTTGGATCCGGCGCGAGCCAGGCGTCGACGTTCGAGGATTTAATGGGGACAATACACCTGTCGTGTCCGGCAGCCGCCACTTCCGGGGGTGGGTCGTCGGTGATCGCCGCGAAGGACCATAAATCGTCGGCGCCAGGGATCTCGGTGCGGGTCCACAGGCAGGCGACCTGCATGTGTTGCGGAGGCGTTGGGTCGAAGCGAAGCACGACATTCTGGCCGTCGCGCTTCACGTTTTCGAAAAAAGCGTCGACGAGCAAGAGGCCATGCGTGAAGCCAAACACCTTCCGCCAGGCGGTACTGAGCGAATCGGTCCTGGCGTTATACGAACCGTCCTTGGCACGCTCGTCCGTTTCGGTCCAACCGGGAATGCGGCATCGATACCGCATCGGTACGATCAGGCGCTTGCCGTCGAGCTCGATCAGCACGGGCGCATACCAACCGGGGAAGATCCGCGAATCGCGCTCCTGTAGGTCCTGCCGGCGAAGATCGTCGAGCCCGCGCGTTGCCGCATCGATCTTGTTCGTGGCGATTCGGACGTCCTCGCTGGCCTTCTTCGTGATCTTCACGGCGAGCTTTTTCTCGGCCGCGACGAGCCGCGCTCGCTGCTCGAACAGAGCGGTCTCCAGCTTTCGTGTCCACCGGCTCCGATACGCGGCGATCGCGGCCGAGATTTCGTCGTCGACACCAGCGAACGCGGCGTCGACCGCTTTCGGGATCTTGATGTCGCTCCCGGCCGCACGCGCGAAGAAGATGCGCCTGAACGTCTCGATGTCCATGTCGGCGCCATAGCGCCGCACATACTCCCGGTAGTTGGCTTGGATCTTTGCGGAATAGCACATTGCCGTGCCCCATAAGCAACCGTTCAGGGACAGGGTACCGCAAGCTTTGAGCATGGACCTACCACTGTCGCTACGGTCGGCCGACCGCCGAACGTTCTCCCGGCACGATCGACGCGGGGATGAGTCGTCAGGCATCCTCTCCCGGCCACCACGGTTTTGCAGCACGCTCGATCAGATAGTCATCGAGATTCTTGCCTTCCAGCCATTTCGGTCGCGGCCCGAATCCAGACCATTGCTTACCCGACGAGGGATCGTAGTACTTCGCTTGCGCCCGTGGTTTGCGGGATTTCCGGAAACCTGCCGCGCGCAGAAGTTCATCTTCGGTGATACCGTAGAGCGCCACGCGCTCCTGGATATCTGCCAAATACGCCTGCTTCTCGTCCTTCTTCAGATCCGCGAGCCGAATGTTCAATTCACGGAGTTGGGCCTGTAGGTCTTGTAGTTCATTGATCACGATCATCGCCGGGTTATTGCAACACGGCGGAATGGTAACGGATGATCGGTTCGTTGCCCGATTTTTCCCACCGGTCTCTCAAGCTTGAATCACAACTGCCGATATAGGATCTGATGTGTACAACAGCTCCGTGGTCCCGCCCGGGCCCCGGCTACTACTACAAGCTGCCAGCCTGTCGCAACCCTCGAAAGAGGGCCTATTTCATGCAGCTTTTGGAAAAACGAGCGCACACGAATGGACTACCATCGCGTTGTTCCAATCCGATTCGAGTTACGGAGAAACTGAGAATGTCAAACACGACCACGATGAGCAAGAGAATTTTTGCGACCATGGATGGCGTTCGGGTCGGGGGCGTGACACGCTTGATCGCACTCTCACTTCCGATTTCGACATTCATAGTGATGTTCTCGATCGGCTCAATGTTTGGGCACCCGATGCCGAAGAACGGTGTCGCGGCCTTTCTGACGCTTACTGTTGCCTACCTAGCCGCGACGGCATTCACCGTAACCGTCTGGAACGAAAACGGCCCATTGAGAGAAGGTGATCGGTTCGTCTTGATCGCGGCCGCAACCGCCAGCGTAGCGTTGGGACTTCTTGCCGCTTCATACTTCTGGGTCATGTAACCGGTGGACGGGATAGCGACAGGAAAACTCAGTCGAATATGGTCTTTCAGCGTTGGGGCCATAGTCACAATTTTGCTTATCTACGCAAGCGCGACTGCAGCTTATCTCTATCCGGCGTACCGCGACCCTGCGCTCATGTTAGTGGCGTCAGCTTGGCTTTCCGTTCCGGTATCGACGGTCATTCACGAGCTTGGGCATCTGCTGATGGGGATCGCCTTCGGCATGCCCGCTTCGGAGCTTAGACTTGGTGGCGGAAAGCTGCGCTTGGCCCTTCAGTTCGGCCCGAATTTCCGGCTCCTGCTTGGTTGGTTGCCATTCACCGGTCACGTCGAATTCAAATGGCTGCCAATATCCCGGCCACGGCGCATCGCGGTGTACGCTGCAGGGGTGGGAGCAACGTTTCTGGCAGCGGCGGTAGTTTGCTTCTTTCCACTCCAGGGACAGACCGCCTCGCAAGCAGGGGTCCTGCTTGTCGTCGTTTTGTCTGGGCTCGAGAACCTCGCAGGACGCCATCCGCAAAGTGATCGATGGTCGGATGGAGAGGCTATTCGGGGCCTGTGGGCATACAAAAAATGCTCAGTGAGTACGATTAGCGTCACACGACGCCCCTAGCAACCCGATGAATCGTTGCGATCTTACCTTTGGGCCGTCACATGTTTCGACACATCGACAAGTTCCTCGAAGAATTTTCGCCATGGTCCTACCTTGCCTTTTTGATGGTATCCATCGGCTGCATTCTTCTCGCGAGAACCGGCGTCATCCCGTGGCCGGCAGGCATGGCGCTCAACATCGCTCTGTTTGGGTTCGCTATTCACGGCATTCTCGCGGGTCGAGATCGGCACTAGCGCTCGAAATCGAACGCGAACGATAGGGACAATCAGCGAGAGCACGAATGAAGACGATTCGATGGATCTTGGCGACGTATTTGCCAATGCCTTCAGTATTGGCTGAGGCGATTGACGACGGTAGAGTGCGTACCTCCGTCAATGAGGAACGGCGCACCGCATGCTTCATCGGGCCCCGGGTCGCAGACAAGGCCTCAATTCGCCGAGCAATTGCTCAAAGAAAGATGTGGGAAGTCCTAGCAGTGTGCGCTTTCGGTACCGTAATCGGAACCGCGGCGGCAGGTATCGTCGAATTCGTTTCGATGTGATCGACACACTGCACGCAGACCTGCCTTGCACCGTCGGGATTTGATACTGGAAAACGCGAAAATTATGCGTCATATGAGATGAACGTGGCAAATCAGAATAGTGAGGACAGTATGGGTAAATCGAATAGGCGACTTCTCACCGGCAACAACGCAAGCGCCGATATTGGCATCCAGTTGAAAAGCGAGAATTCTCTCTACAGGGTTTTCGGCTGCGCAGATATGTCAGGCGGCGAAGACGGCGCTGTCCCACGTGGTTGTGTAGAACACTTGATTGGGCATCGTCAATGGAACGTCGTACGACGTTATTTGAAACAGAATCGAATCCCGTACAAATGGCGGCCCATTGTCCTCGGCGCGGAGTTTGAATCTCGTAACGGCGCGAGCTGGTGACTCGGAAAACAACATCAAGCCGCGGCATCGTCCATGTCTGCGCGCCGGATGCGACATTAAAACTTTGCTATCGCAATGAAAAATTCGCTAGATACAATTTTGTGAATCCTAACTCGGAATGCAATTTAACCGCTCTTCGAGAGCCGTGTGCAGCTCGAATAGGCGGTGGTCACGGGGGCTGCCCATGATCGCCATGCACCCCGATGAAACGGTCTTTTTTCCTCATCGCAGGAATATAATGTGTCGGTTGTGGACAGAGGGTTTGCATCTACGCTCCAAGCCATCTCGACCACTGGCCAACCTTCTAAGTCGGAGTTCCTTCACATACATGGCTACCTATCTCGAACTGAAAGCTCAGGCAGAAGCACTGGCGCAGCAAGCGGAAGAAGCACGCGTTGCCGAGCTGGAAAGCATCATCGCAATCATCCGTGAGCAGATCGCCGAATATGGCATCACGCCTGAGCAACTTTTCGGACGTCGGCGCGCTCCGGTGTCGGGGACGCGGGCACCGGTCGCGCCGAAATATCGCGACCCGAAAACGGGAGCAACCTGGAGCGGGCGTGGCAAGGCACCTCACTGGATTGCAAACGCGAAGAACCGCGACCGGTTTTTGATCGAGCAGTGAGTGGGGTTGAGCTCGACGCCGTTAACCCTGCATGATGGAAATTATCGGGCGATATGCCGTGAACGGACGGTCTTGGCGGCCAAGGCAATGGGACACGGCGAAGTATTTCCGTACGCTGAGATGATCGTCAAGGATGGATGGGCTACCTTCACCCGAAACGGCGTCGAAGTGTGGAACTGCAGCGCGCGGTATGCTGCGGCTCACTTCGACATTCAATCCGCTTAGGAACATCCGCAGATGAGCGAACTTGTGCAGATTGCACCTGGCGTTGTGTTCTCGTCCGATGTGCTTGGCGCCGATTGGGTACGGAAGCATCAATCGGGCGCCGAGGGCACTCAGTCCACGAACCAGCAGAGCTCAGCTGCAAAAGAAAGCAATCAAGCAGGCCGCCCAGGCATCCCGGGTCAGTTGTCGTTGTTGTAGAGAACTGACGATGACAGACATCTTACGGTTATCGGCTTTCGCGTTACCACCGACGTTCCCTCCTGAGTCGGTGCCCGACGCCTGCTCCCGTTTCGTCCGCGAGTGCGTGCCGGGTCTGACCAAACGTCAATTACTAGCGCGTACGCGCGCGCGAGGTTGGGCGCCAGCGTGGCGCCCTCTGACGCATCTTGTCCGGGAGGGGTTCGAAGCGTTTGCCTTCGACTTAATCGTTGATGGGACGCGCGTCCCCGTGATTGCCTGGATGCAACGTCTCGGGAAGGATGTCGACTGCATCTCGGTAGCCACACGAGATCCACGCCAACTCTCCCTGTTTTAATAGCGGTGCACGATTACAGTCCTCGCGCGCGTTAAGGTCGAGACATTCGAGGCGTCGATCGAGCTCATTGCACAGCGGTGCTCATCGGCGTTGCCAGTGATCGTCGTCATCGCGTAGACCAGGTTGTCGCTGTGTTCACACCGTCATCGGTCGTCGCACGCGAAAGCCCTGTTCGGTAGGATCTCCTGTCTTGTCCGCTGTGGCGATCAGCCGGCCAGCTGAAGATCCTTCAGGGCTTCGGGGTGCTGCACGGCGACGCGCAGCAACGTCTGCGCCGCGCCGGTTGGGTTGCGGCGGCCCTGTTCCCACTGTTGGTAGGTGCGTACCGATACGCCGAGCAGGCTGGCGAACTCCGATTGCGACAAGCCGACCTTTGCGCGCGCAATGGATGCCTCAGTCGGCTGTACGCGCGTCGTGCGGCCAGCAACACCAGCCTTCATTTGGCGGACCGACTTCAGCAGGTCCGCTTGAAACTGTTCCATTTCCTTATCCACGATCGATTTCCTCACGAAGTTGATTGAGAAAGCTCGTCGGCAGGTTGTCGAACTTCGCTTTCGTGTACGCAATCAGTAGCCAGATTTCGCCGTCATCGAGCAGGTTGTAGTAGATGACGCGCGAACCGCCGCGTTTCCCCATCCCGGCGCGCGACCAGCGCACTTTGCGCAGTCCCGACGTGCCGGGAATCACGTCGCCGGCTAGAGGATTGTCCGCGAGCCAGTTGATGAACGCCTCTCGCTCGTCGTTGCGCCAGATTTCATCTGCGTACCGCTGAAAAATCGGGGTTTCGATGATGGTGTACATGGCGAATACTATACGCCATTGGCGCATAGTTGGCAAGTCAACCGCTATGTCGATATGCTGAAACCGGTCGGCGGCCCGTGGCCGGTGCCATCAAAAGTTCGCGATACGCGCCTCTACGGTCTCGACGCGCAACCGGAGTTCGAACCCGACCTTGGCCGCGGTGGCCGTTGCGACGAGTTACAGCGGCCGAGGGGAAATGTGTCGAGGGCGTGGAAATGCGCGAGGTCGCCTCCAGAGAGGCGAATAATCCTTCCGACCCCATTTAATCGATAATGTTAATTATGTCAACTTTAGGTCGGACAGTTTCGACATCTGTACCAGCGGGCGCGACAAGACAACTTCACTGCTCCCTCATTAAGCGGATCGCCACCACAAATCTTGCAAAATTTATGGTGCAAGATTATCATGCGTGAATGAGTACGCACGAGCATATCCTTCAAGACTCCGCCCGTAGGATGGGGGCACGCATTCGTGCGGCCCGCGAATCCGCGGGTATGACGCAAGCACAGCTTTCAGAGGCACTTGGCTTCGCAGATCGGCAAACGCTTTCGACTATCGAAAATGGCGATCGACGTGTGCAAGCTGCGGAGCTCGTGCGGGCAAGTCAAGTACTCGGTCACGCGATTGACTGGTTTATTGACCCATTTGTTGTCACCGGTGAGGCTCGCTTTTCGTGGCGAGTTGCACAAACGGTGCCTGACGCGCTCCTAGACGAGTTCGAGTCTCGTATCGGCCAACTCGTCGGCCTTATGCGGCATCTCAAAGTTGCACTTCACGGTCCCTCCAGAGCACTCACGCCGATGCTTCGCATACCTCCCCATCCCACATTCGAGGATGCTTGGGCTTGGGGGGAAGCGGTGGCTCAGGAGCTAGAACTGGGAACTATTCCGTCTGAGAAGCTGGTCGATCACATCGAACGCAAGCTCGACATTTCTGTGCTCTTCATTGACGCAGAAGTCGCTATGGATCCCAAAGATATTTCGGGAGCGATGTGTCGCTTATCAGATCTAGGGGTGATCGTCATTAACCGTCAGGAGTCGACCGTACGCCGCAATTTCGATGTGGCGCACGAGTTGTTTCATGCGCTCACGTGGGACGCCATGCCGCCGGATCGGCGCGATCCAAGTGATCAGCCTGCTGGAAAGCGTGTCCCACGCATCGAGCAACTCGCAGATAATTTCGCTGCCGCGGTGCTAATGCCCAAGGCTACTCTCGACAAGCTAATCCCGCAGGAGCATCTGACAGATGCGGCGTATCTAGCGAGCGTTGCGCGTGAGTTGCAGGTTTCCACCGGTGCACTCGCCTATCGGTTGCTCAATGCGAAGATGATCGACAAATCAATCTGTGATGCGTTGCGCGAGGTTTACACCCCGAAGGCTCGTACGGAAATGCCGAAGCTGCTCTCTGCTTCGTTCGCTACTCTGTTGCACGACGGAATCGCACATGGTCACGTTTCTGCTCGTAAGGCCGCCAAGGCGCTTTCGATGAGACTTGATCAGCTTGCAGAACTGATGACGGAGCATGGGAAGGCCGTGCCGTTTTCGATGTAGGTCCTGTAAATGGCTAAGCCGCGAGTATTGGTTGACACATGCGTGATCATTGAGGCTTTTCGCATCAATTGCTGGAAGGCACTATGTCACCATTTCGAAGTTGAAACCGTCGAATGCTGTGTAATTGAATGCTGCACTGGGGACCCGCTTCAGCCCGGTCGCGTACAGATTCCTCGCCCCGAACTCATTGGTGGCTTGGCGCGAGTGCATGCCGTTGATGACACAATGCTGGCAATGCTCCGGCTCGATTGCCCGCATCTTCCTGCACTGGACGACGGTGAGCATCATCTAATGGCTTGGCTCCATGCGAATCCCGACGATGCCGTTCTGACCGCAATTTCCACGGCTGACCGCGCCGCGATACGTGCCACACACGTGCTAACACTTTTGGATCGGGTAACATCTCTGCAGCAACTCGGACAAAGTGCGGGCGTTGGGCGCAAGCAGTTGGACAACCTGCAGCCCCATTTCCAGGAAGACTGGCTGAGCACCCTGCGTCTTCAATTGAGAATGAATATCCTGTAAGGATGTCCTATGTAGTGGTCAACTAATCCCGGACACTGCGTTAAGTTTTTCTTCCGCAACCGCCGGCGCCAGTCCGTCATTGAACTGATGCGGTCGTATCCAGTTGTACCGGTGCATCAGGTAGTGGCTGATGTCCCGGTGTGCCTCCTGCGCCGACATGTAGCCCACTGACGGTAGACATTCGGTCTTGAAGCTGCGGAACAGCCTCTCCATCGGGGAGTTATCCCAACAATTTCCTCGACGGCTCATGCTCTGCTGTATCCGATAGCGCCAGAGGCGCTGACGGAATTTCCGGCTTGCATATTGGCCGCCTTGATCCGAGTGAAACAGCAAGCCTTGCGGTCGACCACGACGTTGCTCATAGGCCATCTCCAACGCCTGCACGACCAGATCGGCATCAGGGCGTGTCGAGAACGCCCAGCCAACAACCCGACGCGTGAACAGGTCGAGTACTGCGGCCAGATAATGCCAACGGCCCTGCGCCCAGACATACGTGATGTCACCACACCTGATTCGGCGTACCAACCTCGAATTCGCGATTGAGATGGTTCGGGATATCGATCCGCTCGACCGTGGCCTGCTTGTAGGCATGGCGGCCCGGCTGCTTGCAGATCAACCCGAGTTCTTCCATCAAGCGGCTGACCTTGAAGCGGCCAATCGCCGTACCTTCCTCGCGCATCATGCCCATGATGCTGCGACTGGACAGCGAGCCGATGCCGGTCGAGGTCGACGTGGACAGCGAAGCCACGTTGCTGTTCGTCGCGCTCAGGCCCGTCGACAGCGAGTTGATCGCGGTCGAGGTCGACGTGGACAGCGAGGCCACGTTGCTGTTCGTCGCGCTCAGGCCGGTGGACAGCGAGTTGATGCCCGTCGACAGCGACGCGACGTTCGACGCGGTCGACGTCGACAGCGCATTCACCGCGTTGTTCGTCGCGTTGAGCTGGCTGCCGTTGATCGCGTCCGTGCTGCTGGCCGAGATCTGGCCGGCGGCGACGTTCGTGATCTGGCGTGCCTGGCCCTGTGCGCCGACGCTCACCACGCCGACCGGCGAGCTGCCCGCGAAGAAGTACGTGACACCGCCGATCGTGGCGCTCGACGTCGGGTTCGCGGTGCTCGTGACCGATTTCGCGCCGAGTGCGATCGAGTTGGCGACGTTGGCCGTTGCGCCCGAGCCGAAGGCGAGTGCGTCGGCGGCGGTTGCCTGCGCAGCCGAGCCGTAGGCCTGTGCGCCGACAGCGTTGGCCGTGGCCTGGTTGCCGAGTGCGATCGTGTTGTCGGCGAGCGCCTGGTTCGATCTGCCGAGGGCGAGCGCGCTCGCGCCGTTGGCCGTGTTCGCGTTGCCGAGCGCCACTGCGCCGTTGCCGGTCGCCGT
>NZ_CABVPL010000003.1 GCF_902499045.1 Burkholderia latens | reverse complement strand
GCTCGCCGGCGCAGCCGCCCTTCCCGCCACCGCCCGCGCCGCGAGCGCGAACCTGTCGACCGTCACGCTGGTGCTCGGCGATCAGGCCGGCGGCCTGCGCGCGCTCGCTGACGCGGCGCGCGTGCTCGACGGCGTGCCGTACCGGTTTCGTTGGGCCAACTTCCAGGGCGCCGCGCCGCTGTTCGAAGCGCAGCGCGCGGGCGCAATCGATCTCGCGCCGGCCGGCGACCTGCCCGTGCTGACGGCCGCGCTCGGCGACCCGTCGCTGCGGATCGTCGCGACGCGTGTCGGCTCGCCCAGCTCGCTCGGGATCGTCGTGCAGCCCGATTCGCCGGTGCGCACGGTCGCCGACCTCAAGGGGCGCACCGTCGTCGTGTCGTCGGCGCGCGGCAGCATCTCGCAATACCAGCTGTACGGCGCGTTGCGCGAACACGGCCTCGCGCCGGGCGACGTCGACGTGCGCTTCGTGCTGCCGGTCGACGCATTCGCCGCGTTCGAGGCGAAGCAGATCGGCATCTGGGCGACCTTCGATCCGTATTACGGCAACGTGGTGCGGCGCGGCGCGCGCGTCGTGCGCGACGGCAGCGGAATCAACTCGGGGCTTGCGTTTCTGACGTCGCCGGTCGAGACGCTCGACGATCGAGCGAAGCGCGCGGCGCTCGCGGACGTGCTCGCGCGGCTCACCCGCGCCGGTCAATGGGCGCTCGCGAACCCGGCCGAATACGCGACGGTCTATGCGTCGCTCACGCGGCTGCCGCGCGACGCGGCCGCCGATATCGCCGGCCGCGCGGCGCTCGCGCAGCGCAGCGTCAGCAGCGCGGACATCGCCGTGCTGCAGCGCGTCGCCGATCGCGCGGCCGCGGACGCGATCCTGCCGAAACGCGTCGATGTCGCATCGATCGCGGTACGCAATCTGTCGGCCGCCTGACCGCTTCCGCCGAGGTTTCAGCGCGGCTTCGACATGTCGAGATCCGGCACGTCGTCGCCGAACGTCGACGCGACCAGCGTGCGCATCGCGGCGATCAGCAGCGTCGGCCCCGACTGATTGAACGTGCAGCGCTCGCCGGCCGCCGGCACCGCTCGATGCAGCACCGCGCGCCACGCGCCGTGCCGGCCGTCACGCTCGAACGCGCCGAACGGCAACTGCTCGACGAGCGGCCCGCCGTCCGCCCATGACGACGACGGCGCGTACGGCACCGGCGCACCGCCCGCTTCGCGAACGACCGTACATCCCGACGCGCCGACGCCCACGCGCGGCGCGCCGAGCTCCTGCGCCATCGCCACCCAGAAATCGAGCGGTGCGCCGACCAGGTCCTGAACTCGCATCGCACGCTCCTTCGCGATTGAAAACGCCATCGTAGCGCCCGCGTGCACCGCGCGTCGACACGCGGCGCCCGCCGTCTTCCCGGCAATGCAGCCGCCGCGCGAACGTGTCGATACCTGGAACGAATCGGCGATTCTTGCCTACAATGAACGCAACACCCATCGCCGGGCCTGGGCTGGACGAGCAGGCCGGAACCGCCTTCGCGCCGAATGGGCCGCCCCCGTTCGCAGACGACAACGGAAACCATACGGTGCAGCGCCGGCCGGATCTCTCGGGGAGACCGCAGCATGTCCACGCACGCCAGGAAGCCGCTGATCTCGCTCGTCGTACCGTTTCACGACGACGAAGAAGCGATCGACGCATTCTTCGCCGAAACGCTGCCTGTTGCCGATTCGGTCGCCGACGTGCGCTTCGAGACCGTCTGCATCAACGACGGCAGCCGCGACCGCACGCTGGAGCGGCTGCTGTCGATCGCCGCCCGCAAGACGTCGTTCAAGTAGACCTGGGCGCCCAATTGGACCTTCCCCGCCAGCCGACGCGCGCATCGGACCGCGCGGCCGCCGCGTGGCTCACGCCGCGACGCGTGGTGCTGTACAGCTCGCTCGTGCTCGTGCTCGCGTTGCTGTTCATCGTGATCTGGGTGGCCGTCATACGCGACTCACACGGGACCATTCCGTTGCGCCCCGGCGCCGATTTCTCGGTGTTCTGGTCCGCGTCGTACGTGATGCTGCACGGCTCGCCGGCACAGGCGTACGACTTCTCCGCATTCTCGCGGCTGTCGGCCGAGCTGTTTCCGAACCTGCGTCACGGCGTCTTCGCACCGTGGCTCTACCCGCCCACGTATCTGCTGCTCGTGACGCCGCTCGCGCTGCTGCCGTTCGCGCTCGCGTATCCGCTGTTCGTCGCGGGCGGCGTCGCGGTGCTCGGCATGACCGCGTGGCATGTGTCAGGCCTGCGCGCGATCCCCGGCGCGGCACGCGCGGGGCTGCTCGCGCTGGTTGCGGCGCCGTGCGTGTTCGTCACGGCGACCCTGGGACAAAACGCGTTCCTGACCGCATCGTGTGCGGCGCTGGCCGTTCTCTGGGCCGACCGGCGGCCGGTGTGGGCCGGCCTCTGCATCGCGCTGCTGTCGGTCAAGCCGCAGATGGCGCTGCTGTTCCCGTTCGTGCTGATCGCGGTGCGCGCATGGCGCACGATCGCGTGGGCCGCGCTCGCGGCCGGCGGGTTCGCCGCGGTGAGCGTCCTCGTGTGCGGCGTCGCGTCGCTGCGCCTGTTCGCCGCGAGCGCCGGCCTCGCCCGCTCGATCATTCTCGAGCATGGCATCGTGTTCTGGCTCGTGTCGCCGACGCCGTTCGCGGCGTTTCGCCTCGCGGGCATGCCGGTCGGCGCCGCGTACGTCGCGCAGGGCTGCATTGCTGCGATCGCGATCGCAGCCGCGTGCGTCGCGTGGACGCAATCGCGCGACATCCGCGTGCGCGCAGCCGTGCTGGCCGTCGCGACGCTCGTCGCGAACCCGTACGTGTGGCACTACGAACTCCCGTGGCTTGCGATCGCGATCGCGTGCATGCTGTCGATCGGCTGGCGCGACGGCTGGCTGCGCGGCGAGCAGAGCGCGATCGCACTGATGTGGGCGCTGCCGGCCGTCGAATATCTGAACCCGTGGCTACAGGCGCCGCAGATCGGCCCGGCCGTGACCCTTTTCGCGCTGCTCGTGCTGCTGCGCCGCGCGCGGCACGACGCTCACAACGCGCGCCGCCGCGGCACGTACACGCCGTAGTACGGCCCGACGCCCGTCGCGATGCCGCGCGACGCGGCAAACACCACGATCGCGGTCGCACTGCCGGATGCGCCCGAAACGCCCAGCAGCGTGCCGAGCCGCGGCGGAACCGAGCAGCCGTTGCCGCCCGGCGCGCGCGACACCGTGACCTCCACCGCCGGCAACTTCGTATTGGCCGGGCGTGATCGCGGTGGGCTGCATCGACGCCGGCGTGCGCGTCACGTTCCAGTAGCCGGTCGCCAGCGGCGCGCCCGCCGCCGCGTTCTGAGCGATCTCGCCGTTCGCCGCGGGCGCGGCCTGCGCCCGGTTCAGCGCACCGCCGGTCGGCGACACCGTCGTCGCCGCGTTTTTTCATCGCGACGAGCGCGCGCTGTGGCGTAGAAAAGTAAAAGCCGATTGCAGCCGTTCGCGCCACGGTTCAGCGCAACGACGTTTATTCGAAAAAGCGGCGGCCACCCGCGTTCCAGCAGTCTGGTCGCGTACATCCGGATGCACGCGGAAGATATTGCGCATTCCGATCGGCATGCGGGAACCCCGTTTCGCACGCGCGTCGCCATTTCGAAACGCTGCGGCTGGTGATTTGCCCATCCGAAATGCGGTGATATGCATAGTTCAAATCGTTGCTTGTCCCGCGGCGGCGACGTCCTCCAGAATGATTCGACGCTCTTCGGCCCGATTTCCATTCCCCGCCAACCGACGCACCATGATCGAACGATTCCCGTCTCCGCTGCGCCTGCTGCGATCGCTGCTGATCGCGTCCCTCGTTGCATTGCCTGCTGCCGCCGCGCACGCCGACAAGCCCGCCACCATCCGCATCGGCGTCGCCCAGCAGGGTGCCGGCGACCCGCCGACCTTCGGCGGATCGAGCGCGGCCACCGTGCAGCTCCAGCAGCTCGTCGAAAAGGAATTCGCGGCCGACGGCATCAACGTGCAGTGGCTGTTCTTCAAGGGCGCGGGCCCGGCCGTCAACGAAGCGATCGCCGACAAGGCGCTCGACTTCGCGTACCAGGGCGACCTGCCGGCGGTGCTCGCGCGCGCGAACGGGATCAAGACGCGCCTGCTGCTCGCGGCGAGCGTGCGCTCCGGCGTGAAGATCGCGGTGCCGCCGGACTCCGACGTCCGCTCGCTCGCGGATCTGAAAGGCCGCCGCGTGTCGATCTTTCGCGGCACCAACCTGCAGCTCGTCGCCGACAACGCGCTCGCGAAGAACAACCTGAGCGAACGCGATTTGCGCGTGATCAACCTCGACTCCGCGAGCGCGCTCGCCGCGCTCGCGTCGAAGGGCATCGACGCATCGGTCGGTGACTATCAGCTGTACAAGCTGCGCGACGCGGGCCTCGCGAAGATCATCTACGAATCGCAGAACGACGGTCCGCAACTCACGCGGCAAACGCACCTGCTCGTGCTCGACGACTTCGAGCGTGCGCATCCGGACATCGTGCAGCGCATCGTCAACGCATTCGTGAAGGGCGCGCAATGGTCGTCCGACGAAGCGAACCGCGACGCGCTGTTCAAGCTGTGGGCGAAAAGCGGCGTCCCGTATGCGTCGTGGCAGGCCGACTACGCGAACCAGCGCCTGAAGGACCGCCTGTCGCCGCTGATCGACCCGTTCGTGATCGCGCGCTACAAGGCCGTCGCACAGGATGCGTTGAAGCTGAAACTGATCCGTCAGCCGGTGGACGTCGACGGCTGGTTCGAGCCGAAGTATCTCGACAACGCGCTGCGCGCGCAGCACCTCGAACACTACTGGCCGCGCTACGACGCGGCCGGCAAGCCGCTTTCCTGACCGGGAGCCGCCCGATGACCGACACCGCGATCCCGATTCCGTCGCCCGACGCGCCCGTGCACGCGCTCGCCGCGCGGCCGTCCCGCGCGGCGGCCGTGCGCCGCGTCGCGTGGCGGCTCGCGCCGTGGGCGCTGCCTGCGCTGCTGTTCGCGCTGTGGGCCGCCGGCAGCGCGCGCGGCTGGATCGCGCCGCAGATCCTGCCGCCGCCCGAACGGGTCGCCGATTCGCTCGCGGAACTCGCGGCAAGCGGCGATCTCGTGCGCCACACGCTGATCAGCCTGCAACGTGTGCTCGTCGGCTTCGCGGCCGGCACGCTGCTCGGTTTCGCGACCGGCGCCGCGCTCGGCCTGTCGCGCACGCTGGAAGCGTACGTGCTGCCGAGCTTCAACGCGCTCGTGCAGATTCCGGTGCTCGGCTGGCTGCCGTTCCTGCTGTTGCTGGTCGGCGTCGGCGAGCCGCTGAAGTATCTGCTGATCGCGCACGCGGCGCTCGTGCCCGTGACGATGAGCACGCTGCAAGGCTTCCGCCAGACGCCGCCCGCGCTCGACGAAGTCGCGCGCGTGTTCGGCTATACGCGCGGCCAGCGCATCGTTCGCGTCGTGCTGCCGGCCGCGATCCCGACGCTCGCGACCGGCGTGCGGCTCGCGTTCACGAAATCGTGGCTCGCGCTCGTCGTCGTCGAGCTCGTCGCGTCGTCGGAAGGGCTCGGCTACCTGATCGTGTACGGGCGCCAGCTGTTCCAGCTCGATCTCGTGATGGCCGCGGTGATCGTGGTCGGCGCGGTCGGCCTCGTGATCAACCGGCTGCTCGACGCGCTCGAAGCACGGCTGCGCCGCGGCGTGCCGTCCGCGTTCCGCGGCTGAACCCGACTCAAGGAGCGCGCTCGTGCCCTCTTCCATTCCGCCGACCGCCGAGCCTGCGGCGCACGCGGCCGTTCCGCCCGCCCGGCGCGTTCCCGTGCCCGACTGGCGCGGCTTCGTGCTGCCGGTCGCCGCGCTCGCGCTGTGGTGGGCCGTGTCGTCCGCGCATCTCGTCAAGAGCGGGCTGCTCGTCGGCCCGGCCGACGTGCTGCACACCGCATGGAAGCAGGCGGCCAGCGGCGCGCTCGCTCGCGCGCTGTCGGCCTCGCTCGCGCGCGAAGCGTGCGGCTTCGCGATCGGCGCGACCAGCGGCCTGCTGCTCGGCGCCGCGCTCGGGCTGTCGCGCATCGCCGCACGCGTGGCCGGTCCGAGCTTCGACACGTTCAAGCAGATTTCGCTGTTCGCGTGGATTCCGCTGATTTCCGTATGGTTCGGCCTCGGCGACGTCGCCAAGGTCGTGTTCCTGTCGCTCGCCGCGCTGCTGCCGGTCGCCGCGCACACATGCGACGGCATTCATGCGGTGCCGCGCGCGTATGTCGACGTCGCCCGCGCGCTGCGCTATTCGCGGCTTCAGCTCGTGCGCCACGTGATCCTGCCTGCCGCGCTGCCGTCGATCTTCACCGGGCTGTATCTCGGCCTCATCTACTCGTGGCTCGCGACCCTCGGCGCCGAATACCTGCTCGTCGCCGGCAGCGGAATCGGCAACACGCTGATCGACGGCAGCGAACAGTTCCGGATGGACCTCGTGCTGTTCGGGATCATCGTCGTCGGCGTGACCGGCTGGGCGCTGAACGCAATCGCGCGTGCGCTCGAGCGCAAGGTACTGGCTCGCCGCGGCGGCGCCGGCGGCTGATCGCCCTCTTCTTTCGTGTTTCTTTCTGCTCCGTCATGACGACTCCCGCTTCCGATTCGCTCGATATCCTTCATGTGAGCAAGCGCTATGCGCAACGCGGCGCGTCGCTCGCCGTGCTCGACGACGTGTCGCTGCACGTGCGTGCCGGCGAGTTCGTGACGATCGTCGGCGCGAGCGGCTGCGGCAAGTCGACGTTGCTGCGGCTGATCGCGGGGCTCGACACCGATTACGCGGGCGAGATCCGAGCCGGCGACACGCGCGTGCGCGACACGTCGCTGCAGCGCGGGATCGTGTTCCAGGATCATCGGCTGTTTCCGTGGCTGACGGTCGAGCAGAACGTCGAAGCCGCGTTGCGCAACGCGCCGCTCGACGCGGCGGCGAAGCGCCGTGCGGTAGCCGAGCACATCGCGCTCGTCGGGCTGAACGGCTTCGAGCATGCGTATCCGAACCAGTTGTCGGGCGGGATGGCGCAGCGCGTCGCGATCGCGCGCGGCCTCGTGAACCGGCCGCGCGTGCTGCTGCTCGACGAGCCGTTCGGTGCGCTCGATGCGCAAACGCGCGCGCGGATGCAGAACGAACTGCTGCACATCTGGGCGCAGGAACGCATCACGATGGTGCTCGTCACGCACGACGTCGACGAAGCCGTGTATCTCGGCGATCGCGTGGTGACAATGGCGCCGCGGCCGGGGCGCATCGAGCGGATCGTCGACGTCACGCTGCCGCGGCCGCGCCGGCGCGATTCGCCGGAATTCCTGCGACTGCGCGATACGGTGCTCGCCGATTTCGACGATCGCGAACCGCCGGGCGACGACGGCGACGGCGGCCGCATTCGCGTCGATGCGCCGCATGCGCACCGGATCGGCGAATGGCGGCTCGCGTGGTGACGCGAAGGCGTTGCGGCGCCGGTGCCGCGCGCATCGCTCAGCACAACGACAGATATCGATCATCACCGCGCACGCTAAGGTTGTGACGATTCATCGGTTCCGGTTTCGCGCGGTCCCTGCTTGAATGGAGACTCGACCTTCCCGACCCAGGAGACTCCCGATGTCCGAAGTCCAGCACGCCGCTCACCCGTCATCGCATACTTCGCACGCCGCCGCGCCGCGCACGGCCGCCGCCCCGCTTCAGCTTCGCCAGGTCGCCGGGCGAATCGGCGCCGAGATCGCCGGCGTGCGGCTGTCGGGCACGCTCGACGATGCGACGTTCGACGCGATCCACGCCGCACTGCTGCGCCACAAGGTGCTGTTCTTCCGCAACCAGGGCCATCTCGACGATACCGCGCAGGAAGCGTTCGCACGCCGCTTCGGCGACACCGTCGCGCATCCGACCGTGCCGTCGGCCGACGGCAGCGCGGCGCTGCTCGAACTGGATTCCGCGCACGGCGCGCGCGCGAACTCGTGGCACACCGACGTGACGTTCGTCGACGCATACCCGAAGGTGTCGATCCTGCGTGCGGTCGTGATTCCGCCGTTCGGCGGCGACACGGTGTGGGCGAACACGGCGGCCGCGTACACGTATCTGCCCGAATCGCTGCGCGCGCTCGCCGACACGCTGTGGGCGGTGCACACGAACGCGTACGACTACGCGTCGACGCACGTGCACGCCGACGACACGCAGCTGAAGCGCTATCGCGAAGTGTTCACGTCGACCGTCTACGAAACCGAGCATCCGGTCGTGCGCGTGCATCCGGAGACCGGCGAACGCACACTCGTGCTCGGCCACTTCGTGCAGAAGATCAAGGGGCTGTCGTCGCAGGATTCCGCGCGCCTGCTGCAAGTGCTGCACGAACACGTGACGCGTCTCGAGAACACCGTGCGCTGGAGCTGGCAGCAGGGCGACGTCGCGATCTGGGACAACCGCGCGACGCAGCACTACGCGATCAACGACTATGGCGATGCGCGCCGCGTCGTGCGCCGCGCGACCGTGCACGGCGACGTGCCGGTCGGCATCGACGGCCGCCGCAGCGTGCTGCTGAAGGGGCCGGGCGCGACCCTGCAGTAATCCGTGCGCGGCGGCGGCGCCGACCGCCGCCGCCCCGCTGCCCTTCCCGCATCCGCGCATCCGCGCATTCCGGCATGCGCGCCATGAGGAACCGACGATGACCTTCCCGACACCGGCCCGATGCATGCACGCACAACGATGTCGCCGCCCGGCCGACCCGTCCACTTCCACCAGGAGCGTCGCATGAGCGCCCTTCCCGAACCCGCTGCGCAGCCGGTCGACGTGATCCCGCTGTCCGCCCACATCGGTGCCGAGATCCGCGGCGTCGACCTCACGCAACCGTTGACCACGCCGCAGATCGCCGCGATTCGCGCCGCGCTGCTGAAATGGCGCGTGATCTTCTTTCGCGAGCAGTTCCTCACGCACGAACAGCATGTCGCGTTTTCCGCGCAATTCGGCGAGCCGACCGTCGGCCACCCGGTGTTCGGCCACGTCGACGGCCATCCGGCCGTCTATTCGATCGCGAAGCATCGCAAGGCGACGCGTTTCGAAGGCGAGCCGGTACGCCGGCCGTGGACCGGCTGGCACACCGACGTGACGGCCGCCGTCAATCCGCCGTGGGCGTCGATCCTGCGCGGCGTGACGATCCCGCCATACGGCGGCGACACGCACTGGACCAACCTCGTGCGAGCATACGAGACGCTGTCGGCGCCGCTGCGCGGCTTCGTCGACGGCCTGCGCGGCATCCATCGCTTCACGCCGCCAGCGGGTGCGCGCGCGACCGGCGCGTTCGACGAAGCCGTCGAGCGCCGCCCGCTCGTGACCGAGCATCCGCTGGTGCGCGTGCATCCGGAGACCGGCGAACGCGCGCTGTACGTGAGCCCGAGTTTCCTGAAGTCGATCGTCGGGCTGACGCCGCGCGAGAGTCAGGCGCTGCTGGAACTGCTGTGGGAACACGTGACGCGGCCGGAATTCACGATCCGTTTCAAGTGGGAGCCGCGCAGCATCGCGTTCTGGGACAATCGCGCGACCGCGCATCTCGCGCCCGTCGACATCTTCGATCTCGATTTCGACCGCCAGCTGTACCGCACGACGCTCGTCGGCGACGTGCCGGTCGGCCCCGACGGCCGCGCATCGGTCGCGCTCGAAGGCTCGCCGGTCGAAGCCGCGGCTGCGGTCGCGCTGAACTGACCGGCGCCGCGCCGCCGCTTCACCGCCGCCGCTTCACCGACGTTCCGACAGCCGGCGCCCGCGCGCCGGCTTTTCCTTTCTACTGCTTCAATCGAGCCACACGCCGTCGAACCGGTGCCCGCCGAGCGGCGAGAACGTCAGCCCGTGCACGCGCTTCGAGATCGGCAGCGACACGATCGACGTCGCGATCGGCGTGAACGGCACCTGATCCTTGAACACGACCTGCGCCTGCTCGTAGAGCGACGTGCGTTTCGCGACGTCCGCGTTCGTGCGCGCGGCCGTGACGAGCCGCTCGAAGTCCGCGTTGCACCACTTCGCGAGGTTGCTGCCGTGCACGGCCTCGCAGCCGAGCAGCGTGCCGAGCCAGTTGTCGGGGTCGCCGTTGTCGCCCGACCAGCCGTACAGGATCGCGTCGTGCTGCCCGTCGCGTTTCGCGCGCCGGTTGTATTCGCCCCACTCGTAGCTGACGATCTTCGCGCGCACGCCGATCTTCGCCCAGTCCTGCTGGATCAGTTGCGCCATCAGCTGCGCGTTCGGGTTGTACGGGCGCTGCACCGGCATCGCCCACAGCGTCAGGTCGAAGCCGTTCGGGAAGCCGGCCTGCGCGAGCAGCGCCTTCGCGGCGGCCGGATCGCGCGGTGCGTCCTTCAGGCGCGGGTTGTACGACCATTGCGCGGGCGGCATCGGGTTCGTCGCGATCGTCGCGTCGCCGTTGAACACGGTCTTGATGATCGCCGCCTTGTCGATCGCGATGTCGAGCGCGCGCCGCACGTCGACGCGATCGAGCGGCGGATGCTGCGTGTTGTACGCGACGAAGCCGACGTTGAAGCCCGTGCCCGAAAACAGCGTCAGCTTCGGGTCGCGCCGCACCGTCTCGAGATCGGCCGGCCGCGGGAACACCGACACCTGGCACTCGCCGGCCACGAGCTTCTGCAGGCGCGCGGCCGGATCGGGCGTGATCGCGAACACGAGGTGCGCGAGCTTCACGTCGTCGGGCTTCCAGTAGTCGGGGTTCGCGTCGTAGCGGATCAGCGCGTCCTTCTGGTACGCGCGCAGCTGGAACGGGCCGGTGCCGACCGGGAACTGGTTGATGTCGGCCTCGCGATGGCGCGCCGCCAGTTGCGACGCGTATTCGGCCGACAGGATCGACGCGAACGCCATCGCGAGATTGCGCACGAACACGACGTCGGGCGACTTCAGCACGAAGCGCACCGTGTCGTCGTCCACCTTCTCGATGCGCTCGATGTTGCGGTCGAAGCCGAGATCGCTGAAGTACGGGAAACTCACCGGATACGTCTTGCGGAACGGATCGTCGGGGTCGAGCATCCGGCGGAACGTGAACACCACGTCGTCGGCCTGGAACGGCCGCGTCGGCTTGAACCACGCGGTCGTCTGGAACTTCACGCCGCGCCGCAGGTGGAACGTGTACACGCGCTGGTCGGACGACACGTCCCAGCTCGTCGCGAGCGACGGCACGAGATCGAGCGTGCCGCGCCTGAACTGCACGAGCCCGTTGTAGACCGTGTACGTGCTCGCATCGAAATCGGTGCTGGTCGTGTGCTGTCCGGGATCGAAGCCGGCCGGACTGCCTTCGCTGCAGTACACGAGCGTCTTGTCCGCCGGCGCCGCATACGCATGCGCGAGCGCGCCGGCGAACAGCAGCGACGCGGCCACGCCGTGCAGCGCCGCGGCGGCAACGGAAGTGCGCCGCGCACGGCGCGCGGCGGGCGATTTGAATGGAATCTTCATGGTGGAGAGGAACGAAAGGTTGTCACGCGAATGACGACTGCCGATCTTCGCGCGCCGCCCGCCGATCGCTTACCAATTAATTCCGCGTTGCTTATCGCGCCCGATGCATCCCGCTGCTGCCGCATGAAAATGTCCATCCGAGCGGCGGGGGCACGCGCGCGAACCGTCGCATCACGCGCCGCACGGCGTCACGCAGCGGCGTCATCCGCTCGCCGCCGCGGGCATCCTTCCGTCCCTCTGCAGCTTCCTCGAAATTGGCGCATCGTATCGGTTGGCCAACGCCGGCACCGGTGCGCGGGAATCCGCCCGGCGCACGCGTGCCGGCATCGCGCACCCGCGGGTGCGCCGCCCGATCCTGGAGGATCCACGATGTCGATCAACCCCGATACGCCGTCTCGCCCCGTGAAGTCGCCGGGCCCCGATCATCCGATCCTGATCGAACCGCACTCGTCGCGTGTGGTCGTGAAGGTGGCCGGCAAGGTCGTCGCCGATACGCGCCACGCGCTCGTGCTGCGCGAGGCCAGCTATCCGGCCGTGCTCTACGTGCCGCGCGAGGACGCCGACATGTCGCAGCTCCAGCGTACCGACCATGTGACGTACTGCCCGTACAAGGGCGACTGCGCGTACTACTCGATTCCGGCCGGCGGCGAACGCGCGACCAACGCGGTGTGGACGTACGAGCATCCGTATCCGGCCGTCGAAACGATTCGCGGCCACCTCGCGTTCTATCCGGACCGCGTCGACTCGATCGAGGAAAGCCTGCTCGTCAGCGAGTGAGCGCGGCGCCCCGCCGCGCGACCGTTCACGTAGCGTCCGGCCGCTGATTTGCATATGCGGATTCATTGGTTGGCCGTCGTCCCGCGCGGCCGTATCGTCTCGAATCCGGCGCGGGCCGGCCGCGCGCATCGACCGCAACGGGCCGCGTCCCGCGCCGGTCGCGCCATGCGCGCGCGCCCCGTGAACCCGCCAGCAGGACGCCTCGATGAACGACACACCGCACGCACACGTTGAAACGACTCCGGCGGACCCGCGCCGCCGCCGCTGGCTGCACGGCGCGGCCGCCGGCCTGGCCGGGCTCGCGCTCGGCCCGCTCGCGGGCGCGCCCGCATGGGCCCAAGGCAGCGACAAGCGGCTGCGCATCGGCTTCCAGAAGTACGGCAACTTCGTCGTGCTCAAGGCGCGCGGCACGCTCGAGAAGCGGCTCGCGAGCCAGGGCGTGACCGTTCAATGGCTCGAATTCCCGGCCGGCCCGCAACTGCTCGAGGGGCTGAATGCCGGCGCGATCGACGTCGGCACGGTCGGCGAGACGCCGCCGATCTTCGCGCAGGCCGCCGGCGTCGACTTCGTCTATCTCGGCAACGAACCGCCCGCGCCGCACGGCGAGGCGATCGTCGTGCTGCCCGATTCGCCGATCCGCACCGTCGCGCAGCTGCGCGGCAAGAAGGTCGCGTTCAACAAGGGGTCGAACGTCCATTACCTGCTCGTGAAGGCGCTCGAACGTGGAGGCCTCACGTATGCCGACATCCAGCCGATCTACCTGACGCCCGCCGACGCGCGCGCCGCGTTCGTGCAGCGCAGCGTCGACGCATGGGTAATCTGGGATCCGTATCTGGCGGCCGCCGAACGGCAGCTCGGCGCGCGCGTGATCGCGGACGGCGAAGGGCTCGTGCGCAATACGCAGTATTACCTCGCGGCACGGAAATATGCGGCCGCGCAGCCGCAGGTGCTGCGCGCGCTGCTCGACGAAGTCGACGCGGTCGACCGCTGGGGCCGCGACCATGTTCCGGAAGTCGCCGCGCAGCTGTCGCCGCTCGTGGGCCTCGACGCGCCGACGCTCGAAATCGCGCTCAAGCGTGCCGGCTACGGCGTGCAGCCGATCACCGACGCGACGCTCGCGTATCAGCAGAGCATCGCCGACGCGTTCAGCACGCTGAAGCTGATTCCCGGCAAGGTGACGGTCGCCAACGCGCGCTGACGCGCCGCCGCCGCGAGGTGCCGCGGGTTACGGCGCGCGCGCCGCGCCGATCCGCCGCCACTCGTCGTAATCGGTGACGAGCCCCGCGTCGTCGACCGCGATATCGGCCGCGTACGTGCCGCTCTCGTAGCGATACACGCGTTCCGCCGTGCGCGCATAGCGTTGCTCGCCGCGCACGAGGTCGAACGCCGGAAAACGCAGCCATGCGGTATGGATGACGGCCGATGCACCGACCGCCAGCCCGAGACGCCGGATCGGCAGCGTGTTGGTCGACGGGCTGAAGCCGAGATCGATGTCCGTCGCGCCCGCGAGTGCCGGTGCGTCGGCGCCGCCGATCGTCCAGCGCCCCGCGTCGCATGCGAGTTCGAGCTGCCGCGGTGGTTGCGCGCCGAGCCAGTGCGTGACGCGCACCGAGCGCGTCAGCCAGTCGCTGTCGCACGCGATCGCATAGTCGACGCGAAACGGCGCGCCGTCGATCGCGCCCGCGACCGAGCCCGACAGGCCGGCGCCCGCGCGGGTCTCGACGAGCCGGCACCATTCGGCGGACTGCCACGTCTGCACGATGTGCCACGCGACGCACCGCGTGCGCGCGGCCTCGTTCGGTCGGGGTCGGGTCATGTCGCCTGCGTCACCACGCCTGACGATAGATCGCCAATGCGTCGGCTTCCGTCACTTCGCGCGGATTGTTCACGAGCAGACGCGTCTGCAGCATCGCATCCGCCGCCATCCTCGGCAGGTCGCGCTCGCCGATCCCGACTTCACGCAGCGTGCGCGGAATGCCGGTCGCGACGATCAGCCGGTCGATCTCGTCGATCAGCGTGTGCGTGCGCGCTTCGTCGCTGCCCGTCGCCGCCGGCGCGACGATCGCCGCGAGCTCCGCATACAGCGATGCGGCGGCCGGCGCGTTGAAGCGCAGCACGTGCGGCAGCACGAGCGCGTTCGACAACCCGTGCGGCACGTGGAAAATGCCGCCGACCGGATAGGCCAGCGCATGCACGGCCGCGACCGGCGCGTTCGCGAATGCCTGGCCGGCGAACATCGCGCCGACCAGCATCGCCTCGCGTGCATGGCGATCGTTGCCGTCGTCGCAGGCCTTCAGCAGATTGCGCGACAGCAGCGTCAACGCCTGCACGGCCAGCATGTCGGATACCGGATTCTTCAGCCGCGACGACGTGTAGGCCTCGATCGCGTGCACCATCGCGTCGATGCCCGTCGCGGCCGTGGCCGCGCGCGGCAGCCCGAGCGTCAGCTCGGCGTCGAGAATCGCGACATCGGCGAACAGGTGCGGCGATACGACACCCATCTTGCGCGCCTCGCCGACCGTGACGATCGACACGGCCGTCACTTCGGAGCCCGTGCCGGCCGTCGTCGGCATCTGCACGAGCGGCAGCCGCGACGTCGTCACCTTGTCGACGCCGTACATGTCCGCGAGCGGCTGCCGGCCGGGCGCGAGCGCCGCGATCAGCTTCGCGACGTCCATCGACGAACCGCCGCCGAGGCCGAGCACGATCTGCGCATCGGCCGCCACCGCGCGCGCGGTCGCTTCGAGCACGACGTGCTCGGGCGGATCGGCGATCACGTCGTCGATCACCGTCACCTGCCAGCCGTGCTCGGCGAGGCTCGCGAGCGCGGGCGCGAGCACGCCGCTGCGATGCAGGAACGCATCGGTGACGACGCACAGCCGCGCGAGCGCCGGAAAGCGTTCGCGCAGCAGCGCGCCGAGCCGGCGCGCGGCGCCGAATTCGACGATCTGCGCCGGAACGGTGCGGAATTGAAACGGGTTCATCGGGTGCCTCCGGGTGGCGTCGCCGTGCCGGTGTCCGGCTGCACCATGTAGCGCGTCACGTCGCGGCGATCGAGCAACGGAATGATCGCGCCGACGCCGATCCGCTGGAAATGCGGCGTTTCCCGATGCACGTCGAGGCCGTCGGCGTCGCGGTAGCGCTCGAGGATCACGATGTGGTCCGGGTCGACCGGCGACCGGAAGTACGCGTAATCGAGGTTTTTCGGCTCCGTGCGCGTGGCCGTCGCGAGTTCCGCGAGCAGTTCGACCACGCGATCGCCGTTGCCGGGTTTCGCGAAGAAATGCGCGATGACCTGCAGATAGGGTTCGTTCATGCTGCGCTCCGTATTCGCCGGCGGCCCGTCGTTCTGCGACGCGCGGGAAGCTCGTCGATCCCGCTCATCGAACCTGGCGGCCGGCTGCACGATACGACGCCGACGCCTCGACGTCGCATTGTATTGAATCGGCGCAGCGCACGCAGCGCGGTCATCCACGTGATAGCGATGCGCCGTGCGAACGTCCGGACGCGCGCTGCTCGCATGCCGGTGCGCCGCCGTCGCCGGCTCCGGCGGCGTCTCGCGCCCGCCCGGCCGCGGTGCTTACCACGGCACCGTGCGCCCCAGGTAATCGAGGTATTCGAGCCCCGCGCGCCGCTGCTTGTCGATCAGCACGTTCACGAGGCTCGGCACGCTTTCTTCGATCGTCAGGCGCGCGTCGGGCCCGCCGAGTTCCGTGCGGACCCAGCCCGGCGCCATCAGCACCATCGCGCGCCGGGTCGCGGCCTGACGCGCGGCGAAGCTGCGCATGAACTGGTTCAGCGCGGCCTTGCTGCCGCGGTAGACCTCGCGCATCCCGGTCACGTTGTTCGCGACGCTCCCTTGCCCCGACGACATCGCGCCGATCAGCCCGTCGTCGCGCACCAGATCGTGCAGCACCTCGATCGTGCGCATCGGCGCCAACGCGTTCGTGATCATCACGCGCACGAATTCGTCGGTCGTGACTTCGCCGATCGTTTCGTTCGGATCGTTGGTCGTGCCCGCATTCACGAACAGCATGTCGAAGCGCCGGCCCGCGAGGCGCGCGCGCAACGCGGACAGCTGTTCCGGTTCGCAGATGTCCAGCGTGTCGATGTCGAGCCGTCCGTCGAAGCGTTCGGCCAGCTCGTGCAGCTTCGTCCGGCCCGATCCGGCGCGAACCGTGCCGGTGACGTGCCAGCCCTTGTCCAGGAATTGCTCGGCCATCGCGAGCCCGAGCCCGCGCGACGCCGCGACGAGCAGGATCGATGGCGCGCCGGTGCCGGATACGGTCGATTGCATGATGTTCGCCTTTGCCGAAGTCAGTCATGCAGCGACTATAGGTGCGTGAGACGAGATGCACCAGACGCACCGGATTCAACCGATAGTTGCATCCCACGCGCTGTCAAACCACGCGATGCCGTATGCTGTCCGGATGGACGACATCGACCTGAACCTCGTCACCGCGCTCGACGTGCTGCTGACCGAGGGCAGCGTGACCGCCGCCGCGCGCCGCCTCGGGCTGAGCACGTCCGCGATGAGCCGCACGCTCGCGCGGCTGCGCGCGGCCACCGGCGATCAATTGCTCGTGCGGGCCGGACGCACGCTCGTGCCGACGCCGCACGCGGCGGCGTTGCGCGATCGCGTGCACGCGGTCGCAGCGGACGCGCGCGCCGTGCTGCGGCCCGCCACCGCCGACATCGACATGGCGGCGCTGTCGTCGACATTCACGATCCGCGCCGGTGCATCGTTCATGGACATGCTCGCCGGCCCGGTGGTCGCCGCGATCGGCGACATCGCGCCCGGCGTGCGCGTGCGTTTCGTCGCGAAGCCCCATCGTGATCCGGGGCCGCTGCGCGACGGCACGGTCGACCTGGAAATCGGCAAGCGCGGCGACGACGCGCCGGAGTTGCACACACGCGAGCTGTTTTACGACCGGCACGTCGCGGTGGCGCGCGCCGGGCATCCGCTGTTCGCGTCGGGCAACGGTGCGGGCAAGGTCACGGCCGCGCGCTATGCACGCTGCCGTCACGTGATCGCGGCGCAGCTCGGCGATTTCAGCGGCCCGGCGGACACGCTCGCGCCCGCCCATGCGGTGCACGTCGTCGTGCCGGGCTATCCCGATGCGATGCGCGTCGCGGCCGGCACCGATCTGATCGCGCTCGTGCCGCACTCGAGCCTCGGCAACGCGTTCACGCCGGGGCTCGCGGACGCACTGGGCCTGCGCAGCTTCGAGATACCAGTCCAGTTGTCGGAAATCCTCGTCTCTGCGCTATGGCATCCGCGCATGCACGGCGACCCGGCGCATCGCCGGCTGCGCGATGCCGTGATCGATGTATGCAAGCGGGCGTATCCGGACACCGGCGCACCGCGCCGCGCGCGCTGACGAACGGGCGCGACGCGGCCCGATCCGGCCGGATGGATCAGGCACCGTTTTCCCGAATCCCGGCAATTGCATCGGGCGCGGGCGCCGGCGGGTCCTTCGGCTAAAATGCCGCACTTTCCACCTCGTCCGGCCCGCTCGCCATGCAACCCGCTTCCCCTGCCCGATCCGTGTCCCACGGCGCCGATACCGATCCGTCGCACGACCTCGTCTACGGCCCGAACGACCGGCCCGCGCCGATGGTCGCGTTCGTCGCCGCGCTTCAGCACCTGCTGGCGATCATCGTGCCGATCGTCACGCCCGGCCTGCTGATCTGCCAGGCACTCGGCGTGTCGAGCCGCGATACGACCCTGATCGTGTCGATGTCGCTGGTGATTTCCGGCATCGCGACCTTCGTGCAATGCAAGCGCTTCGGCCCGCTCGGCGCCGGCCTGTTGATCGTGCAGGGCACCAGCTTCAACTTCGTCGGCCCGCTGATCGCCGGCGGCAGCGTGATGGTCAAGCAAGGCACGCCGGTCGAAACCGTGATGGCCGCGATCTTCGGCGTCGTGATCGCCGGCTCGTTCGTCGAGATGGGCGTGTCGCGCATCCTGCCGTTCGTGAAACGCCTGATCACGCCGCTCGTCACCGGCATCGTCGTGCTGCTGATCGGCCTCACGCTGATCAAGGTCGGCCTCATCAGCATGGGCGGCGGCTTCGGCGCGATGGCGAACGGCACGTTCGCGAGCGCGCAGAACCTGACGCTGTCGTGCGTCGTGCTGGGCATCATCATCCTGCTGAACCGCGTGCCGATCGTGTGGGTGCGCAGCACCGCGCTCGTGATCGCGCTGGCCATCGGCTATGCGGCGGCCGCGATGCTCGGCCGCCTCGACTTCACCGGCATGCACCAGGCCGCGCTGTTCCAGATTCCGACGCCGCTGCACTTCGGCATCGGCTTCTCGTGGCCGCTGTTCGTGCCGATGCTGATCATCTACCTCGTCACGTCGCTCGAGGCGATCGGCGACGTCACCGCCACCAGCAAGATCTCGAAGGAGCCTGTCGAAGGGCCGGTGTGGATGCGGCGGATCAAGGGCGGCGTGCTCGTCAACGGTGCGAATTCGCTGCTGGCCGGCGTGTTCAACACGTTCCCGAGCTCCGTGTTCGCGCAGAACAACGGCGTGATCCAGATCACCGGCGTCGCGAGCCGCCACGTCGGCATCTGGATCGCCGGCATGCTGGTCGTACTGGGCCTGTTCCCGGTCGTCGCGGGTGCGTTGCAGGCCGTGCCCGAGCCCGTGCTCGGCGGCGCGGCGATGGTGATGTTCGGCGCGCTGGCGGCGTCGGGCATCAACATCCTGTCCGGCATCCGCCTCGACCGCCGCGCGCTGCTGATCATCGCGGTGTCGCTCGCGCTCGGCCTCGGCGTGTCGCAGGTGCCGGACATCCTGAACAGCCTGCCGCATGCGCTGAAGAACGTGCTGGAATCGGGTGTCGCGACGGGCGGCATCTGCGCGCTCGTGATGAACTGGTTCCTGCCGGAACAGAAGTAACCGCACGCACTCCACGCCGATGCGGCCCGATCGGCGGGCCGCGCGATGCCCGGCCGATGCGTCGAGCGATCGGCTTGGCCGGGCGGCCGAAACTCGCTAGTATCGGCTCATGCCTCAAGCCCTCTCCCCCAAGACGCCGGAAACCGGCGCCGTTCCGATCAAGGAACGGGCGACCATCGTCTGCTATCGCGACGAACAGGTGTTGCTCGTCGCGCGCGCATCGTCGCGCTGGGCGCTGCCCGGCGGCACGATCAAGCGCGCCGAAACGCCGCTCGACGCTGCGCATCGGGAACTGCGGGAAGAAACAGGCATCACCGGCCAGACACTCGTCTACTCGATGCAATTCACGGGGCTCGCGAAGGTTCATCACGTGTTCTTCGCCGAAGTCGGCCCCGACCAGACGCCGCAGGCAAGCAACGAGATCGAGAAATGCAGGTGGTTTCGCATCGACGGCGTGGACAAGCTGCGCGCGAGCATCCCGACGAAGCGCATCGTCGAGCTCGTGTACGAGCATGAAATCCTCAAGTAGGTAGACGCCCCACCCCCGCCGGCCCGCATGAGCGATATCATGCGCCCACGGTCCGTCGTCGCGTTCCCTTTCGAGCGAGCTGCAGATGAACAGTGCGTACACCTACCGCGGATACACCATCGACGTCCGCTGCGAATTCCGGCTCGACCCGCCGCGCGAGCCCGCACCGCCGCCCGACGCGCTGCGCTTCGGATTCGTCGCGGTCGTGCACGTACGCAGGGCCGGCAGCATGCCGCGCGTGCTCGCGCCGGTCCGCCTCGCCGACGACGGCGGCCGGCTGTTCGACGACACGCTCCATGCGTTGCGCGCCGGCCGGGCGGCCGGCGAATTCATCGTCGACGATCTGTTGATCGATGCGGGGCCGCCCGACGGACGCGCGCATTCATGAGCTGTCCGGCGGACGAAGACGCGTTGCGGATCGGCGGTATGCGCGCGCTCAGTGCACGCGCTTTCGTCGCAGCTCGTGCATGGAATAAACGACGACGAAGATGCCGAGCATCGCGATGCCGGATGCCATGAACTCGTTGGCGGTTCCCGCGCTGTGCAGCGCCTTCGGGAACATGCCCAGACTCAGCCCCGCGGCAGCCAGCAGTACGCCTGCCGCCACGCCCCATACCGGTCCGGTGGTCTTTTCGATTGTGTTTTTCATACAGCACCCGTCTGCAGTCATTGCCTGAACGGCGGCGGCGCATTTCACCGTCGCTATCGTTCACGCATCGACTATAGCCGGGAAACAATCGCCGCGAATTCGGTGCTTTTACCGATCAAGTTTTGGGAAGTACCGGCCGGATCCGGCCGTGGCGCTTCGTCGGCTGCTCCGCCGACATGCGCATTCGCTCGCCATGCGCGGCAATTGCCGCCGTGGCAACGCGAATGCCGCGCAACCGACCGCCCGCTTACGCGACGACGCAGAACTTACCGTTCGTTTCAAACCTGACCACACCGCGGACACCGGACGAAGCTATCCTTCGTTGCACCCGCAATCATGTCGGAGGGGGATAAAAAAATGAACAATACGTTCTGGAAGGCCGCGCTGTGTGCGGCAGCGGTGCCGTTCGCGCTCGCGGGCTGCGGCGGCGGCGACGACGGCGGCGCCGGGCAAACCGGCACGCTGCACGTCGCGATGACCGATGCGCCGTCCTGCGGCTTCGATCACGTGTACGTGACCGTGTCGCAGGTCCGCGTCAATGCGAATGCGAATGCTTCCGATAACGATGCCGGCTGGTCGACGATCACGCTGACGACGCCGCAGAAGATCGACCTGCTGTCGCTCACCAACGGCGTGCTCGCCGATATCGGCCAGACCGCGCTGCCGGCCGGCCAGTATCAGCAGGTCCGTCTCGTTCTCGCGCAGAACCAGGGCAACAATCTCGCGAACTCGGTCGTCCCGACGGGCGGCACCGAGCAGGCGCTGGCGACGCCGAGCGCGACGCAAAGCGGCTACAAGATCATCCAGCCGTTCACGGTGCAACCGAACACGCTCGTCGATCTCGTGCTCGACTTCAACGCGTGCAAGTCGATCGTCCAGCGCGGCAACGGCACGTATGCGCTGAAGCCGGTCGTCACCGCGATCCCGACCGTCGTGAGCGGCGCGATCTCCGGCTATGTCGCACCTGCCGAAGCCGGCGCGACCGTGTATGCCGAACAAGGCGGCAAGGTCGTACGCGGCACGGTGGCCGACGGCACCGGCAAGTTCGTGCTGTCGCCGCTGATCCAGAGCTCGACGCAAGGCAACTACGACGTCGTGATCGTGCAGAACAACTTCGCGTCGGGCATCGTGCGCTCGGTTCCGGTCGTCGTGAACGCGACCACCGCGGTTTCGGCGTCGAGCGCGCCGATCGCGCTGCCGGCGTCGACGATGAGCACGGTCAGCGGCACCGTCACGGCAAACGCCAACGCGTTCGTGCGTGCGCTGCAGACCATCGATGCGAAAGCGTACGAGATCACGTCGATCAACGCGAACATGGACACCGGCGCCTATGCGCTCAACGTGCCCACCGCCGCGCCGATCGTCGGCACGTACTCGGGTTCGCTGCCGGTCGCGCTCGCCGCATCGCCGGCCGCCGCCGCGCAATACACGATCGAGGCGGACGCCGCGTCGGGCGCAACGCAATCGACGAACGTCAACGCAACGACCAGCCAGTCGAACGTCAATTTCAGCTTCTGACGCGTCGGCAGCATCACCGGAAAGGGCCGCCGGCCCTTTCCTCCATAACGGGAGAACGAAGTGAAGAAAGGGGTTGTCGCATTGCTCGCCGCGGCGAGCGTGGTCGGCGCGCTCAGCGGGTGCGTCGCGTACGTTCCGGGCCCGCCGGTCGTCGTCGCGCCGCAAGGCGGGCCGGGGAACGGATTCTGTCCGCCCGGACAGGCGAAGAAAGGCAATTGCTGACCGAACGAAGGCCCGCGTGAAGCGGGCCTTACGTTTTCAGTCGCGACATGACGCTCGGTGCAAGAAGCCGTTTCGCGACCGGACAAACCGTCATATACCGTCCCGGTGTGGCCAAAATATCGCAACGACACCCTTTTCGTTAAATGGTCCGCGCAGCACACGGCCGACGGCGCCGCACACACACGCCGCGCGGCCCGGCTCCCCCTGCCAACGCGTCGATCCGCAGGTGCGCCGATGGTTGCCCCCGGCGCGGCATCGTCCGGCACACGCCTTGCTCGAACATCCCCGCGATCACGACCGAGGGACGCAGATGACGGTAAACACGCGGCTGCGCGAACTGCGCAGGACGATGCGCGAGCGCTTCGGCATCGCGCGCCTGCGCGGCGGACAAGAGGCCATCATCCGCAGCGTGCTGGCACGCCGCGACACGCTGGCCACGATGCCGTCCGGCGCGGGCAAGTCGTTGTGCTACCAGTTGCCGGCATTGCATCTGGACGGCATGACGCTCGTCGTGTCGCCGCTGATCTCGCTGATGAAGGATCAAGCGGACAAGCTGCACGCACTCGGCATCGATTGCGTGCTCCTGAACAGCACGCTCGGGCGCGACGACGAGCGATCGGCATTGCAGGCATTGCGCGACGGACGGCCGCGCATCGTGTTCGTGACGCCGGAGCGCCTCGCGCAGCCCGCGTTCGTCGATGTGCTCGCCGGGGGCACGCAGGTGCCGGTGGAACTCGTCGTCGTGGACGAAGCGCACTGCGTGTCCAAGTGGGGACATGATTTCAGGCCGGCGTTCCTCGACATCGCGCACGCGGTTCGGACGCTCGGCGGCCCGCCGGTCCTCGCGCTCACCGCCACCGCGACGCCGGACGTCGTCGAGGACATCGTGCACGCATTGCGGCTGCGCGATCCGGCCATCGTGCGCACAGGCACCTACCGGCCCAACCTGCGCTACCGCGTGATTCATACGGGCGCCGGGCACGGACGCCGCGAAGCCGCGCGCGCGCTCGAACTGAAGCAACGGCGCTTGCTCGACCTGACCGGCGAACTGCAAGGCGCGGGCATCGTCTATGTCGCCACCGTGCGCGACGTTCAACGCGTGTGGGCGTGGCTGGCGGCGAGCGGAGAACGCGTGGCGCGCTATCACGGGCGACTTCCGGCCAGAGCGCGCCGCGACGAGCAGGACCGCTTCATGAACGGAGACGCGCGCGTCATCGTCGCCACGAACGCGTTCGGCATGGGCATCGACAAGCCGGACGTGCGCTTCGTCATTCACTACCAGATCCCGGGGAATCTGGACGCGTATTACCAGGAAACGGGGCGCGCCGGGCGCGACGGCGAACCAGCCGATTGCGTGCTGCTGTTCGATCTCAACGATCGCCGCATTCAGCAGTTCTTCCTCGCGGGAAAATACCCCGACGCCGAGCTGGTGTCGCACGTGTTCGACGCCATCGCGGGGGCGGCGGGCGACGGGCAGCGCGAAGCCGCGCAGCCGCCCGCCGCATCCGGCGGCACCGGCGTGTCCGGGAAGGCGCTGGCTGAGAGGCTGACGGACGTTCCATCCGGCAAGCTCGACGTGGCGCTCGCGATGCTGATCGACGCCCGCATCGTGCAGCGCGATCGCCGGCATCGCTACCGGCTGCGCACCGGCGCCGAGCCGGCGCGACTGCGCGAAGCGGTTGCGCCTGCCGCGCAACAGTTCGTGCAGATGCGCGAGCGCGATCGCAACGCATTGCAACAGATGATCGATTACGCGCAAAGCGCGCGCTGCCGCTGGCGGCTGATGCTCGAGTATTACGACGAAGACACGGCGATGGAGCGCTGCGGCACTTGCGACAACTGCATCCATCCGCCGCACGTCGAGCCGCTGCCCGACGTGCATTCGCCCGCGGCGATCGCGCGTCGCCGTACCGGGCAGCTTGCCGAGCGAAAGCGCGGATGGGCGCGCGGCGAAAAGGCGCGTGTCGCGCGTTTCGGTGTCGGAGAAGTGGTCATGTCGACCGACGAACAGGTCGCGATCCTGTTTCCCGATGGAAACGTGCGCACGTTCGTCGCGGATCGCGTGCGGCACGTGCGGGACGCCGGCGCGCGACACCGCGATGCGTAGCACACGACCGCGGGCCGCGTGCTACCAGCCATAGCGCAGCCCCCCCTGAACCGCCAGGTTGCGCCGCTCGTCGCCGCCGATGCGGCTCGCGTATTTCACCTGCGCGGTGAGCTGCATCGCCCTGCCCAATTGCGCCGAAATACCGGCTCCCAGTTCGTACCAGGTCCGCCCGAATTCGGCGGGCACGGCATTCCCGGCGATGACGGTCGTCCCCATCGGCGTGAAGTCATGCAGTACGTCGGCCGTCAGATACGGCGTCGCCGCGGTCGATCCCGATGCATCGGCCATGTTGGCCTTGAACAGGCGGATACCGGCCCGGCCGCGCAGCGCGTGGGTCGTATTGCCCGATATCGACGAAACGGCATCGTCGAAGTGATTGAGGTGCGTGTACTGGTACATCAGTTGCATCTGCGGCTCGACAGCGAACAGACCCGCAACGGCGAACGGTTGGCCCGCCTCGAGCGACATGCCGGCGCCATATCCGTTCTGCACGCCCTGCCCGCGATACACGTCGCCATACTTGTTCCGGTAGTGCGTGATCTGCGCGACCGCGTCGACGTAGCCGCTGCCGGCAAAATAATGCGTCAGGTACGCGCCCAGCGATTGCGCCTGCATTTCGGCGGTACCCGTCTGCGTCGCCAATCCGGCGATCGGGCGAAGACGATCGTCGAAGCTGGCCGACATCGAGCCGATCGTGGCCGTCACGCCCGCGTGCGTGCTGCCGCTCGCCGGGTTCGAACGCAGCGTCCAGTCCTTGCCGAACTGCGCCAGGTACGTTCGCGAATCCGCGGAGAAGCGGCCGGCACTCGCGTCGAGCCCGTTGCCGCCCACGCGTGCCCATACGGCATCGCCATGCGTACCTTGCGCCGCTTCCAGCGCCGCGACGTCGCCGACACGCTCGTGCAGACGTCCGAGCACCGAGAAGCCGTAGTCGACGTTCAGCGCCGGCATCAGCGCGTAGCCCGCGACAGCCGGTCGATAAAGCGGCGCCTGCTGCGCACCCTGAACGGGTGCGCCTGAACCCGGCGTACCCGACGCGGGGGCACCGGCGTCGACGATCGCCGAGCGCAGATACCAGTCTTGCGCCGACTGGGCCCCGCCTTGATAAAGCAGGTATTGGTATGCGCCGGCCTGGACCGGGCCCGCGAGCTGGAAGCTGCCTGGCGCGGACTGCACGCCTTGATGGATCTCGCGCTGAAGCCCTGGGCCTGCCGCGGCGGTCGCCTGCTGAACGCTGCTCGCGCCCGACTGCGGGCCGACCTCGACGACGAGGATCCCGTCTCCCACCGTTTTCGCCCCGGCCCCGCTCCCGCGCACCGCGATCGCGGTTTGACCGCTCGTCTGGCCGTGCACGACGAGGCGGTCGGTTTGGGATGCCGCCCCGCCCTCGTTGAGCAACGTGTTCACGATCAGCCGGCCGCCACCGGCGTAATTGCCGCCGACTTCCAGCACGTTGCCCGCGCGGCCGCTCGCCGCGGCGAGTTGCAGCGTGCCGGTGTTGGCCAGCGAGCCACCGATCCGCAACGTGCCGGCCGGGCCTGCGGCGAAGACCGGCAACGCATTGGCAGGCGCCAGCGTGCCGCCGTTCTGCACGGAGCCTGCGATCTGCCCGTACCCGCCCAGCGCGGCGCCCGACGCGACGGAGACGTCTCCCGAGCCGGTCGTCGCCAGCGGATGCGACGCGTCGCCGACCGCCAGCGCGCCGGCGGCGATCGTCGTGCCGCCGGTGTAGCTGTTGTTGCCAGCGAGAATCGTCGTGCCGGTGCCGCTTTGACTCACCGCGCCGCTGCCCGAAATCGTGCCGCCATAAGTGACCGTATCGGAACGGTTGAACGCCAGTGTGCCGTTGTTCACCACGTTGCCGACGATGCCGCCCGAGGTTCCGCCGTTGCCCAGTTGCAGCGTGCCGGCCGCAATCGTCGTACCGCCTGCATAGCTGTTGTTGCCGGTCAGCACGGTCGTGCCGGCGCCGATCTGGCTGAGCGAACCGTTTCCGGAAATCCGCCCGCCGTAGATCGCGGTATCGGAACGGTCGAAGGCCAGCGTGCCGTTGTTCGTCACGTCGCCCACGATACTGCCCGACGTGCCGCCGTTGCCCAATTGCAGCGTGCCCGCGGAAATCGTCGTGCCGCCCGTGTAGCCGTTGTTGCCGGTCAGCACGGTCGTGCCGGCACCGATCTGCGCGACCGCGCCGCTGCCGGAAATCGTGCCGCCGTACGCGCTCGTATCGGAACGATCGAAGGCCAGCGTGCCGTTGTTCGTCACGTCGCCGACGATACTGCCCGACGTGCCGCCATTGCCCAGCTGCAGCGTGCCCGCCGAGATCGTCGTGCCGCCCGTGTACGTGTTGTCGGCGCCGAGCGCCAACGTACCGCTATCCGTCTTCGTCAGCGCACCCGCACCGCCGATTGTGCCCGTCAGCGTCAGATTGCCGGTCGTCTGGAACGTCCCGCCCGCCGCGCCGAGCGTGATCGCCCGCGCGGACGTCAAGGCCGCCGTGTTGTGAAGCGTGCCGCCGTTGAACGACAGCGCGCCGCTTGCGTCGCCCAGGTTGGCATCGCTGGCGACCTGCAGCGTGCCGCCGTTGATGGCCGTGCCGCCGGTGTAGGTGTTGTTGCCGGTCAGCACCGTCGTGCCGGCGCCGATCTGGTTGACCGCGCCGCTGCCGGAAATCTGGCCGCCGTACGTGCTGGTATCGGAGCGATCGAAGGCCAGCGTGCCGTTGTTCGTCACGTTGCCCGTGATCGAGCCCGACGTGCCGCCGTTGCCCAGCTGCAGCGTGCCCGCCGAGATCGTCGTGCCGCCCGTGTAGCCGTTGTTCCCCGTCAGCACCGTCGTGCCCGTGCCGAGCTGGCTGACCGCGCCGCTGCCGGAAATCGTGCCGCCGTAAGTCGCGGTATCCGATCGGTCGAAGGCCAGCGTGCCGTTGTTCGTCACGTCGCCGACGATGCTGCCGGTCGTACCGCCATTCCCGATTTGCAGCGTGCCCGCCGCAACGGTCGTGCCGCCCGTGTACGTGTTGTCGCCGGTCAGCGTTGCAGTGCCCGTTCCGACCTTGGTGAGCGCGCCCGTTCCGCTGAATGGCGACGCCGCGGTGACATTGAAGCCGCCGGTGTCGACGGTGAGCCCGCCCGCGGCGAGGTTGAGTCCGGTGCCGGTAAAGCCGCTGACGAACGCGGTATTGTTCGCCGTCGCGCGCAACGTGCCGCCATCGAAGTTCGCCTGTGCGGCCCCTCCTCCGGCCGTCAGCGACTGGGTCGCGAGCGTGCCGCCGCTCGACAGGTTCAGCGTGGCCGTCGAGAACGCAGAACTGGTTATCGTCACCGTGCTTGCGGTTGCCAGCGCACCGTCGGAAACCGTCAACGTGCTGCCTTTGCTCCATAAGCCGATGTTGAGTGCCCCGCCGGCGCTCAGCTGCGACCCCGCGCCGGTCACGGTTACGGTGCCGGCTCCCCCTGTGCTGAGGGTCGTGCCGCCGAAGTTGATATCACCGGTGGCGGCCACGGCGCCGCCGTTTGCCACGTTGATCGTGCTGGTGCCGGCCGTGCCGCTGGCCCGGAAACCGACCACCAACGTTCCGCCTACCGACCACTTCGATCCGGCGCCGGAAATATTCGCGGTATTGACGGTGCTTGCTCCGAGGTCCCACATCGTTGCATTGCCGGTGGTGAGCGTACCGCCTCCCGTTATGTTCAGCGTCCCGCTGCCGCTGCTCGCCCCGAATGCCATGGTCCCGGTCACCTTCACCGCGGCACCGTCGGCAATGTTCAGCGTGCCCGGTGCGGACGTGCCCGTGACGCCGTTGGTTGCGCCCGTGCCGAGCGCCATGCTGGTGGCCGACCATGACGAACCCGGGCCCGTCACCGTGGCCGTGGCGGATCCGGTGACGGACGCACCCGCATCCCAATAGCCGATGTTCGCGGCGCCCGACGTCAACTTGCTGCCGTTCTGAATCGTCAGCGCGCTCGTGAACGTGTTCGCGGTCCCGGCGGCAACGCCGCTCATGTAGAGCGTGCCTATGGTGGCGGTCGCTGCACCGGAGACGCCCAGCACCGTCGGATTGGGCGAGTTCGTGTTGATCGTCACCGTCCCGGCGCCGGTCGGCGCGGTGCCCGTGGACCAGTTGCTTCCAACGGTCCAGTCGCCGCTGGTGGTGCCTTTCCATACCTGGGCGCCGGCCGGCGCGGCCCAGCAGCAAAGCGCAAGCACGCTCACACCCGCGCCAGCCGCCCATACCTGACATCGGCCGCTGTCGCCGCCGCTCCTGCCGCCCCGCGTGGTCAATTCCGACGCGACCACCCAAGTGCGCAGCGCCCTGGACCAGATAATGCGGAACATGCGGTTCATCGTTGTTTTTCCTGTCGGTAAGTGATCGGTTCAAGGGCCTTTGGACGTGACGGCTCGTTGCGCGGCCGAGACCCGACATGCACAGCGTCCGTCGACGTGTCGCGGCGATGTTCCGGGCTACGCGACGCACATCGGACGCGTGCTTTTCCGGTATTTCAAAAGCGATTCGGAATGCTGCTCTTCGGATTCCGTGGTGTCGTGCAACGACGATCACATGACGTGTCGTTGCGCTGCGGATCTCGCCCAAGCGGCAACAGGCAGCACGCGCCGCAACCGGCCGTTTCGCTGAAAGACCCGTTGCGTTACCGATAAGTCAGCTGCAGCGAGAAGCACGCGTCATCGCATGTTTTCGAACGCGATCGACCGCTGGCTGCGACATTCGCCGAGCGCCGCGAAACTGCATGTTGTTCGGGGACCGGGACTCGCCACGGGTTGTCGAGCTCAACAGCCGCCGAGCCGCTCGCTCAAAGCCGGCCGGCGGCCCCCGCTCTGCCAATCGAAGCGCGCCGACGAAAGCAGAGGCGCACGCGTCTGTGCGGAATGTGTATGACCCCGCCTGGGACAAGCCCATCGCTTCCGCGGGATCAGTCGTCTTGTATTGGTCTTCGCACCGTGCGTCATACACCCCACCCGCCAGACGGATTTCTTGTCGTGGATATGCGGAGCCACCGTGGGCGGCGCCAGTTTTTCATCACGCTACCGGCGTCAATATATCGACGCCAATTCATTTTCTATTCGATTTGCTTGCGAATTTCGCCGTGTTCAATTGCACAACAGACGCTCGACGGACGGACTCGAACGCATCGCGCCAAACGCCATGGAATGGCGGCATGGGTCACGTTCAATCAAGCCGTCGCGGCATTCGACGCGCAATCCCGACGGTCGACCACCCGGCACTCATTGTAATGGGGGAGGATCAAATGGATGTTTGATGGATCGCCCGTTTTGTTTGATGACGCGCACGACGCGGGATTCGATGCGGCGCGACCGCCTGCACACCAGGCAAACGGGCTGCATTCGGCGCCTGCGTCCGGGCAGTCGGCCCCGCGCGTCACATGACCGCGCCGCGCAGCCACGGCACGAATTCGCGTTCGCCGATACCGTTGTCCTCGCTGCGGGACCGCCGTCCGGATGCGACATCGAGCATCAGCCGAAACAGCCGCTCGCCGGCTTCGCCGACCGTGAGCGAACCGGCGACGATCGCGCCGCTGTCGAAATCCATGTCCGCTCGCATCCGTTCGAACAGGCCGGTCGTCGTCGCGATCTTGATCGTCGGCACCGGCTTCGAGCCGAATACCGAGCCGCGGCCCGTCGTGAAGCACACGAGATTCGCGCCGCCGGCGATCTGCCCGGTGGCCGACACCGGGTCGTAGCCGGGCGTATCCATGAACACGAGCCCGGCTTGCCGCACCGGCTCCGCATAATCGTAGACGGCGCGCAGCGGCGAGCGGCCGCCCTTCGACACCGCGCCGAGCGACTTCTCGAGAATCGTCGTGATGCCGCCGGCGAGGTTGCCGGGCGACGGGTTGTTGTTCATTTCGCCGCCGTTGTCGGCGACGTAGCGCTCCCACCACTGCAACCGGCCGAGCAGGCGCTCCGCCACGTCGCGCGACGCCGCCCGCGCGATCAGCAGATGCTCGGCGCCGTAGATCTCGGGCGTCTCCGACAAGATCGCCGTGCCGCCGTTGCGGACCAGCAGATCGACGGCCGCGCCAAGCGCCGGATTCGCCGTGATCCCCGAGTAGCCGTCGGATCCGCCGCATTGCAGGCCGACCGTCAGCCGCGATGCCGGCACCGTGCTGCGGCGCGCGCGTTCGGCCGCGTCGAGCAACTCGCGCACGATCGACACGCCTCGTGCGACGGTGTCGCGCACGCCGCCCTCGTCCTGGATGACCAGCGTGCGCACTGTGCCCGGCGCCGCCGCGTCGAGCCGTTCCGCCAATGCGCCGACCTGGTTGACCTCGCACCCGAGTCCGACGAGCAGCACGCCGGCGAAATTCGGGTTGCGCGCATAGCCGACGAGCGTGCGCCGCAGCAGTTCGATGCCGTCCCCGGTTGCCGACATCCCGCACCCGCTTTGATGGGTGATCGCGACGACGCCGTCGACGTGATCGAACGCATCGAGCGCGCCGTGCCGGTAGGCATCGGCGATCGCATGACAGACGCTCGCGGAGCAGTTGACGCTCGCGATCACACCGACGTAGTTGCGGGTTCCCACGCTGCCGTCCGGCCTCACGAACCCGTCGAAGGTGTCGCCGCGATCCGCCGGAACGTCGCACGCGCCGCCGCTGGCGCCATCGTGTTGCGCATGCCGGTCGGGCATCCCGACGTTGTGCACGTGCACGTGCTCGCCCGCGGCGATGTCGCGCAGCGCGATGCCGATCGGCTGCCCGCATTTGACGATCGCGTCGCCGCGCGCGATCGGCGCGGTGGCGATCTTGTGGCCGGCCGGTATCGCGGCCGCCGGCCGCAGCGGCGCGCCGTGCACGTCGATCGGCGCGTCCGGCGCCAGCGCGTCGAGTGCGACGGCGACGTTGTCGTTGCCGTGAAGGATCACGATTGCCGGTTGCTTCACGATTGACTTCTCCCTGTCGTTACGACGCCGGCCGATTCGTAGCGGGCGACGAGTTGCCGCAACCGCGGTTGTTCGACCGGCACCCCCAGCGAATCCGCGAGCGCCAGCAACGGCTCGATCCGCCGCGCCACCTTCTCGCGATGGTTGATCGCGATATCGGCGATGCGATGCGCGAGAAACGGATTGAGAAAGCGCTCGCGCACGCTGTCGACATAGCGCTCCGCCGTTTCGCGCATGCCGAGCGCAACGAATACCGGCGCCACTTCATCGCGCCACACCGCCTCGAGACCGTCGCGCAGCCGCGCATCGTTCATCGCGTCCAGCACCGTTTCGGATGCGTCGCGCCCCGCCGCCATCCACTGCTCCGCGAGCCAGCTGTGCCCGAGATTCAGGAAGAACAGCTTCAGGCGCTCGTGGCTGCGCAGATCGTCGGTGACGGCGATCTGCGCGTGCCGGCACGGCAGCGTCATGCCGGCATGCCGTTCGATCGCCCATAGCGCGTAGGGCTCCGCGACCGCGCCGACCGGATGAAGCGGCTCGGACACGATGCGGTCGACGAGCGAGTTGACCCACACGCACCGGTGGCGCAGATAGTCGGCGAACGCGTCCGGCAGCCGCCACGCTCGCGCGAGATCCAGCAGGATGTCGCGCAGCGTGTCGCCGTTGTTCGTCACCAGTTCGCAAGGCAGGATGGACGCACCGTCGCCGGGCCGCACCTGCCAGCGCGCATGCAGCAGCACGAGCAGCTTCGCCGGAAAGCTGCGCGGCGCCTGCGCCGGCTGGCCCAGCAGGTCCGCTGCGTCGCGCGGATCGGCACGATAGCCTGCGTCGCCGGTGTTCGACACGATCACGCGCACGGTCTCGATCGCCGCACGGCGAATTTCCGGCCAGTCGCGCTCGGCGTCCCACGCGCGATGCACGGCGTGGCACTCGACGACTTCATCGACGACGCCGCCGCGGTCGCGCCCGCGAATCCGCACCGGATAGCGACCGGTCGCGCGCAGCGCGTCGATGCGTGCGCGGCTGGCCGGATTGCCGGTCGTCTGCACGATGCCGATGCCGCCGATCGCGTGGCCGTCGTCCAGTGCCTGCGACACGAACAGGTCGACGTGTGCCAACAGGAAGCGGCTCGTGCCGAACTGCAGGATCGGCGGCATCATCGCGTGCGCTCCACGCGCCGGATTCGACGGCTCAGCATTCGACGAGCGCCTTCACGACGGTCTGCCCTGCTTCCAGCAGGCGCGGCAGCGCATCCGGCACATCCTCGAGCCGCATCCGGTGCGTGTTCAGCGCGCGGTCCGGAATGCGGCCCGCTCGCATCGCGTCGAGCACCGTCGTGAAATCCTCGGCCGTGGCATTCCGGCTCGCGAGCAACGTGGTTTCCCGCTTGTGGAACTCCGGATCCGAGAACGCGACGTGCCCGCGCACGATCGAGATCAACGTGTATTTGCCGCCGTGCGCGACGAACTCGAAGCCGCGATTCATCGCATCGAGATTGCCCGTCGCGTCGAACACCGCATCGAAATACTCGCCGTTCGTCAACGCCGCGAGACGCGCCGCGTCGTCCGCGCCCACCTCCACCGTCGCATCGACCGTCAGATGCTGCCGGCAGAACGCCAGGCGATCGGCCCGCGAGTCGAGGCACGTGACGTCGGCGCCGCGCAGCTTCGCGAAGATCATCGCGGCCATGCCGATCGGCCCGGCGCCGACGACCAGCGCCCGCTGTCCGGCGCGGACGTCCGCGCGCCGCACCGCATGCGCGCCGATCGCGAGGAATTCCAGCATCGCCGCCTGGTCGAGCGAAATGCCGTCGGCCTTGTGCACGAACTGCGCGGGCACGCTCAGATATTCGGCGAGCGCGCCGTCGCGATGCACGCCGAGCACCTTGATGTTCACGCAGCAGTTCGTGTTGCCGTGACGGCACGCGACGCAGTGTCCGCACGACAGATACGGCATCACGTACACCGCGTCGCCCGCGCCGAGCCCCGATTCGGCTTCCGCGTCGACGACGACCGCGGAAAGCTCATGGCCCATCACGCGCGGATATTCGAGGTACGGCTGGTTACCGGTAAAGATGTGCAGATCGGTGCCGCAGATGCCCACGCGCTGCACGCGCAACAGCACTTCGCCGCTGCCGCGCACGGGCAGCTCGCGCTGCTGCACGCGCAGCACGCCGGGGGATTCGCAAATCACGCTGAGCATGTCGGGTTCCTTTCGTTCTGGTTCATTCGTCGTCGCATGCGGTGTCGAGCCGGTAGAAGCGGCGCGCATTGCCGCCGAAGACGCCGGCCAGCGCCGCGGCGCCGAGCCACTGCGCGCACTCTTGTTCGCAAGCGGCCAGCCAGTCGCCGTAGCCGCCGCACGCCGACGCCAGCCGCAGCACGGGCCAGTCGCTGCCCCACATCAAGCGCGTCGGCCCGAACAGCTCCGCAAGCGCGCGAACGTACGGCCGCGTGCGCGCTCGCACGACGTCCGGGCCGGCCGATGGCCCGGCCTCCGTCCACAGGCCTGACAGCTTGCAACGAACGTTCGGCAGGCTCGCCAGCCGGCGCATCGACGACAGCCACGGCTCCAGTTCGCCGCGCTCGATGAACGGCTTCGCGCCGTGATCGATCACGATCGGCAGATCCGGATGGCGTCGCGCGAACGCGTCCAGCGAATCGAGATGGCGCGGCATCACCAGTGCATCGAAACTCAGCGCATGCTCGCGCATCGCGGCGACCGCGCGGTCCAGCCGTGGATCGTCGATCCACGCGTCGTCGGGCAGATCCTGCAGCATCGGTCGCAAGCCTCGCGCCTTCGGCGCGGCCGCGAACGCCGCGATCCGGGCCGCTGCGTCGTCGGCCTTCATGTCGACCCAGCCGACCACGGCGCCGACTGTCGCGGTGGCGGCCGCGAGATCGAGCAGAAAGCGCGTGTCGGCTTCGCTCGGCAGCGATTGCACGAGCACGGTGGCATCGATGCGCGCGGCGTCGAGCAACGGCGCCAGATCGGCGGGGCCGAAATCCCGGTGAATCGCGTCGAGCTCGGCCGGCGGCCAGCAGCCGGCCCGCGCGCCGATGCGCCAGTAATGCTGATGGGCGTCGATGCGCGCGGTCATGCGCGCGCTCCCGGAACCGGCGCGTGCGCGTCGATCAGGTCTTCGTCGCGCAGCGCATTCCACAGTTCGGCCGGCAACGGGCGCTCGAACCATTCGATGTTCTGCTCCAGTTGCGCCACGCTGCGCGCGCCGATCACGCACGACACGACGGCCGAATGCCCGAACGGAAACTGCAGCGCCGCAGCCGGAAGCGGCACGTCGAAGCGGTTGCACAGCGCGCCGAGGCGCGCCGCCTTGTCGAGCACGTCGGCGCTCGCGTCCGCATAGTTGAACTTGCCGTTGCCGGCGAGCAGGCCGGAATTGAACACGCCGCCGATCACGACGGCAGTCCCGACACGGGCACATGCGTCGAGCAGCGGTTCGAGCGCCGTCTGTTCGAGCAGCGTGTAGCGGCCGGCCAGCAGCACCGCATCGAGTGCCGCTTCGTTCAGCGCGTCGGCGGCGACTTCCCATTCGTTCACGCCGAGACCGAACGCGCCGATCTCGCCGCCCGCACGCAGCGCGTCCAGCGCGCGAAACCCGCCGCCGCGCGTCAACTGTTCCCAGTAGTGCGCGTGACGATCACCGTGCGTCATCGCGCCGATGTCGTGCACGTACAGCATGTCGACCCGCGCAAGCCCGAGCCGTTGCAGGCTGTCCTCGTGCGAGCGCATGATGCCGTCGTAGCTGTAGTCGTAGACCGGCCTGAACGGCAGCGGCTCGGCCCAGCCGTCGTCGCCCGGCCGCACGCTCGCATCGGCGCGCATCAGCCGCCCGACCTTCGTGCTGAGCGTGAACGTGCCGCGCTCGCGCGCGGCGAGCGCCGCACCCGCGCGGCGCTCGGACAGCGTGTAGCCGTAATACGGCGCGGTGTCGAAGTAGCGCAGGCCGGCCGCCCACGCGGCATCGACGAGCGCGGCCGCGTCGGCGGCAGACATCGGCCGATAAAGGCCGCCGAGCTGCGAGCAGCCGAGCCCGAGCGCGGACACCTTCAGCCCGCCGCGCGGCAATGTGCGTGTATCGCTTGCGTTCATGAGGCGTGACTGGATGCGGTAAGGACGCACGGGCGATCAGTACAGGACGTTCTTCGCCGCCTGCGAATCGAGGTTCTGCTTGTCGACCATCACGACGCCGGTATCGATCAGCTTCGGCGCAGGCTTGCGCTCGATGACGTCGATCGCCGTGCGCACGCCCTGGTTCCCCATCTGCCACGAGCCCTGCACGGCGATCGCCTGCACGGTGCCGTCGCGCACGAAGCCCTGCAGGTCCTCGTTGCCGTCGAAGCCGATCGCCACCACCTTGCCCGCCTTGCCCGACTGTTTCAGCGCACGGCCCATCCCGACCGCGGTCGGCTCGTTCGCACCGAAGATGCCCTTCAGATCGGGGTTGGACGACAGCACGTCGGTCGTCTGGTTCAGCGCGGTCGCCATTTGCGATTGCGAGTAGTACGGGCCGACGATCTGCAGCTTCGAATGGCTCTCGATGTACTTGCGGAACCCACCGACGCGGCTGATCTCGGACCCCGCGCCCGGCACGTACGACATGATCGCGATCTTGCCGGACTGTCCGACGCGGTCGATCAGCGCCTTCGCGCACAACGCGCCCGCCTTCTCGTTGTCGGTCGACAGAAACGCCTGGTAGTACGGCTTGCCGGCATCCGAGATGGCGGAGTCGATCAACACGACGGGAATGTGCGCTTCCCACGCCTTCTTGATCGCCGGGACGAGCGCATCGGGATCGGACGGCGCGAGCACGATGCCCGCCACATGACGCGTGACCGCGTTGTCGACCATGTTGACCTGCCCGCTGATGTCGGACTCGGCCGCCGGCCCCTGGAACGTCATCGTGTAGCCCTTGGCGCCGTCGAGTGCCGCCTTCGCGCCTTTCTGCACGTTCTGCCAGTAGTTCGAATTGACCGTCTTGACGATCACGGCGATCTCGCCGCCCGCGGCATACGCACCGCTGTTGCACACCGCGAACACACACGCCGATGCCGCCAGCAGGATGGATTTGTTCATGTCTCGCTCCGCTTCTCGTTGGTAGGACTGCTTGCTGCCGGTCAGGGCCGGCGATTGCGCAACTGGTCGATCCAGACCGTGCCCAGGATCACGACGCCGATGATGATCTGCTGGATGAAGCTCGACACGCCGTTCATGTTCAGGCCGTTGCGCAGCACGCCGATCACGAACGCGCCGATCGCCGTGCCCGAAATCGTGCCGACGCCGCCCATCAGCGACGTGCCGCCGATGACCGAGCTGGCGATCGCGTCGAGCTCGTACATCACGCCTTCGTTCGGCTGCCCGGTGACGAGCCGCGACATCAGCACGCAGCCGGTCACGCCCGCGAGCGCGCCGGACAGCACGTACGTGAACAGCTTCACGCCCTGTACGTTCACGCCCGACAACCGCGCGGCTTCCGCGTTCGACCCGACCGCGTAGATATGGCGGCCGAGCGCCGTTCTCGACAGCAGCACGGACACCACGACGAACAGCACGACCATGATCACGACCGGATACGGAATGCCGGGAAACGTCGTGTCGGGGAATCCGTCCGCACCGATGTGCGAGATCCGCAGCAGCGCGCCGTTGCCGAGCGCGCCGAACGCGTCGCCGAGATCCGATACCGGCCGCGCGCCGGTGATCTGAAGCGCGACGCCGCGCGCGACCAGCATCATGCCGAGCGTCGCAATGAACGGCGGCAGGCCCATCTGCGTCACGCAGATGCCGTTGACGAACCCGCACAGCGCGCCGACCAGGATGCCGGCCGCCATCGCGGCGGGCACCGGCACGCCCGCCTTGACCAGCAGCGCGGCGCAGACGCCGGCCAGCGCGAGCACGGAGCCGACCGACAGGTCGATGCCGCCCGTGATGATCACGCAGGTCGCGGCCACGCCCAGATAGGCGATGGCGGTCACCTGCAGGCCGACGGTCATCAGATTGTCGACCGAGAAGAACGCCGCGCTCGAGATCGAGAACGCGAACACGAGCACGACCAGGCTGCCCAGCGCCGCGAACTTCTGGATCAGATCGCGCCGCCGCTGTCGCGCCGCCCGCTCGTCGGCCTGGCTTCGATCGGATGTCATTTCAAGCATGGGAACGCCCCGACGCGTAGTGCATGATCTCCTCCTGACTGGTGTGTTTCGTGTCGAGCAATGCGGTCATTCGACCTTCGTGGAAAACGGCGATCCTGTCGGTCATGCCGAGCAGCTCCGGCAATTCCGAACTGATCAGCACCACGCCGACGCCGTCGGCGGCGAGCCGGTCCATCAGCCCGTAGATCGCGAATTTCGCGCCGACGTCGATCCCGCGCGTCGGTTCGTCGAAGAACAGGATCTTCGAGCCGCGGTACAGCCATTTGCCGATGACGACCTTCTGCTGGTTGCCGCCGGACAGATTGCGCACACGCTGGTGCACGGACGGCGTGCGAATCGCGAGCTCCTGCACGTAGCGGCGTGCAACATCGAGCTCGTCGTCGAAGCGCAGGAATCCGAAGCGCGACGCGATGCCGCGCACGTTCGCCAGCGTGAGGTTCGCCGCGACGGGCATCGGCAGCGCGAGCCCCTCCTTCTTGCGGTCCTCCGACAGATACGCGATGCCGTGCCGGATCGCCTCGCGCGGCGAGCGGATCGTCACCGGCCGGCCATGCAGCTCGATCGTGCCGCCGTCCGGACGATCCGCGCCGAAGATCGCGCGTGCGATCTCGGTGCGCCCGGCGCCCATCAGTCCCGCAAAGCCGAGGATCTCGCCGCGGCGCAGCGCGAACGACACGGGCCCGAACACGCCGTCCCGGCGCAGTTCCCGCACGTCGAGCAGCACGTCGTCCGTCGGCACCGATTGACGTGCCGGATAGGCGTCGTCGAGCGTGCGTCCGACCATGCGCGCGACGATGTCGTCGATGCTCACGTCGGCAAAATCGTCCGTCGAGATGTGGCGCCCGTCGCGCAGCACCGTCACGCGATCGACGATCTGCGCCATTTCGTCGAGCCGGTGCGAGATGTACAGAATCGCCACGCCGTCGGCACGCAGCTCCTCGATGATGCGAAAGAGCTGCGCCGTTTCCGCTTCCGTCAGCGACGACGTAGGCTCGTCCATGATCAGCACGCGCGCATCGTGCGACAGCGCCTTCGCGATCTCGACCATTTGCTGCTGCGCGATGGACAGCACGCCGACCTTCGTGGTCGGCGCAACGTTCAGGCCGATTCGCGCGATGCAGCGCGCCGCGTCCGCGTTCATGCGTTTCGTGTCGACGAACGGCCCGCGCCGCGGCTCGCGCGCGAGGAACAGGTTTTCGGCCACGCTCAGGTGCGGAACGAGATTGAGCTCCTGGTGAATGATCGAGATGCCTGCCGCCTGCGCTTCAGATGCCGAACTGAATCGCACCGGCGCGCCGCGATAGTGAACGACGCCGTCGTCGGGCAGGTACTGTCCGCTGATGATCTTCATCAGCGTGGATTTCCCCGCGCCGTTTTCGCCGCACACCGCATGGACCTCGCCGCGGCGCAGGTCGAGGCGAATGCCGTCGAGCGCCACGACGCCCGGGAAGCGCTTGCGGATCCCGTCCAGGCGCAGGATCTCCCGGTCCGCTTCGTGCTGTGCGCGCTGAGCCGGCAGATTGCGGGGCATTGCCATTGCGTCTCCTTGGGGCGGATCGACCGCGGCTTGGTCAGTCCAATTTTGAGGAATTACATCAATCAAGCCCGTTTTGGTCAAGCCAATTTAACTATTTCAATCAGATCTGACCAACCGTGAAAACCCGGACATCGGGCCGATTCGCCACCACACGGGGCGAAGCGACGGGCGTGATAGACTCCGCGACACGCGCTTGTGCCGAAAGCGCATTGACCCAATCCATCGGATGAAATCGACAGAACCCAAGCGGCTTTACCAATCCGTCGCGGCCCAGATCGTCGCGTTGATTCGTCAGGGCGAATTCGCGATCGGCGAGCGGCTGCCGCCGGAGCGCGAGCTGGCGCTGACGCTCGGCGTATCGCGGCCGTCGCTGCGCGAGGCGCTGATCGCACTGGAAATTGGCGGGCAGATCGAAATCCGGATGGGCTCCGGCGTCTATGTCCGCGACACGGCGGCCGACGACGTCGGCACGATGACCACGCTCGGCGACAGCCCGTCGGAATTGATGCAGGCCCGCGCGGCGATCGAAGGCAGCGTCGCCGCGCTGGCCGCCGCGCGGATGACGGCCGCGATGCTCGACCGCCTGCGCCGCACGGTTCAGCGGATGAAGCGGCTCGCGGAAGCGGGCAAGTCACCGGTAGAAGCCGACCGGCAATTCCACATGCTGATCGCGGAAGCTGCCGGCAATTCGGTGCTTACGCGCTTCGTCGGCGAGTTGTTCGACAGCCGCCACGATCCGATCGCGACCGCGATGCGCGGCCACGCGGAAAATCCGCAGACCTGGACCGCCGCCGTGCGCGAGCACGAGGACGTACTCGTCGCGCTGCAGGCCGGCGACCCGATTGCGGCGCAAACGGCCATGCGCGCGCATCTTCGCGCGTCGGAAGCGCGCTGGATCGACGGCGGGCTGAAAGCGGATCCGGATTGACTGCGCGCGCGTGGTGATCGAGGCTGTCCGCACCAACGGCCGACGGCCCCGCGCGGATCGCGCGCGGCCTCGACGGCCGCGATTCGCCGCGCCTGCCCGGCTCGAACATGACGGCAGCCCATCTTGCACGCCGTGAACTCGCCCGTGCCGCCAATCGGCGCGGCAGTCTGAAAACTCGTACTGGACGGCGATCCGGGCGGTGCTTCGTCCAGGCCCGGCGTCAACGCGCAATTGCTCGCGATGGCCGCGTCGAAACGTAGCTGCGATCGAGCTCGCTCACCGAGCGACAGCCGATGAGGGCGAGCGTCCGGTCCGTTTCCCGTTTGATCATCTCGATGACGTCGGTTACGCCGTCTTCTACCTGGCCTTGGCGGCTTTCGCGTCGCCGGCGGGGCCGGCAAGCGAGCAGGAAGAAATAAGCGCTTTCCTTGTCACCCCTGCGACTCGGACCCAGCCGCGGGCGGCTATCCGCGCCCGATCGCGGGCGCTGCAAGCAGCGCCTGAGCGGTGCGCGTCGCCATCGCGTCGTCGGATTTGTACGCCGCCGCGTAGGCATAGGTGCGCCACGATGCATCGCCAAGCGCGTAAAGACATACAGCCGCGAGCGCCATGCCGCGCGACGACAGCGCGCCGTCGCGCTCCGCCCGGCGCAATTCGCTCAACGCCTCGCCCCAGGCGCGTGCACGCACATGCCACCAGGCCAGCACCTCGCGCATTTCGCCGTTTCCGGGACACAGCACCGCCATCGCATCGAGCAGGTCCTGAACGTCCGAAAACGTATCCAGCGCCGCGCCGGCCCACAGCACGTCCATCATCCCCGTAACGATCGCGTCGTCGCTCAACGTCTCGATCATGTTCTTCTCCAGGCTTTTTCAGCCAATCGCCATCGGCGAACGCATACTTGCACTCGCTCGCACATTCAGCGCGTTTCACTTGCCGCCCGCGAGCGCCCTCGCCTCGGCCGCGATGCCCACGAGCGACAGCTGATCGCGTACCTGATCGATGAAAATCGCCGCCATCAACGCGAGCATCAGAATCGTGAGCGCGCCTTTCACGGGCTGCGCCAGCGACGGCAGATCGAGCTTTTGCGACACCTTCCCGGTAAAGCCGAAGCCGATATCGATCAGCAGCAGCATCAGCATCATCGGCGTGGCCAGCTTCGCCACCGTTTCCACCAGCGAGTCGGTTTTCAGCAGCACGAACGATTCGAGTACCGATCCGCCGGCCGGCGTGAGATTCGCAAGCGGCCACCAGGCATACGATTCGTAGATCGCGCCGAGCAGAAACGTCATGCCGCCCAGACACCAGAACGCCGCGATCGCGAACTGGCTCAGGAGCGTGGAAGTCAGCGACGTCTGCTGCCCCTGGCTCGGGTTCTGCATCTGCAGTTGATTGAAGCCGGTCAGATCGTCGACGTACGTGCCGACGCTTTCGGCGGCCCAGAACACCGTCGATGCCGCGAAGCCAAGGCCGACGCCGATCAGCGCCTCCTTCAACCCGACGCCCACGAGCATCGTCGCATCCCCCTGCTCGAGCAGGCCGCGTTGTCCGTAGGCGATGAAGCTGCCCCACAGCAGCGCGAGCGCGGTGCGCACGCGGCCTTGCACGACGTTGTCGGAGGTCGGCGGAAAAATCATCATCAGGACCATCAATCGTTCGCTGCAAAGGCCGAGCACGATCAGAAACCTGACCAGTTGATGGCTCGATTCGATCGATGCGAATGTAATCTCGCTCATTTCAGTCGCCTGTCGTTCAATGGATGCCGGCTTGCGAGCGCGCTCGCCGCTTCAAAACGCCGGACCGGGCCGGCGGCTCTCCGATGTTTCGTCATCCTGCGCGTCCTCGATCGCGAGCTCGATAGCCTTGACGAGCGTGTCGCGCCGCTTGGCGTAGATGTCGATGCGGGCACGGTTGCGCAGGATCTCCGTGCGCAGCGCACCGATCTGCGCCTCCTTCGCCGCGAGCGCCTGCCCGGCCTGCGCCGCCTGGGCCTCGAGCATCGCGTGCTCCCCGGCCGCATGCGAGCGGAATTCGCGCAGCTTCAGATACTCGTCCGCCCGGAAGGAAACGCCGCCGAGCATCGCGTCGATCTTGCCGTCGTGCGCGGCGAGCTCGGCCGCATGCGCGCGCACCGCCGCGCGGCTTTCCTCCAGGGCGTCCATGAGCGCCCGCAGCTCGCCGCGCAAACCGCCGAGCGCCGCATTGAGCTGGCGATCGAGCTGGCGGCGACGCGAGAGCACGCGCTCGAACGCGGCAACGCGGCGGTCTTTCATCGCTCGTCTCCTGCATCAGGACTGCACGATCTCGCCGAGGGCCGCGAGCGTGTCGTTCGGGTCGACGAGCAGATCGGTCGGTTGGCCGAGGAAAGCCCGGATCGCGTCGATCTTCGCAATGGCTTCGTCGGCAAGCGCATCGGTGCCGCTCTGATACTCGCCCACCTGCAGCAGCAGTTCGACCTCCTTGTGCTTGGCCATCAGCCGCCGCACGTGTCCCGCCGCCGCCACGTGCTCGCGCGGCACCACCTGCGTCATCACGCGGGAAAGACTGCCGAGCACGTCGATCGCCGGATAGCGGTTCTGTGCCGCAATCTCGCGCGAAAGAATCATGTGGCCATCGAGAATGCCCCGTACTTCCTCGGCGATCGGGTCGCCGCCCGATTCGTCCTCGGCCAGCACGGTGTAAAGGGCGGTGATCGAGCCGTGCTCCGAGCGGCCCGCGCGCTCCAGCAGCCGCGGCAGCTCCGCGAAGATCGACGGTGGAAAGCCGCGCCGCGTCGGCGGCTCGCCCATCGCCAGGCCGATTTCGCGCTGCGCGCGCGCAAAGCGCGTCAGCGAATCCATCATCAGCAGCACACGCATGCCGCGGTCGCGGAAGTATTCGGCCACCGCCGTTGCCGCATACGCGGCCTTCGCGCGCTCGATCGACGAGCGGTCCGATGTCGCGCAGACGACGACCGAGCGGGCCATTCCCTCGGGCCCGAGAATGTGCTCGCAGAATTCGCGCACTTCGCGGCCGCGCTCCCCGATCAACGCGATCACGTTGACGTCGCAGCGCGCCCCGCGCGCGAACATGCCCATCAACGTACTCTTGCCGACGCCAGCCGGCGCGAAGATGCCCATGCGCTGGCCCTCGGCCAGCGTCATCATGCCGTCGACGACGCGCACGCCCGTCGGCATCGGGGTATCGACGACGGGCCGCGACATCGGATCGGGCGGATCTGCGATGACGGGCTGCCACTCGTCGCATTCGAGCGGCCCCTTGCCGTCGATCGGCTCGCCGAGGCTGTCGATCACGCGGCCGAGCAGGCGGGGGCCGATGCGCAGCGAAAGCGGACGCCGGAGTCCCACCACGCGTGTCGCCCGCGACACGCTGCCGAGCCGGCCGAACGGCGAGAGCAGCGCGACGTCGCGCGAGAAGCCGACCACCTCGGCACGCTGCAGCAAGGCGCCTTCGGGCGAGCGCAGCTCGCATAGCTCGCCGAGCGTCGCGTCGAGCCCCGATACGCATACGAGCGTGCCGATCACTTCCTGAACCTTGCCGCATGCCGCGGGTTGTGCGCGGGCGCGCAGTTCGCGCTCCATCGCATCCATCAGCGCGGAGAAGCCGCGTACGGCCGCTGGCTGCGCGATGCGCACGCCGCTCGCTTCGTCGGTTCCGAAACCGCCCGCGCTGTCGATCATGGCGCTCCGTTCCTTGTCATGTCTTCTTCCACGTACCGCGCGAAGGCGGATTCAGATGGACATCGCGTCCGCGTCGGCATGGGCGCCATCGGCCCAACCCTCGTCGCGCAGGGCGCCCGCCGCTTGCAGGGCCGCGGCATCGTCTTGCCAACCTGCTTCGTCGCCGATGCTGCCATCGCCGCCGTCGTCCGCGCGCGCATCCGGGTCTGCCAGGTCCTCGCCGGCTCCGGCGGCGTACTCGCCGATCGGTACCTCGGCGTTGTCGCCGAAACCGGCCTGTGCGTCGACGGGTTGTGCGCGATCCCCGGGCCGCGCATTCGGCGCGTCGCCCGATGGCTCCTCCGCCACGCTTCGCACCGCGCGCGCCAGGGCGCCGCGCATCGCCGCCAGGTGCAACGACAAGCTCGCGTCGATCGCGCCCAGGTCGGTTTCGGCGACGCATGCGCCGGGCGCAAGCGTCGCGTCGGCCGCCACGCGCAGTCGCACGGAGCGCCCCGCGTCGCGCCACGCCGCGGCCGCTTCGTCGAAGGCAGCGCTCGCCGCGGCCAGATCCGACGGATGAACACGCAGGTGAACGGGGCTGCCGTCGGCGACGATCCGCTCGACCGTCGCGGCCGCGCGCGCGAAAAGCGCCTTCGGATCCACCGACGCAACGATCTGCTCGACCGCCAGCGTCACCAGCTCGGCCAGCCGTTCCTGCTGCCCGGGCGCGAGCCGGCAGGCTTCGGCGTGCGCAACCGCCGCGCGTGCGTGCCAATCGGTCAGCCCTCGCCGCAAACCGTCGTCGTAGCCGCGCTCGGCCGCTTGCGCGAACTCGCGCATGGCGCGCTCGACGAGCTCGTCCGCGCGGGCGCGGGCTTCGTCGAGCAGCATGCGGGCCTGGGCGCGCGCCGCGTCCAGCGCCTCGTCGCATTGCCGGCGCATCTCGGCGTACGCCGCATCGAGCTCGACGATCGCCGCGAGGCGCTCATGACGCAGGACGTCGCCTTCGACGCCCACGCCGAGGGTCGTGCCTTCGGCGTGCGAATTGCGTAACCAGATCACCATGGCCACTCCGGAAACAAGTCGGGCAGTTGCGAGACGATCGAAAGGCTCGGGCTCGAGCCCTCCGAAGGCGGTAGTGACAGCGGCGGCGAAGGGGGCGGCAATGCCCGCTCATCGTCACGCACCGGCATGGCCAACCGCATGATCGCGAGCGGGCCGTCCGGCGCCCATCGGCAGTCGCGCCCAAAAAGCCGAAAGCCGAGCCAGGCGAGCGCATCGCCATCGGCCGCGTCGAGCGGCACTTGCATGACCGATGCCGCGTGGCACGCGCGCGTGGCAAGCGGGCGCGCATCGCCCGCAAGCTCGCGCCCGCGCGCGAAGAGCAGATTGACGCCGCGCGCGCCGATCCAGCCCGTCAACTTCTCGCGACGCGGCCGGTCGATCCAGGCGCGCAATGGCTCCGCCTGCTCCACGAGCGCGCGCAAGCGGAACACGGTCAGACAATCGTGCGCCGGCAGCAAAGCAAGCGCCGTTTCCGGTGCGTTGAACGCGGCAAGCGGCGGCACCGGCATGCCCCATTCGTCGAGCAGCGCATCGGCAAGCGACTCGGCCTGCGCGGGGCCGCATGCGCCGAGCCGATCCGCCCAGGGCACGCGGGCAAGGTACGCCGGATGCATCCAGTCGAACAGCGTACGCCGGCGCCGATGGTACGCGGCCAGTCTCGCCGCCACGGCCGCCGGCGTCCCGCTGTTCGGCGCGGCAACGCTGTCGGCGGCTGCGTCGTACGCATCGGCTGCATCGTATGCGCTGATCATGTGCTCACCCCGCTTGCCATGCCGGCCATGCGATCGTTCGGATCGAAGGTCATGCCGGCGCTTTCGCCGCACGTCCCGGCCGGCGCGCGAGCAGGCCCGCAAGTGGGCCGCCGCCCTTCAGCACGTTGCCGCGCAAGAGCGCGAAGCCGCCGGCGAGCATCAACATCAGCATGCCGAGCGCGCCGCCCGCATAGACGACCCAGCCGTCCTGGCGGTGCGGGCGGGCAGGCGGATCGAGCGCATCGGCCGGCACGCTCGTCACGCTGACCTGGTCGTAGGTCAGCCCCTCAATGCTGTGCACGACCAGGTTCTTGATCGCCGGCGTCATCCGCTCGAGATTCGCGTCGGGCCGGTACTTGATGAAGACCGATGCGGACGACGGCTTGACCGACTGTGCAAGCGGGTCGTTGTTCGGCAGCACGATCTGCACGCGCGCCACGACCACGCCGTCGATCTTCGACAACGTGTCGTCGAGTTCCTGCGACAAACCGTAAATGAAGCGCACGCGCTCCTCGGTCGGCGTGGAAACGAGCCCGTCCTTCTTGAACAGCGAGCCGAGGTCGTCGAATTTCTTGCGCGGCAGGCCGCGTGCGCGCAGCACTTCCACGGCATGCACGATCTGCTTTTCGTCGACGCCGACCGACCAGGTCTTGCCGCCGTCCGGCGTGCTCTTTTGCGCGTCGACGCCGGACATCAGCAGCGCGGCGACCATTTCGTTGCAGTCGCTTTCGGTCAATTGCCCGTAGAGCTCCTGCTTGCAGGCCGCAAGCGACAGCACGAGCGCCGCCACCGCGACGAGCCGCCATGCGGCGGGCAGCCTCGAAGGCATGAGGTTCGGTTTCATCAGTTGCTCCGCGAAACCCCGTTCTTCAGGACGGGGAGGACGTCAAGTCACTGGTTCTTCATGAGCGTCTGCACGGCGTCCTTCGACGACTGCACGGTTGCCATCTTCACCTGCAGATCGGCGTTCAGGCTTGCGATCTCGAGCTGGATGGTCATGTCGGCGGCGGCAAGGCGCTCCATCGACAGCGCGCTCATGTGCTGAGTCATATAGAGCACGTCGTTCGGCACTTGCCGGTAGTAGTCCGCCTGCTCCTCGACCGCTTTCGTCACGAGGTCCGCGCGCTCGGTCGGGTGGACGGCTGCCGCATGCTGGGGCCCCGAAGCCATCATCGCCTGGAATTTGTCGACGAGCGGCTGCGATACCGCGTCCGCATTCGGCGCCGCGGGCGTCGTACCGGTGACGCGGGCCAGTTCGTACTGGAGTTGCGATGCAGTCGTGATGCTCATTTCGTTTCTCCTGGTAGAGGCAACAGGCTCAGACACGCATGTACTGCATCGTCAGCAGCATGTCGCTGGATGAGGACGACGGCGTCGCGACCGCTTCGCCGTCTTCGGCATGCGCTCCGTTCTCGAACGCGAGCGCGGAATCCGGCGCAACGAAGCGGCCCGTGCGCTTCGCGGTCGCGACCGCCTGCTTCAGCTCCTCGCTCGCAAGCAGAACCTTCGCGAGCCGTTCAACCTCTTCGTTGCCGCCTTCCTCCAGCAGGTGTCGCGCCTCCTCCTGCCAACCGAACTCCTGGCGGGCCTTCAGGCACTGCAGCAACATTCCCTTGCTGGCCGGCAGGCAGACCGCGCGCTCGACCAGATTGCGAAAGAGTCGTTCGGCGTCGCTCCATTCCTCGCGCACCATATGCAGCCAGCCGTCGAAAAACGCGAATTCGGCGGAATCCGGGCGCAGCAGATGCAGCACGTCGACGAGGTGCTCGAGATCGTCGATATCGACTTGCTCCGGCGTGCCCGCGCGGGCCAATGCCACCCTGACCAGGTCGACGATCGCGCCGACGACTCCCGATGGGCACTGCGGCCGATCCTTCAGAACGTCCATCCTTTCCCCCAAGGAAATCAGATTCGATCCGACGGGCCGCACCCGATGAGGCGTGGCCTTCCGTTGACGCTAAGTTACGCAACACGACGGGCGCGCCACGTGCCGGGCACGAAGTCGCACAACGAATTGCGAAGCGCCGCATGCAATGCGCGGCGCTCCGTGCCGCTTTAGCGGACGTCCTCGCTCATGCGCGCCGTCGCGCGGATTGCGTTGCTCGCGTGGCCTGCGCCCGAGCGACGCGCCGTCGCCCCGCATCGCTTCGCAGCGCTTGTCCTTGCTTCGCATCGCCATCGCGCCGGAAACAGCGGCGCCGCTAACGTTGCATCGCGGCGCCCAATCCCGGCTGCGCGCCTGCGACAAGCGAAGGACAGCGGTCATGAGCGACGAGAAAACCGAAGAGCCCACAGACAAGAAGCTGGACAAAGTCCGCGAGGAAGGCCAGGTCGCGAAGAGCTCCGACCTCGTCGAAGTCGCGTCGCTCGGCTCGATCGTGCTCGTGCTGACGGCGGGCCAGCACTACCTGGCCGATACGCTGCGCGCGATCGTCAAGGAAGCGGTCGATTTCACCCACGGCGAGCGCGAGCTGCAGGACCTCTGGACCGTCCTCGTTCATATCGGCCTGCAGGCGCTCGGTCTGCTGTGCGGGATCGCGGCCGTTGCGCTCGTCGCCGCCATCATCGCGCTCGCCCCGCAGACGGGACTCAAGATTTCGCTGAAAGCCGTCATGCCGAAGCTTGCGTCGGTCAGCCCCGGGTCCGGCTTTCAGCGCATCTTCTCGATGAACTCGGCCATCGACCTCGCGAAGATGGTCGGCAAGGCCGCGATTCTCGTCGCCGTCATGTGGCAGACGATCAAAAGCGCGATGCCCGTGGTGGCGAGCGCGCTCGATCAGTCGGTACCGCAGTTGATCGGCGTGCTGTGGTCCGTGCTCATGCATGTGGTCGCGGTTGCGCTCGGCGTGTTCGTCGTGATCGGCGCGTTCGACTACAAGCTGCAGAAGTGGCTCTTCATCCGCAAGAACCGGATGTCGAAAGACGAGGTGAAGCGCGAGCACAAGGAGAGCGAAGGCAACCCCGAACTCAAGGGCGAGCGCAAGCGCATGGCGAGAGAGATGTCGCAGGAAGGCCCGAAAGGCGGCGTCGCGCGCGCGAACGTCGTCGTGGTCAACCCGGTTCACTACGCGGTCGCGCTGCGCTACGACCCGGCGGAATTTCCGCTGCCCGTCGTCCTCGCCAAGGGCCTCGACGAGCAGGCGCTGCGGCTGCGCCAGCAGGCGATGCACGCGCGCGTGCCCATCGTCGCGAACCCGCCCGTCGCGCGCATGCTGCACAAGGTGCCGCTCAACCAGCCGATTCCCGAAGAACTGTTCGAAGTCGTCGCCGCGATTCTTCGCTGGGTGGACGGCCTCGCGCCTCAAACCGCCACCACGGAGTAGTGGACATGTTCAAGACCATGAAACTGCCCGGCATCGGCGAGGCCGGCATCGCCGTCCTGCTGATCGCGATCGTCTCGCTGATGATCCTGCCGCTGCCCCCCGCCATCATCGACGGGCTGCTCGCGATCAACATCACGATCAGCATCACGCTGCTCATGGTGACGATGTACGTGGGCCATATCGCCACGCTGTCGGCGTTCCCGTCCGTGCTGCTCTTCACGACGCTTTTCCGGCTCTCGCTGAATATCGCGTCGACGAAGTCGATCCTGCTGCACGCCGATGCCGGCGAAATCATCGAAAGCTTCGGCCAGCTCGTCGTGGGCGGCAATCTCGTCGTCGGCCTTGTGGTGTTCGTCATCATCTCCGTCGTGCAGTTCATCGTCATCGCCAAAGGCTCGGAGCGCGTCGCCGAAGTGGGAGCCCGCTTCACGCTCGATGCGCTGCCCGGCAAACAGATGAGCATCGACGCCGACTTGCGCGCGAACATCCTGACACCGGACGAGGCCCGCAGGAAACGCGCAAGGCTCGCCATCGAAAGCCAATTGCACGGCGGCATGGACGGCGCGATGAAGTTCGTGAAAGGCGATGCGATCGCCGGCCTCATGATCACGATGATCAACATCGTCGCGGGCATCGCCGTGGGCGTCGCCTATCACGGCATGTCGGCCGGCGACGCGGCCAACCGCTTCTCGGTCCTCTCGATCGGCGACGCCATGGTCTCGCAGATTCCGTCGCTGCTGATCTCGGTGGCCGCGGGAGTCATGATCACGCGCGTGGACGAAGGCGGCGACCATGGAAATTCCTCCCTCGGCGAAGACATCAGGCGCCAGTTCACCAGCAGCTCGCGTGCGCTGTACTTCGCCGCGCTGCTGCTGCTCGGCTTCGCCGCCGTGCCCGGTTTTCCGGCGGCGCTCTTCGCGCTGCTCGCCGCGCTGCTCGGCTTCGTCGGCTACCGCCTGCAGAAAAAGCAGGATGGTCCGGCCAAAGGCGCCGGCAAGCCCGTAGGGGCACTGCAGCGCGCGGGTGCCAAGGGCGACGCGCCGTCGATCCTGCCACGCCCGCCGCAGTTCACCTGCCCGCTCGGCGTGCGCCTCGCAGCCGATGTCAGCGCGCGCCTCGCGGCCGATGCCCTTGACCGCGCGTTCGACGCACAGCGCCATGCGCTGCAATCGGCAGTCGGTCTGCCGTTCCCCGGCATCATGATGTGGACCGACGGCACGCTGCCCGAAGACAGTTACGAAGTGCTCATCTTCGACGTGCCGCAAGGGCGCACCACGCTCGCCGAAACGCGCGCGGTACACGCGGCGGCCGACGGCGGCGCCGCGGACGCGCCTGCCGCCGCGGCGACACCGGAAGCATTGATTGCACGCCACACGATCGACCTGCTGCGGCGCAATGCTCATCTCTTTCTCGGCATTCAGGAAGCGCAGTGGATGCTCGATCAGCTCAACGAGGACTACCCGGGCCTCGTCGCGGAGGTACAAAAGGCACTGCCGCTGCAGAAGATGGCGGACGTGCTGCGCCGGCTGCTGGAGGAAGACGTGCCCGTGCGCAATATCCGCAGCATCACCGAGAGCCTGATCGTCTGGGGACCGAAGGAGAAGGACATGCTGATGTTGACCGAATACATCCGCATGGAGCTCGGCCGGCTCATCGCCTATCGCGCGACGGGTGGCGTGCGGGATTTGCCCGTCGTACTCGTCGACGTTCAGGTCGAGCAGCACATCCGGCAGTCGATCAAACAGACCCCCACGGGCAACTTCCTCGCGCTGCCGCCCGACGAAATCGCCCGGCTCGTCGGCAGGATCGCCGAAATCGTCGGCGACACGCCGCGGCAGCCGCTGGCGCTCGTCGCGTCGATGGATATCCGGCGCTACATCAAGCGCATGATCGAGGCGCGGCTGCCCTGGCTGCCCGTGTATTCGTACCAGGAGCTCGGCGCGCATGTCGACCTCCAGCCCGTCGGCCGCCTGGCGATGTGATCGAGCGAACCGCGCCATGCACTCCTCCGCCCCTCATCGCGCCCGCGTCATCGCAGCGCCGGCCACGCACACCGACCCCGCACCCGAGATGCCGGCCGCGCAGTTGAGCCGCCAGGCCGCCCTTTTTCAGCGCCTGCGCGAAGGCGTCCGCGCCGGCGCATCGGAAACGCCCGGCGACGAGCAGCCCTGTGCCGCACCGGCCGAACCCCGCTTCGCCGAGCAAGCCGATCTGCTCTTCCCGGCCGCCGGGTTCGCCGCGGACGAACATCGCGACGATGCCGAAAGCGGCGAGCGCGACGACGACGCACAGGCCGGCTTCGGCGACGAACGCGATGACGCTGCCGCGCACGCTCGGCCGGCGGCGCCGGCGCCGGTACCTGCGGCGATTCATCCGCCCATGCATTCGACGATGCGCGTGCCGATGCATTCGGCGATGCCTGCGCTCATGCACGTGCCGGCATGTTCGACGATACCCGCACCGGCGCCGATGCCGGCGCGGGGCGCGGCGCCGCTTTCACCGCAGAGGCCGCCCAACGCCCAGCCACCGATGGCTGCGCCGCACACGCCGCGCGTACAAGCCGCGCGCGAGCCGCAGCGCCCCGAAGCAGGCGGCGCGCACACCGTGGTCGCCGTGCGGGCACCGGCGCGCACGGGCCAGGACATGAACCGGTTCGTCGATTCGATCGTCGCCGAGGTGTCGGACTTCTGCGCGAATCCGATCGTGTTCGAAAGCGGCGACTGGCAGATCACGATCCCCATCGATCCGGCGCTGCTGCCAGGCTGCACGTTGAGCCTCGCGCTTTCGCATTTCCAGTTGACGCTTCGCTTCGACACCACGGACGCACGCTCCCGCGAACTAATCTCACAGCATGCGGCGACGTTGCGCACGAGCCTCGAAGAAGTGATGCAAAGCCGCTTCGACGGCGCGCGCAGCGTCGAGATCATCGTCACGTAAAACCAATATGGACACCACACGAACGCTACTGACAGACCACGTTGCGGCGGGCGCCCAAGCGCCGGCGGTGGCCGTTTTTCTCGATCCCGCTCGGCTGCCCGCGCTCGCGGCCGCCACCGCGCGCCAGCATCGGCTCGCCGTCGACGACCGCCTGAGCGCACTGCTCGCTCACGCGCTCGGCGTCTCGACCTTCAGCGTCGGTGCGCACGATTTCGTGGAGCCGGCGCGCGCCGCTGTCGTGCGCCTGCGCTGGGGCATGGAGACGGCCGCGGTGCGCATCGACGTCGGACAGCACACGGGGCTCGCGAGCGTCGTCGCGTCGGACGAGCCCGTCAACGAGCGCTTGCGCCATGCCGTGTGCGCCATCCTGCTCGATCCGCTGCGGCGCGCGCTGCAAGCGCTCGGCTTCGATGGCGTGGAAGTCGTCTCGCTCGAACCTGCCGCGCGTCAGCCGCTGAGCGCGCCTTGCTGCGCGCTTTCGCTGCGCCTGCGCGATACCCGCTTCGACGCGGTGATCGAGCACATCGACAGCGGCTGGCTCGACGCGCTCGAAACGCTCGTGGCCCGGCAATGCACGCCGTTCGCCACCCATGTGAGCGAGATCGCCGTACCCGGCCGGCTGCAGATCGGCGAGAAAACGATGAACGTGACGACCCTCGATTCGCTGCGCGCGGGGGACGTCATCTTGCGTGCCGTGTCCGAAGCCACCCGCGCGCTCTTCGCGAGCGAGCGCCCATCCGCCCCGATGCAAGTCGTCTGGGGCCGCTACGGGACGCGGCAACTGCGCGCCGTGGCACACGTCACCCACCATCTGATGACCTTGAGCGAGGACCCCACCATGAGCCATGACACGCAGTTCAATGCGCCGCTTACCGATTCGATCGACACGCCCGTCGACATCAGCCAGCTGGACCTGCCGCTGAAGCTCGAGATCGACACGGTTTCGATGCCGGTCGCCCAGCTCTCGGCGCTGCGCGCGGGCTACGTGCTCGAGCTTCCCACCGCGCTGCCCGATGCGCGTGTGCGGCTCGTCACCTACGGGCAGACGATCGGCTTCGGCGAACTCGTGAGCGTCGGCGATCATCTCGGCGTGCGTCTCGTTCAGCTGTCGCGCGGCCATGGTTCAGTTTAGCGATCTCACCGGGCTGCTGATCACCGTCGTCGCGATCAGCCTGATCCCGTTCGTCGCCATGGTCGCGACCTCGTACGCGAAGATCGTGGTCGTGCTCGGGCTGTTGCGCAACGCGCTCGGCGTGCAGCAGGTGCCGCCGAACATGGTGCTCAACGGCATCGCGGTCCTCGTCTCCGCTTACGTGATGGCGCCGATCGGCATGCAGGCCATGCAAACCATGCAGACGATGCACCGCACCCCCGGCAGCGACACGTCGCTCGTCGTGCTCGATGCGTTCGATGCGGCAAAGGAGCCGTTTCGCGCGTTTCTGAAGAAGCACGCGCACGAGCGCGAAAAGCGGTTCTTCGTGCGCTCGGCGACCGTGGTCTGGCCGAAAGACATGGCGGCGAAGATCCGTGAGGACGACCTCATCGTCCTCGCTCCGGCCTTCACGCTGACCGAGATGGCCGACGCCTTCAAGATCGGCTTTCTGCTGTACATCGCATTCATCGTCGTCGATCTCGTCATCGCCAACGTGCTGATGGCGATGGGCCTGAACCAGGTCCAGCCGACGAACGTCGCGATTCCGTTCAAGCTGCTCCTGTTCGTCGTCATGAGCGGCTGGTCCACATTGATTCACGGTCTTGTCATGACCTATCGCTGAGGCGCACGCCATGGAAACCGATACGCTCGTTCGCATCACCTCGCAGGGCCTGCTGCTCTGCCTGTCCGTCTCGATGCCGGTGGTGGCCGTCGCCGCCCTCTCCGGCCTCGCGATTTCGTTCGTGCAGGCCATCACGTCGATGCAGGACCAAAGCATCTCGTACGCGGTGAAGCTCGTCGCCGTCGTGGCCACCGTGCTCATGATCGGCGCCTGGGGCGCCGCCGCGATCCTGCGCTTCGCCAACCAGATCGTCACGCTGGCGGTGCCGTCGTGAATTCGCCGATCCGCAACGACCACGGCCACCACGCCGCCGATCTCGCGCAGCAGGCGCAGGCCGGCGCCGAGCAGATGGGCCAGATGACCCATGCGCGCGGCTTCACGGGCGTGAAGGTGCAGCACACGAAGATGCAGCGCGCGCGCATGCAGCACAACAAGATGCTCGCCGCCGCTTTCTACCGCGGCAAGCGTTTTGCCGAAGGCATGCACAAGCCGCCGCCCCCTTCCGCGCAAAAGCTGATGCGCCAGCTCGGCCAACGGCCGCGGCCGGCGGGCTCGGCGAAGGCGCAGGGCAAAGAGGCATCGGCTCACGAACGGCCGGACGATCAGCACGCGCTCGAGCCGAAGCACGAGCACGAACACCCGCACGAGCGCGAACGCAAGCACGAGCAGGGTCAGCAGCAAAAGCACGGACAGCAGCAAAAGCGCGAGCGCGATCAGCAACACGGCGACGGGCAGCAACAGCATCGCAACGGCCATGGGCACGATCGCGGCTCGAATCAGCAGGGCGAAGAGCCGGGGCAGCCGCAGCAGAGTGCGCCGCGCGACGGGCAGCCTCGGCGCGATGGCCGTCAGTCCGGCGAAGGCCGCGACAAACCGCGCAAGTTCGCGATCGGCAAGGCGGGCCGGGCGAAGGCCGCCGCGCGCAATCAGCCGCTCGCGGCCACGATGCAACTGCTCGCGAGGCAAAAGCTCGGTGCGCCGGACTTGCCGGCCGAACTCGCGGCGGCGTGCGCGAAGGAGGTGCTGCGGCTTGCCGCGCATATCGAGCTGGGGCCCTTGCTGGCGGTGCCGATGCTGCTGGCGATGCGCTCGCCGATGGCGCTCCGGCGCAATGCTGCCCGGCTTCAAGCGCACCGCCATGCGGCACTGATGCAAAGCGCGGCGACCCCGGGCAAGGCCGCCGCGGTGGCGGGACTTCTCGGCGTATCGCTCGACAACACGCTGGCGCGCCAGAGCGCGGGCATCGAATACTCGTACGACGATCAATCGATCGGGGCAGTGAAGCAACGCATTCTCGACACGCAAGCCGCGCTGCCGGCCGGCGGGGCACCAGCCGGTGCCGCCGTCACGGGCGGCGCGATCGGCGGCCAAACCGGCGCCGGGGTGCAACGGGCGGCCAACCCCAAGGCCGGCGCTTCGGATACGACGTTCGAAGTTCGCATGGCGCCGGCGGCGCCAACGGCAAAACCCTAAACTGATTTTGACGGTCAACGCCCGGCGGCCCGATGCGCTAAGCAGCGAAACACCGGAGCGGCGACCAGCAAGAGCAACCGCATGACCCACGTCGGATACACGGATACCACGATCATGAAAGCCCTTCGAGTACTGACCGGCACGCACGCCGGAGCCCAGGTCCGGCTCACGATCGGCACCTACCGGATCGGCGCCACCGAGCACTCGGATGTCTGCATCAGCGACTGGACGGTCGAGGACATCGAGCTTTGCGTGGGCGAGGACGGTGTGGCGCGGATCCGCTCGGCGAACGGCGACGAGGTGCTCGTGGCGGACTTCGTGGCCGTGCCGTTCGGCGATGTCGTGTGTTGCGTGGGCCCCGACGGCGAAGCCTGGCCGCGCGATCTCGATTTGCTGGCGGGCCTCTGGAAGACGGCCGAGCCGCCTGCCACCGACGTCGCGACGGGGGCTGACGCGGATGGAGACGCGCCGGATCGAGACCCGGCCCATCCGGACGAATCCGGCGCCGGCGATGCGCCGGCCGCTTCGCCTAAGGTGCCCTGGCGCACGGCCGTGCTGGCGCTCGCCTGCACCGCTGCGATCGGCGGCATCGCCGTGGCCGGCGTGATGTTCGCGGGCACGCAGTCGAGCGAAGCGGCGAGCGTGAGGTTCGACGCCGACGCACTCGCACGGCAGTTGCAGGAGGCCTTGCACCGCGAAGGCCTCGGCGATCTGCAGGCAACGGCACGCAAGGACAGCGTGGCGGTGCGCGGCATCGTGACGAGCACCGACGAAAGCGCGAAGGCGCAGCGGATCATGGACAGCCTCGCGCGCGGCAAGGTGCGGCGCGAATACGACGTCGCGCAGCAAGACGTGGACAACATCCAGCAGTCGCTCGCCGGCACGGGCGCGGCAGTGAGTTACCAAGGCCACGGCATCTTCCGCGTGAGCGGCAGCGTGCAGTCGATGACGACCTTCCGCACGCTGATGGCAGGTATCAGGGCCGACCTCGGCGACAACGTCAAGCGCGTCGACGTCGATGTCAAGGAGGCGCAGGCGCTCGCGCCCGATGTCGAATACACGGCGGTGATCGCCACGGGCGGCCTGCGTTACATCGAGACGCCCGACGGCACGAAGCATCTGTTCGCGAGCAGCAAGGACGAAGCAAACAATTGACCTCGACCACCAAAGGAACCGACATGTACGACGCATTGCTTCCCATCGCGCAGGATCTGAACGCGCTGGATGCCACGCTCTCGGCGCCCGACGGCGCGCAACGGGTCGCGCGCATCGCGGCGGCCTTCGACGAAACCGCGCGCCGGATCAGTACGGCCACGCAGTCCGCGGCCGACGAGCGCGAGCGGCTCGATCTGCAAAAGCTCTATCGCGGGATGATCGCGGCGCGCCGCATCGTGCTCACGCTGCAGGAGCGCCACAGCGCCCGTGGCGCGGCGCTTTGACGGCATCCGCGGCGACACGGAAGACGGTCGAACAGTTTGCAGTTGCAGCATCCGGCTGCGCGTCAGCCGGTCCGGACCGGCGGCCACCACGGCCAAGGGCCTTTTACCGAAGCATCAGGCGTCAACCACCAGCAGTGCTTTTTCCATCACTTTCTTGATAAGGGGAATACATCATGTCTTCATCGATCGGAAGCTCGGGCGTCTCGCAAGCCGGTTCGCAAAACGCCGACATGGTCGGCCAGATGCAGGCCATGGCCAACCAGAACAACGCCATGACGATGGCCGCCATGCAGATCAACATGCAGCAGCAGGAAACGTCCGCGCTCGCTTCCGTCGGCAACAACGGCGCGAAGAACATCGCCGACGCCGCGAAGGGCCAGTAAGCCACTCGCCTTGCCGCAGTCCGTTCGCGCGAGGGGCACGAAAGCGGAAAGCCCGGCTTTCCAGCTGCGTGCCCCCGCTTTTTTGCAACCGGGCCGCCCTATTTTCGCCGGAGATTGCCGCCCATGAGCAGGGAACGTTTCGTCGAGTTGATTCACGAGGTTTGCGCGGTGGTCGGGCTGCCCGACGCCGAGTATGTCGTCGAAACGCAAACGCTCGAGATCGAAGGGTTCGACGTCCATCTCGACCACCACGAGACCGACGCCGATTCGGTCTATGTCAGCTTTCATTACGGCGCCGTCACGCCCGGCCGGTCGCTCGTCGTTTTCCGGCTCATGCTCGAGGCCAACCTGCTCGTCTACGCACAGGACCAGGCGCAACTGTGCCTCGAATCCGATACGGGCAACGTCGTGCTGCTCGTGCATCTGCCGATGGGCCCGACGATCACCGGCGATTATCTCGCCGATCTCTTCTCGCACTACGCCGAACACGGCCGCTACTGGCAAAACAACATCCTCGAATCGCCCGACGAAATGTTCGAAGGCATCGCCTCGGGCAATTTCATGTGGCTGCGGGCGTAAGCCCGGCAAGCGCAAGCGCGCGTCACGCAAGCGGCGCATCCGCGCGCGCATCGATGCCTGGCCAGCCGTCGCATCCGTTCGGACACCGCACGTAGCTCACGCTCACGCGAGCGCGGGCGCTCGCCCGATCGGCGGCTAGGGCCTGTTCACGCTAATGACGGGCTTGCGAACGTGCCTTTGCGCCCGCAGGGCAAGGAGAGAGGAGGCGCAATAGCCGTTGCTATTGCAACGACGAACGACGCCACCATGCGGGCGCAAAGGCACGTTCCCCTGTTTGGAACAATTCATTCGCGGGGCCAGCGCAAGCCCGTCATTAGCATGAACAGGCCCTAGGCTGCCACGCGCGGTATCAGCAGGACGAGGCGGCGGCGCATGCCCCCCTCTCCCGCACTGCCGGAATCGGCATCGTCCGCGCGACGCTCGCCATCGCCGCCGTGCCGCGCCGGCCCCTCGATGACGAGGCACTCGCCCGGCGCCAGGCTTTCGTCGACGGCCCGATAGCGGCTCGCATCGCGGCGGCGCCCCAGTTCCACGCGCAAGCCGATGCGCGGCATCGACGCGGCGCCTTCGACCGTCGGTGCAATGGAGAGCCAGAGATCGCGGGCACCGTCATCGGGCAGGTCGTCCTCATCGCGGCGTGCGAGACGTGCCTCGTGGCGGTCGATGACGGCCGGCGAGCGGTCCTGCGTGAGCGCCGTTTGCGACACCTGGATTTCGGCGCGGCCGCTCCTGGCCAATGCCTTGAGCTGCGCGAGCAGCGCGCGGCCGCCGTCGGGCGCGATACCTGCATCGCGGCGCTCGCGCGCGTCCGCCGCCTGCGCCGCGCCTGCCCCGTCGGCCATGGCCGGCGGCAGCGCGGGCTGCAACGCGGCGAGCGCGTCGCCATCGACATCCACCACCCACGTTTGGACCGATACCAGCTGCGCGCGCACGTCCAGGCTGGCGACGAGCGCGCCGTCGGCGTCGATGCGCTCGGCCCGATCGCGTATCAGGATCGAGTTCGTGGCCGCGTCCGCTTCGATCGCCGGCAACGCCGCATCGAACTCGACGATCCGCGGCGCATCGGAAACGGCGGTCCCGCTCGCAACGGCCGGGCGCTCGAAACGGCGCCGCAAGAGCGTGGCCACACCGGGCACGACGAGCGTGCGGCCATCGACCACGCGCGTTTCGTCGGCGGCATTCGCGGCACTCAGGCGAAACACCCGCACGGACAAACGCACGCGCTTTCGCGCGTCGCGCTCGAAGCGCTCGGCCGCGGCACGAATCCGCTCCACGTAGGTCGCCGGCCCGCGCACGTTCACAGTTTGCGCGGCGGCGTCCATCGCCAACGGGAAGTGCGTATCGGCAAGTCCTGCCTGCTCGAGCGACGCACACAGCGCTTTCGCGGAAAGGAAGTGAGGCCGGATGGCGACATGCGCCTGCTCGTTCGCGGGCGACACATGCAGGACCGCACCGTCGTAGTACCAGACGAATCCGTACGAACGGCTCATGACATCGAGAAAGCGCTGCGGCGGCATCGCGAAACGGCCGCTCACGACGCCGTCCAGTTGACCGTCGATGCGCAGCGCAACGTGCTGCCCCGCTGCGAAGGCATTCAGGACCTCCGCGAGGCCCGCGCCGTTCGTCACGTACACGAAGCGGGCGCCGGGGCCGCCGGCCCATTCCATGCTCGCCGCGTGCGCATGCACGGCGGCCGCGCATGCGAACGCAGCGACGGCGCCGCGCACGAGCGCTCGCATGCGTGCCGCGCTCATGCGGCGCCTTCCGGCGACGCACCGCCGCCCGACGCATCGGCGCCCGACTGATCCGTATCCGGCTCGAGGATCAGGCGGTAACCCGTCGCATAGACCGATTGCACGGTCCAGCCGACGCCGGCCGCCTTCAAGCTCGCACGCAGGCGGCTCACGTACATGTCGACGGAGCGGCTTTGCACGGCCGCATCCCACCCCCAGACCACGCTCATCAGATCCTGCCTCAGCACGACGGCGCCCGTGTGCCGGGCGAGATGCCAGAGAATGTCGAACTCCTTGGTGCCGAGCTTGTGCGCGACGCCCGCCACCACGAGCGAGCGCGACTGCTGATCGAGCGCGCATTCGCCGTCGACGAACATCTTGCGGCCTTGCACGTTCATCGGCGCGAAGCGCCGCAGCAGGGCGCGCATGCGCGCGAGCAGCACCTGCCTGTCGTAGGGCTTCACGAGATAGTCGTCGGCACCCGCATCGAGTATGCGCACGATGTCGGACTCCGCCGAGTGCACGGTCTGAAAAATCACGGGCATGATCGATTGCGAACGGCTGCGGATCTTTTGCAGCAGCTTGTCGCCGGAAACGCCCGGAAGATCCCAGTCGAGAATCGCGAGATCGGCCCACTGCTCCGACAAAAATTGCTGCGCATCGAGCCCGCTGTGAAAAGCGTCGATGTGGTAGCCCTCGCTCTTGAGCCAGGAATGGATGAGCGCGTGGTGCGCGACGTCGTCCTCGACGAACAGAATGCGTACGGGTTTGCCTGCAAGCGATTTCATGTGAACCCTTGGTTCTGACGGCCGCGCGGGAGCCGGCGCCCGGTCCGCGCAACGCGTGCCAAACGAATACGGGCCGCGCTCTGGCGCCTCAGTCGCCGCGCGCCGCGCGCAACGCGCGGTCGGCATCGACAAGCGATGTCGCGTGCGGCTTCGCGGCGACAGGATTCAGGCACGGCAGACGCAGCACGAACATGGTACCGCCTTGTCCGTTGAGCTCGGCGTAAAGTGCGCCGCCGTGCATGCCGACGATCTGCACGGCGAGCTTGAGCCCGAGACCGAAGCCCGTTGCCGTCCGCTTGCCGAGCTTCTCGAAGTCGGTCAGCCGATCGCCGTCGACGAGCCCCGGCAGCCCGCCCGCGCGATCGTCGACGACCACCTCGGCGAAACCGTCGGCCTGCCGGATCGACACCGTCACCGCCTCGCCGCGCGGCGACGCGCGAACGGCATTGTCGATGACGTTCTGGACGGCGCGCGCCACGAAATTGCGCATGCCGTTCACCCAGAGCGGCGCACTGTCGGGCAGCCACAAGTGTAGCGCGACGCCGCAATAGACTGCGGTGACCTCCAGCTGCGAGATGATCTGGCGCAGCGTCGCGCGCAGATCGAACCGTTTGAAGTCGCGCGCCTGCAAATGCTCGGTCACCGACGAGAAGATGAACTGCTCGCCGAGCGAGAGCACGTACTGCGCGAGCGACGTGATCTGCTGCATGCCGCCGCAGCGCTCGAATGCCTCGGGGTCGCTCGCATCGAGCTGCGTGAGCGCGCTGATCGAATTGAGCGGCGAGCGCAGATCGTGCAGCAAAAAGCGCAGCGACATGGCCCGCTCGTCGAGCGAGCGCGCGAACGGCGTCACGTCCGTCACGGCGATCACGGATTCGCCCGCCCCTGCGCCGGCGCACGCACCGGCGGGGCCCGCCTGAATCCAGAAGGTCGAATCGTCCACGCGTACCTCGCGGCCCGCTTCGAGATCGCGCAGCCGCGGCACGTCCGTCATCTCGAAGCGCTCGCTCAGCGCCACGCTGAAATCGACGCCCGCCGGCAGCGTCATCGCCAGCATCTCGAGCGCGCGCGCGTTCGCGTGAACGACCGCGCCCGCGCGATCGAGCACGATCACCCCGCACGGCAGCCCGCGCAGCGTGCCGCGCAGGCGGCGCACCTCGTCGTCGGACAAGCGGCGATCGGCGGCGCCCTCGCCGCATGCGTCGACGGGCAAGCCCGATTGGATGGGCCGCGGCTCGGACTGCTTTGCGGGCTGCACGCCGGGCAGCGAATGCGGCTGAGTACGGGATTCGTTCACATGGCCTCCTGCATTCCCCGGTGCGGACGGTTGCGGTGAATCACGGCGAGATGACGCGCGGCGACAGCAGGAAGAGCCGCTCCATGTGGCTCTTCTGGCGGTTGTCGGTCCTGAAGAGCGCGCCGATCAACGGAATCTTCGAGAGCCCGGGCACCCCGGTCACGCCCGTCGTCGCGCTGTCCGCGCGATAGCCGGCGATGAGCAGCGCCTGCCCCTCCTCGATGAACGCCTGCGTGTTGATCGTGCTGTTCTGGATCACCGGCAGGTTGCTGACCGTCTGGTCGGTGAGCTGGCCGTCCTGAATCGCCACGTCGAGCTTGATGCGCGTGCGCCCGTCCTCCTCCACGACCATCGGCAGCACACGCAGCGAGATGCCCGTCGACACGCTGTAGAGATCGCCCGACGTGTATCCCGACACTGGCACGAAAAACTGCGTCTGGTTGTCCATCACGGCCTCGATGTTGTTGAGCGTGACGACCTTCGGGCTCGCGTCGATCTTGGCGGCCTTCGTCTGCTGCAGTGCCGAGATGCGTGCCATCAGATAGCGGCCGGCGTCGCCGAGCACGGCGGCCACCGATGCGCCCACGGGCGTCGCCGCCGCCAGCATGTTGCCCGCGAGCGCCGTCTGGCCGAAGTTCTGCGAGAGCGTGCCGTTGTAGGTGCTCTGTGCGAGCGTGCCGGTACCGGTCTGCACGTCGATGTGGCTGTTGTGCGCGGTCCAGTCGACGCCGAGCTGATGCAGTGCGTCGTCGTCGATCTCGATGATGTGCGCCTCGATCTCGATCAGTTGCGGTTTGACGTCGAGGCGATCGATCAGTTTGCCGTACTGATCCATCCGGTCGGCCGTATCGCGAATCACGACGGAGTTCGTGCGCTGGTCCGCGACGATGACGGGCAGTTGATCGTCGCTCGCCGGCGCCGTGCTCGTGTTCTGCGGCGGCGGCGGCTCGCCCACCGCCGCCGCCACGGCCGGCGAAGGCTGCCCGGTGAGCCCGGCGAACATGCCCTTGCCGGCCGCGCCCGACGGCACCGGCGGCGGAATGTACGGGCCGTTGTAGGCATTGCCGTTCACGTCGTTGATCGGCGTGTTGCGCTTCACGCTGCTCGCCGCGCGGCCGCCCTCGCCCTCGCCGCGCCTGTCGGCGGCCTTGGCCGTGCGCGGGTGGTAGATGCCGTTGAGCACGGCCACCACGCCCTGCAGCGTGACCTGCTGGCCGTCGATGGGCACCGTCCGGTCGTGCGCCCACGCGTGATAGAGCGGAAAGACGCGTACCTGCGTGCCGCTTCGATGCGCCGCGTTGTTGTCGAGCCGCGAGGCCACGTTCGTCACCATTTGCACGTAGCGAGGCGGCCCGCTCACGAGCGCCGTGCCCTGCGCGCTGTCGTAGACGATCGGAAAGCGCGCGTCGGCGATGTGCAGGCGGTCGAGCGCATCGCGCAGCGCGCCCGTATCGGCCGAATCGAGCTTCACGAGCGTGCTCTGCAGTTCGGCGGCCGTCGTGATGTCGAGCACTTCGCCGTCGTAGTACCACACGAAGCCGAACGACGCCGCGAGCGTATCGAGAAAGCGCCGCGGCGGCAGATGGAACTTGCCGCTCACGGTGCCGCTCACATCGGCGGCGATGCGCGTGGGGATGCTCTGGCTCGCGCCGAAGTCGCGCAGCACATCCTTGATGTCCTTGCCCTGCGCTTCGTAATCGACGAACGACGACTTCCAGCGCACGGCCGCTGCCTCGGCAACGGGGGCGGTCGCCCCAAACGCGAGCGCGGCGGCGAGGGCCACGGTGCTCAGCCGGCGAGTCCAGTTCATGACGCGCCGCCCGCGATGAAACGTACGCGGCGCCGCCCGGTGCTTCTCCGACACATCGACAAGGTTTTCATGTAAGTTCCGACTATCTTTCATAGGAAGGGCATTGACGATGAACGCTCCGAGTCACGAACGTCGCGACCTGACGCGCGAGATTCTCGAATTGATCGACCTGCGGCAGACTTTCACCGACATCCATATCGAGCAGGACCGGCCGATCATGATCAAGGCGCCGCGCGGCTGGCTCGCCGTCGGCGAGGAGCCGGTGCTCCACGACGAAATGCTGCCCACGCTGGCCTCGATCGAACCGGACTGGGAGGCGCAGCTTCAGCACGGCGCGATCGATCGCCCGTTCGTGCTCACGCGCTGCCGCCTTCGCTGCAACATCTACCGCACCAATGGCGGCCGCAAGCTCGTCATCTCGATCCGGCGCCTGCCGCTGCAGCCGCTCGCGCTCGACAAGCTCGGCCTGCCCGCCTACGTGCGCTCGATGATCGACAGCGCCAAGGGGCTGATCCTCGTGACGGGCCCGACCGGCTCGGGAAAGACGACGACGATCGCTTCGCTGCTCGAGCACATCAACCGCACGCGCAACAGCCACATCGTCACGATCGAGGAGCCGATCGAATACGAACTCGAGGGGCGCGCGTCGATCGTCTCGCAGCGGCAAGTGCCCACCGACACGCCGAGCTTCTCGGCCGGCCTGCGCGAGGCGCTGCGGCAAAAACCCGACGTCATCATGGTGGGCGAGGTGCGCGACCCCGAGACGGCGGAGACGGCGCTGCAGGCCGGCGAATCGGGCCACCTCGTGCTCGCGACGATGCACACGGGCAGCGCGATCGGCACGCTCACGCGGCTGCTGTCGTTTTTTCCGGCCGAGCAGCGCGAGCGCTATGCGGCCGCGCTCGCGAACTGCCTGATCGGCGTGATCTGCCAATGCCTCGTGCCGACGGAGGACGGCGAGAACTTCGTGCTCGCGAGCGAACTGCTCTTCAACAACAATCAGCAGATCAGCGGCCTGCTGACCGATCCGGGCAAGCTGCCGTACCTTGCCGAGTTCATGAAGCGCAAGGAAGACAACATGTCGCGCATGCTCAACGAGCATCTCTTCAGCCTCGTATCGAAGCGGCAATGCCTGCCGCGCGACGTGCTGCGCGCGACCTACAATCGGCTCGAGCTGCACGAAATGCTGCAGACGCTCGCGCCGCACTGAGCCCGCGCGAACGCGGTGCCGGCGCAATGGCGCCGGTCGCGCCGAGCGTGGCGGTGCATTGAAGGTGCGCGGTATCGATGGGCTCACGGTCGGTCGCTCAGTAATAGGAGTTGATCGTCCAGCCCGCAGCGACGGGCGTGTTCCAGACCGTCTGGCCGGACTCACCGCAAAAGCTGCTGACCCACGGCGTCGTGATACCGGCGTACGTCGCCCAGTTCGTCGTCACGATGATCGTGTAGGTGCCAGGCGTGCCCGCCTGGGCCAGCGCGTTGTTGATCCCGCCCGAATCGTCCTGAAGCGTCGGCGTCTGGCTCTCCGTATGCCCGAGGTTGTGGTTGCCGCTGTCGGTGATGTCGATGCTCTGCGACAGTTGCCCCCGGTTGCCGTAGGGGCCGTTGCACATGCCGTCGTTCAGGTGCGCCCAGGTGGACGCGACGATGATCCCCGGCTTGGTGAGGTCGACGGTCGTCCTGAACGTATACGAGTACGTACCGTTGCTGCCGTTGTACGAATAGGCGCCCGATTGGAAGTTCGTCGCCGGCTGCCCCGTGCAGGCCGAGTAATCGCCCGCGCCATTGGGGTTGGCCATCACGAGCTGACAGCCCGTGAGCGATGACGCCGGCTCGATCTCGCTTTGCGTTTGCCACCTGCCGCCGCGGCACGACAGCACGCGCCCGTTCGCATCGGTGGAGACGAGCGTCGTGCTCGCCGACGCGGCGGCGATGGCCGAGTTCTGCGGCGCAGGCGGGCATGGGTCGCCGACGTTGTGCGCGTTGCCGAGCGCGAGATTGCCCGCTTCATCCACCGCCAGCGCCTGCCATGTGGCGCCGTTGTACGCATAGGCCCGATTCGTCGCGGCGGTGAGCCGCACGTCGCCCGGATGCGCGGCAACGCCTTCGAGCGCCGCTTCGTTGGCCACCGGTTCGCGCCAGTGATAGGCCGCCTGCGGCACCCACAGGTTCTGCGTTCCATCGCAATTCAGGACGTTGCCCAACGAGTCGGCCGCGATGGCTCCAGGCTGCGTGCAGGCGGCATAGTCGATCTGCCGCGCGAGCACGATCGGCACTTGCATCGTGTTCGCCTGCGGATTGCCCGGCACGGCCACGCGGTACAGATAATCGACGTTCTGCGCCTGCGTGCCGTCGTAGAAAATGAGGCTCGCCAGATGTCCCGTGCCCGTTTTCGTGCCTGTGCAGGATGTATTCGCCGGGTTGGGCGTATCGATCTTCCAGGTGCCGAAGGCGCCGATGGCCGCGCCGATCGCATTGTTCGTCGCCTGGATCGAACCGCCGCCCGGGCCGGCGTTCGCCGCGATGTAGCCGAGTTCGGAATCGGGAATGGTCCGGCCGCCCTCCGTGACGAGCAGCGCCTGCAACGCCGCCGGGTTGGCGCCGCCCGGCGCCGCGTAGACGAGCAGGCACGGCACCTGACCATAGGGGTTCGTGCCGCTCAACGCGCTCGAAAGGTAGGTCGACAGCTGGTACGTCGAGCCGGTCATTTTCGCGATCACCGGCGAGGTGGTCGTGGCCTGGGCCGCGAGCGCCGTGTAGTTCTGTTGAATGAGCCGCGTGGCAGCCGCCGTCACCTGCGACTGATAAAGCGCGGCCTGCTGCGCGCGCGTATCGTCGAGCGACGAGTTCGTGAGCGTGACGAGGCCCGCCATCATCAATGCGGCGAGCGCAAGCACGGCCAGCATCTCTATCATCGTGAAGCCGTGCATGCGGCGACCCGGCCGCACGCGGGGGCCGGGGCGCCGCATGCCGGTGCGGGCAAGGGTACGGGTGCGCTCAGTCATACGCTTGCGCCATCCATACCGGCATGCCGTTCGGGATCGCGTTCGCCAGTGCGGCCGGCAGCGGCACGGCCGGGTTGCCGGGGGACACGACGTTGGCGCCGAGCGCCACGCCGGCCAGCGCCGAGCCCTGCGCAATCTGCTCGATGCCGTCGACCGCGGCCGCGGCCGCCGACGCCGCCGCATAGACCACGACCAGGCTGCCCGTATAGCCGGTATTGGGCTGGACGTGGTTGCGCCACATCGGATCGGGAACGGTCGCCCCGAGGTAGGGTGCGAGGCTCGCCGCCGGCACGCTGCCGGCGAACGACGGGTTGGCGCGCGCGAAGGCCACCACGGCCTGCCGATAGGCGCTCATGTTCGCCGCGAGCGCCATCGCCGACGGCGCGAGCGGCGCCGGCGCCGCCTCGGCGCCGAGCAGCGCGTAGGCACCGGTCAGCATCGCGAAGGCGGCGACGATCCAGATCAGGAACATGGCGGGCGGCTCGTGGCGTCAATCGGAGCGAAGGCCGATACCCGGCGCCGATCAGGCGGAAGTCCAGATGATGTTCTTCGCGCCACCGGCACAAGCCGCCTGAGCGGCGGCCGGCGTTACCGGCACCGTTTGCGCCGCACCGCCGATAGAGACGGCCGTCCAGGTGCCGCCGGCGGAGGCCGCGTTGATGCATACGTCCGTCGGCACGGAATCGAATTCGATCGTGAATGTCCCGGTGCCGGTGCCCGTCACGGTGACTGCGCCACCCCAGGAATCGGTGACGGTATTTGCCGCGGTGTCGATGACGAGCGTAGTCGGGATGATGCCGGCGGAAATGGCGACGGTCGTCGTCAGCCCGGTGTAGCCGTTGGTCTGCCCCATATACAGCTTCTTGACGCCGGTCTGGATGGCCGTCACCTGCTCGGCCGTCTGATTCGACGAAGCACTGCCGAACGCGCCGCGCAGCAGCGCAATGGCACCGATGACGACGATTGCGGCGATCCCGAGATAGGCGATCGCTTCGAGCAGGGTGGCGCCACGCTGCATGCGGCGCGACCCACGGCTGCCCACCCTGGCGCGAATCGATGCGACGGTCTTGACATTCATGTTGCTCTCCTTGGTTCCCTCAATCGACACTGAAGAAAGACGTGCCATTCGTTTTCGATACCCATTCGTTTGCACTGCGCTTACACGCCATTACACGGCACGCTCAATGCAGACTCCGAGCCAAAGCCGCAATTTCCTGCTGAATTCCGAAGAAGCCGCTGATGAGCCACGACAGCACCAGCGCGAGCACGACGATCGCCGCGCCGTTGACCACGCGCATCTGCGCCTCGATCGTCTCCACGCCGTCGGTCATCCACTCGTTCGCGATCGCGTGCAGCGCCTCGGCGAAGCCCTTGTATTCGGCATACACACACAGATCATCGACGATCTCCTCCGACGGAAACCGGTAGCCGGCGTTCTTCATCGCCTCGCCGACGTTGAGCCCCGACTTCACGCCGAAGAGCATGTCGTCGATTCGCTGCCTGAGCCACGGCTTCGCATCGGTGGCCAGCCGCGCGAGCGAGCGTTCGACCGTGAAGCCCGCCGCCTGCAGCGACGAAAACGCGACGAGAAAACCGCAGCCCGTAATGAGCCGATAGATCGAGTAAGGCGGGTAGCGGTCGAGCCAGACGCGCACGTTGCCGGACCAGCGCGGCATCGAGTAAAACAGCGCCGCGACGAGGATCGCGAGCACCACGAGGCAGTAGATCATGCCGCCCTGCACGAACCGGGACAGCTCGTAGAGCGACTTCGCCACGCCGTGCCAGCGCTCCGGGCTCACGATCGACGCGAAGCGCGGAATCACGAGCTTGCCGAAGAGGTACACGTAGCCGATCGTCATCGCCACGATCACGCACGGGTAGGTCAACCCGCCGACGATGGCCGTGCGGATCCGGCGGCTGTACTGCACGACGGAGCATACGTTCAGCAGCGCGGCCTCGAGGCGCCCGGACTGCTCGCCGGCCATGACGATCATCTGCTCGGTATGCGGCACCCACCACGCCATCGCCTCGGCCAGCATGCCGCCGTTTTGCACGACGCTGCGCCAGTCCGCCAGCGTCAATGCCAGCGGCTCGTTCGGCTTGCGGCCCTCGTGCGACGCACGCAACTCGAGCTCCTCGAGGATCTTGAGCAACGGCAACCCGTTCGCGAGCATTTTCGCGATCTTGCGATAGAGCCGCAGCCGCGCCTGCGTCGTGAGTTGCAGGCGCGCCCAGCGCCGGTTGAGCTCAAGTGCCATAGCCGCTTCCGAGCGGCTGCGGCCGCCCCCCGCTGCCCGGCAGGAACGGGCCGACCACGCGCTCCGCCATGCGCGGATCGACGAGGCCCGCCGCCACTTTTTCGAGCGCGTGCTGCGCGACCGTCTGCCCCGCGAGTTCGTCGAGCCAGTACGCCTGTGCATCGGGCTTGCGCCCGGCGCGCAGCAATTCGCAAAACGTCGCGTCGGTGCGCACGACCTCGGCCACCACGGTCCGGCCGACCGTGCCGTTCTTGCAATGCGGGCAACCGGGCCCGGCCACGCGCACCGCATCGAACCGCGCGCCGACGGCCCGCTTCACGCGCGCGACGAGCCCCATGTCGAGCCGCGCCGTCGCGTCGGCCAGCGGGCGCGAGCAGTGCGGACACAGCAGCTTGACGAGCCGCTGGCTGATGAGCCCCGTGACGAGCGATTCGTCCGTCACCATCGCGATCGGCAAGCCGAGATCGACGAGACGGTCCACTATCGCGAGCGCGCCGTTCGCGTGCACCGTCGTCCAGACCTGATGGCCCGTCATCGCGGCGCGCAACGCGCTTTGCGCCGATGCGCGGTCGCGCACCTCGCCGATCATGATCGTGTCGGGGTCGAGCCGCATCGCATTCGCGATCGCGGCGGCGAACGCGAGCGAGCGCGCCTCTTCCGTCGGCGCGTTGACCACGGGCGTCTGCACGGCGCCCTCGATCGGGTACTCCACCGGGTCTTCCACCGTGATGACGTGGATCGAGCCGGCCATCTCGCGCAGTTGCTTCGTCAGCACGCGCTGCAACGTCGTGGATTTGCCCGAGCCGGTCGGGCCGCTGATGATGTTCATGCCGTGCGGCTGCTGTGCGAGCAGCTCGAACACGTTCGCCTGCGCCACCGTGAAGCCGAGCTCGGTCAGGGCCGTCGCCTCGCCCGCATCGTTGTAGAGCAGCCGCAGCACCATGACGCTGCCGACGCTCGTGGGCGCCGTCGCGATCCGCACGCCGAAAAGCCGGTCCGGCAGCTTGTCGCGATCGCCGATGGCCGCATCCTGGCGTTCGTTCGGCTTGTAGGTGTTGTCCGATACGCTCGACATCGCCGCATAAAGCGTGGCGAGCAGCCGCTCGCCGTACTCGCGCGTCTGCTCCGAAATGCGCACGAGTTCGTTGTGGATGCGAAAAAGAATCTCCGTGCTGAACCGGTTCACACGGATATGGATATCCGACGCACGTTCGGCGCACGCCCGCGCGATCAGGTTCTTCGCGACGACCTGCATCTGCGTATGGTCGATGCGCTCGGCACTGCCGTCGCGGCGCGGGCCCTGATAGCTGCGTCTGATCGCATCGAGTGTCACGAGCCGCGTCGTGTAGCGGCAATTGAGCCGTTCGAGCCTCGCGCAGTACGACAGCACGAACGGATTCATTTCGTGCCCTTCGGCAACGAGCAGCGTGCCGTCGTCGAGCAGACAGAGAAACTTGCGCTCCTCGTCGCTCGCGGCGAACTCCCCGCTGTCGGAAAGCGGGCGCGCCACCGCGGCGAGCGGCAGCGCGCGCCCCGGCGGCTGGCCTGGCGACGCCGTTTGCGCGGGCTGCACCGAAGCGGCGGCGGCAGCGGCCACGGCGCTCAGCACCGGCGCGCGCGGCCGCGCAACGGGTGCGGGAGCCGGCTCGGCCGGGGCCGCCGGCTGACCCTGCGTAACAGGCGGATCGGTTTCGATCGGCTTCACGGCACGCGACAGGATCAGCGGCGTCACGCTGTGGGGCGTCTTGCCCGGAGATGTCGGAGACGAGCTCATGGCGTCACCTCCCAGGCATCGGCAAAGCAGGCAGCGTCGGCACCGGCGGCACACCGGGCGAGCCCGTCGACGCCACGTTGCGCGCGGGCTGCTGCCGCGCGCTCGCGGAGACGGTCAGCGTCGTGCGCCGTCCGTCCTGCGATGCGAGGACGATCGCACCCGGGCGGATGGCGGCCACGCGCATGCCGTTGGGCAGCGTATCGCCGGGCCCGACGTCGAACTCCGCGCCGTCGCTCGTCGCCACCGTTGCGCTGAGCGTCTTGCCGAGCCCTTGTGTCGCCACGAGCGACACGTCCGAATACGAGGAGACGGTACTGCCCATCCGGTGCAGCGCTTCTTGCCGCTCCGCCACCTGCGCCTGCGCATCGAGCTTTTTCAGCTGTGCCTTGAGGATCATCGTTTCCTCCTGTAGCCGCATCAGTTCGTTGGCTGCCTGCACGGCGGCCGGTGTCGGAACGACGTTCATGCGCGGCGCCGCTTCCGCGGGCGCGGCGGCCGCGGCAGCTGCGGCGCTCGCCTCGCCGAACGCGGCCAACGGCCACGCGCAGCAGCAGGCGAGCACCAGCACAGTCAATGCATCGTCATTTTTCATAGAGCACTCCGTCGAGCGTCCACTGCCCGGATTTATATGAAAGCGTCTCGACGCGCACGCCCGGCTCGTCGAGATACCGGATGAGGCTGTCGGGCCGGACGCCGCCCAGTTGCGCCGAAATGCGCCAGGTCTGCCAGCTCGGCGCCGGGGGCGGGCCGCCGCCCGGATGCAGCCGGTCCAGCGTTTGCGAAGCGAGGCTGCGCTGCGGCGCGCTTGCCGGCTGCGGCGTGAACGTCAGGCCGATGCCCAGCAACTGGAACGCGGACAGCATGCGCAAGCGCACGCCGTGCACGCCATCGATCACGTCGTCTCCCCCCACGGGCAATGCCAGCGGCTCCACGTAGCTCGCATGCTCGCCGTTGCCGTCGATCGTCGCGCGCGGCTCCGCCGCCATCAGCATCGCCACGTTCGATCCGCCCCGCGACCAGCTGTAGCTGACGTTCGACGCGCGGCAAACGTAGTCGTCGAGTTCCCAGCCGCCCGGCGCGATCTGCGTGAAGTGATCGACGCACGCGCGAACGAACGCATCGGGCCGCGGCTCGCCGGCCCACGGGTGCGCGGCTTCGGGCGGTGCCGCGGGCCTGGGCGGATGCAGCGCGAGCGCCGCGCGCATCCGCTCGAACGCCTGCTGCCGCTCGACTTCCATACGGTGGCGCCGGTACGCGACGATGCCGGCCGCAACCGCGGCCGCCACCACGATCGCAACGGCCACCAGCAGCACCTCGCGCCGCGGTGCGCGCCGCGAGACACGCGACAGATTGAGCCAGCGCGGCAAATGCGGCTTGCCGCCCCGGCGCGGGATCATGTCGTCGATGCGCCGCGCGTAGAAGTTGTGGAATCCCTGCACTTCCAGCTGCGGATCGCCGATGACGACGTTCCAGCCGCCGAGGCTGTAATCGCTGTGCAGCCGCTCGAACACTTCTTCGCTGGAACCGATCCAGTCGCCGTTCGGCAGGAATGCGCCGTCGCGCACGGCGAAGTAGGCCCAGCGCCCGTCGGGCAGATGGAACGCACCGAGCCAGTTGGGCGCCGGCTGCTGGCGTCCGTCGTAGAACGCGCCTTCGGCCGCGATCGTCTTCGACACGAGCGCGCCGAGCGACGGCAAGCCTAGTTGCGCGCCCTCGCGCGTGCTCGCGAAACCCGCGCCCGCGAAGGTGCGGTCGATACGCAGCACCATCGCATCGAAATTCAGGCGCGCGGCGAGTTCCACGGCCTCCGCGCGCAGCGCGTGCCGGCGCGAGAGCGATTGCCAGAAAAGGCCGCATATGAAACGCTGGCGGCCGATCTGGATGACTTGCGTCGCCATGACGGATCCTGTGCCCGAGCGCGCGTCAAGCGCCGTTGATCGCGATCGGCGAGAGCAGGATGACGATCACCTCGCGCGTGCCGGACGCGTTGAACCCGCCCATCGCATAGTTCGACGGATGGCCGACGCCTTGCCGGTTATCCAGATCGGTGATGCCCTCGTAGCCGCTGATGACGAGCGTCTGCCCCGACTTCACGGCGATGCGCTGCAGGAAGTTGCGCGTATCGACGGTCGGCAGCTGGATCTGCTGGTTCGCCGGGCCGAACGGCGCAAGGCTCACGAGCGACGAAATGTTGCTGTAGAACTGCATCATGATCGTGCCGTCGTCGAGGATGTGCGGCAGCACCGTGAGGTTGAAGCCGGTCGTGATCGTGCCCGGCGTGAGCGACGTCTGGCTGCCGATGTTGACGGTGTTGGTCGTCGAGATCTGCGCGAGATAGCCTTGCTGCTCGGCCACCTGCACGGGTACGGGCTGATCGTTGAGCGTCGTGATCGAGGCCGAGGTCTTGCGGTGCACCGTGCCCTGCGTCGAAAGCGCGTCGATGATGGCCGTCGTGCTCGACGCGCGGCTCGACGGTGTGATGACCGTGGCCGAGAGCTCGCTCGGGTTTTGGATCATGCTCGTGAACGCGGTGGTGATGCCGAACTGCGTGCCGAGCGCCTGATAGACCGCGTGCCAGTTGATGCCGTAGCTGTCCTGCGCGGAAAGCGTGACCGAGAGCACCGTCACGTTGATGAGCACCTGCCGCGCGAGCACGCGGTTTTGCTGCTCCATGAACTCGCCCACGCGCTCGAGCACATCGGGCGTATCGGTGACGGAGATCGAGCCCGTGGCCGGCGAGGTGATGACCGAACCTGCCGGAGAGAGCATCGCCTTGATCGCCGTCTGCAAGCCGTTGTACACCGAGAGCTGCGCGTTCATCGTGATATTCGCGGTGTTGTCCGACGACACGGACGGCGAACCGGACGTCCCGCCGCCTCCGCCGCCGATGCCCGCGCCACCGGCGCCCGATCCGCCCGCCGCCCCCGCGCCGTTGCTCGAGGCGCCGCCGCTGTTGCTCGCACCGCTCACGACGTTCGTATCCAGCTTCGAGTCGCCCGGGATGGCGACGACCTGATAGACGCGCGTGGCCGTGTAGAAGAAGACGATCGCGCCGTCCTCGTACTTCCAGTAGACGCCGAAGCGAGCCGACGCCGTGTCGAGCAGCCCGCGCAGCGTACCGCGCGAATACGCGATGCGCACGGGCGAGGATACGCTCGGCACGCGCGCGGCCATCGTCGCGGCGCTCGTGCTCGGCGCGGGCCCCTGCAACAGGCCGGCGGGCAGCGGCGGCACGCCGGGATAGGCTCCAGCGCCCCCCGTATCGACCGCGGTCTGCGTCGCGCGCGCGGCCGCTTCGCTCGTGCCCGGCGCAACCTTGGCCGGCAGGTGCGCGAGGCGCGAAATGCGATCGGCGAACATGCGCAGCGAATCGACCGTGCCGTCGAAGCTCGCCGGCTCGTCGAAGAGCTTCGGCAGCGTCGATTTCGTCGCGATCTTGATCGTCTTGCCCGAAAGCCAGAGTTCGTCTTTGACGACGACGCCGTCGCTGCCCGGCACCGCGCGGTTGTCGCCGTTCGACAGCTTGCCGAGCAATTGCCCCGCACGCGCGGTATCGGCCTGCGAGCTGCGCTCGATCTTGTCCAGCAGACCGGTGCACCCCGCGAGCAGCGAAAGGCATGCGGCAAGGATGACGAAAGGACGACAGAGGACGCTCATCAACTTGCTCCTTTGGGCACGACGCGCATGACGCGGTTGCGCTGATACAAGACCACCTGAATCGGCACCTGCGAGCCGGCGAGCGCATTGGTCACCTGACGCAGCGCTTCGGCGAGCGTGCCGTGTATCGTGGCCGTCGCGTCGACCTGAAAATCGGTCGGCACGTCCCAAATGAATTGCCAGCCGGCTTCGCTCGCCCAGCGCGCGAGCGCATTGCGCACGGAGCCGTCCGACAGGCGCATCTGCCACTCCGTGCGCTCGGGCGCCGCCGCGGGTACGAACGCCGGAGTCGCGGCGGGCGCCGACGAGGGCGCCGGCGAGTCCGGGCCGGACGCCGGTTGCGTGGCGGCGAGCAACGGGGGCGCCATGGCGTCACGCTTGGCGGGCGCGGGTAGCTTGGCGGGCGCAGGTGCCTGCGCTCGCGGCGGTGCTGAAACAAGTGCCGGGACCGATGCCGGCATGGACGGTCCGGCTGCCGGCGCAGGCGACGTCGCCAGAGCGGGTGCGGGTGCGGGCGCCTGCGCTGCCGGCACCGCCGGTGCTGCCGCCGGTGTGCGAGCCGATGCCGGTGTTGCAGGTATCGGCGTCGAAACACGCGCCTGCGCCACGGTCTGCGCCTGTGCAATGGCAGGTCCCGCCGCGGGAGCCATCGCCGCCGCGCCCGCGGGCAAGGTGGAAGACGGATTCGTGGCGACACCGTTCATGCGCGACGCCGCGCCGGCCGGCGGCGAGGAAGGCTGCGGCGCGTCAACGTTTGCGCGCCGCGCATGCGCAGTCACCGTGAGCAGACGCATATCCGTATCGATGCGCGCCTGCAGCACGGGATCGACCGACAGCGCCTCGCCGAGCGCGTGCACGACCGACGCGCCGGCGCGCCAGCTCACGAGCGCGTCGGCCCATGCGCCCGCGTTCGGCACATTGATGCTGTAACTCGTCGGCATGATCTGCTCGAGCGCGCGCAGCAACGGAACGTCGTGGCCGCCCGTGCGCACGACGCCGCCCAGGCGCTGTCCGCCGTCGACGATGACTTGCTGATCGGACGCGTGCGCGACCGTGCAGGCGAACCAGACGCCGCACAGCAGCGCCCGAATCGCCGGCGGCATCGCCGCTACCCAAACATTCGCCCTCGCCCGGTTCCGCCGCTTATCGCTCACGCACTTCGGATGCACCGGAAGCACTATTTTTTTTGTTGCCACGTTCTTTTCAATCTGCTTGAACCATGCCAATAGCTGCCCTAAAAGCAATACCGAAAGGCGTCAGGAATTCGAAAGAAATTGTGTAAGAAAACAGTAACGACGCGTAAGGATAGCACTACAGCTCAATGGGTGTTTACGGCAAAGTACACCGCACCTTTAAGGAAAAAAATAATCCTGGAAAATCATCCTTTCTCGGCCGGCATGGATGATACAGGCACCTGCGCGAGAACGTCGCCTTCGCGGCACAAGCCCCGCCCAGCATGGCGCCGCGGCAGCCATGACGTTTTTTTTGAACGTTTCGGCGCGAATCGCGGAATGGCTGCCCCGGAAATATGCCAGATACAAAAATGTGCTATGGCACCGCTCGCGCGCGAACCGCCAATTGAGTGCCGCGCAGCAGGTATCCGCAATTCAGTGCATGAGGCGGATTGAGATTCAGACTCCAATGTTTAATCGTTCTTGATAAACAAGCGCGAACCGATTCATGGCGCTCTTCCAATCGTGCCGGCAACCGGTCCGCCTGGCCCAGACGTTGCGCCGCGCCAGCCGGATCAACGCGCGAAGATCCGGATAGGCTCGCCATCACCGCACCAAACAACGCACGGCGGCGCCAACCGTAACAAATCATCAAAAAACGCGACGCAGGCCTCCCGTTCGTGCGTGAAAGTCCCCCGCGGCACTGCGCGCTCCGGCACATGCCGATGCCAGATCGAAGGTAACAAACCATCACAAACACGAGCCTGAATCGGCCCGCGATGAAAACATGCGCTCACTGCTTCACGAATCGTTTCACGCCACTTAACGCATCGCTCATTGAGTCAGGAGCACGACATGTTCTCGACGATCTACTTCGCCGCCGCCTCGGCCCTCGCTTCCGACGACATCCCTGCGGACGTCGCCTCGAAAATGCTCCAGGGCCAGTTTCTCGACGCTGTCCGCCACGCCGCACGCCATGCCGATACCGACACGGCGCAAGCGCAGCCCGGCTACGCGCAACTGCAGGTCTGCGCCGACCTCGAGCTGATGCTCGGCCGCCATGAAGAAGCGGAGGAAACGTATCGCCGCGCGCAAAAAGCCATTCGCGCCCAACGCGACGGCCTGCGTATCGCGTCGTGCCGCAATACCGGCTGGCAAGCCTTCTTCCGCAACCAGTTCAACGTCGCGCTCAGTTGCTTCAAGCGCGTCGGCGAGGAAAAGGCTGCCACGCCGCGCCAACGTCTCGACAGCCTCGTCGGCGCGACACTCGTTTCGTTTCATCTCGGCTTGATCCAGGCGGCGTGCCATCGCCTCGGCGAATTGGCCGCGCTGGCGGCAACGCACGGCGATCGCCGCTGGAGCTACCTCGTGGAGGCGCTGCGGCGTGACCTCTTCGCGCAGCACGAACTGCACGGTGCAGAGCGACTCGCCGACCACATCTACTGGCGCTCGGCTATCGGGGAGTTCGAGCCGAGCGAAGCACCGGTACCCGGCTCGCAGCCCGCGGGGACCGTGCTGCCGCTGCTGGCCGAACGACTCTCGCATCTGAACCGGCTCGTCTCGCTGGCCGATGGCCGGACGAGCGCGGGCGAAACGCTCAAGCAATACGTGAGCTGGAGCCGCCAGGCCGGCCTCAACGATTATCGCCGCAGCCTGTGCCTCGAAATCACGTTGGCCGCGATCGCCGGCCACGCGACGCCGTTGGCCGAAGCGATGCTCGATGCGTCCGGCGCGGCGAATTCGCAAGGCAGCCAGCATGCGCGCTGGTACCTCGACTACCTCTACTGCCGCGCGAAGATCATGCAGCAGCAGATGCGCACGCAGGAATTCGCGCAGTTCTACGGCCGCTACGCGCTCGCGTCGATTCAGCACGTGCGCGCGGACATGTCGATGCCCGCCGCCGCGGCCGATCACATGCAGGCGTCGCGCACGGCGCAGCGCTCCGACGACGTGAGCGCCCGCCTGCCGGCGAAATACCGCCGCGCGTATCGCTATCTGATGGACAACCTCGACCAGAAGGACCTTTCGGTGCGCGAAGTGGCATCGCATGTGGGCGTGACCGAGCGCGCGATGCAGGCAGCGTTCAAGAATCACCTCGGGCTGTCGCCGAGCGAGCTGATCCGGCGCCAGCGGATGGAGCGCATTCGCGACGATCTGCTCGACGACGGCGCACCGGCCACGCGCGTGCTCGACGTCGCGAACAAGTGGGGAGTGCGCCATCGTTCGACGCTGATCAACGGCTACCGGCGCGTGTTCCAGGAAGCGCCGTCGGAGACGATGGGCCGCTGAGGGCGGCGGTATGCGGCGCCCAAGCGCCTGCGCCGCCGATCGGTAACACGGCCGGCCCACGGCTTTTTTCGCCAACGCCGTCCGACGAAACGCAAACGCGTGGGTCGGACGGCGTTTTCATTCACACGTCGGTGCGAAGCGATTCCCGCACCGCTTCTCTTACCGGATGATCCATGATGCGACTATTCACGTCCAAGCCGGCGCTCGCGCTGGCGCTTGCCGTTCTGTCCGCTCGGCCCGCCGACGTGCGTGCGCAGACCGCCGACTGCTTTGCGGCCGCCGCGGCCTATCAACATGTGAGCCCCGTCGTGCTGCGCGCGATTGCGTGGCAGGAATCGCATGGCAACGCGAACGCGCTCCATCGCAACCGGAACGGTTCGACCGATTACGGCATGATGCAGATCAACTCGATTCACCTTCCGCTGCTGTCGCGCTACGGCGTCTCGGCGGACGACCTCATGAACCCATGCTTGAGCGTGTACGTGGCTGCGTGGCACCTGCACAAGATGATGGTCAGATACGGGAATACCTGGGCGGCGATCGGTGCCTACCATTCCGAGACACCTGCCGAGCGCGACCGCTACGCGCGGTCGGTGGAACGCATCGTCGAGCGCATGAAACTGGCGGATGACGGGCAGTAGGACGAGCAGGGGCCGCCGGGGAGACCCGGCTGCCCGCGAACGTCATCAACAGAGAGAGCGGCGTTGCATGAGGAGGGCGTCCCGGATGGCGAGCGCCAAGGCAAGCGCGAAGCGAGCGCGAAGCGGGAACGAAGCAGGCAAAAGGCGTGGACGATCGGACCGGGGCGTTCGCGAGCCGCGCGCGACAGCGCCGCGGCCCGCCGTAGCCGCTACTGCCCCTTGGCGGCGTTCGAAATGTTGCTGGCACCCTTGTTACCGACCGACGCCAGCGCCGATGTGAGCTCCTGCGACTGCTGGTTGACCGCGGCCGCCATCGTGTTCGCGTTGTTGAGCCGCGTCATCTCGCTTTGCTGCTTCAGGAAGTCGTTTTGCATCGCGGCCATTTGCGTCACGGGGTCCCCTGCGCCGAGGGCCGATGGACGCACGATGTCACCCGCCGCATGCATGGCGGTGGACGCGACGCCGGGCGGCAGAAAGTGACTTCCGGCATGAAGCGCCGAACTCAGAACCTGTGCACCGACGTTCCCCGCGCGCCCCGGCAGGCTGGCAAAGTTGCGGGGCGGCGGCGGCGGAGGTGGCGGCGCGCCGTCGGCCCCCTTGAAGCTGGATAGCCCGTCCAGTTGGCCTTTGCTGCGCGCGGGCGATTGCTTTTGTGCGCCGTCGGCCGCACCGTTCTTCGTCCCTTTCTCGAACTCCGCGACACGGGACTGGACGAGCCCCGGCCGAATTCCTAAGTTGTTCATGGCGAACTCCTTGAGTGACATGACGATTTCCGTCGCCCGCAACATCGCTCGATGTCGGTGCGGCACGGTCCCCGCATCCCACTCACGCGGAGCGATATCGAGGAATGCAAGCCGAAGCTTATGCTCCGCGGCATTGCGCAACGCAAGCGACGCGACGCGGCGAGCGAAATTGCGAAGCGCGCATGCGGCACATGCGATGAAGTGCGCAAATGGATCCGCAGTCGTAGTAGCGGCGCCGGCATCGACGTGCGTTTTTTTGCACGCCACTTCGGAATCGGCAGGCTGCCACCGTGATGTCGTTTTACCTTTCCAACACGAGAACCCACGTTCGCAAAGCGCGAAGACGGGATCGACGGGCGAACGCACGTCGACCGCCCGGACGCGATGAGGCAGCGCGCAAGTCCATCGAGGCCTTTGTCGCGAGGCGACGTCGAACGATCGAAATCAACCGAAAGGAAACGTCATGCCGATCAGCAATAACACGCAAGTACGGTCATCATCGCTCGACCTCACGCGCAACGACACGCAGCCCGCGCCGGCCGCGCGCCAACGAAGCGCATCGATGACCGGCCCGCGCCCCTCCGGCGGCGCATTGCTCGGCGCGCTGAGCAACGCACCCGCGTTGCCGGCGCACACCGGCACCGATGCACCGGCGCCGGCAGGACCGCTTTCAACGACATCGCAACCGGCCGGGACGGCGCAGCCGCCCTCCCCGCCGCTGCCGGCACCGTTGCCGGTCAGGCGCAACTCGCTGCCCGCGCGCGCGTCATCGCCGTCAGGCGCCGCGATCGGCCGCCCGGGTGGAGGCTCACGGTCGCTGCCCGGTTCGGGCAAGCTCGGCGCTAAACGTGCAGCCCTGGGAGACGACACGGTGTCGCTGCTCAACTTGTCGGCGGGCGGGCAGTCGAGCGAAGAATTGCCCGTACACGAGGAACCGCAGCCGCACACGCCCGCATCGCAGCACGACAGTGCGACGCCCGTTCGACATCAGGAGCCGATGGAAACGAACGCTGTCGGCAAGCAACCGGCCACGTCGAGTTCGAGCAGCCCGGTGCCGCACGATAAGGACACCACAGAATCTTCCAAGGCCACCACGAGCGACATCGAGCAGAAAACCGTGACGACGCACGCTGCGAGCCGCAGCGATCGGCCCGAGTCGCCCCCGCCGGCGAGCCCGGCGCTGCTCCACCGCGCCGCATCGGACGCTTCCTCATCCGGTTCGTCGAGCCCCGTCCTCGATCAACATAAACCTGCGCTCGGAAACGCTGTTTTCGATCCCCACGGAAAGGCTGGCACTTCTTCTGGCATGCCGCCGCAAGACAAACCGCTGCCGGCGAAAGACGCTTTCACGATGCTCTCCCACCCGAAGGCATCATCGTCGAGCCTGCCCGAGACATCTTCGTCGCCCGACGGACACGACACGGCACGGAGCCCTCTCTCCCCGAATCCGGCCCGCTTCTCGGCACCTGACCTCGTCGCGCCCGACATCGATATTCACGATAACGAAAGCATGAACGAAGAAACCGTTCCGCGTTCGTCGTTCCGGGTCGCGTCGGAAACCCGCACGCCGGCCCCCGCCGGCACATCGGCGACCGCTGAGATCTCGGCGGCCGCGGAGACCGAGGAAGCACGTCCGGCATCGGCCGCGGCGAGCACACCGGCGGTCGCGGCAACCGGACACGGAGTTCCGAGCTCGGCCTCCTCGATCATCCACAACCTGTCGACCGCGGTGTCCCGGCCGGGGCAGATCCAGACGTTCATCTCGAACGTCGGCGACATGCTGACCCGGAACCCGTACGGCGCCGCGCAACCGCTCAAAGGGTGGACGGCCAACCTCGTCAACGCGTTCAGTCATGAATTCGCCGCAACCGGCGGCGCCACGCTGTTCCGCGAGCTGTGCTCGATGGCGACCGAAGCAGTCCTCGAGAAGACCGGCGCCGGTCCCGAAACACGCGGCGTCATCACGGCCTCGCTGTTCACGGCGGCGGCGATGGGCAACCTGGCCGCGATGTTGCACAAGTATCACACCGGCGCCGCGGACAAGAAGACCTACGCGGGCCACGGTGCGCAGATCATCTCGCTGATCGCGACGGTGGCCGCCGCTGCCTATACCGGCAAGAACGACGAGGGCAACGGGCATCTCGGGCAGCTCGCCGGCATACTGCCCAGCGCGATCAAATCGTACGCATACCTGGCGCGCGACGTGATCAATGTGTTCCACCCGCTCGAAGGCAATCACGACGCGGGCTACGAGCGTCCCGTCAGAGCCCAGATGCTCAACGGCGTCGCGTATTTCGGGAACCAGTTCGCCGTGAACACCGCGCAGGCCAGCTCGAAATGGTCGGCCCCGTCCTACGTCGACAGCCTCGTTCACCACACGAAGACCGGCGCATCGATCAAAGGCCTGTTCAGCTATTCGGCGGCGAATGTCGCCGGCGAGGGGCTGGATGCGATCGGCGGACGCGTGGCGTCGGAAGTCTCGACGCACGGCTTCACGGGCAAGGCGCTCGACGAGCTGAAGACGCTGCGCCTGAGCTGGGGCAAGCTCGACACCTCCGAAACCAGCCTGGCCAGGCAACTCGTGGACAAGGCGTCCGGCGCGGGAATCGCGCGTCTGAGCCTGTTCCTCACCCTTTATGCCGCGATCGCCACGGTCAGTCCCGCCGTGGAGGGTAGAGGCGATTGGTCCCCCGGCACCAAGAACTTGGTGGAAAACGCGTTGGGCGCACTGCTCATCATCGGCGGATGCCTGTCGTTTGCCGCGAGCACGTCGAGCCCGTCGAACCGGTCGAACGACGGGCGAGCGGTCGACGCCAACAACGCGGCGGAACTGGGCGTGATGCGTCGCACGACCGCCTGACCACGCGGGCCGCGCCGAGCAAGCGCAACGACGAAGGTTCGCGCAGGCGGCCGCACCGGTGGCGCGGCGGCTCGCCTGCTGCAGGCCGCTTGCACCGGCATCGCGGCCGCCACCCCGTTCGGCAGTGCAGCAGTTCGGCAATCCGCCAACGACTTCGCATCCGTCAACGCGCTGTAAGCGCGGGGCAATAAATTAGGTTTCGCAGGCGGCCGCTATCGGGCCTCCATCGGCAGTTGATGAATACCGTCATTCTCACGCGGAGAAAATCATGTCCACCACAGCAGTGCAAGGCTATAACGCCGGCTATCTGAACGGCATCGACGATGTCGGCGACACCGGCGGCACGAACGAATCGCAGCTCGCACAACTGCTCGAGTTGCTCATCGAAGAAATCAAGGCGATTCTCGATCCCTCCAGCCAGAATTCAGGCGATGCGGGTGGTGTGGGCGGCATCGGCGGCGGTACGCCTTCGTACTCGGCGCCGCCCGCCTATGCCGGCGGTGGCGGCGCCGCACCCGCTGGCGCGAGTGGCGGCGGTGGCGGCCAGGGCGGTGGCGGCGCGTCGCCGGGAATAGGCGGCGGTGGAAGCGGTGGAAGCGGTGGCGGCGGCAACACGCTGCCCAATGTATCGGGCGGCGACGCCGCGCACGCCATCGCACAGGATCTCAAATCGCGCTACGGCCTGACCGACGCGCAGGTAGCCGGCGTGCTCGGTAACCTGCAGCAGGAAAGCGGGCTGCAAGGCAACGTCAATCAAGGCGGAGCGACAGGCGCGCCCTCCGGCAACTTCGCGGACGACAACGCCAACGGTTGGGGTCTTGCGCAATGGGGCGGCACGCGCAAACAAGGCGAAATCAACTATGCGAAGGAGCACGGGCTCGACCCGGGCAGCCTCGAAGCCAACATCGGCTTCATGAATCAGGAGCTCGACACGACGTACAGCAAGACGATCACGGACATCAAGCAGACGACGACGGCGGAACAAGCGGCACTGGTCTGGGACAAGGACTACGAACAGGCCACCGATCCGCAAATGGAAAACCGTAACAAGTACGCCGAACAATTCCTCGCGCAAGATCTCTGAACGCGAACGTGTCCGCCCCCCTCGGGGGCGTTTGAAGCTCGCACGATCCCGTCCGATGTCCGGGCGGGATTTTTTTGCCGGTCATTTTCCGCCGCGCGAAAACACCGCTCGTCGGCAATGCACGGACTACCCGGATTGGAGGGAAACGACTCGGCGGGCTCGCCGAGCGGGGCCGAAGGCCCCGGGCGCGGCCATCAGTTTCTTTCGAGCAGGCGCCGCATGGCAACGCGCACGTAGGGATCGGTACTGTCCTCGTGTGCCGTCGCATAGCCATGCCACGACGGATCGTCGAGGACTTTCAGACAGATTGCCTTCAGTTCGGGCGCGCGATCGTCGGGCAATCCGTTCACGATCTGCCACGCGTCGTGCGGACGCCCGCGCACCAATGCGATCGTCACGGCAAACACGTGCACCTCGCGCGTTTCGGGGTAGACATCGTGCATGCGCGCCAGCAGCGCCTCGGCCTCGTCCAGCTCGTTGGCCTCGATATGCTCGATGATCGCCTGCGCGATGGCCGGCGCATCGGCCGGCAGTTCGGTAAGAAGCTCCATCATGCTTGTCACCGTCCGCATCAGGCTGCGCCAGTGCCTGACGTCAGCGTTCGCACCGCCTCCTTGCCGCCCGCCAATGCGAGTGCGGTCGCGGCGCCCTCCGGCGTCAGGTTTTCCGCGAGCGCCGTACCGCCCTCGAGCGCCTCGAGCCCACCCTTCGCAATGGCCCCCGCCCCCGCAAGGGCTTCCTTCGGATTGCCGCTCAGCAGCCCCTTGCCGAACGTCGCCGCGCCGTGCAGCGCGTTGCCGACACCATGGAGGACATCCCCGGCAGCCTTGGTGACATCCCCGACTACGCCTTTCACAATATTGCCGATGAAGCTCATTCGTTTTCTCCTTGATCGTGAACGAAGCGCGCGTTCGATGAAACGCGCGAAACCGAACCGCGTGAAGCCGGCTCTCGTTCCAATCTAATGAATGCTGATGCGAAAGCGTTCGCGCGCGCGAAGCCGCACCGCGAAAACCGAATGAGCGATACCCGCGAGACGGCTCGGCGGTATGCCGCCGCGAACCTGCTTCGCCAATCCGAACGATGCTTCGCGCGCTTCACGGGAGTGTCACGGCCGGCCTCCACAGTGCAGTCCATCTTGTCTCCTGGTTCGAGAACATCATGGCGCCTCCACCCAAGATCGAGTTCCGGTCGCATGCGATCGAATCCGCCTCCCTCACCCGCACGGCGAGTGACCCCGGCCCCTCCACGGGAGCGAAACCCGCGCCGGTGCCGACCCGGCGCGCGAGTGCCGGTGCGCTCATCGAAGAACTCGGCAGCCTCGGCAAGCGCCCGTGCGCGGAAAGTCTGCCCGCCGCGCCCGCTGCTCCCGAGCCCGCAGCGGCTATCGCGCCGCAGAAGCCCGGTGTGGACGACATCGGCGCATTCGTGCCGGGTGCCGGCGGCAAAGGCCGACGCTTCGCCGATTTCGCGCACGCGATGGGCGTCAACCGCAAAGGCATGACGTTGACGGCCTTCGCCGCCAAGCGGCCCGCGAAAGACGGCCTGAACGGCGTATCGACGGCGGCGCACGGACAGTTCGGCTACGACGCGGCGCCCGCCACCGACCTCGTGAACGCGCTGGCCTCGGGCTCGAACGCCGCCGCCGCGCATTCGATCCATAGCCGTTACGAAAACAAGGTCAAGGCGATGCTCGCCGCCGACGTCGAACGCTTCGAGCATCCCGAAAAATGCCCGCCCGGCGCGCCGATGCTCAACCAGGTCGACAATCTGCTTCTGACGAAAAACAGCAACGGAGAATGGCAATACGACAAGGGCAAGCTCTCGCGCATTGCGCGAGACGACGTGCATCCGCTCACGCAGCATGCCCGCGACGTGTTGACCGCCATGAGCATCGCGGAGAACAAGGGCAAACAGCGTAACGGCGCGCTCTACCAGTCGGTCACGTCCGCCATCGGTCTGACGGCAAGCGGGCTGCTCGTAGGCGGCTCGCACGGCGCGCTGGCACCGCTCGCGGCGTCCGGGCACCTGACCAACGCGGTCAAGGAAGCGCTCGATCTGAAGAAGCCGTTTGTCGAAGGACGGCAAAACCTGCGCAATGCGAAGGCCGCCACGATCCAGCGCTACGTCGACACGGTATTGGCCCCGCACGACTACACGGGTCAGACGCACGACGAGCGCCTGCGCGCGGCGCTGCAATCGAGCCGCGCGAAGATCGACGATCTGCGCGCCATGGTGGGGCGGCCTGGGGACGAAGGCCTGCCTGCCGACTTGCGCAGCGCGCAGGCGCAGGCGGGTATCTATGCGTCGCTCTATGACGATGCACGCCGCTACGCCAACAGCACGATGTCGTTCGGCAAGCGCTTGATCTCGGGCATGCACGCTGAAGACAAGGCGAAGGTACACAAGGATGCCGAGCGCGACATCGTGGTCAAGCACATTCTTTCGATGGTCACCAGGAGCATCGGGCGTCTCGATCCAGCGTCGCTTGCGGCGCTCGCGGGTGCCGACATGGCGGTCGATGCATCCGGTTCGCAGCGCGCCAGGCAGGCGCTCGCGGTCGTGGCCAACCATCCGCGCGCGAGCCGCAATCAGGATCTGATCGCCGCGCACACGCTGCTGACGGACAGCGGCATTCCGAAGGGCGAAGCGGCACTGCTGCTTTCGCAGCTTGCACGCGCGCAGCGCGAAAAACCGCAAGAGGCGCCGGCGCCGCGCGATACATCGGCATCCAGCCGGAGCGCCGCACCGCTGACCGAAAGCGAGCGGCTCAAACAGATCGCCAACATCATCGGGCAGCCCGGCCTCACGGCAAGCGCCGCCAAGACGGCGGAGGACGCCATCAAGAAAAACCTCGGGCTGAGGTCCTGACGCGCGGCGCGGCGTAACGCGTAATAGCGACGCCCTCGCCGCGGCGCGCAGCCGGCGATTTATTTGCCGGTTCGCGGCACGCGGCGAAACTTCGGAATGCGCAGGTTGTTCTCCACCGTGCGCGCTTACCGTGAGGCGGGGTGGCCGTCGGCCGTCATCGCCGTCCGTGCCGCCATGACCTTCATCGCGAAAGGGAGAATCGATCATGCGATTCGCGTTCGCCGGCTTCGATCGCTGGCGTGTCGTGTTCGACGCGTTCGTTGCCGCCGGCTGGGAGCCTGTGGCGCTCTACTCGATTCCGGTCGACAACCGGCTCGACTTCAATAGCGAACTCGTCGAGCGCGCGGACAAGCTGCGCATTCCGGTGCAGTTGTCACGCATCGACGAAGACGATCTGCGCCAGCTTGCCGAACGGCAATGCGACGCACTGATCGTGGCCGGCTACAACTGGAAGATTCCGGCGTGGCAGCCGTATCTGCGCCATGCGGCGAACTTCCATCCGTCACCGCTGCCCGACGGGCGCGGCCCGTACCCGGCCATGCGCGCCATCCTCGAGGGGCGGCGCGAGTGGGGCGTCAGTTGTCATCGAATCGATGCCGATTTCGATACCGGGGAGATCGTCGATTCCGAATGCTTTCCGCTCGATGCCGACGAATGGCACGAGACGCTGCAGCTGAAGCTGCAGATGGCCGCCCATCGGCTGGCCACGCGCGTGGCCCGCGACTTCGATCGGCTTTGGAGCGAACGGCGTCCGCAGGGTGCAAGCAGCTACTGGCCGCGCGTTGCCGATGCCGAGCGCACGATCGATTTCGCGCAGCCCGTGGCCGAAGTGATGCGCGTCGTGCGGGCCTGCGGGAACGTCGAATCGATCGCGCCGCTCTTCGGCACGACCGTCCACGTGCGGCGCGCCACCGGCTGGCAGGAAGCACACACGTACGAGCCCGGGCAGATCGTGCATCAGTACCGGCGCTGGGTCGTGGTGGCCGCGCAGGACGGCTTCGTCGCGTTGCTCGAATGGAGCCCTCTGAATGCGTCCCTTCGTCAGCAGATGGAGGGCTGAATCGGGACATCGGTTGCGCCGGTAAACGACGAAGCGGCCGCGCTGCGGTGTTTTGCAGCGCGGCCGCCGATTGTCCGTGATTGTCGCTTCCCTGCAGCCCCCGATCGGCGGCTGCTCGGGTCGCCGATCGGGATGATCGCCGGAACTGCCGACGACGTTACTTCGTGCTGACGCCGGCGATCGTACCCGTGTGAATGCCGGTGATGTTCTCGAAGGCAACCGCGGCGCGCGTCTTGCCCGGCGTCAGCACGTTCGCGCCGCCCAACGCATCCGAAAGCGCGTTGCTCGCCTCGTGGCTGATCTTGCCACCGCCATGCGCGTTCGCCGTTTGCTGCAGTTGTGCGCCGATCGCCGCCGCATCCGACTGGCTCAGCTTGCCCGACTTCACCGCGTTGGCGAGCGTCTTCGCTGCTGCGTTGCCGTCGCCGTGCGACAACGCGCTTTCCATGGCCTGGAAGTCGGCGCCGTCCTGCGCGTTGAAGTTGGCCAGCGCCTTGCCTTCATCGGCCATCTGCAGCGGCTTGCCGTCCTTCACGAGGTCGCCCGTACCGGGTGTGAAGCCTGCCGTCGCACCCGTTGTCGGCAAGCCGCCCGTCGTCGGCAGCGTGGTGGTGTTCGCCGGAACACCGCCCGTGCCAGGCAAGCCGCCGGTCGTCCCCGGCTGCCCCGCCACGCCGCCCGCGCCGCCCGTTGCGTTGCCCGCCGCGCCGAGCCCGCCTTGCGCCGCCCATTGGAAATTGCCGACCCCGGACTTGCCGTCGGTGCCCGCGACGTCATGCGTCTCGATCTGCTGGTAGGCACCCGGGTTCGCGAGCATCGTCTGCGCCGCTTGCTGCACCGTGGGAGGCGTGCCGCCGTCGGCGTTCGTCGCGAGTTTGTACATCGTGTTCGGGTCCGACGCGCTGATGCCATGCTGCCCCATGTACGAGGCCAGCACGCCCGCCGCGTTTTGCACCGTCATCCCCCCGGTGCCGCCCGGCATGGCGCCTGCGCCCCCCATGCCGCCGGGCGCCCCGCCTACACCGCCGGGCGTCGCCCCCACACCGCCGGGCATTGCGCCCGCGCCGCCACCGGGCATGCCGCCGGCTTGCCCGTTCTGCCCGGTCTGCATCTGCTTGAGCAACTGGCTGATGAGGCCGATGAGATCCTTGAGCACGTCCTGCGTCGAGCTCGTCGACGCGCCGTTGGTCAGCCGCTGCAGGTAGCTCGCCGGATCGGTGGGATAGGTAGTCAGACTCGGAGTGTTCAGATTCATGATGTTTTCTTCCTGTCGGGTAAGTGTTTGCGTGACCGTCAGTACTACGAGGCAAAGTCAGTCTAGGTTGCTGTCGCTACTACAAGCGCACCGACGCGAAGGCTGCAATCGAAATGCGAATCGCCCGGAGCGCGGAAAACGTGAAAGCGGATGCTCATGCGCGGACCCACGTCATCGACGCGGAGAATCCGCTGTTGTCGGCCGGCACGCCGTGCGTGCTCGCCGGTGCGTCGGCGGACGCAGGCGCTCGAACGCTGGCGTCGAGCTTTGCCGCACGCTCGAGCAGACGCGCGCCGATCTTCGCACCCTCGATGCTTTCGCGCTGTTCGGCCGCGCTGAGCGCATAGCTGTGCCACAGCGGGTCTTCGAGGCCGAACAGACACACCGCCATCAGTGCGGTATGAAGCCCGGAGCGCTTCGCTTCGGTGTCGTCGTCTTCAAGCACGCGGCGCGCGTCGCCCCATGCCTGGCGCCGGACGTAGCGCCACGCGGCGACCGTCCCCGCCCCGGGCCACTTGGGCCGAAGCACGCGGATCGCTTCGAGGAGATCCTCGAAGTCGGCTTCGTCGTCGAGCTGCGAGGCCGTCCACAGCACCTTGGTTAGGCCGCCGGCAATCTCATCCCTGCATCCTGTGTAAGTCACGATGTCCTCGTCTGCTGGAGTGCTGCAATCAAAAAGCGCACGGCGGCGCCGTGCATAGCCGTGCCGCGCTTGCTGCCGGCTCGTGCGGTGGGCGTCCCCTGGCGGTTAGTCTCTTGTATCGGGTCGGCTTTCGCCGACGCGATGCGAACGGAACGATCGGGATGCGAAGAGAGAACGGAGAAGAAAACCGACCACGGCGATAGGATCGATCGGTGCGATACGCCGGATCGGTCGCCGTGTATCGAAAGGCGGGGATTTGCTGCCCGGCGTCGAAGAAGACCCGCGATCGGTCGATGCGGCCCCGGCGACCGATGCAGCGTCCGCAGGCAATCGGCTCATAAAATGGGGCGATCACCACAGACAGGAGGCGCTGCCCATGACCCATCGATCGACGAATCGAAACGCTGGATTGCGCTGGTCGTCCCCTGCCTGGGCGTCCCGATGGTCGTGCTCGGCACCGCGATCGTGAACGCTCGCAGCCCGCCGGGGCCGTTGCTCCGGTTCACGGATGAACGCTGGCGGTCCTTCCTTCCCCAGGAAGCGCCGGACGACGCTTGACGTGCGAACGCTTCTTCGAGCGTGGCAACACGAGTTGCAGGCGATCGACGTACCGCGCCGGATTCACGCCGGTACGATGGCCCATGCCTGTTTCGGCATCGAGTATTGCAGGACGTCTACGGAAGATGTCGGAATACGCGGGAACCCTTGACTGGCGGAAGGCAGCCGACTACAACCATCGCTCGCGAAGACCCGCCAGGTAAGACTCCCGCAGTTGCAGATAGCCTCCTACCCACAATCCTACCCATATTTGGCTGGGCGGCGATCCCATATGTGCCGCAAAGCCACATGCCAGCTATATCTGGTTCTGTTCGCCATCCAAAACGGCCCAGTATGCGTCCAGTTCGCACCCCAATTTCGAAGGCCGAATGGTTGCGATCCGGCGACGCCGTTGCGGCCAAACTTCGTTATATCGTCTATCAACGCGTTGCATCAGCTCTTCGTCGATTTAGCGTCAACCGATCCTTGGAGCGAGACCGGTAGCATCAGGACGATCATGTGCAGCACAAGCGGCACGAGCACTCCGTCATCGACAATGCCAAGTATCGGTATCGCGAAATTAAACGGCTCGATCGCGTACAACGTAACAAGGCCGAGCGTGGGGATCAGCCAACTGGGGCGGTCCGGATGACCGAGTGCGAGCCGTAGCACGCGCAAGTCGCGTCGCGCAGTCTTCCAAAGCATGAGCAAGCGTTTCATTCGACGTTTCTCCGAACCCCGGTAGGTCGTCCTTTCAACGACGCCTTGATTACTGGATTTTTACTTCACTGATCGCAAACTCCCCATCGCATCAAGCGCAAGCGCCTGTACGCTGAACCGTTGCCCAGCGCCTGCGCGCCCAGTTCTCTCACGCTGACTTCGATGAGGAGCTCACACCAGGAAGATGCTATCAGTCCGTTCCGTGCTTTGGCGATCTCGGACCATACAGCAAGCCGTTCGGCGGCCCAGCCGACAAGAGTCGGTTGCTCGTCAATGCCGCAACAGCATGGCCTTCATCCGACAACGAGTGCGCGACCTGCTTGACAGCGGCCTGGACCAGCACGCCGACAATCCCGAATGCGCCGACGTTGACGTTGTTGCCCATCTCCTTGCCGGTCGCTCGCCCGTTGCCCTGCCAAAGCACATCGCCGCTCTTCAGATCAACGAGCTTTGCCGATGCCGCGACTACGGTCGTACTATCGATGACCTGATAGACGGAGCCATACTTGGTCACCTTGGTATACAGCGCAGCGTCTGCACCAAAGATTTCGCGCAACTTTGCAGGTGATGTTCCCTGGATGTCAGCGGCGGTCGTCAAACCGTTTTGCTTGAAGGTTTCATCCATCACGGCAACCGGCACGACGTAGTATCCAGCTTCGGCGAGCGGTTGAGTCATCTGTGACAGCATGCCGTAGGTTGCCGTGACATCGTTGGTCTCGTTCAACGGCGGCAGTACGAGAATCGAGCGCGGCTGACTTTTCTTGAAAGCCGTGTAGTCAGGACGCTTCGCGGGTTGCGCGCACGCGCTCAATAGCGCGACAATCGACAGCACGGACAGCAGCTTCAACGAAATTTTTTTGAACATAGCGCGCGTTACTGTTGAGCGGTTTTCTGTTGGACGGGCTTCTTCTTCATCAGGAAGTCCATGTAGGCCGTGGACTCCGGGAACAATTGCTTCTCGGTCTGGAATTCCTGCCCAGCGCGTTGTCCGTCGCCTATGCCCGCATAAAGCATCCCGAGATGAGCATGGAAGCCCGGTGGCGGTGTGTTGCCCTTCGCGCGGATTTCCTGAAGCGCCTTTTCAAGCGCGTCGATCTGTTCTTGCGGCGACGTCTTGCCCTTGAAGTACTCGTACACCTGCGGTTGATAGCCGTTCCACTGATACAGCGGCGGCGTGGTCTGCGCCGCACATCCCGCAAGCAGCAAGACCGCCACAGTCAGCGGCAACCCCATACTTCGTTTCATAGTTCTTTCCTATTCTTACGCGAATCAAATTGAATTCGTAACGATCACTGCGCCGCCTTGAGCCCGCCCGCGTCCACCTGCTCAACGAGGTGGTTGACTGCCTCCTGAATCGCAAGGTCGAGCACCTTGCCGTTCAAGGTCGAGTCATAGCTGGCGGTACCGCCGAAGCCGATGATTTCGCGGTTCGAGAGACTGTATTCGCCGGCACCCTGGCTCGATGCAACGACTTCCGACGTCGTCGTATTGACGATGTTCAGATTGACCTTCGCATACGCGACTTGCGTCTTGCCCTGGCCGAGAATGCCGAACAATTGGTGATCGCCAACGTCCTTGCGGCCGAACTCGGTCACGTCACCGGTCACGACATAGTTCGCACCCTTCACGGCCTGCGCCTTCTTCATGAAGCCGGCCTCCTGCTTGATCTCGTCCAGGTTCTCGCGATCAAGCACGTTGAAGCGGTGACTTTGCTGCAGGCGTGTGACCAGGATCGTCTTTGCTTGTCCACCGAGTCGGTCGATCCCGTCCGAGAAAATGCCGCGCATATAGCTCGAGCGGTTATCGAACTTGCCAACCGCAATCGCAACTGGCTTGCCGGCATAAGGCCTCTGTGCGCTGCTGACGGTCGGCACGTCGAGCGTGCGCGACGACTCAGTCGCACAGCCGCTCAATCCCATAACCACCGTCGCAGCAGCGATCACCGATACACGAAAACTAGTGGATACTTTCAAATCTAAACTCCTCGTTAAACCAAAGATGATGCCAAGTCATTGCGTGATGGCCCCTAGCCACATCGCAATGCGCCTCGTAGACTGAAACTCGACTATCACGCCATTAGCAACGTGTTGTCATTTTTTCAGACGAACGACATACAGACCAGAATCTTGCGCATTCGCGCTCAGGCTGTAGTTCGGCGCCGTCGCGTACGACGCACCCTGCGTCAGCTGCTTATAGGTCACCGTCCCACCGGACACGTCGGCGAATTCAATGACCGGCGGGTTCGGATTCGGAACGGTATTGGTCGTGAAATTCAGCGTCAGTGTCGAGGATGCCATCGCGTGCAGATCACCCGAAGATTTCACCTCGTAGATGTAGTCCGCGCTCACGCCGGCCGGCACCGGATCGGGCTTGCCCAGGCAGATAGTCAGGTCGCCAGTTTGGCCGCTTGCAGGTGTCTTGACCGTCAGCGTCGCAATACCATCGTCGGTCGTCAGGTTCAGGTTGGCGTTCGCGATGACGCTGTTGTTCGACAGACTGAGTTTCTTGTACGTCGTCGGACAGGAAAACACCGACGCCGTAGTTTGCGAAGTCGAGCTGGTCGAATTCCCCGACGACGCGTTACCGCCGCCGCTGCCACCATCGCCACCACCACACGCTGCGAGCAAAACCGCCGTACCCATAAGACCAACCAGGGCCAATTTATTTTTCATTTTTACTCCGCAATTATTAAATATGCCTAAATAAAACAATACAACCCATCTGTTCGGATCGGCCCAAGTCTCCCAGTATGGTTCTACGTAAAAAGGCGCGGCGAAACCGCTTGCCGCGCAAAGCATTTAGACCCGGAGGGAGGAGTCTAAGCGCGACCAATCAAACTCAAAACCTCAATCGAATACCAGCCGTCGCTTCCGCTTCACGGTAATGCGTGGTTCGGCAGCAGGTTCGGGCATAGGCTCGAGTGTGGGCTGCTGGACGTCCATCTGTCGCGCCTTCTCCATCGCGCGACGCTTTCGGTTCAACCATGGGTGTCGTGGCGGCAGCCGAATCGGTTGCTTGTCGTCCGATACATTCGATTCGTTCACTTGGCTGTCTTCCACCACAAGGGACTCCCCGCTCAAAACTGCGAAGTCAGCTGGAATCCGACCGTGATGCGCGCAGTCGGGAAACCAGAGGGCTTATAGACCGGCGTGCCTGCAAACAGGTCGTACGCGTAGGCGCCAAAGCGCGTCCCGATGCTTCCCTTCACGCCGATGACAGCGCCGGCCAACTGCGTTCCTACGAGCGCGATGGGTTCCGGTCCCCATACACGGCCATAGTCCAGCCCCGCATAAACCGCTTGCCCCGTCTCGCCGATCGGCATTTGCAGCTCGTTACGCCAATAGAAACCGCGCGACGCCGCCAGCATCGTTTCTCCGTCGAAGCCTCGCACGGTATATCGGCTACCGATGGTCATGTCGTCGAGGTAGTACAGGGTGTCACCGGTGTACTGGCCGTGAAACGTACCGACATAGCGAAATGGCTGTTTGCCGACCGTGAACGGCACCGACAGGTTGGCGTCGAGCACCGCCATCTTGAAGCGATATGTTGGGCCACCGCCCGCGGCGAGCGTGTCGTCCTGCGCACCAAGCCCGCCGACGCCCTGCCGGTATGCGAGTGAGCCGTCGAACTGCGCGCCATCGAAATAGTGGCGATCGGTCAAGCCGAGTTCGAAGATTGTGTTGTTGCGACGTTGCTGCGAAATCTCGGTGTCTTCAATGAAACTCTTTCCGAAACGGCGAGACAGCCGTAGATAGCCGCCGAGCACGTGATTCTGGCTTCGTGCCAGCACGCGGGCCAGTTTGAAATCCACTGTCTTCGAGTTACCACTGGCGACGAATGTCTGGTTTACGCCCGCAATCTGCTGGTAGTAGGTGTTCGTGTTTGCGGACAGCGTAGCCGTCCAGTAACCCCATGGAACCGAATAGAAGCCGTTCCAGCCGTGCGAACCGAGGCGCTTGTCGCCGAATTCGAGGTCCTGGCTGACACCAACGTTCAGCATGTCGTTCAGGCCGAGTGGGTTGTCGATGCCAACCGACAGATTGCCTTGCAGTTTGCCGGTGGCGCGCGTGCCGGAATTGTCGATCGATGCGACGACGGTCCACGGCTTGCCACGCTTCACGTCGAGCACGACATCGCTTTCACCGGGAAGGTCGCCCGGGATGATCTGCATCGACACATCCTGGCTCGATAGGCGCTTCATCTGCTCCAAGCCCTGCTCGAGGTCACGCAGATTCAGCACGTCGCCGTCGCCGGTCGGAAACGCGCTCTTCCACGTGCCGCGCAGCTCTTCGTCCGCGAAGCTCACGTGACGAATCACGCCGGGAATCAGCGACAGTTTGAACGCGCCGGTCGACAGGTCTTGCTCGGGGACGAGCACCCGCGTGGTAACGTAGCCTCGCGCCAGAATCGCCTGGGACAGTCCCTTGACCAGCACGTCAACACCTTGCTTACCGACGCATTGACCAGCGTAGTGATTCAGCCATTCGCGCGCGAACGCGAAGCGATCCATCGGCAAGGCGGATGCCCCTTGGGCCTTCGCTGCATCGGGCAACGAGGTCGGAACATCGAGCGTAAAGCGATCGATGCGGAAGCATGGCGTTTCGATAGGAAGCGCCGGATATGCTTCGACCTTCGGCACTTCCGAACGAACTGAAGGTGCGCGCACGGCCGCATCGCGCTGCTGCGCATCACGTTGCTGCTGCGCTTGTCGATCCTGCTCCGCATTCGCCCGTGCGGCGGCTGCTTGATCTACACGCGATGGGGCCTGCTGTGTATGTCCTGCAATTGGCGCGAGGGAAGCAATCGGCAGTAGAACAGCGGACGAGCAGATTCTCATTCTGATAAGTTTCGATTGTTTAATTTGTTTTATGGTTTCGGTGCAAGATGGCCCGGAATCCAGACCCACTCGGTACCACTCCATTTCCAGTAGCCCATGACCCACGTCATGGTTGACCAAGAGGGAAGTACTGGCGACATCTCTGCCTTGGGTGGCGGGCGCGGCGGTGCATCTTGGGGCACGGTCTCACACGCAACGAGAAGTGCTGACATGACAAACAGCAACATCCACGACCATTTGTTTTTCTTCATCGTCACCTCAATGTCAGCGCGACATCGATCGATCACGTCTTAAACCATCGTGAAACCCGATCGATCAATCCCTGCGAAGGTGGTACCCACCCCGGTTTCATGAAATCGTATACGTCGTCGTAGTGGTCAAGGGGCTTCACCGGCATCAGCTCCATTGGCACTAGCGGGTGATCGACTTCGACACGAATCCCGCGACGCCAACATAATTTTGCCTCCAAGACAGCGACGAAAGAAAAATAATCCTCTGTATATACGTGCTCCAACTTACCAGCGGCATCAACGAAAATTATTTTCTCAAGCTCCTCTTTATCGCCACGAATCAATGTCGAGAAAAAATCCTCACCACGCTCACACTGACTCCGCAATGGCTTCCGCCCACTCTTCGCCATTCTGCGAATTTTGTCAGACAGAGAGACATCGTCGCCCGCCATAGCCAATTGAAACATGTGAACGTAGAATTGATTATTTAGCGGGTCCTCTCTTGCACTTACAAAGCCTTGAGGAGAGGCCACCTCAAACTCCCGAACCATCGCATCCGAATCGGAAAGCATCGAATACAACAAGTAATCAGGCGTTTCCAGTTCAAAGCCACTGTCACCTACGCCCAGCGATGCCAATTCGATGACACACGAAACATATAAGTTATTTTTAAGGGATGAGAGATTGCCATTGACAAAATAATCATAAAACCCTACCACGACGTGATCTCTTGCAAGCCCGTCATAGCAGCGCTTCAAATTTATAGGCTTGACCCGATTACGTATTTTGTCGGCAACTTCAGGAATATGCCGCATCGCCGCATCGAACCCATACGTTATCCGTCGAATCTTTTCCGCATCCATTTCGACACCTTACTTTAACTTCACAAGTGTTGCGCCATTAGAATTAACGCCCGTAACGACTTTTACAAGCTTATCACTGTCAATTGCTTTCTGAATCAGATCGGCAGTGGCCCGCTGACTTGCATCTCCATTTCGAAGACGGGTAACCGCACTATCAATCCATTTATCACTCATTTGCGTTGGCAAGCTGCCCGACGGGCCATTAAGTTGGATCGACCCGGTCGCGTTCAACGGCTTGACTTCGTTGATATATACCGTATCACCCTTGATGTAAACGCCGTCGAAACAATTGACGCCACACTTGCCATTAAGCGGCGTAAAACCATTCCGTACAAAGTAGTTGTTCGCCACATATTCGCGAGCCTGTCCTTGCAACTCAGTGGACGGCAACTGGTCGAGCTGTGACAGCACGCCTTGTTCTGCGGAATTCAGCTTCACTGGCATGCTTTCCATCGTTACCTTGCCGGTACTGATAAATCCTTTGTTCGTCGGGCTCACCGATCCCGCCAACCAGACATCAATCGATTCTCCCACGCGCGCGGCTGTCGCCGCCAGCTTGTTAGTAAGGATACCGCCGACGACCGTTTCCTCGATCGTGTAATCGGGCTTAACCGAACCGTTTTGCGTGGCGAAGGAATTGAGCCGGTCCTGATCACGCTGGCTCGCGCCGCGGGAAATCGGGTCAGGCAGCGAACCCAGTCCAGAATTCAGATATTGATCGGAACGCTGCGCGGGCGTCGCACTGAAATACGTCTGTGCAGATCCATCGGAAATCATCGGCAAACCGCGTACCAGAATCGGCTTCCCCATATACTGGGACAACATTTCTTCTGCCGTCTGCATGTTCGTCAGGTACGAACTGAGACCGCCCATTGCGCCCTCGCTGGTCGGATTGTTCGCCGTCCGGATCAGCGCCTGAAGATAGGCCATGTTCTCCTTGTTGGCTGTATCGTCAACCAACCCCTTCGCCACGCGTTCAAGCATGTCGGTCCAGTAGATCGTCGCGCTCGCGACACAGCTCGCGTCCCCTCGGCATACCTCTTGAGCCTTTTGCTGGGCGAGTTTCTTGACTACATCCACTTCCTGGACATGAAGCTGTCGATTGTAGAGTTCGTTGTTGATTGCCGAGCCCGCACCTGCCAGTGCGCCGGAGCTACCGCCGCCCGCGAGCGCTCCACCCGCCGCGCCACCGGCCGTGGCCACAATCTCGTTCAATGCGTTCCGGGCAGCAGCCTGCGCGCTCAGCGGCAACTGAGCGACCGCCTGATCGATGATGGGCTGCGCCAGCGACTGCAATAAATCGCCAGTCAGCGAGCCAGCTACAGCACCGCCGATATTACCGCCAGACAACGCCGCGCCGATCGCCGCGACCGCCGCGTGCAGCACATCCCGCCCCGCCCCGCCCTCACCGAACAGTGCCTTCATTTGCGGACTGCTGTTCTCCAGTTGCGTCGCGGCTTCTGCAACCGCGAAGGTCGCAGCCTTGCCGAACGCCTGGGCGAAAGCCAAATCGTTCTGAACCTTTTGCAAATTGAACGTATTCTGCACCGTCTGATTCGCATTCGCGGTGTCGCGAGACAATCCCACCGTGCTATCCGTGCCGCTCTGTTGGTCAGATTTCACGACGATCTTTCCCGGGCTCACGGCAGCGTGAGTGACGCCGCTTGCGTTGTCGCCCGTCTGCGCGAAGCTTGGGCCGCCTGATGTCGAAAACCCCTCCGTCTTGCCGGAATACGACATCTTATTCTGGATGTCCGTAAATCCAAGGCTGCCCGTCGTCAGCGTATTTTTATCGGCCGGCGCGGCGCTTGCGATCTGTGCGCCGTCGAGTTGCGTATGCCCCGCCACATTGACATCGAAACCTTCCTTACCCGCCACGATGCCGGTTTGCTGGTTTACCGACGCATAGTTTGCGTCGACACTGGTATGACCTATCGACGCGTCGACGCCACCACCGTAGCCGAACGTGAAGCTACCACTAACGCCGGCATTGTGCTGATTGCTGCTGTAGTTCGACGTATCCTGAAGGCTCGTCATCGTCAGATTGCCGCCGACATCCGCCTTGACCTTGTCGCCCGATACCCGCACGCCAGCAAGCGTAGTGTCGCCACCCGACGTCATCGACAGCGTGTTGCCTGCCGCCACAGTTGTGTTGGTTTGCGTGACACTGCTACCGTTGCCTTGACCATGCGCATTCGAGCCATTCGCGAAAACGCTGATCCCCGTGTTCTTGCCCACACCGATAGCAACGCCTGCATTCCAGCCGCTCGAACTGTTCGAACTGGTGTTTTGCTCAGTACTCTGTGCGCTTTGCAGCGTAATCGCGTTGTTCGCGTCGAGTGCGACGTTCTTGCCGAGCACGGTCGCCCCGGTCATCGCGATATTTCCGGTACCCGTCTGAGCGTTTCCGTTCGCATCCGGCGTACCAGTTGCCGTGATCGACACGTTGCCGTTACCGATGATCGACGAGCCCTTCGCGTCCGTGATCGATGTCGTTGAATTGCTGCTGCTATGGCTCGAACCGATGCTGATCTGCACCTGCACGCCCTTGGCGGCCTCGCTCACGTTACCATTCGACAGAGCATTGGCCGCGTCCTTGATCCCGCCTCGGTTCTGGTACGCCTGCTCGGCGGCTGCAACGCCCTGCACCGCCGCGAGACGCGAATCGCCCGACTGCTGACCTTGGCGGACCGCACTTGCCATTGATTGCCCAAGTCCAACCAAGCCACCGCCCAATCCGACGCTCAACCCGGATTGACTGAACTGCTGCGATTGCGAGTCTTTGTAGTTGTCGTAGGCAGCATTCACCGTCACGTTCTGACCGCTGATTCCAATATCCTGGCCCGCAACGACCGTGCTCCCAGTAATCGTCGCATCCTTTCCAGCCTGGATCGTGACATTGCCTTGCGACGATCCGATTACGCTCCCGTTGTTCGTTACCGAGCTGTTTAGATCTTGCTGCGCGGTGGACCGTGAACCCACCGTTACGGACAAACCGCCATTCGTGAGCAGACCCGATTCCTTCTTCTCATAGTAGGTAGACGATTGGGTCGTATCCTGCGAGGTCTTGATATTGACGTCACGGGTCGCCTGCAACGTAACGTCGTTCGTGCCAACGACGTTGCTACCCGTCACGTTGATGTCTCGGTTACTGACGATGTTGACGCCATCGGCCGACACCGTGCTGCCCTGACTATAGGTCGCCGTCTGGTCGGTCCCGCTCGCAATCTTCGCGCCACTCACGACATTGCTGTGGCTGTGCGTTTCGTGCGAATTAAGCTCATGCGCCTCGGTTGCTGCGCCAATATTCACATCGCCAGCCGCCAGCAGATTCGCATTGCCCTTGTCGAGGCTAATCGTGCTTCCGCTGATCGTGAGGTCCTTGCCCGACGCAAGCGTGACGGTATCGCCGCCCTTGAGCGTCGTGCCCGTCAGCGCCTGATCCGACGTGTGCATTGTCTCCGCATAGCTGCCGTGACTATCGCTACCCGAACTGTTACTGTTAACGGTCGACGTCGCGCTCGCCGCGCCGAGCGTCACATTGCCCTTGGCTGCAATCGTGCCACCCTGGCCAAGATCGATCTGCGCTCCCTTCGCGGTAAGATCCCCGCCGACCCCGATACTCGATTGCCCGCTAACCTTCACCGAGCTGCCGACCACGTTGTTGACGGCGGTGTTCGACACACCGTTCGCGCGCTGCACGATCTTGTGCTCGCCCGTCTGAACCGCGCCGAGATCCCAGTTACCCCCGACATTCATGCCGAGATTGCCGCCGACCGTCAAATTGCCCGCGTTCTGCTGGAAGTTGCCGCCCGTTTTGATCCCTGCATCACCCGCCACGTCGAGTTGCGCCGTCGGCCCGAGTGTTGTCGTCACACTCGTGGCACCGTCGCGACTCACGCGCGTGTCGGTTTTCACCGCGGTATTGAGAATGAGGTCGCCGCCTGCATTCAGGTACAAGCTGCCGGCCTTCACCTGTGCCGACGTCAAGTCGACATTGCCCGTCGTCGCCAACGCCATCAGGCCACCGCTTTGCAGCGCACCGAATGCGTTATCGATCTGCTTGCCCTGAATCGACAGCGTGTTGTCCGCCTTCACCGTGCCGCTGTTCGTGAAATTCTGCGCGTCCTGTAAATCGATGTCGGTCGCAGTAATCAGCGGGCCGTTGACGTTCTGCTGGCTTGCATGAGCGAGATACACGACTGGCACCAGGACCGACTGGCCGTCGACCACGCGCGTTTCCATCATGATCACGTTGCTGGTCAGCTTCGATACCTGATCGGCGGACAGGCTCGCACCAATCGGCAAGTTGAGCTGCTTCTCCAGCGTCGCACCCGCCGCCATCAACGATTCGTACATCGCCTGCAGATCCGTGTACGGACCGAGCACAGCTTTGCCGGTCAATGAGGTGACCTGGTTACGCACTAGCTGCTGCTCGTAGAATCCATCGCCCAGGCGCTTCGGGATATGCGTGAGGTCGACGCCGATCTGGCTGAAAAAGTAGTCGCTCGAGATGAACTTCTTCTGGTTCGTAAACGCTGGATTCGTCTCGATCACGTAGCTCGCGGTCGGCGACGTATCCGGTCGATACAGACCGCCCTGCGGAATCGTCAGGTTGTTCAGCACGTTCTGCGCGGTCGCGCTCGCGATGACCGGTGAGACCGTGGTTACCCCGCCATGCACGGCCGAGGCCCCCGACTTCGTGCCGCTCGCGTTACCGCTCAGCCCACCGATCGTCAGACCGGGCACGACCTGCCCCGGCAGCAGACCGAGCGACGGAATCGACGCATTGGCGGCCGTGTTGTTGATGCTGACGCCCGTGCCGGAGATCGTGCCGTTCGAACCCAGAGTCGAGTGGTAGTCCGGCAACGAGTACTGTTTGACCGATGCCGGCGCCGCCTGCGTATAGCCGCCCGGACGGGACGTAACAAACGGTGCATTGCCGAATGGCAACTGCCAGTTGTATTCGCTGTTGTCGTAGTTGTTGTAGTGATACTGGCCGGAGTACGACACCGTCACACTCGGTGCCTGCTGGCCCGTGGCAGCCCAGCCGTCGCCGTCGTAATGCTGCGGCATGGCGATATTGCCAACCGCCGTAATGCTGCTCCAGTAGTTCTTCAGGCTGCCAACCGACGACGCATCGATATTGCCACCCGACGCGATCTGTGCGCCCGGGCTGATGCCCGTCACGGTCGTCGCGGTCGCGCTATCGGCGTAGTAGGTCGTGTACTGATACGTGCTGTTCCACTGGCCGCCGTGAGGCGGATCGGTATACACCCCGCCAATACTGGTCGGGTCTTTCACGCCCACCTGGCCGGTTTGGCCCTTGATCGGAACACCGAACGGTGCGAGCGTAGCCGGATCGACCGAGCCGGTCGAGGTCGTCATCACGCGGCGCGTGTTCGTGATCTGATTGGCGTGCAACTCCATGTCACCGCCGGACTGGATCAACGCCGACGAGTTGTTGATCAGAGCCGCGTTCGTGTAATTGCCGCTGGCGTCCTTGCCGCCGGCCAGTACGACCTTGCCCATACCGAAGATCGCCGTCGTCGCCGTCGAATCGGTCGCAGTCGTGTCGTCCCGGTTCTCGATGTCATTCGCGAGAATCTCGAGCGTGCCGTTGCTGTCCGACGCGCCGATCAGCGCCGTCGGTCCGAGGTTCGACACCGTGCCCGTCGCATTGAGCGACGTGCTGCCACCGACGATCGCGCCCGTATTGGTCAAATTGCCCGATTGCGTATGCAGCAGACCGCCCGCGGACAGTGCGCCCGAGTTGACGATGGTGCCGGCATTGACGCTCAGATCGTTGACCGATTGCACATTGCCACTGTTGTTGAACGTACCCGGCAGCGTAAATGCAAGATTGTGACCGACGTTGAACTGGTAGTCGGGCGTCACCGAGAAATCGCCCTGCAGGTTCACGTTGGCATCGTGCGCCGCACTATACGTGCCGCCACCTTGCAGTGTCGGAGCCGTTACCGTCAGGTCGTGCGTGGAACTGATTTGCCCATTCGTGTTCGTGATCGCGCCGCTCGTCGTCACGTCCACATCGCCACTGGAATTCGCGACGTTACCGATCTGGCCGCCGCTGTTGTCCAAGGTCGTCCCTTGAACATGCAGTGATGCGCCGCTCAGTTGACCACCCTGCGTGTTGGAAATCGATGCAGCGTTCACCGTCACGTCGCCGTTCCCGGTGATCGCGCCCATCCCGGACACGCCGCCCGCGTGGCTGTTGGTGATCTGACTGCCGCCCTGCACGGTCATCTTGCCGGCGCCAAGATCGGCAATCGAGCCGTCGGCGTTGTTGATCGACGCGGACTGGATGCTGAGCGTGCTCGTGTCGCCCGCCGCTGTCTGGCCGGCCTGGATATGCCCGCCCTGGTTCACCAGCGCGCCGCCGTTCGTCAACGACAGGGACGTTCCTGCTCGCACCAGACCCTGCGAGTTGTTCACGTCGCCCGCGACCGTTCCGGTGATGCCGCCCTGTGCCGCGAGAATGCCACTCGTGTTGTCCCAGTTGCTCGCGTCGACGACTGCGTTACCCTTGGTGACGATGGTGCCGCCCGCGTTGTTCAGCGCGCTTGCGCCGTTGCCAGGTTCAATCGTCAGCGTGCCCGTACCGGCATGCGTGATCGTGCCGCCAGCGTTGTTCAACTGCGCGGGAGCGAGCGTCAGGTCCGTACTGTTCGTCTGGATCACACCGCCCGCGGAGTTGTCCAGCGTGCCGCTCACATTGACGCCCATTGCCGACGATCCGTACTGCGTGATCGTGCCGCCGTGGTTCGTCAGGGTCGGCGTCGTCAGTGCGAGCTGATTGGCTGCGAGCTGACCACCGCTATTGTCGAGCGTCGAATCGGCTGTGACCGTCAGGGTCGGGGCAACGATCACGCCGCCCCGGTTCGTCATCGAACCCGTGTGAATCGTCGCGTTGGTGCTCGCGCCGATCTGACCGCCGTCGTTCGTCAGCGTGCCGCTCGTCAAACCGACAGCCGTGTTGGACAGCAGTTTGCCATTGGTATTGTTCAGCGTGCCGCCAACCGTCGCCGTCAACCCGCTTTGCGCATTGATGGAACCCGAGCTGTTGTTCAGCGAGCCGCTTTGCGCCGCGATATGTCCATTGCTGGCAATCGCACCGCCAACGTTCGACACTGAACCCGCACCGTTGCCCAACGTCAGCGTGCCGGTGCCGGCGTGGACGATCGTGCCGCCATCGTTGACGAGCGCAGCTGGGGCAAGTGTCAGATCGGTACTGTTGGTCTGCAGCGTGCCGCCGCTCGAGTTATCGAGCGTACCCGACACATTGACGGCCATCGCACCGGTGCCGGTCTGCGTGATCGTGCCGCCGTGATTGATGAGACTGGTACCGGTCAACGCGACCTGTTGGGCCTGCACGGTGCCCGCGCTATTGTCGAGCGTCGTGCCGCTCAACACCGCGGTCTGCCCGGCGATCGTGCCGCCGGTGTTGGTCAGGTGTGCACCAGCGTCGACGACGACGTTTTGGGCGGCCTGCAAGGACCCGCTGTTGTTGTCGACCGACTGACCCGAAACGTGAAGATTCGTGTTGGACGTGATCGTCGCGTGGTTGACGATCGTCCCGCCTTGTACCGTCACTTCGCCATTGCCGCCGATCACGCCGCCCTGCGCGCCATTCGCCGTCGTGCCGGCTGCGTTCGTCAGTTGACCGGTCGCGTTCAACACCAGACCATCGGTATTGAGTGACGTAATGCGACCCGCCGTATTGTCGATCGTGGTTCCATCGACCGTCGCACGGCCAGCGCTCTGGATCGTGCCTTGGTTGTTCGCGATGGTGCCGCCCTGCAGCGCCATCGTGTTCTGCGACACGAACACGCCGGACTGGTTCGCGAGTTGCCCCGCCGCCATCACCGAAAGCGGCCCCTGCGACGACACCGTGCCGCCCTGGTTCGATACGTTACCGGCCGTCAGCGTCGCAGCGCCACCACTCGTCAGGCTGCCATGGTCGTTGATGACCGTGCCTGTGGCGTTCGCGGCGATGGCGCCTTGAGCGCTCGTCGTCGCGTTCGTGAGGTTCACGTCGCCGGCCGTTGCGTTCAGCGACAGATTGCCGTTCGCCGCCGTCGTGCCGCCGGCGAGGTTCACCCCCGCCCCGGTCGCCGAGACGTTGCCGCCCGCAACGTTCTTGCCGGTCGCATTGAGCTGGCCCGTCGTCGCAAGCTGCAGGTCACCGGCTTGCGTCACGGCACCGTCGCTGTTCACGCCTGCGCCAAGCAGCCCGGTCGAATTCAGCGTGCCCGCCGTCACGCCCACGTTATGTTGCGCCGCGAGCGTGCCGGTATTGACGACGTCGGCGCCGGTATTCACCGAAACGGACTGCTGGCCGTAGGTCGTGCCACTGTTCTCGACCCCACCTGCCGCCGAAATGGCGGCGTTACCGGTCGACGAAATCGTGCCCGACTGAATCAGCCGCCCGTCGGTGGTCAACGTCAGCCCCATCGCGTCCGCCGCAATCGTCCCGGCGTTCCGGACCCCGACGCCTCCCTCGGTGCCGACCAAAAGGATGCGATTACTGTACATACCGCCCAATTGGGCCACGTCAATCGCGACAGCCGGTGCTGCACCATCGCCCTGAATGCGGGTTGCCTGGAGGGTGTCGTGATTGACCTGATTCGCACCAGTGATCACGTTCAGGTTCGTCGCATAAATAGCGGCGTTCGCCTGTACAGCTCTGGAAATAAGGTCGACCTGATCCACATTCGTGGCATTCAGGCCCGCGCCCTGTACCGCGATGAGGCCGCGTGTCACGCTGAAACCCGCCAGTGACCCGTCTGCATTCAGGTTCGGCGTGCCGGTCGTCAGGATTGCACGCGAGGTATTGATAAAGCCGCCACCATCAACTACCAATCCCGAAGGATTGGAAATGATCATCTCGGCGCGTTGGCCCGCGATCTCAACAAAACCTTTCAATTGCGAAGGGTTCGAACTATTGACCTGGTTGATGATGATCCGGGCCGAACCGTTCGGGCTGAGGTTCGGGTTGCCGTTGATGTATCCGGCTTGTTGTGTGTTCGTCAGCGTGGGTGAGTTATTGACGATCACACCTTGCTTGGGCACGTCGAATTGCGAGTAGGTGTTCAGCGACACGCCAGCGCCGGACGGCTTGGTGATGTTGACCTGTTGGAGACCGTTTTGCGTCTGGATCACGGAGGGCGCGTTCGCGCCGGCGCCCACGACCTGAGCGCTTGCCCACATCGGTGCAACGCCGGCTGCGATCAGTACCGCGAACGCAGCATGGCGCAAGGCAAAGCTCGCCAACGCACTCGACACGCGGTTGGCAACGGCGCCCGGCGCCTCGCCCTTGCTGACTTTCCCCGTTGCGTGAGCGGTCTCCTCGACCGCTACCAGCATGCCACGCACGCGGCTGAATACCAGACGATATTGGTTCTTGTTCATGGATACGGCAAACGCTTCTTTAGACGTCAAGCAAATGGATCGGAACGCCTTGCACAAGTACAGAGACGCTCTCTAACGTCGAAAGCAACGCTGCCGAACTTATCGGTACTTCAACACTTGTGATTGCGGCGAAATAGCCCTCGTGCCGAAATCTACCGAAATGCTTTCCCGCACAGTGTCAGGGATTGCAAGATGACAGTGGATAGGATGACCGTGCGCGCGCCTGAAAGGCGTCGCTTTCGATCCGATAAAACTTGTTCAGTTACGCGATATCTCCGACCTGTCAAACATTTCTTTATCCACAAACAACAACCGACTTAACAGTTCTCCCGGACCGTCGCCACGGATTGCCAGAAGCCAGCCTGCTGTACCCCGCCAGACGGGCATTCCGAGTTCCTGGTCCTTCGGCGAGCTATTCAGATGAATAGTACGTCACTGATCGGCGACCCCATTTCATAACGGAGTTTTCATATAAACCTTAATTCGATAATCGAAATACAATATACGGACGACAACAACCACACTGAAATTTGAAATTTTTCTTAACGATTGAAAATTCCCCTATAAAAACATTACTGACATTTTTAGTTAAAACAATATCGCGTCTATCGTCGCGCAACGAATCGATTGGCACTGTCTCAAATATACAACACAGCGAACCGATTTCTTACAGTATTGATACGCATCTGGAATCCATCTCCGTGATTTGGACCTTGCGTCGAAAGTCGCAGGATGGATTCCGCGGTGTATGCTCGATTTCGCCGCAGGGCGAGGACCGTGATTGACATCCAGTTTCTGAACGTCATAAGCCGGGCGACCTCTTCAACTACGTACCGAGCTCGAGGCCGGCTGCATAGATCTCGAGATTCTCGATCTCGTCGCTCGGACCATTGCTTGCGCGCAATAGCGCACTGGCCCTTGCTGCCGGAGGAAACCGGTAAAGCTGAGTGTAAAGTTCTCGGCCGGTCGCGCTCAAACGCACCGGCACGACTGTCGCGTCTAGCGACGCGGTGTGATGGCCGTCAATCGAGGCGGACCAACGGCGCTGCCGCGATCGAGCTAGATTGCTCTGATCGTGAGGTGATGACTTGGGCGGCCACGACGGCCACGGCGACATTGCGCCCGACGTGATGCTAGCTGCAGCGGAAAATCGGTTTGGCGGCGAACCGCATACCCAGTCCGAAATTGAGTGGCTGAGCGACACGATTCGCGCCACACGACCAACGAAATGCGCCCGTTCGCCGCGGCTATCGACCTGAAGCGATTGATCACGTCAGTGTGCAGCCCACAAAGTCATGGAAGGGCCGAGAGCGTCGTGAAGACGATGAAACGCGTCTACGTCGCTTTCATGCCGAAGCCGGACGCAACGACGACTCTGCACGCAAGTCGGCCATCGCGTTCGAGCAATACAACGAGAATAGTGCGCGTCGCGAACGCCGTCAGCTACTCGGCGCGTTTCGGGGCGACGGGCGTGGTCACGGCGATCGTCGCCAGTCCATTGGTCTGCGGGTCGTATTCGCGGCGCATTGCTCGGCACCGCTCACGAAGATTGAGGGGTAACCGACCGAATCAGGGCCAACAGGCGCCGATGGTCGACGTGATAGACCGGCTCGCGTGCCGCATCAAGCTCGGCGACGAGTCCTTCCCACAATGCAAGCACGCCGAGTGCCGCACCCCACGCGACCGCCTTGCTGCTGGCGACGTCAGGCGTGCGGCGCTCGGCGGCCATCGCGAGGTAGGCGTCGATTTCGCGTTCGGCGCGCGCGGTGATCGACGCATAGTTCAAGGTTTTTCCCACGGTCGTGCAGTCAGCCCCTTTCTGTAAACAGGTGGTACTCGTCGCGCGTCGCTTACCTCGGGTTGTTCTTCGGCCACGGGCTACCGGGCTCCCCGATGAACACCGACCGCGGCAACTACGATCGCCCCGGCTTCGGCGGAGGTCCGCACGCTCGGATTACTCTCGCTGAACTCGTGCCGGTGTGCCGAGAGTTCGTACGTCTGGCCGGGGCGTGGACCCCGGACGCGCTCACCGCATATCTAGCGTCGCCATACTGATCCACGACGTCGTGGTCGCACCTACCGGTTCCATCGGGGTGTGCCAATGTCCATCAGCTATGTGTCACTTGCCAACTACGTTGGCGGCTGACCCAAGCAATTCCGCATTGCGCATCGCGACTCGCCCGGCACGAATTCGAACTTGCGCATCCTCAACGATGCGCAGCGACTCGCGCATGAATTCCTCATCCGCTGTGACTTCGAGAAACAGTACTTGCGCCCGTTGGCGCCGACTGTCGGCAGGATTGTGGGGAAGAATAAAAGTCATTCGATTTGTCAGGGATACAAAAAAGAGAGCCGTCCCTGTTCGGAACGGCTCTCCCGACTCACCTCTCTCGTGCCCTCACCCCTGAGAGCACGGCGATTGTCACCCCGAGAAGGGGCCAGCGGCAATACTGAGGCAGCACAATTGACACTATTTAGGCATCCGCGTGACAGGCTAAGACGACCCGACCTGCGCGCGGGTACATAACAGCGGCCAGATGTGTCCACGCACAACGGCATGCCCCCATGCCAGCGACCGGACGGGCGCAGGTGATGCGCTTGTTCGGATTGCCCACGGGGCGGCAGTTTCACAAGTATCGGTCGCAGGGAGACAAGGGCGAAATGTGCTCCTCCATTGACGAGTCGGTAGACACTACCGCGCCTCACACGCTCTATTGAACACCGCGCTTTTAATCGCACATCAATCGCATGCCTGCCCGTCGCACGCTTGCTACCTCACGTAGGCACACGGATAAATTGCCAAATGAAGACGGACAGAGTAAGTACAATGTTCGCCGTCATTTGTAGCGATCCGGCCCTTCCATGTCGCCGGTGTGGCACGCTTCCGCAGCCGTATCGCCTTCCAAATTTCTCACCTAGCATTTCAGCGCCCCTGCCGTCTTCTAGTCCCCGTATTCTCCGGTGGTAGCAGATCAGCAGGCGGGCGGTCTCGGCCCACATCCGAACCTCATGTACTAGCCATCCCACTCTTCGACCTGAAAGCAGCCGCGGTTCGGGGAGGGTCTTCTCACGTACCAGTTTCCGTACCGTTGCCCGTGATAGCGACAGCGCCTCTGCCAGTTCTTTCAGCGATAAACAGATCTTCATCGCGACGTCACCTTTAGCTCGATGTCTTCGAAGTAGTGAAGTGACCTTTTATAGCATGCGTCTGCAGACAAACCTACGCCAGAACCTACGTCACAATCGCTCGCTGTTTCCGAGCATTCGGTGTTGCATCTAAGCAGCAGTGGATTCGACGGCGCAGGACGTGCGGCGTAGCGCCGGTCAAATGATATGTATAAGTTGCGACGCCATCGGACAGACACCGTCGGATCCGGCGAAGACTATCAACCACGCAGGGGCGAAAGCTATCCCCTAAGCGGTCGCTGGTCGGCAATAGTGTGGCCGCAGCAAAGGCAGGGGTAGACTGCAGTAAATTGTCGGAAAGACGGACTCTCGTGACCAGCCATACTTGACGGGGGAAGCATGTTTCGACGTATTGAATCTATCGCGAACGCGGCGGTATGGAGCGGCTACAACGGGCGAACGAGCACCGCACCGGACTTCGAGCGCTACAACCTGATCTATGGCTGGAACGCATCCGGCAAGACCACCCTTTCTCGCATAATTGGCCTGTTCAGCGAATCTGGTGGTACACGGCTGCCGCCCACCGCCCGCGTTCGCTTACCTGAGCTGTCCGAACCTGCTTAGGAGGTTCCTGGAAATGTACCTGGGGTTCAGGAGGCCGACGCCCAAGCCTTGCCAATGTCGGCCTACGGCCGAATTCGCTCGGCGCCTAACCGGCACGCGCATGCAGCAATAGGTAAGGAGGTTGGCCCGGACTTGCTCCCGCGGCAAGGTGAACATCGTGTTGCCGGATGTCCTCGAAGCCTGCGCTGCTGAGTAGTGAGAGATAGTGGGAAGTGGGCCAGTAGTAGTTCTGAAGCGTGACGTCGCCGCCCGGCCCGTGCAAATAGACGGTCATCGGATCGCCTGCAGCGTAGCGCTTGCCGGGCTCGCCGCGACGGCAGCTCGAGAACTGAACGCCGACCGTTTCAGGGTGTGCGGTGATCAGAGCCAGAACGCCGCCTTGTCGAAGCAGTCTATGGATCTCTCGGCAGATCGCCAGCTGATCCTCGGGCCTAGGCACCTCTCCCAATACGAAACAGCACATCGCAGCCGCCACGCTTGCGTCCGAGAGATGGTCGACCCTTGGCCCGGCGATGTGATGGAACGTGATATTGGGATGCGACTGGTACTGAATCGCATGGGCGATCGCCGGGGTGGATGGATCTACTGCGATTACGCGTTGGCCGAACCGCTGGGCGACATGACGGGCTACATAGCCGGGCCCGCACCCATAGTCGAGAAGTGGGCCCTCGAGCGCTTGAGCCAGCCCCAGTGCTTCGAAGACCGCCGGGTATGCCAGATCCCATTGCAATGTCCCAGTCGATTTTCCGTACTCGGACAAGGCAGCGAACGCGCTGACCGTTTCATTATCGTCGAACGGGTTGGCCATTTCTTCTCCAATAAATGGTATTCACCTGGAGCCCCAGAGCAACGACCTGGGGGCGGATTTCCCTTCTCCGGCGCAATTGAGCGACGGCTTGCCTTCCATCATCGCTGCAATGATCTACTACACTCGCGCACGGCCCTTGACCGGTATAGCAATGGTCGGAGGGCGCGCTACCTTGAAAAAAGGTCGGCTCACAACCAGCCAGATCGCTTCCAAAGCTCTATGATCGGTCCCTGGACTACATTGCCTGTGCTGCGACGTCGCGAACGCGCGCAACAATATCGCTCGAATATAGTTTCGCAGCAGGCTCGACCAGGCCGAGAACCCTAAAGAGCAACTCGTGAACGCCGGTATCAACGAACGCCGCACGATGAACGGCATCGGAGTAAGCCAGTATCTCGGCAAGATCGTCAGTCCGTTCGCCACGTGTTCCGGGATGGGCGAGGTCCGGTACTGCCGACAAGGTCCATACGTTATCGAGCAGCGGTCCGGCGGCTGACAGCAGTGCCTGCGCCAGACCGTCGATAGGCTGCGAAAAGTATCGGCGACTATCGAGCAGGTCTCGCAAGATGACAGCCTCCTTGAACGCCGTCGTCATTCCTTGCGCGTAGACGGGATTGACGCGGCAAATCACATCGCCAAACGGTATCAGCCCACGCGGCCAGTTCTCAATTCGCTCAAAGTGCCGGCGACGGCTCTCCGGGAACAGATAGTGGCGAACCCTCCCGCGCGGCGTAGCGTGCCGGAGCACTGCGTGCATGGTGCCAGTCGACAGCTTTCCGGCCAAATCCACAAATCCCGGCCAGTCGTCGGGTAGCACGGCTTCCCCTCTCACGCCCAGATACGCGAATATGTAGTCGTCCTCGCGCGCCAACAAACATCCAAGCCGGCTTCCGTGCTTCCTGTCCGGCATCGTCAGCAACGGGACTGCTTCGCGACGAAAGCGTTCAGGCGCCTCGACAATTACTGAAAACGCGTGGTAGTCGATGCCGACCGTGGACTCGTCCGGCATCGGCCGCCCGGTGGCACGAAGGAAGTCCAGCGTCAACTCACCCCGGCCCGATGCATCGATCACCAACGCGGCCTCATGCACTTCGTCAGCGCCGTCCCGCGTCACGCACTTCACCCCAACTACGGAATCGCCGTTCGGCGCTGCGATGAACTCCTTGACACGACGGCCCGCCAGAATGACAACGCCGCGTTGAGATTCCACACGGCGCCGAATCACGTGCTCGACAAACGGCCGTGAGCACATGAAAAACGGCATGTTGAAATTACGCAGAGGCAATGCGGGTTGTCCAGGGAACTCATACTTCAGTTGCCCCCAGTCCGTCACTTTGGCACCGCCCTCGCGCAACAGCGTGTCGAAGTCGCCGAACAATGCATTGAGTGCTGTCAGACCACCGGGCAATAGAGAGTGCGCGTGCAGCCCCTGCGGTACGCCCGCCCTCGCCTCTGCCTGTACGGGAAATTCGTCTCGCTCGATTATCACGATCCGTTCGAACTGACCGACGAGCGCTTGTGCCGCCGAAAGGCCAGCAATACTTGCGCCGACTATGACCGCACATTTTCCGGTATGCATATTAGTACTCTATATGACCCTGTCACATCACATGACCATCCATCAGTACATATCCGTCCGGACGCTATCGTCTGCCCTCCGTCAAGTTCCTTTCGGCACCGTTCATCGACAAACCGTAAGTCATTCTTCTCCGATCGCCGCCGTCACTTACAGGGCTTCGGCACCCTCCTTGCTGATTTTGTAGGCACGCGCCTGCTCGATCGATTGAAGAATTTCCGCGGCACAATGCGCAATGGAGGTTCCGGGGCCATAAACTCCGGTGACGCCGGAATGCAGCAGCAGCCTTCGGTCATCCTCCGGAACGATTCCACCGACAAAGAGCCTTACGCGCTCTTCGCACCGCTCCTTCAGTTCAGCCAAGAGTCCAAGGACGAGCGTCTTGTGCCCTCCGGCAAGCGAAGATACTCCGACCGCGTCTACCTGCAGTTGCGCCGCCCGTCGAGCCGTTTCCAATGGTGTCTGAAACAGAGGCGCAATCTCCACTTCGAAACCAAGGTCGATGAGCCCTGCCGCGATGACACGAGCGCCTCGATCATGTCCGTCCTGGCCCAATTTCGAAATCAAGATGCGGGGACGCGACCCATGCCGATCAATAAACCGTTCCACTTTCTTCCGAACGTCGTCCCAGCTCCGATCGCCGTTCATCGCCTTTCCATACGCATCCGTCGTCGCGGTATTCGGCGCGACATATCGACCGAATACTTCAGCGAGAACCTCGGACACCTCTCCAACCGTGGCTCGAAGCCGCATCGCTTCCACGGTCAGCGACAACAGATTCCCCGTGCCGTCCGAGGCCGCGGCGGCAAGCTTCTGCAATGCAAAAGCGACGGCCGGCCCGTTCCTCCTCGCCCGAACGCCGGCGAGTCTCTCCAATTGCTCTCTACGCACTGCCATATTGTCGACATCGCGATGGTCGAGCGCTCGCTCCTTTTCCTGGACATATTTGTTGACGCCGACGATGGTCGACCGTTTCGAATCCACCATCGCCTGGCGGTGAGCAGCCACCGCTTCGATTTTTGCCTTGGCCCAACCGCTCTCCACCGCTTTCAACATGCCGCCATTCCGCTCGATCTCGTCCATCAACTCGCGCGCCTTCTGCGCGACATCGTGAGTGAGCCGCTCGATAAGGAACGAACCGGCCCATGGATCGATAACCGACGGTATATCGGACTCCTCCTGCAGAATCAGCTGCGTATTTCGAGCAAGCCGTGCGGAAACATCAGTGGGGAGCCCTATCGCCTCGTCGAACGAATTCGTGTGCAATGATTGCGTACCCCCGAATATTGCAGCCATGGCCTCGATCGTCGTCCGAACCACGTTGTTCATCGGGTCCTGCATGGTCAGCGAAACGCCCGAAGTCTGGCAGTGCATGCGAAGTGCTTTCGACCTCGCGCTCTTGGCGCCGAGTTCGGTCATCGCGGTCGACCAAAGAAGGCGTGCGGCGCGCAGCTTTGCGATTTCCAGATAGAAATCCATCCCGGTCGCGAAAAAGAACGACAGACGACCGGCAAATTCGTCAACGTTCATTCCGCGGGCTATCGCAGTTTTGACATACTCCTTCCCATTTGCAATGGTAAAGGCGAGTTCCAGCGCTGTTGAAGCGCCTGCCTCATGCATGTGGTATCCGGAAATGGAGATGGAGTTGAACTTCGGCATCTCCGCCGCGGTATAGGCGAGAACATCACCTACGATCCGCATGGACGGTCCGGGTGGATAGATGTACGTGTTCCGGACGATGAATTCCTTGAGGATATCGTTCTGAATCGTACCCGTCAGATCTCGTCGGTCGACACCCTGCTCTTCGGCCGCCACGATGAAGCTCGCAAGTACAGGCAGCACTGCGCCGTTCATCGTCATCGAGACCGATACAGAGTCCAGCTCGATTCCATCGAAGAGCACCTTCATGTCTTCTACGGAATCGATGGCGACGCCCGCCTTGCCGACGTCCCCAATCACCGCCGGATGGTCGGAATCGAAGCCGCGATGAGTCGCGAGATCGAAAGCGACGGAGATACCCTGAGCGCCGCCCGCCAGTGCCGCTCGATAGAATCGGTTGGATTCCGCAGCAGTTGAAAAACCGGCATATTGACGAATCGTCCACGGCCGTGTGGCGTACATTGTCGGCTGAGGCCCTCTTACAAAGGGATAAAGCCCGGGTAGCCCATGCAAGTGCGGCAGACCCTCAATATCGTGCGCGGTATAAAGTGCCTTGAGGTGGATTCCATCGAAGCTCACTCGATCGAGTCGACTAACGTCACCTTCCGGACACGACTTCCGTGCTTGTTCGATCCACTTTTCAAGTGTGGCAGGATGGCCACCGCAGAGTCTCGTATCGATCATGGCTCAACTCCAGCGCATCAGCGCCGCCCCCGCTGTCATGCCGGCACCCGCGCTGGCAAAGAGAATTAGATCACCGACTTTCAGACGTCCTGCCTGCCGCGCTTCCCAGAGCGCGATGGGAATCGTCGCCCCAGCAGTATTGGCCAGACGGTCCATGCTTAAATGGAACTTGCCAAAATCCAGCCCGGATAGTTCAGCAATCCTTCGCAAGAGATGCACCGAAGGTTGGTGCGGTATGACGGAGTCCACGTCGTCCGGACATAGTCCGGACCTTTCGAGCAACGATCCGATGAGTTTGGGAACCATGGTCGATGCCGACTCGAAGACGGGTCCACCCGCCATTTCGAAGTAGCCCTGTCCCGTCGGAATAGTGAAATTCTCGACGCCCTCGACCCCTGTGCTCATGAGTGCGTCGAACTTGGCCCCGCTGTCCCAGGTTGCTTGCACCACTACGGCCCCGCTTCCGTCGCCGAAATACACGCAATCACGGCGCGTCCAGTCCGTCACCTTTGAAAATGTGTCTGCACCTATGACGAGGACGTTTTCATACATGCCGGATTTCACGAATTGCGATGCAGTCACCATCGCAAACAGAAATCCCGAACAAACAGCGGAGAGATCGAAAGCCGGAACGCCATCGATTCCGAGCTTGTTCAACGTCAGACACGCTGTCGATGGCGCCCGCCGGTCAGGAGTTGCCGTGGCAACGATCACGAGGTCGATGTCATCGTCGGACAAACCCGAATCATCGATCGCGTTCCTTGCGCTAGTGGCGGCGAGGTCCGAGGTATGTTCGGACGGACCGCAGATCCGCCGACCCGATATTCCCAACTTCTCCGTTGCCCACGAAGGATTCACGCCCGCCGTAATGGCGAGTTCCTCGTTCGTCACCACGCGCTCGGGAAGCGCGATACCAATTCCCGCTATTCTCACTTCACGCTGCGTGCCGTTCATTTTACGAATCTCCACCGCGCCGAGTCGGTACCGGACGAATAGTTATATTCACATTTGAGCAATCCGACATGGCGCGGAAAGTAGGTCAGGCTCTGTCGATCGAAATCCCAAGCTGCACCCATACGGCCGCCGTGCGGTGTACGACGTCGAATCCGATAACGCTGGACGTAAGGAAACGCCGGCGCACGCGGCACCTATGCGCCGTGTTACCTCGGCTTGTGCAAGATCGGGTAAAAGACCGGCGACGATCCGACCTGCACCTTACCGAGAACTTCACCGCCGAGCGAGGAATAAATACGCACTGCCTGCTCGCTGGTCGCTTCTCCATACGAAACCAAACCGATACGCTCGGCGTCCTGTAGCGCTTCGTCGTACAGCAGCCGGCCGAGACCATGACGCCGCTGCATCGGATCGATGCCCAGCATTCCCAGATAACTGAATGCTCCTGACGGGTGATAGCGATCGAACTCGTGAAAGAGCTTCTGGACGTCATCTACTCTGTCGCGAGGAACGCTACGAACTAGAAACGACATCAGCTCGTCTTCGTCGCGATGGACGCTTGCGGTCGACCAGAGCATCGCACCTTTTAATCCTGCCTCGTATACACCCGTGCCACGAGCGTAAACTTCGCCGCAGTAATACTCGATAAATCCATCGATCGACTCGAGATAACGCTCAGGCTCGGGGTAAAGCCAACGAAGCAGCGGGCAAGCGGAGAACGCCAATTTGAGAATCCCGTTGACCGCCTTTTCGTCCGCTACGGTCACCCGCTTGATAGATTCGACTGCGATATCTTCGATCATGATCCGATCCCCTTTTATTTCTGAAAACTCGAAAAGAGTCTCCAAGCCACATCAATTGCGCCTGGAGATACCGTTTGGAACTACACCGATACGGCAAGCCGCGCGACGTCGGCCTGCGCGTCGATGCTGGCTTCGAGCTGGTCGACGAAAGCGTCGATGTGCTGCATCGTGGTCCCAGGCATTGCGATCAGATGGCTGACGTCGTCGTCAGTAGCCAGCTGCCAGCGCGCCTTCACCGTAGACGACGCGACTTTCGGAAAGACAACGGTGAGCGCGCCCGGATTACGCCACGCACGTACACCGATAGAATTGAGCGCCTGCACCGCGTATGCGGCGACGTTCTGGCATTCGAGCATTCGCTGCCGAAGACCTTCGTAGCCAAGCGCACGAATCGCGTACCAAAGCAGGATTGGCGTGAACGCATTGCGCGAGCCGGTCAATGTCGTATCGGAAGCGCCGATATATTTGATCACGCGGCTCACGCGCTCCACGTGACATTTGCGAGCAACGACGACACCGCACGGCATCGGTGCACCGATGAACTTGTGACCGCTGATAGTGATGGAATCACATCCATCGGAAAAATCGAAACGCGGCTTCGGGTCGAGGAAAGGAGCAAATGGTCCGCACAACGCCGCGTCACAGTGAACGTAGATCTGATCGATACCGACATCCTGAAGCGTTTCCCGGATCGTACAGACATCGTCCTTTCCCTCCTTCATCGTGGTGCCAAGATTGGCGACCACGATGGCCGGATTGTGCAATCGGTCCCGCGCCTTGCTCCGAAGGTCGTCGTAATCCATCTCGCCATGCGGCTGAGAGCGGACGGTAACGACTGTGAGGCCAAGCAGGCGAACCGCCTTGCTGACGCTGTAGTGAGTATCTGCCGTGCAGTAAAGAACCCCGTCGGGATGCAATTCACGCGCTATGTACAGCCCGTAGATGTTTCCCTCCGTTCCTCCGTTGGTGACATACCCCCAGTAATCGTCGTCACCAGCGTTGAAGAGCGACGCGAAAAACTTCACTACCTCTCGCTCGAGCTCTCTGGAATCAACCCGATAGGTGCCCGCCTGAAACGGATCGCCCAAATTATTTCCGGTCAAATTCAAAAATTGCGCCAATTCACTGTAATCGAACCCACGTGCAAAGGGGTAACCAAGAAAGCAGTTGTTGGCCTCGCCCATCGACTCTAAGAGGTCGTTCAGTCTCACCTGATCGGATTTTCCGAGCATGATCTCCACTCCTAATAATGACACCATGATTTGATTGACGAGGACCGCCATCGTCCTCCGGTCGCCAACCGTTAAACAAGGTTAAATTTCGGTCCCCTGTGCCGACAAGACAACAATTGTGACCATGATGAAAAGATGCGGGCTTGCTCTCCGCAAGCTACACGTCTCTCGCTCGCGGCGACGATGGCTAGCCACCCGCTGCATCAGTCAACTGTCTAGGCCCGGCTTGATGGAGGAAAGGCGTTTGCGCTACTTCAGACGAAATGACGCGAATGCCATGAGAGAACCCACGATTCTCGACAACGCGGATGCTGAAGCGCGGCCCTCGACGATGTCGGGGCACTGGCAGGGTCGATTAACGGCGGAACTCTCGCTGTATTCTTGCGCGCGCCCGTCGGCGTTGAGCGAAGGCGCTTGGTCGCGAGTGGACCGGCGTGCGGGTTAGGTAACCACACACGCCATGTGGCGGCATATTCTCAGCGCGACGATTCTCGAGGACTCGCGCGGCATGTCGAAGAACAGCTATTCAGTTCCTCTCGCACAAAGACAGCCTGCTTCGCGAGCGCAATATCCCACGATCGCTTCGCCGCCCAAAGAGTAGTCTCTTGCTCGATCGAAGTCCCCTGCCGACCAATAGGGAAAGTCGCTTTCGACACGGCATCATGTGCGGCGTCGACTTCTGCACATATCTCCAGCCACGCTAGATATCTTCCCGTCCCCATAGCGGTCACCTCCAGTCGCATTCTCGATTAGCATCAACACGCCAACGGCGTCGTCCGGATATATCAGGCTCTCCGGATTGCGGCGAAAAACGTACGCATGGCCACGTCAAACAAGGGGGCATGCGCACGTTTACGCGCGCCCTTGCGCCCGAAACTTCAGGTCGGCCGGCATTCCCAAAAAATTGCAGTCTTGCACTCAAACACGCGCTCGCCGCGTTGGTTGACCGCGTCATTCTCGTAGAACACGAGTCCCCATCCCGGTTTCGAATTCACGAGACGGGTCTTGGATACGCGCGCGCTATAGGACAGGATGTCGCCCGCATGAACTGGCTTGAGCCACTTCATATCCCAAATTCCCGGGGAAAGGCCGTACTGCGCCTGACGGCCGGTAGCAGAGAAGTTGGCATGGACCGTCTTGTTACGCCCGGTGACGTAGAGCTTCATCCACACCGACGTCACCAGCCAACCAGGTGCCGTTCGTCGCCCGGAAAGGTGATCCAATGACTCGCCTCGATCAACCCAGTGACATGGCAGTGAATCATAGACCTGCGCGAAGCTCTCGATTTCTTCCGCGGTGAACTGATGATGTCCGAGAATTGCAGACTCTCCCACAATGACATCGTCAAAGTAGCTCCGGTCCAAATGACGATCCCCTGCATCCATATTCGGCGACCCTGCTTCGGATTTGTCGGCGGCGTCGCGGGCCTCTTCGAATTGCAGGCGCGTTTGCAAGTCACTTGCACGCGGACCGAACGCGACCCAGGCGGTCTGATTCATTACCTCCTGGTCCGAGCCATTCAGAACATCGAACCTGTATTGAACAATCTCGGTGTCTGAATTCTCGGATTTGTACGCTTTCAGAATCGTTTTGCGCAATTGAAGTCGATCACCGGCACGCACCGGTTTGATCCATTTGACCATGTCGACATTCTGGATCGCCACGGGTTTGGACCCGAGCGGCAGACTTTCCGCAATCATTCGCGCCGCAAGCGAGCATGTGTGCAATCCCGACGCAATGAGACCGCCCATGATGCTCTCCTTCGCCGCCTCGGGATCGACATGCATCGGCTGAGGGTCGTATTCGCGCGCGAACCGGACGATGTCATCCAATTCGATCGACGCAGTAAGAGAACCGATCTTCATACTCGACGAAGGTCCGCCAAGAATTTCTCTTTCAGATTTCATTCCATTACCCCCGAATTGAAAAAATATAAATTGACGCCACGCCTGAACACAGCACTCGATTCGGACTACACCTACCCGCGCCCACAATCCAAAACATATCCCAATAAATTTCTTACAAATTCAACGCGTGACAATAGTTCACTTTTACGGTAACTATTACCAATTCGAGAGCAGGCAAACGGGAAATCCTACTTAACGCAACACCAACCGATAGCCCGGCATTGCCTTTTCATTCACAAAGCTAACAATATCAACACAGCCAAGGAGTATTTCCTTACCGCAATTCTTTAAGTTTATTTAGGATTTTCCCTACATCACGCGACACACAATCTGAACAAATGAAAATACTAGAAAATCGCCGAATCCTCCCCTTGACTCGATCGCGCCTCCCTTTGTTAAATTGAATATCGAACCGGCAGGGCCTAATGCGACTGGATCTCTATCGGTCTCAAACATGGTTGCAAGCATATCGACCGCAGTCCCGTCTATACCCGCTGTACCGTTGGATTTTTGTATCAACTCACAGGAATCGGCCGACATTTCCCGGAGATATAGATGTACATTCTAATAATCAGCAATGATTCCGCACTGGTAAAAGTGATTCAATTATTCACGGAACACACAAATTGCCAAGTACTACATGCACCAGACAACCACACGGCTCTTTCGATTCTTTCCAATTACGATATCAATCTAACAATAGCCGACTGGAATTCCGGCGACATCAATGGTCACGCGACACTCGGACTCTTACATTCAAAAATCGGCCACCGGATCCCCCTTATAATTCTCGCAACAAGATTTGATGAAATTCCCAAGACTCTCCTTTCTCGATCGCTGTCGATTGAATTTATAATTAAACCGGTGAGCGGCTACGATCTGGTCAAGCGCGTAAACGCGTGGCTCGGAAACTCCTTGAAATCCATGCATTTGGCTGAATTTGTTCGGATCGGAAATTATGTACTGGATATTCAACGAAGACAGGTCAGCCTGCGCGGGAAGGATATCTCTCTGACGAGCAAGGAATTCGATTTGCTGCTCTTCATGGCACTGAACGCGGGGAAGACGCTTTCACGTCAACTCATATCGGCCGCTGCGTGGGGCCGACCAACGGTCTCTACTTCGCGAACGCTCGATACGCATATGTATCGGCTGAGAAGAAAGCTCGGCCTCATGCCGGAGAATGGAGTCATTCTCCTGGCTGTGTACACCTCCGGATACCGGCTAGAAGCGTTTCGTGCGTATCCCGGGGGATTGATACCTGCCGAATCTACGACTTCCCCTGCTCCGCCTTGGTCGAATATTGATTGACTCAACAGTGCCCGTCGGCAACTGTGACGATAAGGACAAACGTATTATTTCGACTTTCTCCGAGCTCTTGCGGACGGCCACATCGTACTTCTTCCTTGACATCGGAGGTCATTTCGGTCTGCTACGCGATTGGACGTACCCGATTCCCCCTCGATGCCGTATGCGCCGGCCAGCCCTGCCACACCGAAGCCAGCGTGGCGATCCATGCGTGCGAATGAGATCCGAATCATTTCTCGTATCTTCGTGACAACTTGGTCCGCCAATACAGCCACGGTCGACAGCGAGCCTTGGTTGCCTGCGCGTCCATGCGCCGACACAGCCACGCACCATAGACTCTGCTCGCTCGCCCAAGCGCCGCAGGTCAACGCCATGCCTGACAGCTTGACGGGGTTAGTCGCAAATCGCCGCTCGACGTCCATCACCAAGGCGCCCGTCTCATTAATGAAAAAGCGGGAACAGTCGAAGTCAGACGCGACGATTACTACGTCGAACGGCCGATCGCCCTCGCCCCAGTCGACCAACCATGATTTGCATATAGGGTCCGGCGGCACGGCGGCATACACCTCGCCGAATACGAGTTCGAAATCCCCTCGTTCGATCAAACGAACGATCCTTCGCGAGCTAACTGATTCGATCCGTTCAATATCTCGGTCAAACGATAACAGACTCACGCGGCGATCGTCACTGCAAAGCATGATCGCAGTGTCAAGGTCCGCCGACGTGTGCCCGACAAACAGGACTCTCGTTTTCCCTCGAACACGCGCAAGCAGATCCCCCCTTGATCGGGGTCGGTGAAGCAAGGTGGGATGACCTTGATAAGGCCTGAAGACACCGGCCACCCGAGAACGACCGTATCCTGTACAGAAGACGACATCGTTCGCGAGGACAGGGGGTATCAATGCATTCGCAACACGGACCGCGTAGCGTCGGCAGCCGTGTACAGTCAGTGAATGAAATCGATGGGGAAGATGAATTACCTCGATACCGTTCTGAACCGCGATGAGACGGTAGTAATCGAAGCGATCAGCGATGTAGCGGTTCATCCATATTTGCGGCACGAGCGAATCGAGCACTGCATCGTATTCCTCGGATTGCAAGTAATCCAGGAAATCCGATGGGCGCCCTGCAACGACCGACAGCGCACCGACCGGTGTGTCACAAACTGAATCTTCGGCGGAGTCTGGGAGCTCCGCCTCGACTACGGGTGGGTCAACGATAAAGATGGTTGCAGCGACCTGCTGCCGGACGGCTGCGATGAACGTCGCGACAGCCGCCGCGCCGGCGCCGACTATTACGAGGCCTGCTCTGTAGATAGCCATACTTCTTCCGCCAATTCCGTGATTGTCGCCCCGCGGAACGGCACGCCGCTCGTAGCGGCGCTGGCGAACATGGTCGCACTTCGGAGGGTGCTGGACGTTCTCGACGATGGCGCTCGATCTCGATCGCCAGCACTTCAAATCGTCAATCTCGAAATGAACGAAATCGAGAATCGCTAGATCATCGCGACTCCACCAGAATGAATCTTCTCCGGAACAACGTGAACGCCTAGATCGCCGTATGCACCGACCGCTTCAAGTCGATACCCTCTCGTGTATACGGACTCCAGGCGAACGCCGTTTTCGGGGATCATGCCGTGCTTCTTGCGCAATCGATATATATGCGTATCCAACGTCCTGGAGTCGGCATTTTGGGTTCTTCCCCACACTGCCATGGATAATATCTGACGTGAAACTATCTTGCCCACGTTTCGAAAGAAGAATGCCATGAGCTCATACTCCTTAGGCATCAAATGGATCGCACCTCCGTGCAGCATTACACGCCTCTCCGAGGGCTTTAAAATAAAATCTCCAATTGTCATATCTCTTGCCGCCGCATCAGTGCGCCGTCCGGGCTGCAGCCATGCGTCGATTCTGGCTGCCAATTCTAAACCACTGAATGGTCTCAAGATGTAGTCGTCGATGACGCCACTTGGTTGACCCACGATTTCCATCTCGGCGACTTGATTGGAAAGACAGATGACCGGCACTCTTTTACCACTATAAGAACGGATAGTTTCAATCAGTTGGAGCCCTGCGGCGGCATAGGGTTGCCATTCCAGCACCAGCAGGTCGACCGGGTGACGCTTGGCGATCTCGACTCCACCTTCAGCCGAAGTCGCATGCAAAATGGTCAACTCCTCGCTGGCCATGAATTGCTGCATCAACTTGGCATGCGGCACGTCATTTTCGATGAGCAGGATATTCATGAGTCGCCTCACATTCAAAGCGTTATATAATTTCAAAATACAACCCCATCAATACGCAGCCCTCATCGCTTCCTTTTAATAACTTATATATAAAATATAAATTCCCGCACACTCCACAACAAGAAATTCCAGTAAAAATTACAGCCCCGTGGAGTCCCGCCCGCCCAGTGCCTCGACACTGGTGAATCGCTACGTTTTTTACTTAATTTAACAGATCCTTGCACAGATCAGTCAAGATGACCGAGGACATTTTCAATAAATTTGACATCCCCTACAAGAGAATCGGGATCGTTAGGAATTACCTTACATTCTCGCGAAGAATTTTAAGCAAAGTCCTACGCCATACGGAAATGTGCGAAGCCAACCGGAACAATTTTTTCGATAGAAGGCGCGCGGTCACGTCAAATTTTCATAAAGACATTCGCTTCCGGAGGCAGTCGGCTCTTGATCATCGGGAAGCGCGGCACGGCCCACTTGATCGAGCGCGATCGTCTCAACGTCATGCTTCACTCCCGCAGCATCAACGGATCGAAGGACACGAGCGCCACCGAGCGGTAAGCCAAGCCAGGGTGGGCGGCGTATCCGCTCGAGGTTAAAGAGACATGAGCTCAAGCCGACCAGGCTTTCGAACCTCGGCCCACTACCTCAATGCATCTGAAGCTGAACGACACTATTACGAGCCGACCTCGTCGCGAAGCAAACCCGGTCATGACAATTGTTGATACTGAAACTTCCAGCCTTGATTTAAAATTGAAAAGCAGATTTATTTGCTCCGCCCTTTTCAGCACGGCGTTACTCCGCGTCAGCGAGGACAAGCCGTCGCACCCGAAACGATAGCCGTCGCTGACGGACTACTTCAACAGCAGTGCAGTCCCCTTCGCAGTGGCATCGCTAGCGCGACATGAATCGCACTTTTTATATTGCAAAGTGTCTTGATGGAGATAAATGCGGGCCGAGTCTGCTCTCACGCATCTGTTCGTGACATGTTGTCGCTGAGCGCCGCGACATCGCTCGCTTGATTTGACAATGCTTGATGATCCTGAGGACCACCTGGGAGTCTTCTCGGTACACCAGATACTGGGCTGCAGCGTTATGGAGTGGTTCAGTTGCCGCATTAAGGGCAACGGGACGGACGATGCCCCATCCAACGGGATGGCAATCACCATAAAGCCGCTTCTGATGGCCTGACCGGCCGGCGCGGTCACCTGGTCTACTGTCGGCATATGACGCGAACAGCCCGATTCGTCGACAGATGGCATCGTCGTAATCCCCCAATCTGAAAAACCCGTCGCGATAGCTGGCGTTCTTTTGAGCGCTCTGAAGTCAGGGCGGCCGACGCACTGGCACCAGGATCGCCCGACCCGTAATCCAATTGACAGGAGAATCTCTATGACCATATTCAAGACTGCTACGATTTTGGTCGCGCTCGCAGCGACGGCATCGCTGGCTGGTTGTTTCACACCTCTCGGCTCAGCCGACGTCTACGGCGTCGATCAAGCACAACGTGAACAGACAGTGCGAATGGGCGTCGTAGAAAGCGTGCGGGCGGTCCGGATTGCGGGAGACAGTGGCGGTAGCGAACTCGGCACCCTCGGTGGCGGCGCACTTGGCGCGGTGGCCGGCAGCGCGATTGGCGGCGGTAGAGGGTCGGTTCTCACCGCGATTGCCGGAGGCCTCCTCGGTGCAGTCGCAGGCAATGCCGCCGGCCAGGGTATGAGCTCGGCAAGCGGCGTCGAGATTACCGTGCGTCTGGACAATGGCGAATTGCGGGCGATCACGCAGGCCGCAACGGGCGAAGTGTTTCGCGCGGGAGACCGTATTCGCATTCTGTCGAGCGGTGGCGTGACGCGGGTTACGCACTGACCATCAGCGTAAGAACCGTCATCCATAGCATGCAGCGTAAAGCGTGTCGGTCAGGAATATTAATTTTGATCAACAACGCAGTAGCTCGATGTTGGAGCGAGCGCTCAGTTGTCAGGCAGCCCACATCGAGCGTGCCGCCGTGATCGGCCATGGCCGGATCAGGTGAGGCTCGAACGATGCCATGAGCGCGGCACCTTTGAGGCAGGGTGTGATCGCGTCGACGGATCCCGCGACGCCTCGAAGGTTTGCCGTCGACTGCCCGCACTGTCGACTAGACCGCAATTCTCAGCGTGAGGAAAAGCAAAGCCGAATGTCGTGTTTTCCAGTAGCCGGCACTGCTATCAGTTGCCATGCAAAATCAAGAGGCACCCCGTGTATTAGCGGGCTCACTATCCCGCCAGATCGGTGAACCGCACCGATGATCGTGGAGGCCGGTTGGTTTAAGTTAAGGCAGGCACCTCAGGAGCATTTCTGCTGCTACCGGTAGTAGTTTGCCGCAGCTTCGGCGGATTGGATCTAGCCGAGCGGCTTCCATCAGCCGATGGTGAATGTACGGCCCCCCATCCCGGCGTTGCCAGTTCGACAGATTCCCGCGTCTTGCACGGAGCGCGCCGATGAATCAGTTCCGTCTTGTACAAATCGTTGATCGTTGCAGCAAGCGCGTTGTCGTTGCTGTCGCCACGGCTGTTGACACGCGGCGCGATACCCGTAGAGCAAAGCAAAGATGTCAATTCGCGATGTCGGTCCCGCACGGCGTTGACGTCAGAGTTACGACTTTATCGACATGTCGCTGAAATAGTGTCGTCACTTCATCTGTGCACTGATTGAAGTCGTCAATTCGCCTCATGCACTTTCAGTTGGCCCGGCCGGGCCGGGCCGGGCCACAATTGATATACGGTTCTCAGTATGCGATTCGCCCGGTCGCAACGTCCAGCGCTGTTCAGATCGCTCAGATCGAAAGCGACAGGAGCCGGGGCGACTTTATGGGCGGCGGTGGCTCGGCTGCGACCGACCGCTTGCGCGGCCAGAAGCAGTCTTCCGTCTGGTGTCCGCGAAGCTGTCGCTCTCATTTCAGTTAAACCACACGGCTCCCATCTGCGACCTTCCTCTCCATGCCCTTGCTGCGAATTCAAGAGGCTCAGCGAGCACGGCGGCTACGAAATCTGTGCCGCCCGCTTTGGGAGGACGACCGGCACGGCCATCATAGCGCGGACGAAGTACTTAGCCGGCCCAATGGCGATTTGGGCCTCTCGGTGCGGCGAGCGAACCACCGGATATTTGGCGCTTCTCGCAGACAGGACCTTCCGCCCGTTCGACCACCGTTACCTCACGAAATGCCGGATGCGGTCTAACTTCTCATTGATCTAATGTCGAACAAACTGCCAAAACAACCGCGTTGGCGTCCGTTTTCCCAAACTGCCAACGGCCGTTCAGGGTCGGCTGCAAGCTAGCGTGTCGGGCCGCATCCGGCCAACAAGCGTCATTCGATCTCATTGTCACGATCGTCAAAAATTAACGTTTCGGACCACGAATGCGATGTTGACTTTTATTGACAGCACTACATTGGATCTGCGGATACAGTTTGTCGAACACTGCCTCTATCGTAAAACAAAGCAAAGATGCCCATTCGAGACGCCTGTCCCGCCATTGCCAACGGACCGTACAGCACCATCCGAAGCGGTATCACCGATCTGCGGACCTATACCGACATGCCAGCCGGTGCCGACACGTATTTTTATGTCGTGACAGCGCAAACGATTGCGGATGAATCGGCGCACTCCAACGAAGTGAGAGTGGCCAGTGCGCAGCAGCTGCTTGCGCAGCTCACCTTCGATGAAGGCAGCGGCAACGCGGTCTTGCTCAACGGCTCGGGCGCGTATGCGGCCTTGCCCGACGATCTGCTGGCCGATGTGTCGGCCTTCACCATCGCCAGCTGGGTGTTCTGGAGCGGCTCGCAAACATGGGCACGCCTGTTCGACTTCGGCACGGGCTTCCACCGCTACATGATGTTCACGCCTCCCGGACGGTTGCGCAACGGCTGGGCCGGCATGCGCTTCGCCATGACGGCCAACGGCCCCGGTGACGGCCATACGGAACAGATCATCAACGCGCCCACCGAGCAGCCGAGCAAGCGATGGGGCATCTGGCCGTCCTGCTATCGGGTTCGACTGGCACGATGTACGTGGACGGCACGCCCGTCAGTACCAACACGGCGATGTTCCAGGCGCCGTTCCGCCTTGGCCGTACCACGCAGAACTGGCTGGGAAAATCGCAGTACAACGACGCAACGTTCCACGGCCTGATCGACGATTTCTGCATCTATCGCGGCGCGCTCAGCGCTGCGCAGACTGCGTCGCTCATGGCGAATTGATTACGCAGGACCGATGGCGGGCCCCGTGATGGACCCCTTCCCTTCTTTAAGGATTGCTCAGATGACCGTGTTTTCTCAACGATGGATTGCTGCTGCGGCGATGGCGTGTACGCTATGCGGATGTGGCGACGGATCCGACAGCACGACAAGCGTGACCAATGTGAGCGCCGCTGTAGCCACCAATCGTGGCCAGGTCGGCGGAAATGGCAGCGGCAGCAATCTGCCGGCGGGCAGTTGGACCAGCGTCAAGTGGGGCGGCGGCGGCTATGTCACCGGCTTGATCTACCACCCGAGCAACGCGAGCTTGCTGTACGCACGCACCGACGTCGGCGGAGCCTACCGGTGGAACGCGACCAACTCGACGTGGACGCCCATCACCGATGGCCTGGGCTTCGGCGCCGGCGAAGGCCGGTACCACGGCGTGGAGAGCCTCGCCCTCGACCCGAACAACGACCAGCTGGTCTACATGATGACCGGCGATACCGTGGGTCAGGATGCCCACGGCCGCATTTACATTTCCAGCGACCGCGGCAACACCTGGACGCACTACGACCTGCCGTTCGCGGTGGGTGGCAACGATAACGCCCGGGGCTACGGCGAGCGCCTGGCGGTCGACCCACAGAATCCGTCGACGCTGATGTTCGGCTCGCGCAAGGCCGGTATCTGGAAGAGCACAGACTCGGGCCACACGTGGAGCCAGGTCACGGGCTTCTCGAGCACCACGATAACCGGTGGGGGAACCCCGATCGGTGTCGAACAAATCATCTTCGATACCCCATTCAAGGGAACCGGGCAGCCGACGTGGATCATCTGGGCCACCGTCGCCTCCGACTATGCCCAGGCGGCAGGCTTGACGTCGACGCTGTACCGGTCCACCAACGGCGGCGCCACGTGGGCGCCGATCGCGGTCCCGTCCAACGTGAGCAATTACGACATCCCGCACGTCGCGAAGACGTCTGACGGCACCTTCTACATGACGTTCCGCGCGACGGCGCCTCAGGTTCAGGGCGGCAGCGGCCCGGGTTATCTCTACAAGTTCGGCGCCAGCAACAACAGCACCTGGACCCAACTCTTGAGCTCCACCAGCATGGGGATGGCCGGCCTCTCCGTCTACGGTGCCGGCTCGAGCGCCCGCATTGCGGTTGGCATGACAGGCTGGAGCGACACCAGCAAGCAAATTCAGATGTCCGATGACGGCGGCACCACCTGGCGCGAAGTCGAGGCCAACATGCCGCATACGTCCGACACCTGCCGCGGCTGGATCGAGAGCGTCACGATCGACCCGGCCAACCGTGACCACATCATGCATGTCCACGGCGGCGGCATCTGCGAAACCACGAACGCCTCCTCGACCACGCCGAGCTGGAGCCCCAAGGTCAACAACCTGGAAGAGACCGCCACGCTGTTCGCCGTCGCGCCTCCGGCCGGCGCGCAGTACAAGCTGATTAACGCCGCGGGCGACATCGGCGCGTGGGTGATCACGGACCTCGCGACGCGGCCGACGCGGGCGCCGATGCCCGGATGGAGCAGCGGCAATGCGGCCGACATGGCGTGGGCCGATCCGTCCTACATCGCCGTCACCGGCGTCGACAATGCCAACGGTTCCGCCGTCAAGGGCTTCTGGTCGGGCGACTCCGGCAATAGCTGGTCGCAGTTCCCGTCGATGCCTACCGGCGGCTCGACCAGTTCAAGCCAGGTGCAAAGCGTGGCAGTCACGTCCCGCAACAGCCTGGTCTGGGCGCCGCAAGACTCGGTGCCGTCGTACACCACGAACAATGGCGCGAGCTGGACGCAAACCAACCTGCCGGCGTTTACCGCCACCTGGAATGGCTTCTTCCGCGCTTATCGCCTGGCCGTGGACCGCAAGAACCCGAACAAGGTCTATGCCTTCGATTCAGGCGGCGCAAACTGGAGCTGGCAGCCTGGCAAGGTCTACGTCTCGGCCGACGCCGGCCACACGTTCACGCTGAGCCAGGGTTCGGTGAACGCGAACATGGCCTGGAACGCTTGGGGCGATACGTCGATGGCGGTTAACCCGAGCGCCGAGGGCGACATCTGGGTGGCCGACGGCAATGCCGTGTACCATTCGCTGGACTCGGGCGCGACCTGGACCAAGCTCACCGCATTTGCAACCGCCAACGGCACGCTGGGCGCGACGAATATTACGCTGGGCAAGGCGCAAACCGGCTCGCCTTACTCGGCCGCGGTCTACGTGGAAGGCACGATCAACGGCCAGTGGGGCATCTTCCGCTCCAACGATGGCGGCGCAACGTGGTCGCGCTTCAACGACGATGCGCACCAGTTCGGCGGCAACGCCGTGATGGTGGGCGACTGGAACACGTATGGCCGCATTTACGTGAATGGCGCCGCTCGCGGTCTGATCTTCAGCAACTGAGGTGGATCGACCGCTCTCCGTCCGGTTGCGGTTCGCAACCGGACGGAGAGCGTGGATGAAGTTGACGCTACGGCTCTGCTCGGACGCTTGCGATCACCGTTGCAGTCATCGCAGCCTCCGACTGTCGGCAGCTTACGTGGCCCGAAAGCGGACATTTCTTATATGGTCGCCTCCCATTTGCAAGGGCGCCAATCACTACACCGCGGCCACGCGTTCAAACTACCTCTGTGCCGTTTCCCGTGGAAATCGGCGGCTCAACAAACGTGACGATCGGTGGTCAATACGGCTTCCCGCCCCCGTAGCGTCAGATGTGCTGCCCATGCTGGAACTGGGCCTAACCACTCGCATGGGCGATCTTCTCTTGATCTGGGTGTTCGAACAGATGAGCCCCGTTGCAGCCGCACCCTTCACCTAAACGCATCTGATCTGGGCCGTGCTGCTGGGACAGCTGGTGTTCGATGAGAATCCCAAGTTGCTCGCTTTGTTCGGCATTAGCGTGATTGCTGCGAGTGGCCTCTTCATCCTGTACGCTCAACAGATCCGGCAGGCGTGTGGGATAAAACGCTGAATGGCCGCCGCACGTTGCGAGAACAATGGCCATAGGTTGAAAAACCAGATGCGGAAGCCGCGACGATCGAGGGCGACATACGTACGGCTCGACCAGCACTGTCGCGCCCAACCCCGTGAGCTCGCGACCACGGCCAGCCCCTGGAACGCGCGCGTGACCGCCAGCATCCACCCGCTTTCCGCGAACGCTCCGGCCAGCGCGGCACCGGCGTAGTCCGCCAGTCCGACCCGCAACATCGGACGGCGGCCGTAGCGATCGGCCGGGCTTCCCATCGGCAACTGCCCGATTGCCGAACGCGAGGGCGAACATCGTCAGGCTTGCGCTGGCCGACCCGAGCACGGCGGCGATCGCCGGCAGCGCCGGGAGGTAACGGTCGGTCGCGACCTGCTGTGCAGCCAGCAGGAAAGGCAGCAGCACTGCAAAGTTCAGGGAACGGCCGCGGATCATTCAGGCCTACTGCGGAGCAAATCTTTGACGATGCCAATCTATCGTCAGCCTCAGTACGCGATGGTTGCGGCGCGCCGCAGTTCGTCGGCGGTGGCCGTGCCGAAACCGAAGAACTCCAGGTAAGCGGGAATCATCTCGAACAGCATGTCCGTGCCGACCTGAACTTCGCAGCCCTTGTCGAGGGCGGCGCGCAGGAACGGCGTGTACTCCGACTTCATCACCACTTCGCCGACGAAGCAGTCGGGCGACAGGCGCGCCACGTCGAACGGCAGCGGGTCATCCTCCTTCATCCCCATCGGCGTTGCGTTGACCACGACTTCGAAGCCGTCCGGATCGTTCGAGCCGGTGCCTACTTTCACTTGCGGATAATTCTCACGCAGCCGCCGGGCCAACTCGTCAGCCGAGGCGGACCGCGTGTCGTACAACGCCAGTTCGGCCACGCCGGCTGCCGCAAACGAAGCGGCTATCGCCGAACCTACGCCGCCCGCTCCCGAGAGCAGAACACGCGCGCCTTCGAGCCGCCGTCCCTTGCGCAGCACGCCGCGCACGAAACCGGCGCCGTCGAACTGGTCGCCCAGCAGCGTGCCATCCGGTCGCTTGAGCACCGCGTTGCAGGCTCCGGCGATGCGCACGGCAGGCGTGACTTCATCGACCAGCCCGACCGTCGTCACCTTGTGCGGCATCGTGATCAGCCCGCCACGCAGGTTCGTGAAACGGAAGATCGACTCGAAGCTCTGCGCATAGTCCTCGGCCTTGACGCCCATCGGCACCACGACCGCATCGATGCCCTTCTGCTCGAACCACGGGTTGTAGATCATCGGCGACTTGAAGCTCTCGGTCGGGTAGCCGATATGCGCGATCAGGGTGGTCTTTCCGGAAATCATGGTCGTGGTGTTCTCTGAAGCGACAGTTGTGTTCAAGCGACCAGGGCCTGCTCGCGCAAGCGATCGTACTCGCTCTTGTCCACCGGTTGCGCGTCGCGTTGGCCCAGGTCGTTCATGTGGATGCGATAGGTCTCACGGGCGCTGAGCGCGGCGAGCGCGGCGATCACGGTGACGCCGAACGCGATCGCGCCGACGGTCAGCCAGATGTTGGCGGCACCGGGGGGCGCCACGGCCGTGAAGATCGCCGGCAGCATCGCGGTGATGGCCGTGCCGACGTTCTGTGCAATCGCCATCGCGGAAACGCGTGTGCGGGTCGGGAACAGTTCCGGGTAGAAGCTCGGGAACACGGCGTTGTAGCCCTGATAGAGCACGCCCCACATCAGCAACGACATCGCGAACGCCAGCGGCACGCTCCTGATGCTGATCGCGTAAAGGTATACGAACGCAAGCAGACCCGACAGCAGTGCGCCGACGACGATCGGCGGCTTGCGGCCGATTTTGTCGGACAGGTTGCCAACGTACGGGATCACGACCACCGCAACGATGTTGCCCACTACCGGAATCCACAGATAGACGTCCTTCGCGAAACCGATGCCGTAGGCCGGCTGTACCGCGTAGGCCGCACCGAAGATCGTGGCGACCACCGGGATCACGTTCATCAGCGCCATGCAAACCACGCGCAGCATGTTCGGCCAGCTGTACGTGAACGCGTCGACGACGGGCGAGCGAGCGCTTGTCTGGCGCCCCGCGCCTTCAGTGAACGCCGGCGTCTCGCTCACTTTGCGGCGGATGATCCAGCCCGCGATGATGACGATGAAGCTCATCAGGAACGGGATGCGCCAGCCCCAACTGTTGAACTGGTCGGACGGCATGTAGTGAGCGAGCGGCAGGAACACGGCTGCCGCCAGCACCTGCCCCGCTTGCACTCCTTGCAGCGTAAAGCTGGAATAGAAGCCGCGTCGGCCGAAAGGCGCGTGTTCGAGAATCATCGAGCTGGCGCCGGAGATTTCGCCGGCCACCGCGAAGCCCTGGATCAAGCGCAGGACCACCAGCAGGACCGGAGCAACCAGGCCGACCTGGCCGTAGGTGGGCAATAGGCCAACCCCGATCGTCGACAGACCCATCAGGAACATGCACCAGAGCAGCACAGTCTTGCGGCCGTGAGTGTCGCCGAGGTGGCCGAGCACAAATGCGCCGATCGGGCGGGCGACGTAGCCTACGCCATAGGTGGCGAGCGACGCGACGATGGCGGTGGTCGGGTTCCCCTTCGGGAAGAAGATCTGCGGAAAGATCAGCGCGGCTGCCGTCGCGTAGATGAAGAAGTCGTAGTACTCGAGCGCCGAACCGATCCAGCCGCTCGCTGCGGCCTTCTTCGACTGGTGTTTGCCATGTGGTTCGTGAGCCGCGGTGGCGGTCATGGTTGTCTCCGTTTGTCTGAACAGAAAGACGACTAGCGTTCGTCGTCCTACTTGTTTGAAGCGTAGCGGTGCAGGATCGGAGGTGACAAGGGAAAGTCCAAGATCGGCGGTCGATCATCGCTCTCTTGCGTTCGATGATCGAACGTTGCGAGGGTTTGTCCGAGGCGGCGATGGTGGTCGTTTCGGTTGGTGGTGTTGGTCGGTTTGGCGTTGGACGTCGGACGTTGGACACTTCAAGCGAGTCGCCAGCACCGTCTCGACGGGCCGATCAGAAATTGCCAGAGTAGTCCCCACCGCTTCGAGTAACGGGGGCTACTTTGACAACAGAAGCACCAAAGAGGATCGGCCGCAAAGGCGTCCCGAATCACCCGCTGGAATTCCGGCGCGAAATGGCCAGGCTTGCGTGCGAACCCGGTGTGTCGGTCGCGCGTTCGGCAATGGCGCACGGGCTGAACGCCAATCTGGTATTCAAATGGCGCGGTTCGTTTCGAGCCGGCGAATACGATCCAGTGGGCTTAGTTCCCGTGAAGGCCGACGTGCCGACTACCGAGATTGCACCGTTGGCGCCGATGTCAAGTACCACCCTGAGTTACAGGAGAAACTCCAGTTCCTTCCCAGCGATTCGCATGCATTCCTGCTTTCGCACGGAAGTATGCTGCCATTACTGGATATTTTTGGATGGATTTTTATCCGAAACTCCCGAGCGTAGTTGTGACAATTGTTTGATTGTGTCATCGCTTAACCGTCTATAACCTTCCTCTTGCCCCACGTTCGATACACGTCAACAGATCTCCCGCGCAAAGCCGGAAGTATTTTTCGGTATTCCGGCGATTTCGTAGAGTGGCCACGCAATGCGGCGTTCGAGTGTCGGTGCTTGAATTGACGAAGATGTGGAAAAGACAGTCGTATCGTGATGTATCACTGCGTCGGCGAATTGCGTCTTGGCGAAAGTAATGGACCGCGGATTGAAGCCGTTACGCAGCCTAACCGTAAACTCGAAAAGGTGATCTCATATGCGAAAAATTGCCATTGTAGGTGCGGGACAAGCGGGGCTGTCACTGGCTTTTGGTTTGTTGGACCGGGGCTACAGCGTCACAGTAGTATGCGACCGTACGCCGGATGAAATCCGCACCGGTCGTGTCATGTCCAGTCAGTGCATGTTTGCCCCGGCTCGCGAGATCGAGCGTGGTCTGGGTCTGAATCAGTGGGACGGCGACTGCCCACCCGTAGAGGGCGTCGAAATCGCGATGCAGCATCCTCAGGACAACGGCGCCGATATTTTCAGATGGCAGGCTTGCCTGGACAGTCCCGCCCAAGCGGTCGATCAACGGATCAAAATGTCTTCTTGGCTGAGGGATATTGAGTCCCGCGGCGCGCACTTACTCTTCAAAAAAGTGGGTGTCGCCGAACTCGAAGCGCTTGCAAGTACTCATGACCTGACTATCTTGGCTGCTGGCAAGGACGAGGTGGTTAAGCTGTTCGAACGCGACGCATCGCGGTCTGTATTTGACCGACCGCAGCGCTCCTTGGCCATAACCTACGTCCACGGTGTGAAACCGTTTCCGGGTTATTCGAGCATGAACGTCGCCCTCATACCAGGTATTGGGGAATATTTCTTATTTCCGGCCCTTACGCTCAGTGGTGCTTGCCACATCATGGCCTTCGAGTGTATCCCCAACGGTCCACTTGATCCGTGGGAGAACGTTCGAACGCCCGAAGAACATCTGGCGGCGAGCAAGCATTTGGTGAAAACATACGCACCGTTAGAAGCGGCACACATCGAAAATGTCGAGTTAACCGACAGCAAGGGTGTCCTGGCCGGCAGGTTCGCTCCAACCGTACGTCGTCCTGTCATCAATCTGCCATCCGGCCGCCTGGTGTTCGGGCTGGGCGACGCGGTGGTCATCAATGATCCCCTCACAGGACAGGGTGCAAACAACGCAACAAAGGCGTCCAAGGTTTATCTCGACGAGATCGTCGCTCGCGGTGAACTGCCTTATAGCCTCGAATGGATGAACGCGACGTTTGAGAAATTCTGGGACTATGCTCAATGGACAGTGCGGTGGACGAATTCGCTGCTGCTGCCGCCATCCCAAGAAATCCTCAATCTTCTGCAATCCGCAGCTCACTGTCCGGCAATTGCAAGTGCAATTGTCAATGGTTTCAATCATCCACCTAGCGTATTTCCGTGGTGGTCGGATCCGAAGGCATGCGAGCGTTTCATCGCAAGCCATCAGATGCATTGACCTTTGCATGACCAACTGTCGGTAGTCTGCCCTGAACCGAGCTTCCCCTGAAATTCGCCTTCCATGAGGTCGTGTATAAACTCGCCGGAAAGGAAGGGAATCAGGCATGTTCAAGGTACCGAAAACAGTGCGCCGGACGCGGGATGCCACGATCGATCGGACGACTCGGTGCCGGCGCTTGCACGATGCGATCGCAGCACGTGCAGGCCAGCTTCGGGCGACGGTGACGGGTCACGCGGAAGTGCGCCCGCAGGTATTCGAGTTGCCTAGCGATGTCGTTGGGCAGTTTACGACTGCCCGTCGTCATGGCGGCATCGGCTAACAATGGCTTACAAGGCACTGCGTGGCGCGCGGCTTCGACCGGCTACCGCCGATCGAAACTTCGGAGCAGGAGCGACAGTTAGGTGGTGGTCCGCGCGACCACGCCGGCATCAGAGCGCGGCCACGCGAAACGCCCTTTCTCAAAACGCTTGGAGAGCAGGCAGAGACAGCCGTCGCACCACCACAAGCACTTCAGCAAGTCATAGCGCTTGCCGCGGAACCCGAACACGTGTCCAGAGAACCAATCTTTCCAGGACTGTCTGTACTTTCGCGGCAAACGAGTTGAAGCCGGAACGCATGTGCGTGGCGCCCGCCGCAATCCAAATTCGCGTGTTGGGAGGGATCATGTCCGGCAGTCTCGCAGCAACCGATTGGCGAACTCCTGCGACACGCCGCAGATGCGGACACTCCGTTTGGCGGTCTCAATCTCGATCTCACAGCTCAACGGCATCGTCGGCCTCGGCGACACATCCGGGCTTTGCGGCACAGCGTCGTTGCTGACGTCTTTCGCAGGCAGATCGATCACATCAACAGGCAGCAAAGCGGCCTCTGCTACCCACGTGACACGTTGCGCTTCCTGTAAGCCACTCCGCCACTGCGATTCTGCTGAATGAGGAAAATACCGGGTTACTGCCCGGGGGTTTGACTCCGCCCTGACGGGTTCGGCAATGCTCTACCCGCATGCATCGCCCGCAATCTGCGGATCGCGTTCGGACACACCGTCTGCCGAGTAGCAGGCCAATACGCATCACACAGGTGCGGCAGGCAAACCGCACGTCATATTTCGCCGCCTCTCGGCGCATCCACGCTTCCTCCGGCGACACGTAGATCGCCGCCGTGCCGAGCGACGTACGGCTGATTGGCCGCCGCACCACCTCGAGCGCGACGCCGCAGGCCAGCATCTGCGTGCCGACCGTGTGCCGAAACGCGTGGGGAAACGTGCTGGCCGGCTTTCGTCGCTCGACGTTAGTCAGATCCTGCGTCGTCTGGAGCAAATGCGCAATCGCTCGCTGCGTGAGTCCACGCGCACCACGTATAGAGTAGCCCGCCATCGCCGGTACGGCCGTCGGTTCGCCATGCCAGCGGATTCGTCGAATTTCTCACGGGCGCGCGACGTCGGCGGGATCACCGGCGGCGCGACCTGCGGCAAGCCAAGCGGCAGGTGCGCGGCCGCCGCATAGAGATCCTGCTCGCGATCTCGCCAGTGCTGGAGGATCGCGTCGACACACGCGTCGCCGAGCGGCACCAGCGCTGCTTATTACCTTGCCTCACTGTTTGGCAAATTGATGTTGCGCGCCGGGAACAGAGAAAACCAAGTTTCGCTGAGTGGCTAATGGCGCAGACCGTTCAACCGACAGCCTCGGGCGAGCCGCCAACGTGAGCCGCCGTCGCAACCTCATCAGGAACATGCACGAGTTCATCTCGCGGACAGCAGGAAGCGCTAGATGATCAGCGACAGCCAGCATCGAACCGGAACATGGCACCGTTTGACACACCCCCCGGATTCCCGAGGTGCAAGTCCTTCGATCATTCCGGTGCTCGTTCGCTGCTCCTGGTCGCGTCGGATGATCGCAGTCCGGCGGCCGAAGCGGTTCGCCGGTCGGCATAGTAGTTCCACATCAAGACAAGCCCACCTATCACGGCGCCGGCCAACGCGCAGCCAGCCATTGCTGCACGGCCTTCATCCCACATCCAGCCAAATGTGCAGCCTCCAAATGCGGCGATAGCGACCACATGCCAGGGAATTTCGGACAATCCCATCGTCTTCTAGCAGCTTCGTTCAGCGGACCGGTCCACGAGCGCGGCCTTCATCAAGCGGCCCGACCCTGAGTACCTGGCCAGGCTGTATCACCGAGTTCGAAGATAGACTGTTCCAGCTCATCAGGTCTTTCGGTTGTTGGCCAAACGCCGTCGCGATATGCACGACCGTGTCTCCAAAATTGACACGGTAATATCCAGCCGTCACACCGGATGACACGGCGTCCGCTTTCCCGCGACGACCATAGGAGCTGCGCCCATGTCCCGATACATCACCAGCAAATGCCGCGATAGGGTCTCCAGATTCGACTTTGTGAGAGCCTGCGGGGCGCACTGCATATTTTGACGCATCCTCGGATACGTTACGGTGCGCACGTTGACGATGCTTGACGGTGCCTTGGGGGACGGATGACGCAGAATCCTTATCCAGTTGATTCAGTTGGTCCACCGTTAGCACTTGTATGGGTTGGGCCGATTGCACGGGTGTTCCGAATACGGCACAGGCGAGAGCGACGCAGTAGCCGGCCACGGTGATTCTTCTATTCATTGCACTTCCGTTCATTTTTACGAAATATCGCCTACGCAGTGGATGCTGCAACACGAATACTGCGATGTGGCGCAAAACCGGCAACCCGTCCGGATCTACCGCCCCCAAAACAGAGGCTCGAAAGCACTGCCACCACCCTGAGGACCGGAACTTTGCAACCTCATTATTTTGGCGTGTGATCAAGTGTGCAAATCAAGAATTGTCAGGCTGCTTGTCCGCGCGTAGCTACGACTTCGGCCTCGGATCGATTCAAAGCGGTCTCGGTCGTCGTATGTGCGGCGCTTCGGTGAAAAATCGTCTTGTCCGGGCAGCGGCGCCGGCGAACAGCGTATCGTGCGCTGCCGCGGATACCCGTTTCGCTTCGCCGCACGGGCGATCGCCTGCAACACTCGCAGAGGGGTGCTGCGTCCTGGGTCGACAGGTGGTCGTTGCCGTCCCAAGTGCCGCGACGAGAAAGTCGAGCTGGACGGGTCCGGGCACCAATACCGATCCAGCGAGGACTACTGCGCAATTCCCGCAACCGTCGGTCGATCGGGAATCGAGTACTTCGTGCTGTTCGCGTGTTACGGCGTCACTGCGGTCGCTGCCACGGATTCTTTGATGTGCAATAGCGCCGATCATGGTTTGCCCGTTTCGGGCGGTCTGGTGTGAGCGCCAGATGTACACGGGTTTGAGTCGGCGCCCTTACGGATGAGGATTGACCCGCTTCCGGTTCAACACACGGCAGCAGAATCCAAGTTGAAGGAATTCGCGAAGTAAAGTTCGAACTTGAGCGCGCCGCGCGATGAAACCCTCCGCGCGGCGCATCAGGTACTGTCTTATTGGACGTGGAGTTCGACGCGGCGATCCTTCGCGTCCGGCGTTGCCCCGCCAATTTCGGCCGGTTTGTCGAGGCTGATGCGCGATGCATCGATGCCCGCTGCCAGAAGGCTCGCTTTAACCGACTCGGCTCGCTTCTTTGCCAACTCGGCATTCAGCTTCGGATCGCCACTCGTGTCCGTGAACCCGGAGACACTGACTTTCGAAGAAGGATTGTCCTTCATATATGCCAGCACGTCTTTGGCCTTGTCCGTGAAGTCCGGCGACAGGTCTGCCTTGGCGTAGTCGAAATACACCTTGAGCGACGGTTTGCCTTCCATCATCGCTGCAATGATGCCCGCGCCCTTCGGAATCGCGTCCGCCACCGCGCTCGCGGCATCTTGCACGGCCGCCGTCGCCCCATTTGGTGTCGACGCCGCAGTCGGTGTCGACGCCGCAGCCGGAGTCGACGCCGCAGCCTGCGGCGACTGAGCCTCATCCGGCGTCGACTTTTTGCAAAAACCGAGCAAGAGCAGCGCGAGCAAAGCGAGTAACAGCAGGAGAAGCCACAACCACTTCAGCTTGTGCTTGGCAGCGTCGCGCTCAGCGATCAAGACGCCCTTTTTCGCGCCAGCTTCCATCGTGTGGATTTCGTCCCGCACGTGGGCTCCGATCGCGCCGAGCCCCAATGCGCCAAGAAGTTTTTCGGAGAGACGACCTTCCAGATGCATCGATTGTGCCTTCAGCACGGCATGGAGGCCGGAAGCCTCCAGCGGCCCCGCTGCCGTGACGGCTTGCTTGACCGCTGCCAATACAAACGGCGTCACCATCTCGACGAGGAGCATCGCATGTTTCGCCGCCAGCCCGCACACGCCGGCGAGCGCATCACCGAAATCGTGGACCTTGTTGCCGAACAGCATCTCGAGGCTCGATTTTCCGGCATGGATCAGACTGTAAGTCGCATCGCTGCCCGTGAACATACCGGACATATCTCTGGTGAGCAGGTCCGGTTCAATGTAATGAGTACGCAAAACGCGCAACAACGAATCCGTTCCAGCCGACGTTTTATCGTGACGAACCAGGGCGCCCAGCACGTTCTTTAGCGCAACCTCCAGGCCATGAATTACCGAGGCGCGACTTTCGTTCAGAAAGGCAGGCGCCTGCAGCGCGACAGGCTCTGCAAGCAATGCTTCCAGTGATTGAATGATGTTTACTTTTTCCATATAGACTCCTAACGGGTTGATGGATTTTTTCGTGAACCGTCTCTACATTCGGCGGCACACGGCGAAGCCATTCATCGAAACAAAGAGATCGAGGTACGGAGGAGATGCAGACTGCCGGCGCTCCGGCTGAAGGGGGTATCGGAAGTCGATGCGTGGCTGAATTGCCTTGGCCAGCGGCACCATTTCGAAGTGGAGGCGATCAAAAATATACGCAATCTGTACGCGCCCCCGCGACGGCCCTAAGCGGCCGCGGAGCACATCTTGCACTGCGAAAAGAGACTTCCCCCATTCGACCACCCGCGTTCCCCATCGCTAAGGCCAACCGCCACGGCAGGCCACAGTGTGCTTGAGTGAATGCTATGCGGTTCGGGCGTGGCGCTCCATCAACAATCGTCAAGTCTATCGAACGCGTCGCTATCGATGTATTCACATAGCACTCGTGCTTCTACCATCGCGCGCAAAGACAATCGACGGAAGGTTTCTACCGCGCCCCCCACGATGTTCTTCTACTTGCCGCGCACAATGAATCTTCGATAGCGTCGGCGCACGCGCACTGGCGCATCCCAGGCACAGCCCACGGCGTCGGGATGCGTTAGTGATGGTGTTGGATCTCCGGGCTCACGCGCGCCGGATGCCGGTAGCCCCAGGCGGCTTCGACGAGCAGCTTTCTCGCGTGGCTGTTTGTTGCCGTTCTTTGTGATGCTGCTTTAACTCGCCTGGCGCCCCGGTGAGCGTTCGTATCGCGTGAGGGCCAGTCAAACCATCGGTTGACCCGGATGGACGAAGCGGCACTGATCTCCGAGCTCAGCGAGCATCCCCATCGTCGTGGCGAACTGCACGCAGCGCGTGATCTCGAGCACCAGCACGACCGGATGGAGCCTCCAGTTGGCCGTCACCGCCACTCACACGCGAGCGGTATGCGCATGACTTTGCACTATCGGTCGATCGAATCAGTACTGAAGCCCACCGCTCTATACCAATCGACAGAAACCGCCATCGAGTTCGCAGATCGCGAGTCATCGCAACGTCGCTCATATTGACCGTCGGCGCTACCATGTCCACCCGCGAGAGCTTCCGGATCATGACAATTGTTGATACATAAGAATCGAGCGTACTTTTAAACTTCACACGCTGAACCGTTTGCCCTTTGCTTTCCACGGCTCGGCGCGACATCGTTCGATGCCAGCGAGAATCGATCTCCATATCGACGGATTTTGGTGATGAATTTATCCGAAGCGCAGTACTGTCTCGGCTGCAGCGCTACGCTCTGCTCGCCGTGAAGTGCGTCACGTGACATATCGCACCCGAGAGGCTCGCCGGACCGCAGAGTCATGCATTCGAAGACGCTTGCCCACAGGAGCCAGGATCGTGCGGAACGTCCCCGTGACGCACCGGCCGCACGAACTCAATAGTCAAGAAGCTGCGAGTATCCCGCGCACGCCTGAATTCGAATAATCATCAAACTTGTATGAATCGAACCAACCGTTACCGGGCGTACGTCGCCCTTGTTATCGCTACGTCCTTCATGCCGCTCGCGAACGTATCGGCTCAGACAGCGGATACCACCCAGGAAGCCGCTGCACAACGCACCGCGATTTCATCGGCTGCGCCGGCCAGTGATGCACCGATCGGCGATGCGCAAGAAGTGCAACAACTGCTGGGTGGCAACGCGCTCGAGACGCTGCGCAGTACGTCGAATGGAAGTTCCAGTTCGCGGCTCGTGGTCGATACTCGGGCAGGCAACTACTACGCGGTATTGCTTCAGCAGGGCAACGTCTGGCGCGTCGTCAAGACAAGCGACGAAGGGCGCGCGGTTGCGGCTTATCGCACGTTCGCCAAGCTGACCGAGCGGCTCTCCTCTGCAGAAGTTCGTTCAGCACGGCTCGAGGTCGACAAGTCGAAGACCGAGCAGCGACTGGCCGTGATGGAACAGCGTGCAAACCAACTCGAAGCTGACCTCAATACGGCTCATGAGCAGGCCGCTATCGTCGATAGTCGCGAGCGGGAAGCTCGAACCCATGTCGCGGAATTGAAAGCGCAGCGCGATGCGACAGCGACAAAGCTCGTGCAGACCCAAAACCAGGTGGCCGCGCTGCAACGGCAGGTATACGCAGGAGTGCCCGACGAACATGCGGCTCACCGCGCGAGGCACAAAGGCGGACACCGGTTGCAATGCAGGCACTCGGAAAATCACGACGGAAACCACTGCGGGTAACTGTCTGCGGCCGATGAAACAGATTCTCGCACGGTCGTCGGCATCACCAGCGCTCGACACGAGCGTACGACCATTCGACGTACGCTGGCGTGCATGTGCGCCACCGGGTGTGCAACGTAAAACGACGTGTCAAGTATCAGTAATCGGCAGATCGTTTCCTGTAACAGGGAATCACGAGATTCCCTGTTCCTGACCGCAAAGCCTACGGACATGGGAGCCACATGAAGCGAAGAAAAACACCTCTGCGCACGCCACGAACGCGAGAGATGCTGCTGCCGTTGTCGGCGGGCGTCGCTCGGCGGTTGTCTCTGGAAAATCATCTCGCGCTCGCGACGATTCAATCCGGAAATGGAACCGCCGATACAATGATCGCATTGATGCGCGTTCTGTACATGACCTATTTTTTGCTGGAAACGAACCCATCGGATGTCGCGATCGACATGTTCTTGACGATGGAGACTGCGCTGGACGAAAGCATTCGCGCCACAGAGGACGGGAACGGCTGTACAGTGAGCGAAGATACCGTGCCGGTGATTCGCGGTATCCTGCTTCAATTCGATAGTGCAATCGCGAGCGTGCCGAAGCACCACTATATCAAAGCCGTCGACAGGTTCACGACCTTCGCGCTAAGCCCGCATCAGTCACCGTTGCCGGGAAGCCGGGTCGAAGGGCTCTGGGAACAATAAGCTCTACGCACGGCTAGCACTCTAAGGACCAAGACGCCCACGGGGCGCTAATGCCTCACTCGTTGAGCGGCATCCAACCAGCATTGACCGCAACGGCGATGATCCGATCGCCAAATTCGCACGGCCGCCGGGAAGCCAAGCCAAGCGCCATACAGCGCCAACGCTTCGGCAGTGCAAGATCATGCGGCTCGCAACGACGTGCCCTGGGCAGGCGTGCCATGTATCGCTCATGATTGCGACCTCGGCTCCCAGACTGCAGCCAAGGCCATCGTTCTCCCCAACGCTGCGTTCACTGTCCCTCACCATCTTCTTCGCTCTCGCGTCGAGGACAGCTTAAGCACCGAGTTGTTCCGAACGCCGAAACGCGCCGGATGACAATCGGCCGAACTTGCAGATGTCGACTCGTGAGCGCGCGACCAGCGAAACAATGGACACGCGCGGTACGGGCGCTAGTGAGTGGTCGATGCCTTGGGAGCCAGTGATGGCATCTGCGTCGATTGCGCATGGCAGCAACGATTACTTCGTAGCTTCGCAGGCTGAGCCTGAACCGGTTGCGTAGCAAAGACGATATGCAGCGCAACGTGAAGAAACGCCCATGCCAGGAGGAATGCGACAATTAGAGCGATTTTTTGTCGACGGGTCAGATGAAAGTGTACGAGATAGTGGGTCCGCACCGCACTGACAACTGGCCTCCATGTCATGCCCTTCAAATCCCCGATACCTTCGTTCAATTTTCTTCGCTGCACGAGATCTCCCGTTGAATACACAAGAATGCCTCGTATCGCAGTGGACAACGGTGGCTGATTTCGCACATCGTCAGGTTTTTTCGAGCGGAGCACGCTACGGGTGTCTGTTTGCGTCGGCTGCGCGCAGAGCGAGTGGCACGCTCTGCGACGGGCCGGATAGGATCGACAGGGCGACGGCAAAAGCCACAATGGCCACCAGTACACATATTCCAATCCGGTTTTTATTTCGGTATTCCATTATTTCCCCGTCTCCATGTCGCGCGACTCGGGTTCGATCGCCATCGATTCAACGTCCTTGACGCCGCCTCTGGTGTCCGCAGACTGCACGCTGCGACGCGTCGTATTCTCTGCAAACGCCTTCAGTCGTTCTCCGGTCACATAGTGGCGCTGCCAATACGGACTGCGCAGGCTCTCAAGGCGTACATGTCCGCCCTTTGACGGCGAATGTACGAATTGGTCATTCCCCAGGTAAAGCCCGACGTGGGAGAACTTTCGACCGAGCGTATTGAAGAATACGAGATCTCCCACGTGCAGTTGCCCCTGCCCAACGGGAAGCCCTTCCCTTGCCTGACTCGCCGCCGTGCGAGCAATGCGAACGCCGGTTGCGGCGCGCAGCACGTATTGAACAAAGCCGCTGCAATCGAAACCGCTCTTCGGCGATGTTCCCCCCCGGCGATACGGAATACCAACAAGACTTAATGCCTTTTCCTGCACATATGCTGCTGGATCCCTGGTTGCATCGGCCCCCATGGCGGGAATAGCCGGTCGAGCTGCATTATCATGGTCGGCCCGTTCCGTGGGCATAGGATCCGCCCATGCCGAACCAGCTACAAATCCTATCGTCGCAATCAGGACTGCCGCGATGCGTTTCTCTGCATCGGAAAACTTTCTCCAATTCATACTCGACACCACCGCAAAACCCCGACTGATTGCTATCGGACCGCGCGCCGCCCACGATCTCCGATACAACGAAGCATCTTCCGTCGCGTCAACCGAACGATCGTTTGATGCAGTTCTTACAGGAAAATGACGATCTTCGCGTGACTTTAGACATGAACTGAGCACGAGTGCACCATGCAGCAGTATGTTGGCAATGCTACCCGGTGCATCGACCAGCCTCGCTCAAGAATTGTCAAAGCACTTATCGCATGCCGACGCGCTCACCGGCACCGGACCGCTCGTATTGAAATCGTGATTGCGGATCGTCGGGCCGCGATGCCGAGATGCATCACGGTGACAAAATTTCGGACGACCGGAGCTGATTCGATGGGATCACCTCCTGGTTCCGTGCTGCCGACAGCAACCATGCACGGAGCGCCTCACGGACACTTTCGATAACGGCCACCCAGTCGCCTGGATTTTTTTGTCTGAAAATGCGTGCAGTGGGATACCAAGGCGAGTCCTCACGGTCCGATAGCCAGCGCCAGCAACCGTCGAACCGCGACAACATCCAGACAGGTGTACCCACCGCTCCGGCAACGTGAACGACCGATGTGTCGACGGAGATAACGAGGTCGAGGTTCATGATGATCGCAGCCGTATCCGCAAAGTCCGACACGTGTCCCATAGGATCGAACGGTTGCAATGATGCAGGCAACTCGGAAATCTGCCCGCGCGCCGCATCTCCCTTCTGCAAACTCACGAAGGTCAAGTCCGGCATCTCGACTAATGGTCGGTAGAGCGTCGCATGGAACGACCTTCGTCGATCGATCGCATGTGCGCTCGCCAGATCAGGGCGTGGGTCCCCGGCCCAGACCAGGCCGACTCGAATCCCGTGTGCCGGCATACGCGCCCGCCATCGAGCAATCAGTTCATCACTCGGCCTCAGATAGGGTACGTTTGTCGGGATTTCCGGACATTCCGCACGGAGCCGGTGCGGCAGGCTCATCAGCAGACAAGCATAGTCGTGCGCGGGCAGCGTATCCAGGTCGTCAGGCACAATCCAGTCGTCCACACCGTCGATGGATTCAGCCAGTCGACGCAGCCCAGGTGGACACACAACCGTCAGTCGCCGGAGACCCGTCGCCTTCAAGATCGGCAGATACCGTACGAACTGTACGAAATCACCCAGCCCTTGCTCGGGAAGCACGACCATCGACTTCCCATTCAGAGGCTCGCCCTGCCACTCCGGAAATATCAACGCTGGCTGTACATGCTCGCGCGCCTCACCTCCCCAATAGGGCGATACGGCGTACCGCGTCTCATACCGCGCCCAGCCTTCTTCATAGCGCCCCATTGCGAGCAGCACGAGACTCAAATTGAACGCAGTAGGCGCGCGAAGCGGATCGACATCGAGCGCGCGTCGCAGACATTGTTCGGCTTCGGAAAGACGGCCGGCGTCTTGCAACACGCGCCCGAGATTGTTGAGCGCTTCCACTGACTCCGGCAAGCGTTCGAGTACCTTGCGGTAGCACGCTTCCGCTTCGGAGAAGCGCTGCTGCGCATACAGCAGGTTGCCGAGATTGCCGTACGAGCGTGGATCATCGGGACGCAGCGCGATTGCCGTCCGGATGCAGCGATCAGCCTCCGGAAACCTGTTCACCTTGTAAAGGAGAACGCCGAGATTCAAATGCGCATCGAAGAGCGCCGGGTCACGCTCGATCGCGTGACGATAGGATGCCTCTGCTTCATGATGCCGACCTTGCTCGTACAGCGATGTTCCAAGATCGGTCAGTAACCCGGCGTGCGCGCCGCTTTCCCTTAGCGCCTGCCGAAAATGATACTCGGCTTCGACCGACCGGCCCGTGGCCTGCAGGACGATGCCGAGCCTATGCCTCACGACCATGTTGTCGGGAGCTGCATCCAAAGCGCGCTCGAAGCAGATCAGTGCCGCTTCACTGTGTCCGTTCGCGTAAGCGAGCATCCCGAGATTGCAATGCGCGTCGACGTAAGACGGATCGATGGCAATGGCCCGACGGTAGCAGGTCTCCGCTTCTTCGGGAGATCCGCTCGCTTCGAGCAATACGCCAAGATTGTTCAGCGCGGAAGCGTGATCGGGCTCGAGTTCGAGGACACGACGGTAATTACTCGCCGCGGCATGAAGGTCTCCACCGTGGTGAGCGGCCACCCCGGCTTCAAATGCTTCCAATGCACTGCGACGGATGAATTCGGGCGCCATACCGGTTACGGTCTATCCATATCAAGCCGGTCTGATCGTGTGCCGCGAACATTGCACTCCGCTGCGACGACGGTCACAGTGCAGTCTCGGCGACACACGTCCATGCTGTGACCTGCGTCCATCTCAGTAATTCACCGCTCTTGACGAAACCGCATGCTCCATGTCGACGGCCGCCAGCGTATAGCCGGTCCCACGTACGGAGATGAGGCGATAACCATGTTCGCCCGTCAGTTTGAGCTTGGTGCGCAGTCGCGAGATATGCACACAAACGTTATGTCGCTGCGGGTCCTGAAGCGACACGCCCTCCCACATCGTCATCCACAGCTCTCCGAATGTGACGACGGAAGATAGTCGTGAGAAAAGCAGCAGCGCCGCACGATATTCCATACGGGTCAACCCGATTGACATGCCATCCACCGACACCCGATCGCTTCCGGCCGAAAAGACATAGGCACCGAAGAACTGATTCTCGGCGAGGCGCTGCACACAGGAAATACGTCGCATCAGCGCCCGAATTCTGGCTACCATCAGGTCGAATGCCGCAGCCTCGTCAAGATAGACGTCCGCACCCGCGACAAGCGCGTCCACCATTTCGTCATCGCTCCGTGGCCCGATGACGACCAATGGGGTTCGCTCCGTCGCGGGATTGCTCCGGATTTTCTGCACAAGCTCGGCAATCCCGGTGTTCCGATGTAACTCCATCAGCAAGATCACATCGACCGCCGCCGCGCGAAAGCGATCAATCACACCATGACAGGAATCCAGATGCACGCAGGCAAATCCGAGTGTGCTCAGCCGGGCTTCAAGGCCACTCAACCGCTCGTTGCCTCCCACGACTGCGCAAGACGTTACCGGCCGGACGATCGACAATACCGACATTGGCATGCTCCATTCATAGCGGTCAAACTGACACCTGCGAAACGCAACCGGATCGCCCCGTTCACTCACCAATTCCATCGCCCTCGGGCTCATCCTGCTTTCCTCGACCATCAGCCGCGAAATCGCTCGACGTGATCCTGAATCCTTCCGGATCGCGTCCGTTCATCCAGCGCGGGCGGCGACCGCGGCCGGACCATGTCGCGCCTGTTTCGGGATCCCAATATCGCGGTTCGACTCGCCTGCGCGGCGCTATCCTGCCCCGCTCTTGACTTCCGACGCGCGTTTCGATCTCGCGTATGCCGATTTCGTACTCGCGCATCAACGTGACGATCTGCTCGACAACGTTCTTGCGCAGAATTGCGCGTTGCGCAGCGATCTTTGCATCCAGTTCAACTCGCTGCGCGAGAAGCGCTTGCAATGAATCTCTCGACATATTTCCTCCCATTCCATACACAATCTTTTGCGCATTAAAGGTGATTTATGGGTAAAGACGCGACAACGTCTCAACCCCGAAAGATCGATAAAAATCCACCACCCATCATTACGCAGTTCTCTCAGGCTCCAGCCGGGCCCTTACATCGTGCATTTCTGCATTTCAATGGCGATTTCCGCGACAATTAGCAAAATCAATCCAAGCACGACCGCGGCTACGACGCAGACAAACGGGCGAGTGAATCTTTGGATGAGACGGCGAAAATGCATGGTTCGCGGCTCTCCGTGCCAGTGAATGTCTTTCATGTCCTGCAGCCCTGGACGTGCTTGTTTGTCGCTCTTTCTGACAGAGCGGGCCGGATCTTCACTCATCATCCTATGCCCCGTTCACACTGCCCGGCGATGCGCTAAAAACTCACATCTGCCGGACCAGTCGGATGATGAACAACAGAATTACGGCTCCGACCACGGCAACGATGATCGACGACAAGAATCCGCCGCCAACGCTAATCCCGAATACCGATGCGAGCCAACCGCCAACGACTGCTCCGATAACGCCGACGACAATGTCGATAAGGATGCCGAATCCGCTGCCCGAAACGATCAGACCGGCCAGCCAGCCAGCGATGCCACCAACGATCAGCCAAATTGCAATATGAGTAAGCATGGTTTTTCCTTGAATTAACTTAAATTAAAATTACCCGTTCATCGGGATTGTTGGTTTTCTCATCGCGATGCACGTGACGATATAAATAACTGTGGTGCTTATGCGTTTGAATGACTGCACTCGGGCAGAAACATCACGGCCAATATCGCCGGCGTGCGTCTCTTCATTCGAGTCCTCCTTGCATCAACTTGACGGTTTTCCGGCCGCCATTCCGGTTCGACCTGCCGGCTACGATCCGTCAGTCCGGCGCAGAGGAAGATGAGGCACGCGCTCGTTGCTCGTCGTACGAAGCTGATGAATCAGGCGAACCGCCTTGTTCAACTGCGCTTGCGCCGCCGCTCTTTGCGCCTCCAGGAGCGACACATCCTTTCTCACCTGCTGTTGGCGGTTATTCACGAGCTGCGTCTGCTCGGCATGACGTTCAAGATCGATTCTCAGCCGCTCGGCCTGCCCTTCGGTCGCATCGGCCATCGCGGCGATCTGCTGGTTCTGCGCCTCGAGCTGAGCCCGCCGCAGTTCCACATCGGCGAGTCGCACTGCCTGCTCTTCAAAGTACTTGAACGCGGCTTCGGCCGTATCGAACTCCATCCCATGCAACGCTCGCCATAGCTTGCCTTCCTGGTGCAGCGTGACGTAGTACGACATGTCGGCGCGATGGAGCAGCAGCTTGACCGCATAGGAGAAGGTCTCCAGCGTGCGAAGCACCGTTACTGCGTCCCGAGCGTGCATCGCCTCTATCTCGGCGAGTTCAGCCGTCTGCACCGTCCGGGCGGCTCCCTGCGGCAGCACCGCGTTGAGCGAACGCAGCGGGGAGACAGTCGGCGTCGCTATCAGGGTGTCGTCCGCCGGCGCCGGCTCGAGTTCGGCGCGGGTGTCGAACAGTGCTTCGGTCGTTGGGTCGGCGGCCTCGAGAGGTCGGTTATTCAGATGCAACTTCATGATCAATTTCCTCAATGCCGGGAACCTGTTCCGGACCGGTGGCGATAGACGCGGGTTCACTATTGCCCAGCGAATTCGATGCGTCGGTTCTCGAACCGACCGATACTTGTCAGATTGCTCGCGATCGGCTTCTCAGCGCCGTAACCCTCGGCCGTCAGGAGAGCAGCAGGCGCCCCGTTCGCGACGAGGTACGCCAACACCGAGTCGGCCCGCTTGCGTGCGAGTTGTACAAGCGCTTCGCGGTCGCCAAGGCTATCCGCGTAGGCGGCTATCCTGACCTTCACGGGATGGCCAACATTTGCGCACGTCTTCAGCAACAGCGCCGAATCGCCGAGCGTGTCCTTCGCCGACGTCGGCACGTGAGCGCTCGAGTGCGCGAAATCGATGATCTGCATATTGAGAACGCGTACAACGTTCGCGACCTGGCATGGCTGACCGTCGTCGAGCGTCGCGGCCATCGCGTGACGAAACGATCGCGCGGCCGCATCCACTCGCTCGGCGGCAGAAAACGTCGTGACTTGCCACGGAGAGCCAAATGCCTGCTGAACGCGCGCGGGCCATCCTGCGGTCGTCGCCGATCCTGCGAGTTCGATCGCGGACGAGTGGAGTTCCACTTCCGCGCCGCGTACCGCCATGAGCGCGACGAGCGTATCGAGGTGATCCATCCAGTCGGCACGCGCACCCGCCACGACTTTCACATCGGCGGTAAAGCGGCCGGCGCCGAACCTGTCTTTCAGCGCGCGCATCAATGTGTCGCGTTGCTCATCGCCTGCGACGGTGCCCGCAAAGTGCGGGCTCCCTCCATCGTCGACGCGAAACGCGGCTGTGTTCGCGACGGCTTCAGGCGCTGGCGTGGCCGCGTCTCCCACGCCAGGAACCGTAGAGGAAGAAGCGGCAACTGCAGACGAGGCGGCGGCGACCGACGTTGCGGACACTTCAACCGGCCTTTCGCCGGCCGGCGTTTCGACCGCAACACCGACACGCGACGCCGCGGCAGGCGCACTGGCGGGCGAACTCACCGAATCGGTGGACGGCGATATTGCCGCTTTCAGAAAGCCCGGGTGCGTCTGTTCATACGCGAACGCCCCAACTGTCCCGAGCGCCAGCAAGGCAAGAAGCCACGCGAGCCCGCGACGCGATCTACGTGTCCGGACGGTTGCCTTGTGCATGATCGGCGTTGCCCGACCGGCATCGGTGGCCTCATCGATTGGCGCAGGTTCCCCCACGGCTGCCGCCGCTGGTGCGTCCACTTTTTGAGAAAAGTTCGGCACGTGGGCTTCCGGGGCGGCCATCGGCGGCGGCGAGAACACGCTCGGCTGCATGCGAGAGGCGGGAACGACTGTGGAACTTGCCGTCGTGCTGACCGTTGCATTGATCCCGCCATACGTCGACGGTGCAGCCGGCGGCCGCGCAGGCTCGGGATCGGCCGCCACCATGGAAACGGGTGCGGGACCGGCAGCCGTCGTCGCAAAGTGGCCGCCAGTCTGCAAGAGCCGCGATGCGCTCTCGAATCCCAACACGGCGGCCATGTCATCAGTCAGCGCCGGCGCGATCAACGGGGCCTGTGCGGCGGTCAGTTCGACGAAATCGCTGGTCTGCGCCTGCTCGATCAGCAGATGATGCTTGAGCGCGCCCAGCCCGACGGCGGCCGCCAGTGCGACCAGAACGTGCGTGGCTTGCGGCGGCACCCCCGTCTGCATCGCGATCTGATCGCTCAACGGCGCGATCCGACGCTCGATTGCGCGTCGACTCAATACGTCGCCGCTCGCCTCGAGATCCTTCAACGCGGCCGTATCGCCCACCAGTTCGCCCAGTTGCTCGCTGATCCGGGGATTCGCCGCGCCCGACATAAGCGTTCCGTACACCGACGACCCACCTTGCGCGGTTCGACATGCCGCGATCAATGCAGCACCGACCGCCACGGCACCGAGTTCGACGACGTGATGAATCACATTTGGTGCCAACCCCATCCGAGCCGAAAGCTGCTCGCATATCGTCTGGGTGAACACCCGGGACACCGTCTGGACGAAATCGAAATTCTTCAAGGTTCACTCCGTCAAATTCAAATTTTTCAGGCGCGTCGACACCGGGCGCATATTTCGAGTCCGGCGCGCAACTCCACTTCGTTTGCGAATCGCCACTCGCCCGATTCGGCCCGCACGCGAACGCATCCGCCATAGATTTGAACGATGGCATCCTCGCCCCATGCGTCATGCAGCCTCCGAAGCAATGCGCGCTGCTCGCGATCGAGATAGAACGGCCAGTCGGCACGGGTGCGGTCAGCACAACCCGGACTCGGAAACCGGAATTGCAGCGGCTCGTCCATTGCTCGTTCGTATCCTCCGATCCGGTTTTCTCTCAAAGCGCGCCGTGCGTTTCCGTCTCTGGTGCTTCCGCCTGATGGTGTTGCGCCAACGCCCGCAGATCGCCGCTCAATTCACCCAGCGCCGAACTCCAGTCGCCATACGTGTTTTGGCGGTACAAGCGCACGCTCGGATACCACGGACTATCGGATCGCCCCGTCATCCATACCCAGTGCGGATTGACGTCGAGCAGTACCCACGTCGGCACACCGAGCCCACCGGCCAGATGAGCCACCGACGTGCAAACGGTGACGACCAGATCGAGGCTCTGTACGAATGCGGCGGTGTCGTCGAACGATTCGAATTCGCCGGTGTGATCGACCAATCGCAGGCCGGCGTCGCGCGCCCGGTCGGCCTCCTCGTCTGCGTCAAGTTGCAAGCTGTAAAACTGAACGCCCGGAATGGTCTTCAAAACGCTGGCCAACTCGACCGGGTCCACCGAACGCATCGGATTGCGTTGATGATTTCGACTGCCCGACCACGCCAATCCGACTTTCAACCCCGCGCCGCTCTCGCATCGGTCGCGCCACATCCGTACCTTCTCGACATCCGCACGCAGATAAGAAGTACGGCCCGGTAAATGCTCGAGTCTCACGCCCAGCGCAAATGGCAGGCTGCAGAGCGGAAGGTGATAGTCGAATGCCGGCAGCGGCCGCTGATCGTGCGGGACCACGGATTCCACCACGTCGCCGACGCTGCGCTCGAGCAGCGGCATCAGATTCGAGAAACAGCAGTAGACGATCTTGCCGCCCTCACGGCGCACCCGCTCCGATATCGCGGGAACGAAGCGCACGAACTGCAGCACGTCACCGTTGCCTTGCTCGCCCCAGATGAGGATCGTCTTGCCCGCCAGCGATTCACCGTTCCACTGGGGCGCGGGCAGGTTGTGGGAGATGCCGCGCAGCTCCGGCGAGCCTTGCCAGCGAGCCTCGTGGCGACTCCAGCCGTTCTGATAGTCGCCGCGCATCAGCTGCAACATCGCAACCGTCCATACAAGAGACATGTTTTGCGGTTCCAATTCGAGCGCTCGCTGAGCGATGGCCAATGCTTCGTCCCATTGCTGGTGCTCGCGGAGCACATACGAATAGGTCTGCAGCGCGGTCGGATAGTTCGGAGCGAGTGCGCATGCGCGCTCGGCCGCGACGAGACTGTCCGCGACTTCACCGGTCTTCAGAAGCGTCGTCGCGAGGTTGCTCCACGCAAGCGCGTTATCGGGATCGTCCTCGAGCGCCTGAGTGAGCACGGCTTTTGCATCGTCGAACTGTTTCAGTTCGAGATGCGCCGCCCCCATGTTGTTGCGCAGCATCGGCGTCTTGGGTTCGATCCGAATCGCATGCCGATAGGCATCTAGCGCCTGCAGTTGATGGCGCGCCTGCTGATGGGCGAGACCGAGTCGGAACCACGGGCCTGCCTGGTCCGGCGCGCGTTCACAGCGCACGGTCGCGATGTCGCGCGCCGCATCGAATTTTCCGAGCCTCAGCAATACATCGATCCAGTCGACCATCCAGTCGTCGCCCGGGGCGCCGTGTCGATACGCACGCTCGAACCACCCGTCCGCGCCGGGGTCGTCACCCAGCCTTACCGCGAGACGAGCGCGCTCCGTCAGCGCATCGACGTTTTCCGGGTCCAGTCGCAATGCGCGATCAAGTAGTTCGCGCGCGTCGGCATGTCTGCCACGCAGCCCCATCAGCCGGCTCGTCAACACGAGCTCGCGCGGATTCGCCGATTCGGACGCTCGCTCGGCCGACAAAAGATGCGTTGCTTCGATCAGCGCGCCACGCGCGATCAGTTCTTCGGCGCGGTCCAGTTGGTTTTTTGCTTGCTTCGCCATGTCGTACCTTGTGTTGTTTTAATGTTGTGCGGTTGCCCACATGAATCACATGCCCTGAACCATGATGCCGGCGAGCAGCCCGACACAGAGGCCGATCAACCGGCCACGGAAAGCAGCCCGCTTCGCCGCGACGTCTTCGAACAGCACGGAAGGTCGAAGCCGAGAAATCTTCTTGAATAAATATGGAATCGCGAACAGAACGACAATTGCTGCAACCAAAGCGATCGCGACCTCCATGCGCGGCGTCACATTGCGTAACCAATCCACGTTCGCGGACGACCAGTTGACCGCCATCACGATCCAGCACGCGACGAGCCAACCCACGATCAGGTTCATGATGAAGCGGTCCGTGCAGTGTGCGTTTTCCATGAGCTTCTCCCTATCCGACGGTTGACGCGATTTATTGCCGCGTAATGACCGCTTTTTGAGCAAGCGAATCGACGAGCGCGCCAAACGCGTCGTCCTGCCGCTTGGCCTGCATCGATTTCCGCAGGGAATCCTGGACCTGCGCATACGGCGGCACGGTGGTCGGCCGGGTCGCGTCGAGCTTGACCAATACTCGGTTCGAGCCAACCGGCACGGCGGTCCGCGTGTATTGGCCGGGGCGCAGTTTCACGAGTGCGCGCGCCACTTCGATCGGCAATCCTTGTGTCTGACCGTCCGTCACCGGCGTCTTGAGGCTCATCCATTGCAGCGCCCCGCCTTCTGCCTTGTTCGGGGCAACGCTGGCAGTGGCCGCCACCTTGTCGAACGATTCGTGGCGCGCAAGCCGTGCGAGTGCCCGCTGAGCCGCCTGCTCGTCTGGCAGCACGATCACGCGCGGTTTGTAGGAAACAGGGCCAAGCGATGCCACCACGGCGTCGTAGCGCTGACGCACCTCTTCGTCCGTCACCACCGTGGGTTGCAGATGTCGGGACACATATAAACGGTTCTCGATATCGACACGTGCCTTTCCTTCCGCAGCGCGAACTTCGCTCGCGTCGCCGAGCTTCTCGGATTCGGCTGCTTGACGAATCAATTCCCGCGCGATCAGACCTCGCACGATGGTTTCGCGCTGGGCGAGCGAATCGGGCTGTGCACTGGTTCGCAGCAAATCGTCGACCTCGGTCCGCATAATCGCGACACCGTTGACCGTCGCGACCGCGCCGGGCACCGAGGTGGGCGCCGGGCGTACCAATTGCTGTGCCGGGTCCGCCGCAGGCGCGTGCGCGCATCCGGCAAACAGAAACGACGTCATGACGGCCGCTGCGATCGCTGCCGAGGAACGGGATGCGTGGATGCTTTTCATGTGCTCGCTCATTTTCATATCCATTGATTGCACTACTGATTTCCGACGTGTTTTCGGACGCCGCTCACTTTTTGCTTCGTACACCATCGAACAAGCCGGCGAGCAGGTCGTCATAAGCCTCGATCTGCTTGGGATGGTCGGGCAGGAAACGGCCGATCTGTTCGCGCTGCCGCATCAAGTAGCCCTTCCAGTCGTCGTCGTGGTGGTCGATGGCTTCCGTCAACTGACGGCAGCCAGCCTCGACGTCGTTACCCGGATAGAAGTAGCCGATTTCCTTGCAGAGATTCGCGTTATGAACGAGCGCATAGCCGTTCCAACAGACGTCGAAGTAAAAGTAGTTCAGCGCGAGCCCCCATTGGTTCGAGATCACGATATCGGTGTGCTCGGCAAGGAACTGCGGTGTGTCATATCGGCCGACGAAACTCACCTTCTTGTCGCGAACCAGATCGAGGTATTGAGCGATTCCGATAAATTCGGGGCTCTGGGTGGCGAGATGCTCGGCATTGGTCACGTGCACGTAGTCGATCTTCTCGCCGCGCTTCCGATAGCCGGCTTCGGCGATCAGCAACGGATAAAGACAGAACTTGAGCACGTCGATGTTCGGTTCCATGATCGACAACTTTTTCGGCCGACCCGTGGGGCGATATTCGCCGCCGAACGGAAGGTTCGACGTCCGCTCGTCGATGCACATCGGATCCCACACGAACGGCACCTCGCGCACCTCGCGGCGGCGCAGCACACTGAAGAATCCGGCACTCGTTTCGACCACTTGCGGAATGACCCACACTTGGTCGTAGTGCTGGTTGATAAAAATCGAATCGGCGAGGCGCCTGCCGAAAATCATCGCCTCGGACATTTGGACGTACTCGGGACCGCAGCAATAGCTGACTACTTTCGTGCCCCGTTCTTGCAGATACGCGGTTTGCAGCGAGTCGATCTGCCCGCCGAGCTCGATCAGCACGTCGAGCGCATCCTTCGCATCGTCGAACGTGCGAACCGGAAACTGGTCGGTATCCCATTGGATGCCGGACTTGATATCGACCGCCGTCGTGTTGACGAGCGTGACGCGATGCTTGAGCGGCGAGTTCTTGAACAGCTTCATCAGGTACAAGGCATTCTGTTTGATGCCGTTGACCCATAGGCTCTCCCCCGCATGGTGCAACCCGATCGTGATGCCGATTCGCAGCGAGCGCATATTCCATCCCCGAAAATACTTGTCAATCGTTGTTAAGCTCTTTTCCGATACCGCTTCATTGCGATTCGGACGTACCCAGTCGAACTTGCCGGCGCATGATCACGCAGGACGCCGCCGCATCGAGAAGCGTCACGGTCTCGCGCGGCCGCGCCGGGTTGGCGTAGACCGTGACGGCCGGAACCAGTTGAGACGCTCGATATCCGCCCAGTTCTGCCCGCGCGAATTGGCTGCACCGCATCGGCGCGCTCGATACCCGCTCGACCAGTACCGCGCAACCCGACTCGACCGGCGCTGTCGTCACGGACAGCAGCGCCGACGTATCGCCGTAATTGAGCCCCGACAACGAGAAAAATGGTTCGCTATCCGGACTGCTCCGATTCCAGTCCAGCACGACGTCCGCGCGCTGCGCGTCGGCAAACGTCGCGTTGGATATCGCGTTGACCATCGGGTAGCAGCGTCGAATACCCGCACGCATCGCGGCTGCCGAAAGGACCGTGCCCGGCATCGGCAGGGGCTCTGCCATGGCGATGCGGCCGGCCAGAATGACAGCTGCTGCCACACCGGCGGCGATGAATTTCAAGCCGCGATCTGTAGAGATGCAATCGACACGTTTCATTGGAAGAGCTCCGCAATTGCCGCGCCGTAGGCTTCGACGTTCTCCTTACGCTCCGGGTCGAGCGTGGCGAGATATGCTCGCGCACCGGCCCGGTACGAATCGAGGTTCAAATCGTGTGTCTGGAACGCTTCCAGCAACGCCAGGGCACCGTCCTCGCAGTCGAAACCGTCGTACTGGTAACCGCAGTCGTCCAGCAGCGTCGAGTTGTGCACGAGCGGATAACCGCCATAAAGCGCCTCGTAGTAGAGGTAGTTCTGCGCGTTCTCCCATTGATGCGAGACGATCGCGTCGGCTTGCGGACCGAGAATCTCGTAGATCGGCAGCCGCGGTTCGACCGTCGCTCGTCCATGCTGGAAGAGATCCAGGCTCCGCGCAAAGCCGACGAACTGTGCTTCGGTTTTCAAGTGGACAGCGTTGAACACGCGCAGCACGTCGACTATGCCGGGCACCTGCCGGTAGGCCAGGTCGGCCGCGAGCATGGCGATATGCGCGGTTTTCACCATGCAGATGTTCGGCTCGAGAATGGCCAGCCGCCAACGGCTTCGACCGGGCTCGTAACCGAAGCTCGCCGTCGTGCCGCTCGCTGCAAGCGATCGATTCAGCAGCTGGGGGCCCCACAGGTGCTGCATCACGCGCACCGGTGCGCGCAACCCGGTCTCGTAGTAGCTTGCACAGCTTCGCTCGAATGCCGGCAGCGTCCAGATCGCGTCGTAGGGTGTGCCCGACAACAGCATGCCGTGCGGCAAGCCGAACATCATGCGCTCGATGTCGATCACGTAATCGTTCGCGACGCGCATCGCGATCACGCGGCCGCCGCGGCTTCGGAACGAGCGAGCCCAATCGGGATTGAGCTGCGCACTGAGTTCGATGATGACATCGAGCTGCTCTCGCGCCGTTTCCAGATCGATCATCGGCGCCGGCGAGTATTCGAGAAACTGCTTCGCGTCGGAAGGCGTGCCATCGCCGCCGTTGACGAGATACACGGTTTCGACAAGCGGCGACCGCTTCAGCAGCATCGCCAGAAAGAAACAGTTCTGGAAAATTCCGTTTTCCCAGATCGATTGGAAGCCGGTGCGCACGAACAGCGTGATCCCGACCTTCAGGCGACGGCTCGGCATGCTGCCCTCCGTCCGTTGCTTCGAGGGAGATTCGCACCGCCAATCGCAAGCAGCGTGCGCGCGTAGTCCGATCGATTCTTCGCGTTTGCGGGCGACAGGCGCGCGAGGAATGCCCTCGTCTCTGCCTGGTAGTCGCGGAACGCGACGTCGTGCATGTAGGCCGCGTTCAGCAACTGGCCAGCGCCTTCGTTCACGCGCGATTCGGTGTAGAAGTAGCCGACCGTGCCGAGCCACGGCGAGTTGTGGATGAGCGGATAACCGCCATACAGCGCATCGAGATAGACGATGTTCTGCGTGTTGTTCCACTGATGCGCGACCACCGCGTCGACGTACTGGCTCGCGTAACCGACGAAGTCGTGCCGATGGTCGAGGTGAAGCTTGTTCTTCTTGCCGAGCTCGAGCGAGCTCGTCATGAACGAAAACGTCGGATGATCCTTCATCTGCACGCTGTTCAGCACGTGCACGCGGTCGATCGCCTCGGCGTCGATTCGATGCGCCGCTTCACAGATGAGCAACGGAATCGTGCAACACTTCACGACCGAAATGTTCGGTTCGAAAATCGACACCCGAAGCCGACGCGGCGACACGAGATCCGGCATCGGCTGATACCCGAATGTCAGGCCAGCGGCTTCGACTGCGCGCACGCGCTGCTCGACGAAGACCGGATCCCACAGAAACGGCACCTCGACGACCGGGCACCGGTGCAGTGCGCGCAGCATCGGCGCAAATTCGCGATCCTTCTCGAGAATCCAGATCTCGTCGCAGCGCGTCGCGCGCGCGAAATACCCGTCCTTCTTGAAGATCGTCGGCTCGATCAGCCCGACGTACGGTTGGCCACAGCAGAAGAACACGACCTTCTTGCCCAACGCTCGCATGTGATCGAGCCATTCGACGTCGAGGCCGCCGCCCATCTCGAAGACGACGTCGACGAGATCAGTTGCTTCGCGCGGCGCGATGAGCCGCAGACCCAATGCAGCGGCTTCGACTTCCGGTGCGAGCGCATTCTGGTCGCCGCAATTGAGCAACACGATGTCGGTCACGAACGGAAGCCCGCGCAACAATTGCGCGAAGTAGCAAACGTTCTGCCCTAGCCCGTTTTCCCAGACGCTATGTCCGGAGTGGGTGAGAACTGAAATTCCAATACGCATTGTCGTTGCGTGAAGTACACGTAATAGTTTTTAGAAAAAAGAGGGGAAGAACTGCCTTACCGGGGCGCGACAGCCCCTCCCCTAAACCCGTTGTGACATGTCGCACGCCCATACCGGAAGCGTAGACAACGGGGGTACTTCACCGGACTTCTAGTTCACCGTATCCAGCTGAATCTCGACGCGGCGGTTCTGCGCGCGGCCGACCTCGGTCGCGTTGCTCGCCACCGGATTGGATTTGCCGAACCCATGGGTGATGTATTGCTGAGACCGCAGGCCGTGATCACGCAGGTACGCGGACACGGTCTGCGCGCGACGCGCGGACAGATCGAGGTTGTACGCATCCGAGCCGCGCGAATCCGTATAACCGTCGACTACAACGGTCCGGAACGACATGCCGTGCGCATCGGCGATGAGGTTGTCCAGTTTCGATTGCGCGACCGGCGTCAAGCTCGCCTTCGCGGTGTCGAAATTGGCGTCGCCCGCCAGGGTGATCTTCTTCGGCACGGGTACCGGCGCCGGAGCAGGTGCCTGCGCCGGCTGCACCGGCGCAGGCGCCGGCTGAACGGGTGCCGCGCACTGGAAAGTCAGCAGACGGACGCCGACGTCGCTCGAGTAAGGCGCCTGCCCTTCGATCAGCCGTACCGGGGTGCTACCGCAGATTTCCCGTGCCTTCGCATCACAGGTGCCATGTCCTTCGAGCAGGCCGTCGCACCGTACACGGTATGCCTGCTGCTGGTTCGGCAGCACGATCGTGTACGCGTCGAACGTCGGACCGGATGCCGATGAGCAGCCGGCCAGCACGGTGGCGGCGGCAAGCACTGCCGCGATCGCTGTTTTGGTCATGTCAAACCTCGTTGTTCTGGAAATTCTTTGCCAAGCGTGTATCGACCGCGGGGCGGCGGCATCGCTGCCGTCCGCGCCCGCTTTCGCGTTGTTACCACTGGTAGCTGATGCCGCCGCCTACCACGTGCCCCGCGCTGCTGCTGCTCACGCCGCCCTTGATCTTGACGTTGTTCGTCAAGCGTGCCGTGAAGCCGATCGCAACTGCGCCATAGCCTTGGTATGAGGCCCCGCCCACACCGATCGCAATGGTCTTGCCGAGGTCCACCTCCGGAATCATCGTGAGCGCAGTGGCTCCCGCGACACCGGCGTATGCCTTGCGGGCCACGTTGTTCACGCTTCCCTGCACTGCATTCAACTGCGAGACGTTCACACCGTCGGTCGGGTTCACACCCGCCGCGACGTTGGTGAGCCTGCGCTCGTTGCCTGCAGAGCCGACGGACACCGTGTTGGCTTCACCAGCGATCGAACCCGCGCCGAGTGCAACCGAATTCGGTGCGCTCGCCGTCGCGTTCGTACCGATTGCGGTGGCGTTCGTGCCGGACCCCATCGCATTGGCACCGATGACGGTCGCGCCATCCGACGCAGCATTCGCACCGTTACCGACGGCGATTGCACCGACACCCGCGGCCGTGGCTGCCGGCCCGAAGGCGATCGAGTTGTTACCCGTCGCACCGTCGTTGCCGTAGTTGCTCTGACGCGTACCGTTGTCGTTCACGCTCATGTAGTGCGTGCGCGACGACGAGATCAGCGTCGACAGCGAAACGGTAGCGGTCGAGGTCGACGTCGACAGCGACGACACGCTGCTGTTCGTCGTCGACAGGCCGGTCGACAGCGAGCCCACCGTCGTCGACGTCGACGTCGACAGCGAGTTGACCGTGCTGGTCGTCGACGACATCGCCGTGGAAAGCGAACTCGACGTCGTCGACACGGCGGTCGACAGCGACGTGCTGGTGCCATTGATCGCGCTGACCGTGCTCGACAGCGAGTTGACCGTGCTGTTCGTGGACGACAAACCGGTCGACAGCGAACTCGTTGCCGTCGAGCTCGACGTGGACAGCGACGTCACCGTGCTGTTCGTCGTCGACAGACCGGTCGACAGCGAGCTGGTCGCAGTCGAACTGGACGTCGACAGCGACGTCACCGTGCTGTTCGTCGACGACAGCCCCGACGACAGCGACGAGACGGTGCTGTTCGTCGCCGACAGACCGGTCGACAGCGAACTCGTTGCCGTCGAGGTTGAGGTGGACAACGACGACACCGTGCTGTTCGTCGTCGACAAGCCCGTCGACAGCGAGCCGACCGCCGTCGAGGTCGACGTCGACAGCGACGTCACCGTGCTGTTCGTCGACGACAGACCGGTCGACAGCGAGCCAACTGCGGTGGAGGTCGACGTCGACAGCGTGTTGACCGCCTGGTTCGTTGCATACAGCTGCGAACCGTTGATCGCGTCCGTGCTCGTTGCGCTGACCCGGCCGGCCGCCACGTTCGTGATCTGGCGTTCAGCACCTGCCGCGCCGACGCTCATCACGCTCGTCGGCGTCGTGCCCGCGAACGTGTATGCCGTGCCGCCGATCGTCGTGGTCGACGTCGGGGTCGGCGCAGCCGTCACCGCGCCGGAGCCCAGTGCGACATCGCCCGCGTTCGTCGCCGTCGCGCCCGAACCCAGCGCCACCGTGTTCGCGCCTGCCGCGTTGGCGTTGTTGCCCACCGCGACACCGGCCGCACCCGCTGCCGTCGCACCGACACCTGCCGCCAGTGCGTTGATGCCCGTCGCACCGTCGTTGTTGTAGTTGCCGCCCTGCGTGCCGTTGTCGTTCACGCTGTAGTAGTGGGTGCGCGTAGCCGAGACCACCGACGACAGCGACGACACGTTGCTGTTCGTCGTCGACAGACCCGTGGACAGCGAACTCACGCCAGTCGACAGCGAGCTCACACCGGTCGACAACGAGCTGGCGGTGGTCGAGCTCGACGTGGACAGCGACGACACCGTACTGTTCGTCGCCGACAGACCCGTCGACAGCGAGCTGGCCGTCGTCGACGTCGACGTCGACAGCGATGCGACCGAGCTGTTCGTCGTCGACAGACCGGTCGACAGCGAGCTGGTTGCAGTCGAGCTCGACGTGGACAGCGACGACACCGTGCTGTTCGTCGTCGACAGACCGGTCGACAGCGAACTTGCCGTCGTCGACGTTGACGTCGACAGTGACGCCACCGAGCTATTCGTCGTCGACAGACCGGTCGACAGCGAACTCGTTGCGGTCGAGGTCGACGTCGACAACGACGACACCGTGCTGTTCGTCGTCGACAGCCCCGTCGACAGCGAGCTGGCCGTCGTCGAGGTCGAGGTCGACAACGACGCCACCGTGCTGCCGGTCGACGACAGACCGGTCGACAGCGAGCTGGTCGCGGTCGAGCTCGACGTCGACAACGATGCCACCGTGCTGCCGGTCGTCGACAGACCCGTCGACAGCGAGCTGGCCGACGTCGACGTCGACGTCGACAGCGACACGAGGCTGCTGTTCGTGGTCGACAGGCTGCTCGAGATCGAGCCGATGCCGCTGGACAGCGACGTCACCGTGCTGTTCGTCGCCGACAGACCCGTCGACAGCGAACCGACCGCGGTGGAAGTCGACGTCGACAGCGAGTTGACGGCCTGGTTCGTCGAGAACAGTTGCGAACCGTTGACCGCGTCCGTGCTCGTCCCGCTCAGCTGGCCCGCCGCCACGTTCGTGATCTGACGTTCAGCACCTGCCGCGCCGACGCTCATCACGCTCGTCGGCGTCGTGCCAGCGAACGTGTACGCCGTGCCGCCGATCGTCGCACCCGTCGTCGGATTCGCCGCCGTCGTCACCGAGCCGTTGCCCAGCGCCACGTCGCCCGCGTTCGTCGCCGTTGCGCCCGAACCCAGCGCCACCGTGTTCGCGCCTGCCGCGTTCGCGTTGTTGCCCACCGCGACACCGGCCGCACCCGTTGCCGTCGCACCGACACCTGCCGCCAGTGCGTTGATGCCCGTCGCACCGTCGTTGTTGTAGTTGCCGCCCTGCGTGCCGTTGTCGTTCACGCTGTAGTAGTGGGTGCGCGTAGCCGAGACCACCGACGACAGCGACGACACGTTGCTGTTCGTCGTCGACAGACCCGTGGACAGCGAACTCACACCGGTCGACAGCGAGCTGGTCGCGGTCGAGCTCGACGTGGACAGCGACGACACCGTGCTGTTCGTCGTCGACAGACCCGTCGACAGCGAGCTGGCCGTCGTCGACGTCGACGTCGACAGCGATGCGACCGAGCTGGTCGTCGACGACAGACCGGTCGACAACGAGCTGGTTGCAGTCGAGCTCGACGTCGACAGCGACGACACCGTGCTGTTCGTCGTCGACAGGCCGGTCGACAGCGAACTTGCCGTCGTTGACGTCGACGTCGACAGCGACGCCACCGAGCTATTCGTCGTGGACAGGCCGGTCGACAGCGAGCTGGTCGCGGTCGAGCTCGACGTCGACAGCGACGACACCGAGCTGTTCGTCGTCGACAGGCCGGTCGACAGCGAGCTGGCCGTCGTCGAGGTCGAGGTCGACAACGACGCCACGTTGCTATTGGTCGACGACAGACCGGTCGACAGCGAGCTGGTCGCGGTCGAGCTCGACGTCGACAGCGACGACACCGTGCTGTTCGTCGTCGACAAGCCGGTCGACAGCGAGCTGGCCGTGGTCGAGGTCGACGTCGACAGCGAGGCCACGTTGCTATTGGTCGACGACAGACCGGTCGACAGCGAGCTGGCCGTCGTCGAAGTCGAAGTCGACAGCGATACGAGGCTGCTGTTCGTGGACGACAGACTGCTGGAGATCGAGCCAACGCCGCTCGACAACGACGAGACCGTGCTGTTCGTCGCCGACAGGCCCGTCGACAGCGAACTTGCCGTCGTCGAAGTCGACGTCGACAGCGACGAAACCGTGCTGTTGGTCGTCGACAGACCGGTCGACAGCGAGCTCACGCCCGTCGACAGCGAACTTGCTGTCGTCGACGTCGACGTCGACAGCGAGTTGACAGCCTGGTTCGTCGAGAACAGTTGCGAACCGTTGACCGCGTCCGTGCTCGTCCCGCTCAGCTGGCCCGCCGCCACGTTCGTGATCTGACGTTCAGCACCTGCCGCGCCGACGCTCATCACGCTCGTCGGCGTCGTGCCAGCGAACGTGTACGCCGTGCCGCCGATCGTCGCACCCGTCGTCGGATTCGCCGCCGCCGTCACCGAGCCGCTGCCCAGCGCCACGTCGCCCGCGTTCGTCGCCGTTGCGCCCGAACCCAGTGCAACCGTGTTCGCGCCTGCCGCGTTCGCGTTGTTGCCCACCGCGACACCGGCCGCACCCGCTGCCGTCGCACCGACACCTGCCGCCAGTGCGTTGATGCCCGTCGCACCGTCGTTGTTGTAGTTGCCGCCCTGCGTGCCGTTGTCGTTCACGCTGTAGTAGTGGGTGCGCGTAGCCGAGACCACCGACGACAGCGACGACACGTTGCTGTTCGTCGTCGACAGACCCGTGGACAGCGAACTCACGCCAGTCGACAGCGAGCTCACACCGGTCGACAACGAGCTGGCTGCGGTCGAGCTCGACGTGGACAGCGACGACACCGTGCTGTTCGTCGTCGACAGACCGGTCGACAGCGAGCTGGTCGCGGTCGAGCTCGACGTCGACAGCGACGACACCGTGCTGTTCGTCGTCGACAGACCGGTCGACAGCGAACTTGCCGTCGTCGAGGTCGACGTCGACAGCGACGCCACCGAGCTATTCGTCGTCGACAAGCCGGTCGACAGCGAGCTGGTCGCGGTCGAGCTCGACGTCGACAGCGACGACACCGTGCTGTCGGTCGTCGACAGCCCCGTCGACAGCGAGCTGGCCGTCGTGGAAGTCGAAGTCGACAGCGATGCGAGGCTGCTGCTCGTGGACGACAGGCTGCTCGAAATCGAACCGACGCCGCTCGACAACGACGAGACCGTGCTGTTCGTCGCCGACAGCCCCGTCGACAGCGAACTTGCCGTCGTCGAGGTCGACGTCGACAGCGACGACACGCTGCTGTTCGTCGTCGACAGCCCCGTGGACAGCGAGCTCACGCCCGTCGACAGCGAGCTGGCCGTCGTCGACGTGGACGTCGACAGCGAGTTGACTGCCTGGTTCGTCGAGAACAGTTGCGAGCCGTTGACCGCATCCGTGCTCGTCGCGCTCAGCTGGCCCGCCGCGACGTTGGTGATCTGACGTTCGGCGCCTGCCGCACCGACGCTCACCACGCTCGCCGGTGTCGTGCCTGCGAACGTGTACGCCGTGCCGCCGATCGTTGCACCCGTCGTCGGATTCGCCGCCGCCGTCACCGAACCACTGCCCAGCGCAACGTCACCGGCGTTCGTCGCCGTCGCGCCGTGACCGAGGGCCGTCGTGTTTGCCGCCGAGGCGACGGAACCCGTTCCAAGCGCGGCGCTGGCCGAGCCCGAAGCAGTCGCGATGTAGCCGACCGCCGTTGCATCGGTTCCCAGTGCAGAAGCCCCCGTACCGACTGCGGTGCCGGGATCCCCCGCCATCGCGCCCGAGCCAATCGCCACCGCACCCGCGCCGCCGCTCGGGCCATTGGCCACGACGGTCGCGTTGGTGCCGATTGCAATACTGTCGCTGGCCGTCGTCGGCGTCGTTGCGCCGCTACCTTCTGCGATGCTTCTCGCGCCGGATGCCGTGGAATTCGGGCCCAGTGCGAGTGCACTCGCGCCGGCTGCGTTCGCATTGTTGCCCATTGCGACAGCGGAAGCGCCTGCTGCTGTGGCGCCCACGCCGGCCGCCAGCGCGTTCACGCCGGTTGCGCCGTCGTTGTTGTAGTTGCCGCCCTGCGTGCCGTTGTCGTTCACGCTGTAGTAATGCGTCTTGCTGCCCGACACCGTGCTGGACAGCGACGACACCGTGCTGTTCGTCGTCGACAAACCGGTCGACAACGAGCTGGCGGTGGTCGACGTCGACGTCGACAGCGATGTCACGTTGCTGTTGGTCGTCGACAGACCGGTCGACAGCGAACTCACACCGGTCGACAGCGAGCTCGCCGTGGTCGAGGTCGACGTTGACAGCGAATTGACCGCCAGGTTCGTCGCATTCAGCTGCGAGCCGTTGATCGCGTCCGTGCTCGTCGCGCTGATCCGCCCAGCCGCCACGTTCGTGATCTGACGCTCAGCGCCTGCCGCACCCACGCTCACCACGCTCGACGGCGTCGTGCCCGCGAACGAGTACGTCTGACCGCCGATCGTCGCACTCGACGTCGGGTTCGACGCAGCCGTCACCGAGCCATTGCCCAGCGCCACGTCACCGGCGTTCGTCGCCGTCGCGGCCGAGCCCAGCGCCACCGTGTTCGCACCTGCCGCATTCGCGTTGTTGCCCACCGCGACACCGGCCGCACCGGCTGCCGTGGCACCCACGCCGGCGGCGAGCGCGTTCACACCGGTCGCGCCGTTGTTGTTGTAGTTGCCGCCCTGCGTGCCGTTGTCGTTCACGCTGTAGTAGTGCGTCTTGCTGCTCGACACCGTGCTGGACAGCGACGACACCGTGCTATTTGTCGTCGACAAGCCGGTCGACAACGAGCTGGCCGTCGTCGACGTCGAGGTCGACAGCGATGTCACGCTGCTGTTTGTCGTCGACAGACCCGTCGACAGCGAGCTGGCGGTTGTCGACGTCGAGGTCGACAGCGATGTCACGCTGCTGTTCGTCGTCGACAGTCCCGTCGACAGCGAGCTGGCCGTCGTCGACGTCGACGTCGACAGCGATGTCACGTTGCTGTTCGTCGTCGACAGACCGGTCGACAGCGAGCTAGCCGTCGTCGAGGTTGACGTCGACAGCGATGTCACGCTGCTATTCGTCGTTGACAGACCGGTCGACAGCGAACTCACACCGGTCGACAGCGAGCTGGCCGTGGTCGAGGTCGACGTCGACAGCGAATTGACCGCCAGGTTCGTCGCGTTCAGTTGCGAGCCGTTGATCGCATCCGTGCTCGTCGCGCTGATCCGGCCGGCCGCCACGTTCGTGATCTGACGCTCGGCACCCGCCGCGCCGACACTCACCACGCTTGCCGGATTCGTGCCTGCGAACGAGTACGTCTGGCCGCCGATCGTCGCGCTCGACGTCGGGTTCGACGCAGCCGTCACCGAGCCATTGCCCAGCGCAACGTCACCGGCGTTCGTCGCCGTCGCGGCCGAACCCAGTGCCACCGTGTTCGCACCTGCCGCGTTCGCGTTGTTGCCCACCGCGACACCGGCCGCACCGGCTGCCGTTGCACCCACGCCGGCGGCCAGCGCGTTCACGCCCGTCGCACCATCGTTGTTGTAGTTGCCGCCCTGCGTGCCGTTGTCGTTCACGCTGTAGTAGTGCGTCTTGCTGCTCGAGACCACGGTACTCAGCTGAGACACGTTGACTGCATCGGTCGAGGCGGTGCCTGCCGCCACGTTGTGGAGCTGCGCAGCCGTGCCGCCCGGATCAAGCGTCACACTACCGTAGTTGACGCTTCCATCCGGATTCACGTCGTATTTGACCGCCTGTGCGTTGAGCGTGCTGACGGCCGTGGACACGGAGGAAATGCCCGTCGAAGCCGAAGTCGACAGCGACGTCACGGTGCTGTTCGTCGTGGACAGACCCGTGGACAGCGAGCTCACGCCCGTCGACAGCGAGCTGGCCGTCGTCGACGTCGACGTCGACAGCGACGTCACGCTGCTGTTCGTTGCCGACAGACCCGTGGACAGCGAGCTCACGCCCGTCGACAGCGAGCTGGCCGTCGTCGAGGTCGACGTCGACAGCGACGTCACGCTGCTGTTCGTTGCCGACAGCCCCGTGGACAACGAGCTCACGCCGGTCGACAGCGAGCTGGCCGTCGTCGACGTGGACGTCGACAGCGACGTCACGCTGCTGTTCGTCGTGGACAGACCCGTGGACAGCGAGCTCACACCCGTCGACAGCGAGCTGGCCGTCGTCGACGTCGACGTCGACAGCGACGTCACGCTGCTGTTCGTCGTGGACAGACCCGTGGACAGCGAGCTCACGCCAGTCGACAGCGAGCTGGCCGTGGTCGACGTGGACGTGGACAGCGACGTCACGCTGCTGTTCGTCGCCGACAGACCCGTCGACAGCGAACTCACTGCAGTCGACAACGAGCTAACCGTGGTCGACGTTGAGGTCGACAGCTTGTTCACTGCCTGATTGGTTGCATAAAGTTGCGAACCGTTGACTGCATCGGTACTCGACGGGGTGATGCGCCCCGCCGCGACATTGGTGATCTGTCGCTCTGCGCCGACGTTGCCGACGCTGACCACGCTCGTCGGATTCGTGCCGGCGAAGTTGTAGACCGATCCGCCGACCGTGCCGCTCGACGTCGGGTTGGACGTCGACGTGACGGAATTCGCGCCGAGCGCAACGTCGCCGGCGTTCAACGCGATCGAATTCGTGCCGATCGCGATGCCGTTCTGCGCGCCGGCGCTGGCGGCCGTTCCGAACGCCATCGTCCCATCGGCGCCGGCAATCGAGCCATTGCCGAGCGCGAGCGCCGCCGTGCCTACCGCGGAGCTCGAGTTGCCCAGCGCCAGCGATGAAGCGCCCTGCGCTTGCGCATTGTTGCCGATGGCAGTCGCGCTCGTGCCGCCTGCCGATGCACCCACGCCTGCCGCCAGCGCGTTCACGCCGGTTGCGCCGTCGTTGTTGTAGTTGCTGCCCTGCGTACCGTTGTCGTTCACGCTGTAGTAGTGCGTCTTGCTGCCCGACACCGTGCTGGACAGCGACGACACCGTGCTGTTCGTCGTCGACAGACCCGTCGACAGCGAGCTGGCCATCGTCGACGTCGAGGTCGACAGCGATGTCACGCTGCTGTTCGTCGTCGACAGTCCCGTCGACAGCGAGCTGGCCGTCGTCGACGTCGACGTCGACAGCGATGTCACGTTGCTGTTCGTCGTCGACAGACCGGTCGACAGCGAGCTAGCCGTCGTGGATGTCGACGTCGACAGCGAGTTGACCGCCAGGTTCGTCGCGTTCAGTTGCGAGCCGTTGATCGCGTCCGTGCTCGTCGCGCTGACGCGACCTGCTGCCACGTTCGTGATCTGACGCTCGGCACCTGCCGCACCCACGCTCACCACGCTCGACGGCGTCGTGCCTGCGAACGAGTACGTCTGGCCGCCGATCGTCGCGCTCGACGTCGGGTTCGACGCAGCCGTCACCGAGCCATTGCCCAGCGCAACGTCACCGGCGTTCGTCGCCGTCGCGGCCGAACCCAGTGCCACCGTGTTCGCACCTGCCGCGTTCGCGTTGTTGCCCACCGCGACACCGGCCGCACCGGCTGCCGTTGCACCCACGCCGGCGGCCAGCGCGTTCACGCCCGTCGCGCCGTTGTTGTTGTAATTGCCGCCCTGCGTGCCGTTGTCGTTCACGCTGTAGTAGTGGGTACGCGTAGCCGAGACCACCGTCGACAGCGACGACACGTTGCTGTTCGTGGTCGACAGTCCCGTGGACAGCGAGCTCACGCCGGTCGACAGCGAGCTGGCTGCGGTCGAGTTCGACGTGGACAGCGACAACACCGTGCTATTGGTCGTCGACAAACCCGTCGACAGCGAACTTGCCGTCGTCGACGTCGAGGTCGACAGCGATGTCACGTTGCTGTTCGTCGCCGAAAGACCGGTTGACAAGGAACTAGCCGTCGTCGAGGTGGAAGTCGACAAGGACGTAATGCTGCTATTCGTCGAGGACAGACCAGTCGACAGCGAATTGACCGCCAGATTCGTTGCATTCAGCTGCGAGCCGTTGATCGCGTCCGTGCTCGTCGCGCTGATCCGGCCGGCCGCCACGTTCGTGATCTGACGCTCCGCGCCTGCCGCTCCCACGCTCACCACGCTCGTCGGCGTCGTGCCCGCGAACGAGTACGTTTGACCGCCGATCGTTGAGCTCGACGTCGGGTTCGCTGCTGCAGTGACGGAACCCGACCCGAGCGCCACGTCGCCTGCGCTCGTGGCCGCGGTCGCGCCATTCCCGAGGGCAATCGCCCCTGCCGCGGTGGCTGTGGAGACGTTTCCGAGCGCGAGCGAACCCGTGCCGACTGCGACGTTTGCATTGCCCAGCGCTACTGCACCGTCGCCGGTCGCAGTGTTGTTCGCGCCGACGGTAACAGCACCGTTGCCGGTTGCCGTGTTCGGGTCGCCAATCGCCACCGCACCATTGCCCGATGCGGTCTGCTGATAACCCAGTGCAACCGCCCCCAGGCCCGTCGATGCCGTGGACTTGTAGCCACCGGCGATCGAGCCTTGACCCGCAGTAGCCGCCGCGGTGTTGCTATCACCCAGCGCGACGGTAGAAGCTGCCAGCGCTTGTGAGCCATTACCAAGGGCCGTGGCATTCGCAGCTGTAGCCGTAGTAGTCGCGCCTAACGCAACTGAGTTTCCGCCAACCGCAGACGCACCCATGCCAAGTGCGACGTCGTTGACGATCGTGGTACTGCCACTCACGCCAGCGACGGAATTCGAACCGCCTGCAAGCGAATTGTCTCCATAAGCAACCGCGCCGAATCCTAAAGTCGCCGCCTGCGTTCCCGAAGCGATTGCGCTAGCTCCAACCGCAACGGAGTAGCCCCCACTTGCTGTTGCAGCATTGCCGATGACCGTAGCGCGAAAGCCAGAAGAAAGCGAGCGATTCCCAACTACAACCGAACCTGCTCCCGTCGCGGAGACCGCATCGCCGACGGCGACTCCGAAATCACCCGTCACTTGATTGTTCGTACCTACTACCACCGCAAACTGCGACGTAGCAGTACTCGACATACCGAATACGAAGCTGGCTGGAGCACTAGCGGTAGAAGAAGTGCCAATGGCGGCCGAGAAATCTCCAGACGCAGTTGATCCGACTCCAAGTACCACTGCATCTGTACCGGATGCTGTGGAGTTCAACCCGATCGCTGTTGCGCTGAGACCTGATGCCATCGCCGATTGTCCGAATGCCAACGACGAGCTCCCGGCTGCGACTGCCGTATCCCCAAGGGCAATCGATGAGCTCCCTGCTGATGTGGCAAATGGGCCTAACGCGACTGACCTGTACTGGGACGCCGTTACTTGATTCCCAATAGCGAGCGCCTGTTGGCCCAGCGACCGGGCTGCGACGCCCAATGCATACGATCCGGCCCCGGCCGCGGTCGAAGACGGGCCGACTGCCCCTGCGTTCCCAGCGGAGGCCGTCGCACCGTTGCCAACCGCCAATGCGTTCGTAGCAGACGCAGTCGAAGAACCTCCGAGCGCCAACGAGGATGTACCACTCGCCGTTGACGAATACCCAACTGCCGTTGCGGTTGTTCCGCTCGCCGTTGCTTTACAACCTATGGCAATGCTGTAGAAGGAATTCGCCGACGCGACACCACCAGTCGTTGAGGAACAACCGGCAAGCGTCGTTGCAACTTGAGCCGCAGCGTCGTCCGAATGAAGCATGCCCGCCCCGAACGCGACGGCCACCGCAATCGAAACGGCGCTAAGCGAGATATGCGCCTGTCCTTCTCCGCCGTCTTCGGGTCTCTGGGCGCGTCCATCGCAGACGGATAACGCCATCCCTCCTCGCCCTTTCCCGCTCGCGCTATCAAGTTCAGACGCCGCAACGAATGCGCCGAGCGCTTCATTCCAGATGGTGCGATATATCTTATTCATAGCTCACCTTACTCAAAAATATCCGCGCACGGCGCTCGCCGCATCGCAATGCCGAATGCCGCCACAAAAATCTCGGCAGCTTGTTTTAGGCGATTCGATAGATCTTTTTCACGTCGAATTCCTCCCTACCGCCTCATTTATGGTTAATTCGCATTCCTGATACAACCAGCAATATTTACTGAGAAATCGCTTCGATACGATCTACAGCTGCCGCAAACCCCACTCCCTGACGCACCGACCGTGCAGACACCCGCCTGCCAAGACCGCTTGAAACGAATCGCTTCGACGGGATATTCGAGGAGATTGCGCAGATCGACGTGAACGAAGGCCCTCAGCGATAGCAGATTGCTCACCGAACATCCCCATCGCGACGCCGGCGTCATAAGCCTCGACCGCTGCGGCCGAGTCTTTTCCGAAATAGCGTTTGAGAAGCAAATGGACAGCTGCTCGAAAGTGCTCCACAGCCGATTCGACAGCCTCCGGCGTTCCCGGAGCCAGCCCGTCGAACGGACAAGCCACCGCAGCCACCATCTCGCGCAGGAAGTCTTCTTCATTGACTATCGCGCGAAAGCGTTCGCGACTTGTCGACTTCCGCACCCCCGAACCATGACTCATCGGTCCTCCCCGTTCGCTAGCGGCACGAAATCCCGCGCCCTGCGATCTTTCCAGCATGTGCGCCAGCTGCCTCGTGGCCACCGACGTCGTTGATCATGATCAAGAGAGGCGCGCACGCACGACATCGCCCGCCAAATCCCGAACCCCGCATCCAGATCGATTCAGGCGCGTGCAATGAGGCTGTGCAAAAGGGAACCTTTGTGCCAAAGTTGGTAAAAAATATTTGAGGGTCGAAGAAAGCGCGGTTTGACGGGCGCTCGGTGGGTGCGAAGAGGGGGTGACAAAAGGGTTCCCTTTTGTCCAATACAATGCACGGGCCTTTGCAAGTTTTGACACTTGCCATCAAACAAGCCGTTTGACCCACGTCTGCCGGCAATCATCTTGACCTTGATGACAACTAGCCTACGGCCGGCACACGTCGCTTCATCGAATCTTTACCGACTCTTCGCGCCACCCCATGCAGTACTTCGCTCGTCAGCCTCGCTTCGACTTCGCGGCAACCGCACCACCCAGCCCCGCACGACGCGCCACCGTCCGGCTCGGCCAGGAACGACACGCAGCATTCTTCGCGGTGCCGATCGAATGAAGATCGGCTACGCACGGGTATCGACCGATGAACAGAATCTGGCGCTTCAGGAAGACGCATTGTTCCGCGCCGGATGCGAGGTGCTGTACTCGGATCAGGGCGTGTCGGGCGCGGAGTTCTCGCGCCCCGGGCTGAACGAAGCAATGGCCGCACTGTCGAGCGGCGATACGCTCGTCGTGTGGCGGCTCGACCGGCTGGGCCGTTCGCTCGCGAAGCTGATCGAGCTGATCAGCCATCTCGGCAAGCAGGATGTCGGCTTCGTTTCGCTTACCGAATCGATCGACACGTCTTCGGCCGGCGGCGTCCTGATGTTCCATATGATGGCCGCGCTTTCGGAATTCGAACGGCGCCTGATCAGCGAGCGCACGCGTGCGGGCATGCACGCGGCGCGCGAGCACGGGAAGCGCCTGGGCCGCAAGCCGCTTCTATCGCGTGCGCAATGCAGGCAGGCCGCGGCACTATTGAAGACGCGCCCGGTGTCGGACGTCGCGCGAAAGTTCAACGTTCATCCGCGGACGCTCAAGCGAGCGCTTTCGGGCGAAACGCAATCCTTACAGGCATCCGAAGGCGCGGCGAACAAGGACTGACCGGCCTACCGTCATCGCGTGCCATTCGTTTTTCTCTTTGTTGTTGACACTGGAAACGCGACGCTCTTTTTTCATTGGCGTGTCGCGCAGGTATCGCCCAGGAGCCACAGACATGACTCAATGCACCGTGCTGAGTTTTTTCCGCGAATCGTCGCCACATGCCGGCGCCAATCACGCGCGGTACGCAAGCGAACACGGGTACCGCCACGAGATCCTCGACACTCGCGACGGACCGCGCGGAAAACAGGTACAGGCGCTACACAAGTACGAATACCTGCTCAATATGCTGAACGGTGCGCCTGAAGGCCATGTCGTGCTCGTTCTGACGGAAAACGCGGTGATCGTGCGACCGCTCCCGCTGAACAGCATGATCGATGACCGGGACTATCTGCTGATCGCAACGACGGAGGGAAGACCGCAAGGCAGCGTCCAGATCTGGCGCAACACCGCGGTAACCCGTCAGCGCATTTCGGAAATTGCGGCGCACTGCCGGCTCGGCGGACAACCGTTCCCGGGCGAATCGGCGCTGCTCGCGCAACTCGACTACGTGTCGTGGCACGCCGCAGTCGACGGTACGTATGTGGCAATGTACACAGGACCGAATATCGATCCGCGCTGGTCCGTCGTGCCGACCTTCGCGATCAGTATTGAAGAGGAAGCACACGCGCCCGTCGAAATGGGCGTCGTCCCGCGCTTCAGGGATACGTTGTTCCACCATCTGGCTGCGTACGAAGCGGACGGCCGCTCCGCGTTCGCATTTGACTGGTCCGCCGGAATACCTGCCGAGACACGCAGCACGTTCAATCCAGGCCGACCGATCGCGTTCGTGACGCTCTACACGCCGGAGATCGGTTCATATGCGCAGATCGCGGAGGGGAACTTCCGCCAGTACTGCGAACGCCACGGCCACACGCTCTACGTGCACCGCGAGATTCCGCCCGAAATCGGATTGTCGGGAACGGGCAACTGGCTCAAGCCATGGTTGCTTCATGCGTATCTGGCGCACCACGAATGGGTCATCTGGCTCGACGCGGACGTGCTGATCGGAAATCACGAAATGCGCATCGAGCCGCTACTCGAAGGCGCGGATTGCATGCTGGCGCGCGACATCGGTCAATGGCCGTTCAATTCGGGGGTCATGGGTTTCAGACGGACGGAGCCGAACCTCGCGATGCTGGCCGACCTGATGAACACGATCAACGCATTGCCCGACCGCTCCGGCGTGTACACGGGCAACGGCGACCAGTACTACTTCATTGCCGCGATGAAGTCGCATGGGCTACTCGACGCAGACGACATCCGGAGTCCACTCGAAATCAATACTCCATGGTTCTTCCGTCGGCAAGATAGCTTCATCGTCCACTACTTCGGCATGTGGACCCAGATGCGTGCACTGATGATGGACCACGATGAGCGGGAAAGACTTTGCCGTACCGAATGATCAGGCCGTGAAGTGTCATTCCGGCCCGAATTCACGACGCATCGCTCAGCATCGGGGCGACGAATTTCGTCTCCAACTTGACGTAAATCGCCGACCCGCGCCCTTCGTCACTTTCGATGTTCAGGTCCGCGCCCAACAGACGAGCGCGCTCCATCATGCCGAGCAGGCCATAGGAACCGCCCTTGCTTGCAACGGACGGGTCGAATCCGCGTCCATCGTCGACGATCGCGAGCTCCAGCCCGGCTCTGAGGCCGGTCAGTCGCAGTTCGACTTGCGTCGCATCGGCGTGTCGTGCAACGTTCGTCAGCGCCTCTTGGGCGATGCGGAACACTGCAGTCGCCTGCGAATCCGCTAGCTGCGGCTCCGCGCCACTCATGATGAATCGGCAGTGCGCGGAGCCGCGACGCGAAAACTCCGACGCCAGCCATTCAAGCGCCGAGGCCAGTCCGAAATTGAGCGCGGCCGGTCGCAAATGGCTCGCGATATCGCGACCGATCCGCAGCGTCTTGTCGACCAGACCCCGCATCTGCTCGATCGTCGAGAGCTCCTCGCATTCCGGACCCACGCGCTCCTTGAGCAGCGAAAGGTCGATTCTCAATGCGGTGAGAATCTGCCCGAGCTCGTCGTGAATCATCATCGCGATCTGCTTGCGCTCTTCCTCGCGGATCGATTCCATGTGCGCGGACAGTCGGCGCAGTTGTTCCCGTGAGGCCATCAGCTCGCGCTCTGCCCGCTTGCGCTCCGCATTCTCCCGCTTCAGTTCGGCATGGTGCAGACGCAGGCTTTCATGGGCTCTGCGGCGTGCCGTCACGTCGGCCAGCATGCCCTCCATGCACTCCGACTCACCGTGTTCGTTCGCGACGATACACGCGTTGAGTTCTACCCATATCGGCTCGCCGGTTGGCTTCCACAACTCCATTTCGAGCCCGACGATTCCTCCCGATTCATATGCGGTCGAAAAAAGATATCGGGTCTGCCATGGCGTAAACGCGGGTGGCTGCCCCGACACCGGATTCCCGTGAATGACTTCGTCGGCAGATCGGTACCCGAGCAGCCGCACCATGGCGGGGTTGACGTCGCTCATGCGCCCTTCGCGATCGATGAGAAACATGCCTTCGATCGCGTTCTCGAAAATGCGCCGATACTTCCTTTCGCTCTCCGTGAGGCGAACGGTCGACTGATGCAGGCTGATCGCCATCATGTTGATTCGGTTCGCAAGTTCGCCGAGTTCATCAGCCGATGCAACCGCGCTTCGCGCGGCAAGATTGCCGCCCGAGATTGCATCGACCGTCGCGATCAGTTCGGCAACCGGCTGGTGCACCGTACGCTTTAACAGGCAATACACCGACGCATAGAGGCCCAGCAGGAGAGATACCATCGCAGCGAGAAGCGTGGTCTGTGCATGCCGGATCTGCTCCTTGACGCTGGCCTTCGACAAGACCACACGGATTTCGCCCAGTTTTTCTGCAGGAGCAGCGCCTGATGCCTTGTGAAAAACAGCCCTGGTTCGGACGATCGTGTCGCTCGGGTCGATGAACGCAATGGGCTGGACCGACATCACGACGCCGACGTCAACGCTCGTTACCGTCAATTCCGCGACCTCCGGATTGGAGGCAAGGGCCGCCAGCAGCGAGGCGATTGCCTGCCGGTCCACGTTCCAGAGTGGCGGCTCGAGCGCGATGGACAGCAAGTCCGCTACACGAGTCGCCTTGGTCTCCAGCATCTCGGTATGCACGGTCCTCTCGTGCTCCGTAAGCGCATATCCTCCTACTCCACCCACCACGACTACCAGCACAAAGAATGCGAGCATCAGCTTTCGTTGCAGACCAGACGGGTAGAAGCGGATCAATCTGTCAAGATGGAACATCGGAAGACTTGCTCATATTGCTCAGGAGCCGCTCGATACTGAAGTCGTAATCGGCTCTCGTCGTGCAGCCGGCCCTGGAAAAGATGCTGAAATCCGGATCGCCCTGGCCGGCGAACAGAAGGTCGTAATACGACGACGCGTTCCCGCGATTGACCAGCATCAAGAAATCCAGCTGCACGCGCGGATTGCCGCAAGCTGCGAAATCATGGCCCTTGTGATAGTCGTGCAGCAGTACCATCGCAAATGCGCCGATGAAGTAGTCGCCCGCCATCATGGCCGACACCCCGCCGCGCATCACGTCTTGGAGCGCCTCGGGCAATGCTCCCATTCCCCCGACCACCGCAGCGGAACCAGCCACATCGCGCGCGGACTTCGCGCCTAGCGTCATCGCATCGTTCGCCGCCCAGATCACGTTGGTTCCCGGATATCGCTTCAGCAAAATGCGGGTCTTTTCATAGCTGTCGCCGAACGTCCAGTCGCTATAGACCAGTTGGCTCATTCTTGCGGCCGGTGTGCGCGCAAGCCACTGCTGAACGCCAAACGCGCGCTCCATCGACACCGGCGTACTCGGATCTCCGGTGATACCGACGACCTGCGGCCGGCCATTGGGCTGACGTTCGGTCAGATATTCCATCAGCCGATAGCCGGCGCTCGATGCATCGGCCGTCAAGGTGCCGATCCAGTTCGCAATACGCTCCCGCTCGTTGCCGATTTCCAGCCGTTGGCCTTCGGTCACGTCATTGTGTATGACCAGCAGTTTCGACTGTAAGCCGTGCAACACGTGCAACAGGCGTGGCGCCATCGCTTTCTCGTTCACGAGCACGACGTAATGCGGCGGCGCCGCGCGGCACGCCAACGCCTCTGCCTGACGCAACATCAGCAGATGGTCGCGCTCCGCGTATTGCACCTCCAGATCCATCGCGAACGTTTTCGCGGCCGCGGCCATGAAGCGACTGACCAACTGCCATTGCCTTCCGCTGCCCCGTTCTGTCGATTCTCCCGGATTGAGAAAAACGACGCGCGGCGCGCTGGGTACGGCCGGAACGGCTCCGACTTTGAGTGTGGGTGCAGAGGCCGCCGCTGTCAGCAGCATGCGCCGTCTTGTCAAAAAACTGTCACATGGCACGGTGCATACCCGACGAATAGATGTCTCCCCGTTTTTTTGACGTGAGCCTCGGCACGAGCTCGGCTTGCGTCGGACGTGCAAGCATATCCGTTAACGTAATTGTTAAAAAATAGTTTTACAATTCGGGAGGTACCCGACGACGACCGAACGTGCCGCATGAAGTCTCGGGGGCGATCAGCGGGAGCAGTCAGGCCCCGTGACCGAAGCCCATGCAGCACTCCTGCACTTTTTTGTAAGTCCTTATGTTGATTCATACGCTGATTGCCGACGATCATGCGATCGTTCGCGGCGGCATCACACAGATACTCGCGACGACCTCCGACATCGTCGTCGTTGCCGAAGCCGCGAACGCCGCGGAGGTACTCGAGAGGTTGCAGACGCATTCGATCGACGTTCTGCTGCTGGACATGTCGATGCCGGGCACCTCCGGCCAGGATCTCATCCGATCGCTGCGAGCCGCCTACCCGACACTGCCCATCCTGGTCGTGACCGTTCACAACGATCCGCAAACCGTGACGCACGCATTGCGTGCCGGTGCATCGGGATATGTCACGAAATACAGCGATCCGCCCGTGCTGATCGGGGCGATTCGAAGACTCGCCGCCGGTGGCCGCTTCATTGATCCGCAGTTGGTGGAAACCATCGTCTTCGATGCGCCAGCGACTTCTACTGCCGAAGACGACCGGCTGTCCGCGCGTGAGCGGCAGGTGCTGCAACGTTTCGCGGCGGGCAAGACCATCAACGAAATTGCTGCCGAATTTTCATTGAGCGCCAAAACAGTCAGCACGCACAAGCTACGATTGATGCAGAAGCTCGGGATCCGCACCAACGCAGAACTGATTCGTTATGCGATCAAACACAATATTTGCGTGAGTTGAAAAATCGCGGCCAGCGATGCGTGCCGGCCCGCGGTGGAAACGGCGGGCGCCTGACGCCTTGATCGATGCTGTTGAAGAATCTTGCCGATCGATCAGGATCCGTGATCGGCCTCTTGCTCGCTTTCCGTCTGCTGCACCTTGATGTGCCGCATTAGCGTGGTGCGATGCACGTTGAATCGCTTCGCCACCTGAGACGGCGAGTAGCTCTCCAACAGCTGCCCCGCTTCCGCGCGCTGCGCCGCGCTCAATACCTTCGGACGGCCGATACGGCTGCCGCGGTCACGCGCCGCAGCCATGCCTGCGCGCGTCCGTTCGCTGATCAGTCCGCGCTCGAATTCCGCAAGCGCCGCCAGCATGTGGAACGTAAAGCGGCCGCTTGACGAACGTGTATCGATATATTCGGTTAGAGAAACGACGCGGATTTTCCGCTTGTCCAGCTGACCCATGATATTGGCCAGGTGACCCAGCGACCGTCCGAGGCGATCGAGCTTCCAGACAACGAGCGTGTCACCCTCGGCCAGTTGTTCGAGCGCGGCCTGCAGCCCTGGCCGATCGAACCGTGCACCGGATATGCCCTTGTCGAAGTGCGTCACATCGCATCCGAAGGCGTTCAGTGCCTTCATTTGCATATCGAGATGCTGCTCATCTGTCGACACTCGCGCATATCCTATTTTTCTGCCAACCGCCTGCATCTCGCCATCCCCCAATCCACAAATCAATCATTTTCCTAATAATCGAGCGCCATATAATTATTTTCCGGATATCGAACCGGCCTCGGATCTCATTTATTTTTCAGCTGATCGACGCCACAAGAGTATCCCGATCAGCATCGATCACATTGTTAACTATTGCAAAAATTGAACCAATCGACAAATATCGCTGATCGACCTATAGATAATTGATCATTATCCTACCTCCTCTGTAGGAAAATCCTTAATCGGAATGCGGAAAATTCCACGTAGTTTACAAAACATTACCAATATAACGCGTTGCCAAAGCTGAGCAATCGACTCCCAATATGAGTCGCTGCACATTCATAATTCCATGCCGCTCGAACCGACGGCAGAGACGAGCTAAGCCGCCTTGCGGCCGATACCGCCGGCCGACGAACGATGACGCGTCATCGAGACGGGTGTGGGGGCCGGCTACCCCCCGATGGCAGCGATTGGTCCACGGTGAAAAATGCATTTAATCGATCTATTTATAAAATACAAATTTTATAAGTGAATTTATATAGACGGACTCCGCGGCGTCCGGGCGACACATAAAAATAGTTTCCGCAATATTACGAACATTACGCATGCGCAAGCGACTTTCTCATGATCGAATATCCGTTTGGTTCCGTCCGCAGCACCAAAGCTGATCATGGACATTTGCACGTACCGCATCACATCCGCTTATCGACATGTAGGCGCGGCGCGATTTACAGATCTGATATCATCGAAGCAATATAAAAAAATTGTCCCGTCGTATCGAGCCAGACGAAAAATGACGGATGGCGCCTGCGCAATCGGATGCCGCCTTTTTCTGACAGGACTCCCGGATCATCACGTTTACTCAATGATGTATTGCTGCTGCGGCCAGACGATATGCGGATAGCGCGGCAGGCCCCGCCGCCGAGAGCGGCGCTCCGAGCAGCGTCACCACCGGACCAAAGCGACCAACGCTCGTATACAACGGCGAGACCGGAAAGTACGGCCAACAGCGCGCTCGGCATGATGCTAGCGCGGCACCGGCTCCAAAATTGGGCAAACCTTTGCGTGTGCTGCCCGGACGTTGCTCGGGCAAATCGAGTGGGCAAATACAGAGCCAGGCTCCCACACGGACATCATCGAGTTATATCTCGTCGGCGTCGGAGCTATTGCGGGAGCGCGACTGGAACCTGCGCGGTCAGTCGGGCACGCAAGCATCGCTCGAGGTTGGGTTGATAGAACGTCAGAAACTTCGGATGGCCATCGATGCTTCCAAGCGCATCATGCACCCGAACTCGCCGAACCAGAGCGGCGCGACCGCACGCAACGCGATGAAGATCCGCCGCCCTGTCATCGACAGGCACGCGCACGCTATCCCGGCCAAGAAACGCGCCGATCGGTTTCATCCGCCGTTAGCCGCAAGTTCAAGCGGCACGGGGGCATGCAGGGCTATCGGGCAACGAACAATGCTGCCGAACTGGCGTGGGCACGAGCCGATTAATTTACCGATCTTTCAGGTACCGCTTCATGGTAGATACAACGACTCGTTTGGCGGCGAGCCGCCGAGCCTGGATCGATTCGGATCATTTGAGAAATACTAGTGAACGCCTGCGGTTCGGCATCAGGAAAACCCGATCGCGGATACGATCTTCTTCCTCGTCCCGCCCTCGTTGCGAAAACCGGATGGCAAAGCCCACTGGCCGACGCAAGTAAAAAGTGAGAGCCGTCCCAGCGGACGGCTCTCCCTCTCTCCCTCTGCAATGCCTCTTTGACCAAAGAAGGCAAGTACGATTTTATCGATGTACGTCTACCGAAGGGTCCGATTGCTCCGCGTTTTAACAATTGTTGAGCACGGGTACGTCCGGCGACGCTTGCCTGAATCCGTTCCTCGGCTCCTTCGGTTGTTCGCGTTCTGCGCCCGACTGGTCCGCGCTGGTTTTTCCGGACGTGCATTTCGATATTGAGATGCAATAAAATATGGATTCCTATTAACTGACCGCAACGACACCCCATCGCTTGACGGTTATCCCAGAGTTGGATAGTTCTCGATGAACGAAAACAGCCAGACAGTGCAGATTGCAGATCCTTACATTCTCGTCAACGCGCGACACGGAACCATGCTCGCGAACCGCTACGACACGTATATCGGCCAAGCACTCATCGAGTACGGCGAATACTGTGAACTTGAAACCCAATTCCTGCTGCGATGGATAGACCGTGCGGGTACGGTATTGGAGGTTGGTGCCAATATTGGCAGTCAAACCGTCGCTCTCGCAAAGGCAGCGAAGGCGGTAGGTGCCGACGTAATCGCCTTCGAGCCGCAGCCGTTCATCTTTCAGAACCTGTGCGCAAATCTCGCGTTGAATGCCGTGGAAAATGTTACGGCGTGGCCTTTCGCGTGCGCTCAGCAACCGGGTACGATCGGATTGGAACGCCCGAACTACCGGCAACCGGGAAATTTCGGTGGAGTATCGCTTCGGCCGGGCGTAACGCCCTCCGGGATTGAAGTGCCCTGCGTGCGGCTTGATGACATCGCGCGCGGGTGCAACATTCGCCTCATGAAGATCGATGTCGAAGGGTTCGAACTGCAGGTATTACAGGGTGCCCAGGAAATCCTCACGAATCACCGACCTGTTCTGTATGTCGAAAACGACCGGGTAGACCAGTCGCCGAAGCTCATCGAATATCTGTGGGGGCAAAACTATCACCTGTGGTGGCACATCACCCCGCTGTTCAACCCGCAAAATTTCAGCGGCAACGCAGTCAACCGCTATCCGGGTCTGGCGACTTTCAATATGATCGGCCTGCCACGAGAGTTCGCCATCTCGCCCGACGGTTGTGAAGCGATTGTCGATGCCACCTTTCATCCATTGGCCGCACGCCGCGACTGATTGGCTTTGGCGGCACATCGCCGGACCATGCATCTCGCTCAGGCCTGTCTTTACTTTCGGAACGCCTTCACTCCATTCGCTCGAGCCCATAATTGAACAGCCCCTGATGCGCGATCGCGCGTCAGGGGCTGCACTGCTGGCGGAATACGCTCAGCGGTTCCGCTACGTCGTCACGCGATTAGAACTTGTGACGAAGGCCAACGCGCGCGGCCACTTGCGACTTGCCCGACGAATAGCCGCCTGCGTCGACGACACCCACCAGGCCTCGCGTGCTCTCGGAACCCCTTTGATAGACGGCCTGCGCGTACACGTCCGTGCGCTTGGACAGGAAGTAGTCGGACATCAGGCCGATCGTATGGAAGTTCCCGCCGGCGCGGAACCCATTCACCCCGGCCGTCATACGCGTGTAGTCGTACATCGCACCCAGCGACAGCGCCGGCGTAACGGAATACTGCACGTTACCTTCGGCGTTCAGGAACCGGAAGTGCGACATCGGGTTCTGCATCAACGACTCGCTGACCATCACACCCGCAGTCGCCGGGCCGAAGGCGTAGCTCGCGCCAATACCGCCCGTACGCTGCTTTTGAAATGCTACGTTGACCGGCCGGCCCGCCGCGGCGGTGGCAACGCCGCTCAGCAAGTCGGTGAACGGCGTGCCGTCGGTTTCGGCGCCGACGTTGGTGGTCTCCGCGCTCTTCAGATCGAGGTAGGCCGCGGCCACGGTCAGCGGGCCGTTGGCATAGCGCGCGCCCAGGCTCCATGCGCGATTCTTAGCGAACTGCGTCGAGTTGCTGAAGCCGTACATGCCGCCGAACTGCAGGCCGCCATAGTTCGCGCTCGTATACTTCACCGAGTTGTTGATACGGAACGAATTGTTCGTGTTGTCGTTGTCGAACGGGTGCGAGAAGAACGCACCGCCCCAGCTGCCGTTAGCGGTCAGCGGACCGAGGTAGTCGACGACCGAGTCGTACTGCCGGCCCAGCGTCAGCGTGCCGGCGTTCTCCGACGACAGACCGACGTACGCCTGACGGCCGAACATCCGGCCGCCTTGTCCCAATGCGCCGTTGCTCGCATTGAAGCCGTTCTCCAGTTGGAACACGGCGTTCAGGCCGCCACCCAGATCCTCCTTGCCCTTGAGGCCCCAGCGGCTACCCTGCAGCACGCCGCTTTGCAACGCGATCACGTGACTGCGCTTCACGCTACCGTTCGCGTCCAACGTCGCGACGTTGCTCGTGTAGCTCAGACCTTCGTCGATGACGCCGTACAACGTGACGGAGCTTTGTGCGTGCGCAACGCTCGAGAAAACGCCGATAGCAGCAATTGCGAAGAGTGTCTTTTTCATATTGATTCGGTTTCCGAAGCAGAATTTATGTTTCGCCAAGCCAATTGCTTTAGCGGCGCCATGCTATCAAAGTCGCCTTCGATGTCGAAGCCGACGTTGCTGCATAACGTCAGTTTTCCTACAAACCGTCAAATCTTGACGTTTGTTTATAAAACTCCGCTCTTACCACCGCTAGACTCACTGGTCCGAAGTAAAGAGTCCTTCGGATCCTGGTAGCACGTTGCAGATTGCGACATGCTTCTCGTGGATGTTCCCCGTTAAGTCCGCGGCATCACGCGTTGCCGCGGACTCTTTTTTCTATGGCGGAAGATCTCGAAGATCCGGACCCACGTGGCAGCGCGCCGCAAACTTGCTCCATCTATCACGATGAAGCGGTCAATCTCGACAGCTATTGCGAGACGGGTTCGTCTGAAAAACCGCGCCTCTAGTTTCGATCAATCGATTCGTGTAGAGCCGGACGATGTTCGTGTACTTGTCGGTCACGCAATTTCACCGGCATCCTGTTGCGCGGACGGCCCTTTCGCCTGCCAGTCGTCGACGCTTAGATCGGCACGGTCCACGACGCTGACGATGTCGCCTACGTAGAAGCTTCCGGTGAGCTGTGTGTGATCAATCACGTAGCGCCGAAACCGGCCGTACAGCGCCATATCGGGCCGAAACGAAGCGGACTCCGCCCAAAATCTGTCGAGCGAACCCTGAAACGTCAGGCCCGGAATATCGTAGATCGCCTTTCCGAGTGCTTTGACCGGCAATCCGTGATGAATGCCTGATAAGCCGACCGTACTGTTTACTACGACAAGGCCGGCGGCGTGCGCCAGAAGGGTCGGCAAGTGCTGATCATGAATGTACAAAACGCGGCTCGCGACCCCGTATCGTTCGGCTGCCCCTTGAATGGCTCTTCGATAATCCGTGTGCCCGCGATCAAGCGGATGATGCTTGAATACCAGGTCGTAGGCTTCCACACCACGTGCCGCGAACGAACGAATAACGTCATCGATGAACGCCTCGAGCGAGGCGAATCGTGAATGCACACGAATCTGAGCATCGATCGCGGTCTGAAGCGAGACGAGAAAATACTGACGCGTCTTGCAACCGGTCAGATAGTCGAGAGTCCCTCGCTCGTGCAGCCGATAGACGATCTTTCGCCAGGCAGCGCGCAACCATTTGGCACCGTCGACGGGGGTCAATGGTCGATGGTGGCAATACCGCGGAAACCATCCTTGAGCGATCCACGCCGCCGCGCCATACAGGCCGCCCCACACAACCATGCTTGGGAACGAATTCCCGACGGTGAACTCTTCCCTGGGTGTCGGCTCGGGGAGCATCCGATAAAACTCGGCGTCCTTCGGCAGGCTCGAATGCCCGTTCGTGCCACCCCGTTCCATAGTCACGAAATCAGGACGAACGTAGCCCTCTTCAAACACCCACGTGTCGATACCGCGCTTCCGGGCAAGATGTCGCGCCATCATGTGTAATGGGCGGCAGTCTCCAAACAACATGATCGTATCGATGTTCCGCTCGGCAAGGATACGATCGAGGAAGGCCGGCCAGTCATGCGCAGCGCCACGGTAGCTTACGGCGTCGCGCGGATAGAACAGCCAGTCGCCACCGTTGAAGTTGATCTTATGAACCGAGCGCGCACCGGTTCGCACCAACGTTCGACAGAGCTTGGCAAAAAACGGGCCGACCGGCCCCTGCAGCAGCAATATGTTCTTGTCGTAAAACGACAGCCAGCCTTCGGGCAGCATACGACGATACTCCTTACATCCCAGTGCGCAACGTGCGAACAGGAGATCCGATGCAACTCTGGGAAGCGTGGAGACAACACTCGAACTCATCGAGGCGGCTCCGATCAACTCGAGCTTCAGGCGCCCACGCGCGACGTGCGCGTGGGCGGCTTGCTCGCATGAAAGATTCCAGCTAGCGCGTTACGTCCAGCAGAGTCTTTCCGCCCGGCGTGACAACGCGATTCCAATCGAACCCGCGTTCCGTCCTCCACGTAGCCTCAGCCATATCGAGGTCGCTCGGTGGAATGGCACGACTGACTCAGTGACCGGTCAAAACGAAAAACCTGCATCATTGCGACGCAAGTCGGCTTCGATCATCATCTGGCACAGTTGCTCGAGCGTAGTCGTCGGCTTCCAGCCCAGATCGAGCAACGCGCGTGACGGATCTCCGATCAGCAGGTCGACCTCGGCAGGGCGATAGAACTTCGCGTTGATACGAACGATGACCCGGTCGGTGCGCTGGTCGATGCCAACCTCGTGCACACCCTCCCCCTTCCACGCCAGTTCGAAACCCGCCGCCTTGCCCGCGAGCGTCACGAAGTCCCGCACCGTTTCGGTACGATTCGTCGCGAGCACATAGGTATCCGGTTGGTCTGCCTGCAGCATGCGCCACATGCCGTCGACATACTCCTGCGCAAAACCCCAATCGCGCTTCGCGTCGAGATTGCCGAGCTCCAACACATCCAGTTTGCCAAGCCGGATCTTCGCCATCGAGTCAGTCACTTTCCGCGTCACGAACTCCCTGCCACGCAGCGGCGACTCGTGATTGAAAAGGATGCCGCTGCTGCCGAAAATGCCGTAGCTTTCCCGATAGTTGACCGTCATCCAATGTGCGAACAGCTTGGCCACACCGTATGGGCTGCGCGGGTAGAACGGCGTGTCCTCCTTCTGCGGCACAGCTTGCACGCGGCCGAACATTTCCGACGTACTTGCCTGATAGAAGCGGGCGCGCGGGTTGACGACCCGAACTGCCTCGAGCAAATTCAGCGGCCCGATACCGGTGATTTCGGCCGTGGTGATCGGCTGCTCGAACGACACTCCGACAAAACTCTGCGCGGCCAGGTTGTACACCTCCGTCGCCTCGCTCGTTTCCATCAGGCGGATGCTCGCGCTAAGATCCGTCAGATCGTATTCCGTCAGACGCAGCCGCGGGTGATCGGCAATACCAAGCTCCTCGAGGCGCCAGAAATTGACCGAGCTGGTTCGGCGGTAGGTGCCGTAGACGATGTAGTCCTTCTCCAGAAGAAGCTTGGCGAGATAAGCGCCATCCTGCCCACTTACGCCCGTTACGATGGCTGTACGATTCATTTTCTGTGCTCCCACAAACACGGTGATCAAGTTAATGTCGGTTGACGCTGGTCATGCTGCCCGATCGAGGAAGAGTGCTTTGCAATACGCCACGATATTCGAATCCGTTCCAGGTACCGGATCGTCGGCGCCGCGCAACGGTGGGCTGAATGCCCCGGCTCTGATGATCTGGCTCAACTGAAGGTAATTGCCGATATCAAATAACGACACTCGCCCCGGGTAGTAGCGACAGAACTGGAGGAACGTCTTCGTCCGTGTCGCAATGACTGGCCGGTTCAGGTTCACTGCCATCGACATCGGCCCGGATGCAGACTGTCCCACCTCCAGATAAGGCAGCAGCACCGCATCGCAAATTTCCATCGCGCGAGGCATCTCGTCGTCGGTCATAGGCCCCATGAAATGCGTGCGATGCGAAATATCCTTTACGTGCGGTGTATCGGCCAACTGGAGCAACTCGCTGATCGAAGCATTCAGGTTGACCGCTTTAGCGGACTCCCCTTTCACGTCATCCAGCCAGCTGCGGCCGGGACTGACGATCTGCAGAAGCTCGGCGACGTACGGGTCGAGCGCGACACCACGTTGGATCGCCTCAGGATGCACGCCACCGAAGATCGCAAGGTGATAGTTTTCGGGAAGCAGATGCAGCGCGCGCAACGCCGTGTCGATTCCCTTATAAGTTCCCGTAAAGCCGAAGCACCCAAGCAGCACGACGTCCTCGCCGCAGTTCTTCAGCAACGGGAACTCGTCGCGGCGCGCGGCTCTTGCGTATTCGGCGGCCTCGTCGCGCGAATAATAGGCGAGCGGATGATCGTAGACGTTCTTGATTCGCTCAATGACGCGCAACGTCCGGTGATCGCGTTTCGTATGGACGACCACGCTGACTTTCTTCGTCCGTTGTGCACGACGTATCGCCTGGTAAACACCGGCACCCAGCAACGTATTCTCGAACCGTGAACCCATCGCTATCGACCACGCCGCATAAACGTTGAAACGCCCCAGTTCCTGCCTCACCGCCTTCCAATCGACGGCGGCGCCGTCAAACACGGTATGGAACGTGATCGACAGCGCCGGCGCGGCTGAGATGACCTTGCAGATTCGCTTATACGCATCACGTTTGTTCTTGCCGAATATTCCATGCTCGAGTTGAATGTTCACACAATCGAATTCACGGATTTCCTTGCAGATTCGTTCGATTTCCTTGTCCGCCATCTTTCGAACATATCGGCTGGTATGCCGAAAAATATACTGATCGAGATCGAACACCACGATGTCGAAATTCGGCGAAAGCTGCCGCACCAACGCACGGGCGTAGCTCGCGATGCCGCACAGATCGTCGTGGGTGCTGATAATGGCGAGTCGTGGCTTACTTTCTTTCATTTTTTTGTCGCGTGCAGATGAAAACCGCTCGCCCCTTGTGTCGTTAGCTGGCCCGATTTGCCAGTTTTTGCGTATAGATTGAATAGGCGTCGTCGACAGAATCGCATAAACTCAGCTTTCCGCCGTCCAGGATCGCCGCCGTATCACAATACTGACGAATCAGATTGGGATCGTGGGATACCAGGATCATCGAACGATCCTTTCGCTTCACGAACAACTCTTCCCGGCAGCGCTCCTGAAACTGCTGATCGCCGACCGCGATCACTTCGTCAATCAGAAAGCAGTCGAACTCCACCGCAATCGACAAAGCGAAAGCAAGCCTCGCGCGCATGCCGCTCGAATACACCTTGATTGGCTCGCGCAAGTATCGTCCGAGACCAGAGAAATCTTCGACAAAGCGGCGCATCGGCGCCTCGGCGCAACCGTAGACTCGGGAGATGAACCTGAGGTTGTCCAGTCCCGTCAGGCTGTTCTGAAATGCGCCGCCGAAAGCGAGCGGCCACGACAGGCTCATGCCCCGCTGGATGGTGCCGCTCGACGCCGGCTCCACGCCGGCCAGCACGCGGATCAGCGTCGACTTTCCTGCACCGTTCGTGCCCAGAATGCCGATCTTCCTTCCTCGTTCCAGTGTGAACGAGATGCCGTCGAGCACGTTTCTGCCACCCGACGCGGTCGGATAGCGCTTGCTGACGTTTTCGAGTCGAATCATCCCGCCTCCACCCTGCTATGAACGACCTTCAGAATCAGCAGCCCGCTGAGCATCAGAATCGACGCCGACCAGAGCATGAACGTCGCGCTGTAGTGGTAGGTATACGCATCGCCCAGATATCCGCTCCTGAGCATCTCGACCCCGTGCACCCATGGCAGAAGCAACACCGCCTTGCGTGCCGTTTCGGGCAACCAGTCGACCATGAATACCGCACCCGAAAAGGGAAACAGTAGATAAGTCACGGTATGCCATATGCGCTCCGCGACTTCCGACAATTCGCTAATCGATCCGATGAACAGGCCCAGGCCAGTCGACAGAAAAGCGGTTAGCCCCCAGGCAGCGACGACCCTCGACGGATGAGCCGGAAGCTCCGCGAGCCCAAACACCCAGAAAATGGCAGTCAGGCTGTAAAACGAAGCGGTCGCGCCTGCAATTTCGAGGACGATACGAGCAAGGAACACGTCCAGCGGTTTGACGTTCCTGTGAAACAGAAGGCTCAGATTCGGCGTCAGCCCGCCAACGCAACGCGTCGCACAATTCCGCCAAAGGAGTACGGTCGAATAGCCGGTGAGCGCGAATTCGACGATCGGCACGTCGTGTCCGTGAGACGCCTTGGTCACGTACCACAACGTTGCGATGCCCAGCGTGAACATCATGGGTTCGACGAACAGCCAAAGGAAGCCGATATTGTGTCGGCCAAAGCGTGTGATGATTTCTCTCATAATCAACGCGCCGACGACACGCGCCTGAACGGTCATCGACTCACGGAACGACGCTTCTTTCATGATTTCGCTCGCCTATTGACTCGTGTGTTCACGCACGCCAGCCAGCAGCAGCGACAGGATGCCCCATGTCACCAGACCGAGCATGAACGTGACGATGACCGCCCGCAGCCGCTTCGGTTCCTCGGGAGCATCCGGCAAGCCGGGCTGAACGACACGAGCAATGTAAAGCTGCTTTTTCGACGCCTCGCTTCTCGCCTGCTCCTCGAGCGCCAGCGCGCTCGCGAGTTCCCGTTCGGCGAAGCCCTTCTCGATGCTCAGGCGCTCGTATTCGCGAGTCTTCGCCGCGAGACTGTCCGAGCCTTTTCCAGTCACCAGCTTCGACGCGCCATCGATTTCGTCGCGGAGCACATCGATGCGCGCTTTCAGGCTACCGATCTGCGGATTCGCAGGCGACACCGCTTGGACTTCGACCAACTTGGTACGAGTGGCAAGCAGTTCATCCTGCAGGTGGCCGATCTGTTGCAGCCGCAACGACGACTGCCGGTCAGGATCAAACACGGCGACGCTACTTCGATATTGTGCAAGTGCGAGTGCGCTTTCCGAAACGCGGGCCTGCGCACTCCGAACCGCATCTTTCGCGTAACGCATCCCGTCTTCCAGACCTCGTCGATTCAATTCGTTGACAAGCACCTCACTCATGGACAACAGGTTCTCGTTGATTGCCTGCGCGGCGTGCGGGTCGAATGAGGACACGCGCAATGTCGTGATGCTGCTCGTACTATCGTGGACGACGGAAATGATCCGGCTCTTGTAGTACTTCAAAAAGCTCTCATAGCTTCCGCCGCCGCCCAGTTGCGGAAAGCGGCTAATCACGTCGCCGTTCGGTGACCCGAACCATTTGCGCAGTGGAAGATTTCGATCGAGCGCGCGCAGCGCGTCCATCGACTCGATATAGTCGGTCACGATCCATGCATCGTCGAGGGAGCGGCCAAAGCTCGTTCCTTGTAGAAACGTAGTGAGCAGCGCGCCGCTTTCCTGTCTCTGCTGACTGCGGACCACGAATCTGCTTTCACTGATGTAGACGTCCGACGCGACGACTCCGAAGTAAATCGAAGCCAATAGCGTCGGCACGGCCACCGTCACGACGAACAACAGCTTGTTCGAGCTACGCCCCAATGCCTTGATCAACAGCGTCTCCTACGCCAGAATTGAACAGGTTGACAATCTCGTGGCGCGACGAGGCACCTCGCGAACGTCAACGCGCGCTGCAGTCTTTACTTGAACTGTGTACCGATACTCACCGCTGGAAACACGACCGTGTAGAACAGATTTGCAAGCTTCTGAATGTCCGCGACCGGCGCATTCGACACATACAGAGCGTCCTTGTCCTGCATCTCGAACTGCTGAGCCAGGAACATGCCGGACGGATCCTTTAGGTCGAGTCGATAGACCACCGGCACGCGTTCGATCGATGACGCATCCGCTCGTCCCATCGCGTGGTCTCCCGCCATCGGACGATCTTCGAGACGGAATACGAACACACCGTTTGCGTCCGCGCGGTTGTCGAGCAGTCCACCGGCCCGCGCAAGCGCCTGCGCTAGAGAAATACCTTTTCCTTCGAAGCCGATTTCCTCGTTCTTTCCTGTCGCCCCAAACGCCAGGAAGCTCAGCGGCTGATAGAGCGCGGTGACCACATCGCCGGCGCGCAATGGGATGTTCTGCCTCGGATCGCGAATGACGGAATCCAACGGCATCGAATAGACACCCGTGCCGCGCGTCACCTGCAACGTCACTTTGTCGATCGCCTGCCTGACTCCGCCGGAAGCAGCCAACGCGTCTAGCAGCCGCTCGCACTTCGGCGTCAGTGGCATGCGCGTGTTGTTGTTGACATCGCCCACCACGGTCACGTCGGCGGTCGCGTTACGAACGGTTCGCACCATCACCTGTGGCTGATTCGCCTTGCCCGCGAGCCGTTTAACGATCGCAGATTCGAGTCGCACGGGCGTCAGTCCCGCCGCCTGGATCTTCCCCGCGAACGGCACACCAATTTCACCTCCGGAATCGATCACCTGATCGGGCAACGTCACCATGCGGCTCGACGCAGGCGCAACCGATGCCTCGGACTCCCCGCCGCCGAACAACGTCGCCGGCGGAGCCTCCCATATCGACACTGCGACGGTATCGCCGACGCCGAGTGTTCCATCGCATCGCTGCGCCATGCCTAGCGCGTCGGAAAACGTATTCGAAGACTTCGCTGCGCGAAGCTTCAGAACGACCTCCGGAGTCAGGTCGACGATATCGATCCGATGCAGGTTGCCGTCTCGATTAGCTGCCGATACCAGATCACTTGTCGCCGGCCCCGACCGCGGAATCGTCGTGCATGCGGCCGCACTCATGCACAGCGCCACAGCGAGGGATCTAAGGGGATGGCTGGTTGACATGGACATGAATTGAATGTTGCAACTCGACGGCGCTACCTGCACCGTCGCCTAACTGTTTTCTGGTCTTGCGCCCTGCCGCAATCGGGCGCAAGCGTGACACCAGCCGGTTGTTCGACCTCAACGATGCGCGGTGATCCCGCTGCGGAACAAGTAGCGCATCAGTTCCGCGTTGCTTTCCAAGTTGAGTTTCCGCATCATCCGAATCTTGTGCGTACTGATCGTCTTTGCGCTCAGCGAGAGACTGCGCGCGATGTCGGTCACGCTGTATCCGGAGGCAATCAGCTGCAATACCTGCCTCTCCCTTTTTGACAGCCCGTCCTCCGCCACACGGTTAGTGCCGCTATCGCCAAAAAACACCGCATCGATCAGTGCTGGATCAATGAAGCGGCCGCCTGCGGCCACCTGTCTCACTGCTTCGAACAGCACCGCCGGCTCACTTTCTCTGGAGATACATCCACTCGCTCCGGACCGCGAAACCTGCGGTGCCTCTGGCGCAGCATCAAGTGCCGTCAAAACCAGCAACGGCAACGCAGGCGTCTCCGCACGCAGCTTCTGGATCAGGTCAATCCAGTTGGTCACGGACGGGGCAGCGTCTATCAACATGAGATCCGCGGAATACCGCCGTGACATATCGATCACTGTCGCATCAAAGGCGAGTTCCGACACGACGCCCATATCCGGTTGTGCACGAACCAATTGCGTCAACGCACCGCGCATCATCGTGTGACTTCCGGCGATAAGGATCTGGATCATTCGCTTTCACTATTCGACCGATACCACGGCAATTCGAACGCCGACGTCTGCGCGCTTCGTCGTTTTGGCCACCGATTTCATCGGCATTTCGCGTTGCGTCCGGATGGCACGATTGCCGTTTTTAAACGGTACCAACGCGCACATTTTCATGCCGCCACCGGTTTTCAAGGATCAACAATTGTCATGCCGACAGGAAATATTCCGACATCGGCGGATAGTGCTCGAGCAGCAAGCAAGATCAAAGCAGGGCATCAAATCGACGTCGCCGCATTTCTTCCGTGGCCCCGTCACGGTTTCTGATATCGACTCGATAACGCCGGCAAACCCTGAAAACACGGCACTTTCGCGGTAATCCGACAATCCGTTCGAACGCGCCGGGCCGATCGTTTCTTCGTTCAGAACCGCAAAACGCGGGGTCGATCGACCATGCCGATTCGGATGCCGTAAGGAAATCCTTACGGCGTCCCGCCGACTGACAATTCCTGCAACATGCGGATACAGTGCAAGCGTCATGTCCACCACAAATCTGCATGTGAACCCGAACAATTCGCACGAATGCAACGCTATTCCACCTGTCCTTTGGCTGACTGGGTTGTCGGGCGCTGGAAAGTCGACAATCGCTCGCGCGTTGTGCGCATCGCTCAAAGCGAACGGCAAAAGGACGGTCACGCTCGACGGCGACGAACTGAGGGCGGGAATCTGCTCCGATCTCGGATTTTCCGTGGCAGACCGCGACGAAAACATTCGACGTATCGCTCATATAGCGAAGCTTTTCAATAATGAGCATTACGTGACGATCGTGGCAACCATCTCGCCCCTCGCATCCCAGCGGACGCTCGCACGGTCGATCATTGGCGCGGGGTTCATCGAAGTATATGTATGCACTCCGCTGCAGGAGTGCATACGACGAGATCCGAAAGGCCTCTACGCGCGGGCTTCCCGGGGCGAGGTTCGGGACTTTTCCGGCATCTCGTCGGCCTATGAATGTCCGCTTCATCCGGACGTGATGCTGGATACGTCGGGGATCACGGTCGAAAGCGCCGTGGCAAGCATTCTGCCTTTGATCGACTTCCTTGCACCGAATGTGGCATTCGACGGAAGCAAAGAGACACCGGATCGGCGATCGCCGGTCACCACGTCGCCCCGGGACCGACGAACTTCCACCTGAAGCAACTGACCCGCCGCGGATATCGGCACCTCGAATCAGCCCACGAATACAGCCGTCACGAAAACACCGCCCCGGATACATATGAAGATCGATTCGACAAGAAAAACCGTCTTCCTTCACATGCAAAAGACGGCCGGTTCCGACATCGCCGCGCAGTTTTACAAGAGCCGTGTCGGAAAATACTTCTTTCCCGAAGATCTACGTGCAACACTTGCGTATCTGCCGTCTGATTCATTGGAGCGGTACCGCTTCTTCTGCGGCCACGAGTATCGCCCTCGAGAGATCCGCAACATTCCAGGCGAGAAGATGCTGTTTACGTTCTTTCGCGATCCGATCGAACGCTTGATGTCGCACTATGAGTGGCTGGCCAGCTACAAACTCGACATCGAAAACCGGATCATTCCGCAACCGGAAACCATTCCGGTCAAGACGATGCCGTGCGACGACTTCTTCCGTTCGTCGATCTCGGATCACATTCCGGCATTCAATAACTATTACACACGGACGGTCTACGAATTCTTCGTCGACGAGCGTACGGACGATATCGACCGAATGCTTTCCGTCGCACTCGAAAAGCTTCACCTATTCGATTTCATCGGACTGGTCGATTGCTACGGGCACTCGCTCGACTATCTTGGTCGACTACTTGATATTCGCTTCGACGATCCGGCAGTTCGTCCGAAGATCAACGCAACGCAGGCACTCTCGGGCGAGAACGCATTCCACGAAGGTGGGGGGAGCTTTCACGTGCGTCCCGAGACGTTCGAGAGAATCCTGGACAGGAACCAGGCGGACATTGAACTCTATCGTCAGGTACGACGGATCGCGCAGGCGCGCTTCGGGCTGCCCGCCACACGGGCCCTCACCGGCTTCAGCACGCATGGCGTCGTACATCGCGGCTATGAAGGACCCCGCCTATACATCGATACGGAAGGTTATCTTCAGTTCGGCCCATACGAACGGGTCAATGCGGGCGACTACATCGTTACGTTCGAGCTCAAAGCGAATCAATGCTTTCGGTCGACGCCTTCGATCGAGCCTGAAACCATCGTGGCCATCCTCGACATCGTGGGTTCGTGTGGCGGTGACTTCGAATTCGCGCGCCGAGCCGTCAAGTGGCACGAAATCAGCCTCGAACGTATGACCCGTTTTACGTTGCGAATCAGTTCCACGATGCCCATTTCCCGTTTCGAGTGCCGTGTCTATTCAACCGGGATATGCGAACTGGAAGCGCCCGTTTCGATGCAAATGGAAAATTCCGCTGATGATCGGGCGGAGAGCGTAATGCCAAACGACACGGCTTGTTGATCCGACTCAAGTGCATCGACTCATCATGCCGTCCTGCATTCGCGCGCCGCGGCTGAAGTCGCGCTCACTCTCCGATCTCCGTCACCTGCCGCCACATCGGCACGTTGGAGGACAGTGATGCATATTCATCTCGATGTCAGTCGCCTTTTCAAGCGCATGTTGAAAAAGCGGATGTTTACGGGAATCGATCGAACCGATCTTGCCTACATCGAACGTTACGGTAGCCACGCCTCCGCGACGCTATCGGTTCGAGGGTTCCATACGACTCTATCCCGGCACGCGTCCGCGGCCCTGTTCGAAACGATTCGGCACTATCACGCACATGGAAGAGGGCCCGCCCCCCAGAGGATGATGCGAATCGCTGCTGGCGCCATGCAGAAGATCCCGAGCGGCGCCACGCTGCTCCATACGTCGCATTCCGGCGCCGAGTATGCCCGCTATTTCCGGTCCGTAAGCCAATGTGGCGCGCGAGTGGTATGCATGGTCCATGACTTGATTCCGCTCACCCACACAGAGTATTGCCGCGCAGGCACTGCGCGTCTGCATGAGGCAAGAGTGAGATCCGCCCTGTCGACGTCAGCCGGGTTGATCACCAACTCGCGGGCGACGCTCGATGCAGTCATCCACTACGCGTCAAACAATGGTCTGCAAGTTCCGCCTGCGATCGTCGCGAAGCTCGGTCCGGGCATGAACGTTGACGACGTCGTGTCGGCTCCACTGGACCGCCCCTACTTCGTCATGGTCGGCACTATTGAGCCACGCAAAAATCACTGGTTCATCCTCCACGTCTGGAGGCGGCTCGTGGAGCGCCTAGGGAGCAATGCCCCCACACTGGTCATGATCGGTTCGCGTGGTTGGAAGTACGGGAACGTCACCGACATGCTCGCCGAATGCGAGCGCATCAGGCCGTCGATAATTCATGAACCGAATTGTGACGACACGCGTCTTCACGCATGGCTGAAACACGCGCGTGCACTTCTCTTTCCATCGTTCGCGGAAGGATACGGGATGCCCGTCGTCGAGGCGCTCGCTTGCGGCGTGCCGGTTCTAGCAAGCAATCTTCCCGTATTCCGCGAATACGCTGCCGATGTACCGGACTACCTCGACCCGCTTGACGGGCCCGCATGGGAAGAACGAATTATTTCGTACGCCGATCGCGAAAGCGACGATCGATCCCGACAGATGAAGCGGATCGAAACATATCGAGCACCGACGTGGAACGCCCATTTCGCGGAAGTGGATCGCTTTCTGGAGAGGTTCGGCCAATGACCCATCCATTTAACCGACTTCCCGGCGTGGAACGTCACGATGCGTCCGGTGCGCGACCGGCAAGGCATCGTAACGCTCTTCGAATCGACGGACGGTCAGATAACGCGATGTTGTCGATCGCAGTTGCATGCGGCATGCGCCCGACGGTCGCCTGGCGCGGTCCGCTCGAGCATGCGCAACGACGCGCACGGCAGTGGCTCTCATGGTTCGAGCACAGCGTCGCGGAAGACACGGTGCCACGCTCGTTCATCGGCGCGCTGAACGATGCGCTCGACGAGGATGTCAAGCAGTTTCCGTCAGACATCGAAAATCTCATCGACCGCGTGTGCGCGACTTGGATTCCCCACTGCAGCGCGAGCGCCGACTGCACAACACGGGCCGCCGCCCAGGTCGTTGTCATCGACGAGCGGCGCTGGGCTCACGATCCAGCGTATGACTCGCCGGCATCCCGTCCGGAAGCCTTCCGGCGCATGATGGAAGTTGCGCGCCGGCACCATCCGAAAGCGCGTCTTCTTTTGGTTCGCTCCGGCGACCCGGGGTCGGGTCAGTGGCTATCCGACAGCATCGAAGGCGTTCCGTCCAACGTCGACGTACATGATGTTTCCGTGCTGGCCAATCGCCCATTCGGACATACAAGTCATGTTTATACGATTGGCGCAACCGAAGGCTTACTCGCCCTGCTGCGCGGAGCCCAAGTACACGTATTCGGCGGTCCGTACTACGCCGGCTGGGGCCTCACTGCCGACTATTTCCCACTGTGCGGGAGACGGCATCGCCCATCTGTCCTCCAGTTCTTTCACGCCGTTTTCCTTCAGCTTGCGCGCTATCTTGACCCACATACGCGCGATCCGGGCGATATCCGCTCCGTTCTGAAATCGCTCGAGTTGCAGCACGATATCGCATCTCGTTTTTCCAGTATGCGTGATCTGGCTGCCGTCGGCATCCAGCGGTGGAAACGCCCCTTCGTCGCACCTTTCCTGACCGCCGGCGGCGGGAGGCTACGCTGGGCGAACCGCTGCGAGCCACTGACGTATGCCGAGCATGCCGTGTTTTGGGGCGCACACGACCATATTCCGTCTCAGCGCACGGCGACACCCATCCGGATCGAGGACGGTTTCGTTCATTCGCTGGGGCTGGGCTCCGATATCGTCGCGCCGTGCAGTCAGGTGATCGACGCGCGAGGTATCTATTTCGATCCAACGGTACCGAACGACCTCACCGAAATTCTGAATCGCGCAGCGTTCGAAGACGCAGAGCTTGCACGAGCAGCAACACTCCGCGAGAGCATCGTACGAAACGGCATCACGAAATATAACCTCGGGCGTCAGCGACCATCCTGGACTCCGCCGCCAGGCGTCAAGGTCGTGCTAGTGGCCGGCCAGGTTGAAGACGACGCGTCGATTCGTCTCGGTTGCCCCGGGATCCGGAGTGCCGGAGCGCTGCTCGAACACGTTCGCGCCATACGTCCGGACGCATGGCTGGTCTACCGTCCTCATCCCGACGTGCTCGCGCGCAATCGCCCCGGATTGATCGATGCGTCCAGAATCGCCAACATCATCGATACCCAGGCCGATATCGTTTCGCTCATCGAGGTAGCCGACGAAGTGCATACGCTGACTTCGCTGGCGGGATTCGACGCGCTGCTGCGCGGCAAGCCGGTATTCACGTACGGGATTCCGTTTTATGCCGGATGGGGGCTTACACACGATGCAATCACCCCAATTCCGCATCGGGAGCGCCCCCTCTCGCTCGACATGCTTACGGCCGGTGCACTACTCCGGTATCCGGTCTACTGGGACTGGGCGTTGCACCTGTTCACCACGCCGGAGGCCGTCGTCGAGTACCTGGCACAGCAGGCATTCCGTCCACTGATGTCCATGCGCCCGTCGCCCATCCGGATAGCGAACCGAATTCGTCGCTGGGTGCAAAACACATGCGCCTATTTCTGGTCATGTCGCCCCGGATCGCCGACACGCTTATTTCGAATCATGTCCAACCTGTAAGGAGCAGCACTGTGAATCTTTATCCCGTCGTCCTGTGTGGCGGCAGCGGCACTCGCCTTTGGCCGATGTCGCGCAAGTCCTTTCCGAAACAATATCTGTCATTGCTCGGCGAACACTCGCTTCTTCAGCAAACGGTCATCAGGGCGAAGGCCGTTGCCGGCACACAGGAGCCGATATTGATCGCCAACGACGAGCAACGTTTTCTCGTCGCGGAACAGATGCGGCAGATCGACGTCGCTCCGCACGCCACGATTCTCGAGCCGTTCGGCCGAAACACCGCGCCCGCAGTTGCGATCGCGGCACTCCAGGCACTGCAGCACTCCGCAGATGCGTTGCTACTCGTATTGCCGGCCGACCACGTGATCCTGCACGCGAGCGAATTCGAGACGGTCGTTAGACAAGCGGCGCAGACGGCATCGCAGGGATATCTGGTCACGTTTGGAGTCCAACCGACCAGCCCGGAGACGGGTTACGGATATATCCGCATGGGTGAGCCGACGCATGCGGACGCAGTTGCATTCCACGTCGAGCGCTTCGTCGAGAAGCCAGATTTCGAGACTGCCCGCGAATTTGTGAGCAACGGCAGATACGCATGGAACAGCGGGATGTTCCTGCTGCGAGCCACGGACTACCTCAAGGAACTCGCCCGCCACGAACCGGAAACCGCGCGACTGGCTGAAGCTGCGTTCAGTCGGGCATCATCCGACAAGGACTTCGTCCGACTGGACGGCGAGGCATTCGCGGGATGTCGCGACATTTCCATCGATCATGCCGTGATGGAACGCACCAGCCGGGCTGCGGTCGTTCCTGCGAACGGACTCGGCTGGAGCGACATCGGCTCGTGGAACGCGCTCGCTAACCTCTCCGAGCGCGACATGGCCGGCAACGCGATTCAGGGCGACGTGCTGCTCGACAACATGTCGAACTCGTACATCCGCGCTGAGCATCGAATGGTTGCCGCTGTGGGCCTGGAGGACGTGGTGATCGTGGAAACCGCGGACGCAGTGCTGGTCGCGCACCGCGACAAGGCTCAGGACGTCAAGCAGATCGTCCTGCAATTGCAGGCACGCGGTCGGCACGAATGCGTCACGCATCGACGCGTTGCTCGGCCATGGGGCACGTATGAAGGCATCGATCACGGCGACCGGTTCCAGGTAAAGCGCATTGTCGTCAATCCCGGTTCACAGTTGAGCCTGCAGATGCACCATCACCGCGCCGAGCACTGGATCGTCGTCAAGGGCACGGCGCTGATCACGAACGGAGATCGCGAGATCATGCTCAGCGAAAACCAGTCGACGTATATTCCGCTCGGCACGACGCATCGCCTGTCGAATCCAGGAAAAATTGCGCTCGAACTTATCGAGGTACAGTCCGGTGCGTATCTCGGCGAAGACGATATCGTACGGTTCGAAGATACCTACGGCCGAACGTCGGCGGGTTGATTGTCTTACTAACTTATTTCGACGATGCACCGCCGACAATGGTGGTGCATCGTTCTGTAAATTCGTATTTCGACCTTGGCTCACCTGATCTATTTCGGACATTTTCGATGGATGTTTGATGTAAAGTCGGCGCGCAACGTCCCGCAAAATTTTGATTCATCGCGAATATCCTGGGAACTGCGCGAATGGGATGTCGGCGCTGAATTAGCATCGGCTTAAGATCGCTGACTACGGCCTCCGCTCTACGCTAAAGCTGAAGTAAGAAAGACGTTGCCGACACAGCTCTCTCACCCGCCTCGCAAATAAGTTAGCGGCGCCGATGAATTTACAAAGCGTCTCATTGATTAGACCGAGGATTTCGATTTGAAAAAATTGCGACGATCATAATTAAGAATTTTTTCCATATCTACGCGCCGACGATGATATTTTGTATCGGCGGGCACATTTTTATGCACAAGGCCAATTAATTTCTTAATGGACGTGGTGAGATGAGCAATGATACGGCAGAAGTATTCCAGAGAATTCACGACGAACGAGCATGGCACTCGACCGAGAGCATATCTGGATGGGGCTCGGAGCTCAGGAATACGGCCCAGCTGATTCGCGAGCTGCCCGGCTTGTTGCGGCGATTTGGAGTCAAGTCGATCTTGGATGTTCCGTGTGGTGATTTCAATTGGATGCGTCACGTCGATCTTGCTGGAATCGACTACACCGGCGCCGACATCGTGCCTGATCTTGTCGTCGCAAATAGTAGGATGTGGGCTGCCGAAAATCGCCGCTTTTTGCACCTTAATCTGCTGGAGGACGAACTTCCCGACGCCGATCTGATTTTGTGCCGAGACTGCCTGTTTCATTTTTCACATGCAGATGTGTTTCGCGCGCTCGCGCGCTTCGCCAACACATCAGCTCGGTACTTGCTGACTACGACGTTCATCTATCAGAGCTATCCTAGAAACGCGGACATTGAAACAGGGGGGTGGACGGCGATCAACCTCGAGATGCTCCCTTATAGTTTGGAAGCTCCGCTGGCGTTACTGATCGAAGGAAGCCAAGAGAGTATTATCTATGGATCGGAGATAGGATCCGTACCGATGTGGGATCGATGTCTTGGCCTATGGAGTATCGACGCTGTTCGCAAACGGCTCGAACACCTAAATCGCGAGTCCGCATAGATAGAACATCGGATGATGCGACGATACGTAGGGCCACTATGTGCCTATGGCGCAAGGGCGCGTATTCCCCGCGATGCGGCCGGATAACGGCCTGTCATTTGGACGGTTGAGCGGTCCTACCCTCAAGATGCGTGGCATAAGGTCGCGTTGTGGCAATAGAGTGCGCAGGCAGCCCCACTCGACCGTCGAGGTGGCGACGCCGGCCGCCCCGTCATGCTTGGCCCACGCGCAATAGCGCGACGCGCATCACGTCGCTGGCGATATAGCGTTACGCAAAATCGGACGGCATATCGATACGGCGCTGCGCGCCTGCTTTTCGACCGAACCAGTGGTTCCGCAGGTTACCGACGCAACGCCACCGGCGGTGCGTCGGTTCGCCTGGAATTAGGACTCGCTGGCGTTCGACATAGCTGCCTTGTGGTGATGGTGGTGACGATGATGATGCTTGCTGTGCATCTTCATGCCATCCGCGTCATGGTTTTCCGCCGGCATCGCGGCTTGCTTCACCATCGGCGTGGGTGCCGTGGGAGCTGCTTGCGCGGACGCCACTTGGGAATTCGACGCCTGAGCAAACGCGGCGAGGGAAAACACACCAGACAGAGCAGCAACTGCGAGCTTCTTTTTCATGAGAGACCTCAATGTTGGAATCGCGTGGGCTTGATGTACCCACCCTGCCAAAACGGACTACGTCACGCCACCGTTGACGTAAAACGATCGACATCGGTCCACATATAACAATCGTTGATCTTTGCTTCGCAGCGCTGCGTCGGCGACGCGAAATCCAGGACCATCGTCAGCAACGATCGACAGAGTCGTCAACGTAATACCAAACCTTCATATCGACTGTGCTCAGCATTCGTTGGAATCGTTCGCAGCACTATCGCCCCTGCATGTGAGCGCGAACATTGCGGCCGTAACTGCGGAGTCAGCTTCGGCCCAACCCTTGTGTGATCGGTGACGGCGGTCGAGTTCTGCATCCCGGACACGCTCGCGCTCGCGATCCCGATTCCGAGGCTTCGTCTTGATCTTACCTGCATCCTTTTTGGCGGTAACAACTGTGTAGACGGTTTCACGGGACGAAATTAGGCACATCGTCGGGCTAATAAGCCCACGAATCGTGAGCCTCCGCAAGGCCTGTCTCAGCTGGATGGACGTCTGACCGAGTTGTTGCCGCAGTGCCTTTACCGTCCACTGGCTATCGCGATCGGACATCAAGGTGAGAATGAGCACACTCACCGGTATTATTTCCCTATTTTTCTGCATCACTAACTCAATTTCCGTCGCGGTACTTGTTCGGATACACAGGCTCGAACGTAGCTCCATACGGTCGCGATATTCCGCTTTACCACATCGACCGACTGAATCGCGGGCGCAGCAAAAGACCTCCGTATCGATGCAGAATTTCGACGCACCGCGGTGCGTGGATGTTCCGCATCTTTAAGCACTTCGCCCTCTGCCGATGACTACTCGGCTTTCGCAAACCGTGCTCGTCGTGACGTCTGCGCACCGACGAATAGATCGCCGTAATGCTATCGACGTGTCGCGGAGTCGAGTATTAACAATGGTCAAGACCGCAGTCGGTTATCCGCATCCTTTACCCAGTCCGGCCGGATGGCGGACGCGTAGGCCTGACCTGTGCGCGAACCTTCGCCGCTTGCCTGTGCACGCAATCCGAGACGTTCGTCAATTGCATGAACGACAGTCGAAGATTTTGGCAAGCGGCCGTCATCGCAGTCCGCCCAGAGCGTATGCATCGCGTCGAACAACACCGAGAGGATCGTGGTTAGGTAAGGCAACCGAATGATCACACCGCCTCCCATTGAATCGCCGTCAACAAGACCATAGTGCTCGCTCGGCGTGTCGGCCGGCAGGTCTATCCGCAGCGCGTCGAGTTCACGCTGCAATCGCGCTTCAACGCAGTAGTGCGCAGTCGCCGAGCTCGCCAGGGCCTTGCCAAGCTCGCACAGCTTCTCGTCTTTCAGTTGAATAGATCGTGTGAGACGACGAATCTGTGCTTCGGCTTGTCGCAAGCGGATCTGTAAAGGCTCGCAATCGCAGGTCGATGCAGGGCTTTCGCTTGTGCCAAGAGATCGCCAAACATTATCGCGTTGCTCCATAGCAGACCTCGCCTCGAACCCGGCGATTTGCACCCCACACGCCGCGAGAAATCGGATCGCTGATGACCGAACCGACCGAACTCATCGTGCTGGCCCGGCTCAGTGCATCTTTTTTCGTTCCTTCAGGCAGCAGTGTCAACTGTGAAGATTGGGAGGACGCCAATCAGCAATCATGGTGTCTCCTACGTTTAAGCTCTATGGAAAAACCGAAACATCCAACCACAACATTGCGACAGAATCGGGCCGTCAATTTCAACTAGGTCGTGCGCGCCCTCAAAAAATTAACGTGGCTTGTCAGATGTTTTACGCATTGACAGCCCCCTCGGGATCGCAAAACAGGCATCCTCATTGTGCCTCCGACACAATCCAATCGAGACCGGCCTACCCGCCCTGGCGCATCAGATCAATTGACCGCACATTGGCGCCCGACGTACGACCACGCGACAACTCGCTGATGAACATCGGCAATTTTCGTACCCAACTGCAATAGTCGAATGTACTGCTTCGGTGTCCCACGGCGACGATAAATGATCGACTCGTGGTCCAAACGATGAGAAAATCGCCCAGTCATTCCAATTGCGCTGCCGAACAATGACATGTCGCAGACACGATGCGTCGCACTGAATTGTGCTGTTCAACGCGACGATTTGAATACTGTTTCCTTTAACCACGCGGAGTGAAGAATGGCCACCTATCATGAGTTGAAAGCCAAGGCTGAAGCACTGCTCCTGCAGGCGGAAGAAGCTAGGCAGGCCGAACTACAGACCGTGCTCGAAGAGGTTCGCGCACGTATCCAAGAGTATGGCCTCACGCCGGAACAAGTCTTCGGGCGTAAGCGCGCACGTGGCGCGAATGGCAGCCAGCCCGTGACGCCGAAGTATCAGGATCCGAAGACGGGCAAAACGTGGAGCGGGCGTGGGCGCGAACCGTCATGGATCAAAGGTAAGAAACGTGATCGCTTCTTGATCGCCGAATGATCACCGCAGCTTAACGATCGGTCGCTCGACGGACACGCTCTGGGCCTGCAGTTTCATACTGCAGGCCCATTGAATCTGTATCAAACCGTTCCGCCCAAGCGATTCAGATCCACCTTAGCTGCCCAACGTTGAAGACACCCCAGACCCCTTCGGAATCCATGCCGTTCGTCTCGGTGGTGACTCTATTTCTCACGTAGCAGCGATACCGCCAGATGTCGATGAATTCGGCCTGCGCTTCACCAAGATCAAACGACATACTGACGACATAGCCCCAAACTCGCGATACAGGGCAAGTGTGAACACACCTGACCCACGGCACCGTTTCCAGAGGAGAAGCAGCGTCGACTTAGGCGGCAAACGTTTGCGGAATGGCTGGCGCCATTGATGGTTCATGCGTGCGTCCGCTTGAACAATACGCCCCCCAGTCTTCCATCATGAGCCGCCGTCTTTCGAGCTGATCGCGACGCCGATAAGCCGCGATCGTCTGCGAGGTAATGACGTGCGCCAAGGCTTCCTCTGCCAGGGAATCCGGATAGTCGGTACATTCGGCGACCCAGTCGCGAAATGTCGACCGGAAACCGTGCACGGTGATCCCCGAGTACGACAGGCGTTTCAACAGGGCCAACATTGCCATGTTCGACAATGGGCGCCCCTCCGCGCAGCCGGGGAAAAGATAGCCATATTTGGCCTTCGGTAGCGCAGCACGGACGATTTCGACGGCCCGCTCGCAAAGCGGCACGCGCAGCGGCCGACCGCTTTTCGTGCGATCGCCCGGGATGCTCCAGATGCGACTATCGAGATCGAATTCATCGACCCGCGCAAATCGGACCTCGCTCGTACGCGTCGCCGTGAGAATAAGCAAGTGCAGCACCCGTGCTGCGCGCCGGGGACGCAGTTCCAGTTCACGGATGGACGTCGGCAGGTCTTCCCAAGGCAGCGCCGGATGATGCTTGATCTGCGAGCGCTTCTTCGAGCGCGGCAACACCAGTTGGAGGTGGTCGACGTACCGGGCAGGGTTGCCGCCGGTGCGGTGCCCCATCACGGTCTCCGCGTCGAGGATCGCCTTGATGCGCCCGCGCACCCGCCGTGCAGTCTCGGCTTTTTTCGTCCAGATCGGCTGAAGAATGCGCACAATCATCGCGGTGTCGATGTTGTGCACCTGCACATCGCCAATAACGGGATAAGCGTAGGTCGCCAGTGTATTGCCCCACTGCTGGACGTGCTTACGGTTTCGCCATTCCGGTTCACGCGCACGGATAAACGCTTCAGCCGCCTCACGGAACGTTACATTGGCATCGACCGAGATTTCGAGCCGTCGCCGCTGCTGTTCTTCACGCCGGGCGAGGATGGGATCGATCTGGTTGCCGACCATCTCGCGATATCCCGTAGCCAGCTTCCGCGCTTCACCAAGCGAAACCCGCGACAGCGGTCCAAGGCCCATTTCGCGCATGCGACCATCAAGCTTGAAGCGAAACACCCATGAGCGCGCACCGCTGTCTGCAATCTGCAGGTAGAGGCCGCCACCGTCCGAGTAATGCCCGGGATTCACCGCCTTCGCGACGCGCAGCGCGCTGAGTCGATGCAGTTGTCGTCCCGCCATATCGCCCTCCTTTCCTACCCACAAAACCCACGCCGCTACCCATATTTCATGGGGAGATTGTGCGGAGCCGAGGCGGAAGCCGCAAGCACGCCGTTACCCACAAATCGCTTTGAAATCAGCGACCTACGGTAGGTTGACGGAAGTCACCGGAATGCGCGGGAAGCCTTGACTGGCGGAAGGCAGCCGGAGTCGAACCGACCCGGGAGTGTCTGACACCCCCAACTGGATTTGAAGTCCAGCCGTACCACCGGATACGAATGCCTTCCGAGAGGAAAAAACCGAGAAGAACAACGAGCGCCTACGCCTGAATACCCGCCCAACCGCTGTCAGGCCGCAGGAAGTGGAGATCGCGGTGGAAGCGAGTATACCCAACCCGATCGAAGAACTCGAGAATCTGGATCGCGCGCTTGCGGCCGAGGCCCGTCGCATCGCGGAACGTCGCCGCATCGAGGCCGCCGCCGCGCGTCGGCGCGAGATGCGCGACCAGCCCCGCGAGTTCGCGCACGACGTCCGCGTGATAGAACAGGTCGCGCACGATCTGGTGCACGTCACCGCGCCGCGCGAGCTTGCGCAGCAGCGTGCGCACAGCATCCTCGGCCGCGCCCGTGTCGCGCGCGAGATCGCGGACCCACGGCGGATCGAAGCGCCCCGCATGAATCAGCGGCAGCAGTTGCTGCGCGAGCGCTTCCTGGCGCGCATCGAAACTGACCGTATGCGACGGCAAATGCAGCCACGGCCCGCTGCGCGCGAGCGCCCCCTCCTCCACCAGCGCGTCGCCCAGCGCGCGCCACAGCGCATCGCCGACGAGCGGCGCCGCCATCCGTCGCAAGCGCGCCGCATCGAGGCCCTGATCATCCGGCACGCGCTCGTGATACACGCGCAGCGCGTCGATCGCGCGCGTCTGCAGCGCAAGCCAGTGCGCGCGCGCGATCACCGTGCCGTCGTTCGACGTGCGTTCGCGCTGACCGATCGACAGTGCGTCTTCCGGCAACGCGAGCACGTCCGGCGCGAATCCGGTCAGGTGCGTGAGCATCGTGCGCGCGATACCGAGCGGCGCCTCCTTGAGCAGCGCGTCGAGCTGCCCTTCATCGAGCCACGCGGCCAGCGCGTCGAGCCACGCGCGCCGTCCGGGCGTGCGACGCTTGCGCGCCGGGCCGAACGGATCGAGCACGCGGCCGCCGCCGACGGTGCGCGTCGCTTGCGGATTGCGGACGATGAAACGATCGCCCGGCAGCGCGAACACGGGTTCGTCGAATACCAGTTGTACGCGCATCCGCTGGCCGGCCGCGAGCGTATCGCCGTCGAGCAGCGCGACGTGCGCGACACGATGCAGCGTGCCGAGATGCACGTGCAGCGGAGCCCAGTGCGTCAGCGTGAGCCCCGCATCGGCCAGCAGCGTGAGTTCGACGTCCAGACGCGGAGAAGTCGCGACGAGCCGCGCGTCCGCAACGGTGTCGCCGCGCTCGACATTCGCCTTGTCGACGCCGGCCAGGTTCAGCGCGCAACGCTCGCCCGCGCGCCCAGTGTCGACCGGCCGGTTCTGCGCGTGGATGCTGCGCACGCGGGCGGCGTCGCCGGTGCGCACGACCGCGAGCGTATCACCGGTCGCGACGCGGCCCGCGAACGCCGTACCGGTGACGACGGTGCCCTGCCCGGCTAGCGTAAACACACGATCGACGGCGAGCCGAAACAGCCCGTCGTCGCGACGCGCACGCCACGCGATCGCCGCGTCGGCCAAGTGCTGCTTCAACGCGGCGACGCCCGGATCGCCGGCGGCCGTCGCACGCGTTTCGAAGATCGGCGCGCCGGCCAGCGTCGAGCCGTGCAGCCACGCGGCGATCTCGTCGCGCACCTCGGCAATACGCGCGGCATCGACGCGGTCGCACTTCGTCAGCGCGACGGCGCCGTGCGCGACGCCGAGCAATTGCAGGATCGCGAGGTGCTCGCGCGTCTGCGGCATCACACCGTCGTCGGCGGCGATCACGAGCAGTGCGAAATCGATCCCGCACGCGCCGGCCGCCATCGTATGAATCAGTTTCTCGTGACCCGGCACGTCGATCAGGCCGAGCACGTCGCCGTTCTGGAGCGGCGTGTACGCATAGCCGAGTTCGATCGAGATGCCGCGCGCCTTCTCTTCCTTCAACCGGTCGGTATCGACGCCCGTGAGCGCCCGCACGAGCGTCGTCTTGCCGTGATCGATGTGTCCTGCGGTTCCGACGATCATGCAGCCGGCCTCGCGACCTGCATGCACTGCGCGTCGAAGGCTGCTTCGTCGGCTGCTTCAAGACATCGCAGGTCGAGCCGCAGCGCATTGTCGGCGACGCGGCCGATCACCGGGCGCTGCCATTCGCGCAGTCGCTTCTCGAGTTGCGCGAGCGCACGGCCGCCGCGTTTGCCGTCCGGCGTGCGCACGACGAGCCCGGCGCTCGGCAACTGATCGACCGGCAGCGCGCCGCTGCCGATCTGGCTGAACATCGGCTCGACGCGCACGTCGAAGCCGTTGCCGAGCGCGGCCTGCAACGCCGGCCGCACACGCTCGGCGGCCTCGGCGATGTCGCGCTGCGGCCGCGTGAGCAGACGCAGCGTCGTGAGCCGCTCGCGCAGGAATTCCGGCGCCTGGTAGAGCCGCAGCACCGGTTCGAGCGCGGCGAGCGTCAGCTTGCCGACACGCAGCGCGCGCTTGAGCGGATGTTTCTTGATCTTCGCGATCAGCGCGCGATCGCCGACGATCAGGCCAGCCTGCGGCCCGCCGAGCAGCTTGTCGCCGCTGAACGTGACGAGGTTCGCGCCGGCCGCAACGGTTTCCTGCACGGTCGTTTCGTGCGGCAGCCCCCATTGCGACAGGTCGGCGAGCGTGCCGCTGCCGAGATCGACGGCCACCGGCAGTCCGCGCTCGCGCGCGAGCGGCGCGAGTTCGGCGAGCGTCACTTCCTTCGTGAAGCCGCTGATCGCGTAGTTGCTGCAGTGCACTTTCATCATCAGCGCCGTGCGCGGGCCGATCGCGGCTGCATAGTCGCTCAGATGCGTGCGGTTGGTCGTACCGACTTCGTGCAGCTTCGCGCCGGCGCGGCTCATGATGTCGGGAATGCGAAACGCGCCGCCGATCTCGACGAGTTCGCCACGCGACACGATCACCTCGCGCTTCGGCGCGAGCGCGGACAGCGCCAGAAACACGGCCGCCGCATTGTTGTTGACGACGGTCGCGGCTTCCGCGCCGGTCAGTTCGCACAACAGATCGTCGATCAGATCGTCGCGGTCGCCGCGGCGGCCGGTCGCCAGATCGAATTCGAGGTTGACGGGCTGCGTGAGCGCGTCGACCACCGCGCGCACCGCGTCGTCGGGCAACAGCGCGCGCCCGAGATTGGTGTGCAGCACGGTGCCCGTCAGGTTGAACACCGCGCGCACGGTGCCTGCGCTCTGCGCGGCCAGCATACGGGCGACGGCGGCCGCGATCCGCGGCTCGTCGAGCGGCTCCGCCGCCGGCGGATCCTGCTGCGCCGCGGTGCGCCAGCGGTCGAGTTCGGCACGCACGGCGTTCAGCACGCGCGTGCGGCCGTAGTCGGCGAGCAGCGGCTGCAGCGGCGCCGACGACAGCACGCGCTCGACGGACGGCACGCGCGCGAGGACGGCATTCAGTTCATTCAAACCTGGTTCGGTCACGTGATCGTGGCTCCCTTTCGATGCATGGCAGACGACCGGCGCCGGCGCGCGCGGGCCCGCGCCGGCGCCATGCCGTCAGTCCGCTTCCGCCTCGCGCGACATGTCGGGCCACAGCAGCGGGTTCGGCGAACTGCGCTGGTAGCCGGCTTCGTTCATCAGCAAGTCGAGCGTGAGGCTCGCGAGATCATCGGCGAGCGGCTCGAACTCGTAGTCCTTCTCCTGGTAGCCGATCTTGCGATAGGTCTTGCATTCGTCGCACGATTCGGCCTTGACGGCTTCGCTGCCGCCCTCGATCCCGTGGTACGCGATGCCCTTGGTCGAATCGCAGTGCGAACATTTCGTGCGCACCATGTGCCACTCGGTCGTGCAGAGCCCACACTGCAGGAATCGATACCCCTGATACTGGCCGCCGACGCGCACGACGCTCGCGACCGGATGCGTGCCGCATACGGGGCACACGCCCGGCTGGTCGAGATACGGGACGTCGGCCGGCTTGACGCGGCTCGCGAGATCCGTCCACACGACCTGCAGCGCGGCCATCAGGAACGGCGCGGTGGCCGGATCGACTTCGGCGAAGCGCAGCGCGAGGATCGCATCGGCCTGCGCGTCGAGTTCGGCCGGCGCCACCAGCCGCAGCCGGTCGAGCAGCTTCGCGAGCGACGGGTTGACCAGCCCCGCGCTCTCGACGCGGTCGAGCACTTCATACAGTACGGCCCGCCACTGCGGGTTGCGCTCGCCGTCGAGCGCGGGCACGAGCGGCATCGAATGCTCCTGCGCGCGTGCGATCGCTTCCTCCGACGGCATCGGCAGGTTCAGCGCCTGCAGCGTCGCGTGCTGCGCATCGGCGACGGTGGCCATCAGCCGCAGGTAGCCGCTGATCGGGTTCAGGTCGGCGAGCTTGCGCAGCCGGGCGGCCCGCGCGGCGAACGCGGAGCCGCGCTCGGGCAGGCGGAAGCGCGGAATGGCCGAATGATCGAGCGCCGAGATCTCGGTCGGCTCCAGAATGCGTTGTGTCACGAAAATGTCTTCCAAAAAACTAAGCGCCGACGGATCGGCGCTTTCAGGCGGTTCCGGCGGTTGGCGGGACGATATGCCGCATTTGGCGTACCGCCCCGCTCCGGCGCGTCAGCGCTACTTCACGCTTTCACGGAACCACTTCGGGTGATGCTTGCGGGCCCAGCCCAGCGTGACGGTGCCGCGCACCATCGCGCCGATCGAGCCCTTCACCCACAACGCCGCGTAAATGTGCACGATGATGCTCGCGATCAGCACGAAGGCCGCCACGGCATGCACGACAGCGGCCGCGCGGATCACGCCGATCGGGAAGTAGAACGAGAAGTACCGCCGCCAGATCACGATCCCCGACAGCAGGAGCAGCAGCAGGCACGCCACCAGCGTGAAGAATAGCAGCTTCTGTCCGGCGTTATAGCGCCCGACCGGCGGCAGCCTGTCTTCGCGGTTGGTCACGACGTCCCCGATCTGCTTCAGCCATTGACGGTCGTCCGCATCGAGCACGTTGTGATGCCAGAAGCGCGCCACGAGAATCGCGAACGACACGAACATCACGAGGCCGACGAACGGATGCAGGATCCGCGTCCACTGGCCGCCGCCGAACAGCGCGGTGAGCCAGAACATCGACGGATGGAACAGCGCAAGCCCGGACAGCGCGAGCAGCACGAACGTGATCGCGGTGATCCAGTGGTTCGTGCGCTCGTTCGGCGTGTAGCGGACGATCAGGTTGGGGTCGTCGTGCTTCATTTTCCGTCCTCCTTGATGCGTCGCGCCTCGTCGCGGGCGGCGGCTTCCTCTTCGTCTGTGACCTCGTTCGGACCGACCCGCGTGTAATGGAAGAACCCGGCCAGCGCGGTCAGCGCGAGGCCGGCGACCGCGAGCGGCTTCGCGATGCCCTTCCACAGCTTCACCATCGGGCTGATCGACGGGTTGTCGGGCAGCCCGTGGTACAGCGACGGTTTGTCCGCGTGATGCAGCACGTACATCACGTGCGTGCCGCCGACGCCCTGCGGGTCGTACAGCCCCGCATGCTCGAAGCCGCGCTCCTTCAGGTCTTCGATCCGCTCGGCCGCGTGCTGCTTCATGTCCTCCTTGGTGCCGAACACGATCGCACCCGTCGGGCAGGTCTTCACGCAGGCCGGTTCCTGGCCGACCGCGACGCGGTCGGAACAGAGCGTGCACTTGTACGCGCGATGGTCCTTCTTCGAGATCCGCGGCACGTTGAACGGGCAGCCGGTCACGCAATAGCCGCAACCGATGCAGTTCTCCTCGTGAAAATCGACGATCCCGTTGTTGTACTGCACGATCGCGCCCGGCGACGGGCAGGCCTTCAGGCAGCCCGGATCCTCGCAGTGCATGCAGCCGTCCTTGCGGATCAGCCATTCGAGGTCGCCGGCCGGGTTCTCGTATTCGGAGAACCGCATGACCGTCCACGAATGCTCGGTCAGGTCGGCCGGGTTGTCGTACACGCCGACGTTGGTGCCGACTTCGTCGCGCAGGTCGTTCCACTCCATGCATGCCGTCTGGCATGCCTTGCAGCCGATGCACTTCGATACGTCGATCAGCTTCGCGACGCTCCCGGTCACCGGTTCGCGCGCCGTGGGCGGCGGCGTCGTGGTGGCCGAGACGCGCTTGATATCCAGCGATTGCAATGCCATCTCTTCCCCCTTACGCCTTTTCGACCTTCACCAGGAACGACTTGAATTCCGGTGTGTACGAGTTGCCGTCGCCGACGGACGGAGTCAGGGTGTTGGCGAGATAGCCGGGCTTCGTCAGACCCTTGAAGCCCCAGTGCAACGGGACGCCGACCGTCTGGACCTTCTTGCCCTCGATCATCAGCGGCTTGATCCGCTTCGTGACGAGCGCGACCGCGACAATGTAGCCGCGCTTGGACGACACCTTCACGCGATCGCCGTGCGCGACGCCGACTTCCTTCGCGAGGTCTTCGCCGATTTCGACGAATTGCTCGGGCTGGATGATCGAGTTCAGCCGCGCATGCTTGGTCCAGTAGTGGAAATGCTCGGTCAGCCGGTACGTCGTCGCGACGTGCGGGAACTCCGTCACCTTGCCGAACGACGCGCGGTCGTCCGCGAACACGCGGGCGGCCGGGTTGTTCAGCGCCTGCGGGTTGTCGGGATGCAGCGGGTTCGCCGCGAGCGGCGTTTCGAACGGTTCGTAGTGCTCGGGGAACGGGCCTTCGTTCATCCCCGCACGGGCGAAGAAGCGCGCGACGCCTTCCGGGTTCATGATGAATGGCCCCATCCCGTTCTCGGGCGGTTCGTCCGCCTTGAAGTCCGGCACGTCGACGCCCTTCCATGCGCTGCCGTTCCAGCCGATCAGCTTGCGGGTCGGATCGAACGGCTTGCCGCTCACGTCGCACGACGCGCGGTTGTAAAGGATCCGCCGGTTCGCCGGCCACGCCCACGCCCAGTTCAGCGTCTGTCCGATACCGGTCGGGTCGGAGTTGTCGCGCCGGCCCATCTGGTTGCCGGCCTGCGTCCACGCGCCGCAGAAGATCCAGCAGCCGCTCGCCGTCGTGCCGTCGTCCTTCAGCTGCGCGAACGCGGCGAGCTGCTCGCCCTTCTTCACGAGCGTCTTCGTCGGATCCTTCGGGTCGGGCAGATCGGCGAGCGCGCGCCCGTTGAACTCCATCGCCAACTCTTCGGGGGTGGGGCTTTCCGGGTTCGCGTACGGCCAGGTCAGGTTTACGATCGGATCCGGATACTTGCCGCCTTCCGTCTGGTACATCTTGCGCAGGCGCAGGAACAGCCCCGCCATGATCTCCAGATCGCTCCTCGCCTCGCCGGGCGGCTCCGCGCCCTTCCAGTGCCATTGCAGCACGCGGCTCGAACTGACGAGCGAGCCGTTTTCCTCCGCGAAGCACGTGGTCGGCAAACGGAACACCTCGGTCTGGATTTTCGACGGATCGACGTCGTTGAAGTCGCCGTGCGGCTTCCAGAATTCGGACGTCTCGGTCGCGAGCGGATCCATGATCACGAGCCACTTCAGCTTCGCGAGGCCGGCCGCCGTCTTCACCTTCGACGGCGCCGCCGCGAGCGGGTTGAAGCCCTGACAGATGTAGCCGTTCATCTTGCCGGCATTCATCAGCTCGATCGCCTGCAGCAGGTCGTACTGCTTGTCGAGCTTCGGCAGGTAGTCGTACGCCCAGTTGTTCTCGGCGGTCGCCGCGTCGCCCCACCACGACTTCATGAAGCTGACGTGGAACGCCTTGTAGTTTTTCCAGTAGCTCAGCTGGTTCGGGCGCAGCGGCAGCTGCGTGCGCTTCTTGATGTAGCCGTCGAAATCCTGCTCGGCCTGCATCGGCAGCGTCATGTAGCCCGGCAGCAGATTCGACATCAGCCCGAGATCGGTCAAGCCCTGAATGTTCGAGTGGCCGCGCAGCGCGTTCATCCCGCCGCCGGCGATGCCGATGTTGCCGAGCAGCAGCTGCACCATCGCGCCGGTGCGGATGATCTGCGCGCCGATCGAATGGTGGGTCCAGCCGAGCGCGTACAGCACCGTGCCGGCGCGGCCGGGCACGGCCGTGCTCGCGAGCATCTCGCACACCTTCAGGAATTTCTCCTTCGGCGTGCCGCACGCCTGCTGGACCATGTCCGGCGTATAGCGCGCGTAGTGCTGCTTCAGCAGGTTGTATACGCAGCGCGGATGCTGCAGCGTCGGATCGACCTTGACGAAGCCGTCGTCGCCGAGCTCGTAGTCCCAGCTCGATTTGTCCGGGTACGCGTGCTTCTCCGCGTCGTAGCCGGAATAGATGCCGTCGTTGAACGCGAAATCCTCGCGCACGATGAACGTGAAATCCGTGTAGTTCTTCACGTATTCGTGCTGAATCTTGTCGTTCGTCAGCAGATAGTTGATCACACCGCCCAGGAAGACGATGTCGGTGCCGGTGCGGATCGGCGCGTAGTAGTCGGCCACCGAGGCCGTACGCGTGAAGCGCGGGTCGACGACGATCAGCCGCGCCTTGCGGTGCGCCTTCGCCTCCGTCACCCACTTGAAACCGCACGGATGGGCCTCGGCTGCATTGCCGCCCATCACGAGAATCACGTCCGCGTTCTTGATGTCGACCCAATGGTTCGTCATCGCTCCACGGCCAAACGTCGGGGCAAGACCTGCCACCGTCGGGCCATGTCAGACACGCGCCTGATTGTCGAATGCGAGCATCCCGAGACTGCGGATGGTCTTGTGCGTCAAATAGCCGACTTCATTGCTGCCCGCCGACGCGGCCAGCATGCCGGTGGTCAGCCAGCGGTTGACCTTCGCGCCGTCTTCCGCCGTCTCGACGAAGTTGGCGTCGCGGTCGGCCTTCATCAGCTTCGCGATCCGGTCGAGCGCGTCGGCCCAGGAAATGCTCTGCCACTTGTCCGAACCCGGCGCGCGATACTCGGGATGCGTCAGACGATTCGGGCTGTGGATGAAGTCGATCAGGCTGGCGCCCTTCGGGCACAGCGTGCCGCGATTGACCGGATGATCGGGATCGCCTTCGATGTGGATGATGCTTGGCTGCGCGTTCTTCGCGCCGTCGCCGAGGCTGTACATCAGGATGCCGCAACCGACTGAGCAATAGGGACAGGTGTTGCGCGTTTCGACTGTGCGCGCCAGCTTGTACTGTCGGACTTCGGCGAGCGCTTCGGTCGGAGAAAAGCCCATCAGGGCAAGACTCGACCCGGCAAGCGACGTGGCCGTCACCTTCAGGAACTGGCGCCGGGACATTTGTAGCATGATGGTCTCGGCGTTTTTGTGGGGTGGGGTACAACTGAAAGGATTATAGACAGTTCAGGCAACTATGACCGAATCGTCGGATCAATACCGATTTGTCCGATTAACCTGCGATGAGCCGCGTTCCGCGCAACCGAACCGCCATGAAACGACAGATCACTTCCGAAGCCACCCGTCTCGCCCAGCAGCAGGCCAACTGGGCACTCGACGCATTCAAGCGCTTCTCTTCCGACCGCTGCTCGGCAATGGCCGCGAGCATCGCGTTCTTCTCGGCGTTCTCGCTCGCGCCGACGCTCGTGATGGTGATCGCCGTGGCCGGCTGGTTCTACGGCGACGACGCCGCGCGCGGCCAGGTGTTCGAGCAGGCCCACCAGTTGATCGGCGACGACGCGGCCGCCAGCATCCAGACCATCGTGCAGAACGCGCATCGCGCGGGCGAGCGCGGCGGCATCGCGACGCTGATCTCGTTCGCCGCGCTCGCGATCGGCGCATCGGCGACGTTCGCGTCGCTGAACACGGCGCTGAGCGTGATCTGGCCGAGCACGGAAAACCGCTGGTCGAGCATGCTCGGGCTCGTCCGCGTGCGGCTGATCTCGTTCGGGCTCGTCCTCGGCGTCGCGTTCCTGCTGATCGTGTCGCTGGTGCTCGATACCGCGATCACGTTCATCGGCACCTGGCTGCTCGGCAATTCGCCGTACGTCGTGATCACCAACGTGCTGCAGTTCGTCGTCGGCATCGTGGTGCTCGCGTGCGCGTTCGCCGCGTTGATGAAATTCCTGCCCGACGCGCGGGTCGCGTGGCACGACGCGATGATCGGCGGGATCGTCTCCGCGATCCTGTTCTCCGGCGGCAAAAAGCTGTTCGCGCTGTATCTGGCGCGCGCCGGCACGGCAAGCGCGTTCGGCGCTGCCGGATCGTTCGCGGTGCTGCTGATGTGGCTGTACTTCTCGGCGGCCGTGCTGCTGCTCGGCGCGGAATTCGCGGCCGCGCGCGGCAACGCGCATGACCGCACCGGCAATCTGCCGCCCGCCTCCACGACGGCCGACCGCGCTGCCGGTGGCGCGCGCGACGACTGACCGCCCCTCATCGCTTCGCACGCGGCCGCGCAAGGTGCGCGCCGCGCTACGCGATCGACCTCCGTTTCGCAACCACACCGGCGCGCCGCGCATGGACGCGCGTTGATACGTTCGTTGCATCGGCGCACGCGGCGCGCTGCAACGGCAAACGTTTGCACACCGCGATTTCCGTGGGCAAACCCGCGAAATCTGCCCTTCTACTGTCGAGCACGCCATCCACTGCAACAATCGCAGCGCAGCAATTGTCAACTGTTTCAAAAAGAGGAACAGTCTTTGATGTGCTTGATATATATGGATTTTTTCCCGCTGTTACCTTTTCGAGACACTTTATTTTTTAAGCTTTCTTGCGTGTATGGCAGTGAGCTATTCTCCAATCCGCAACAAATAACGAATGACGAATCATTTGCGTGGAGATACTCAACGATGAAGAAACTCGCACTCTCGACCCTCTCGCTCGCCCTGCTGGGCGCCGCTGGCGCTGCTCACGCTCAGTCGAGCGTGACGCTGTATGGTGTGATCGACACGTCGATTGCATGGGTTCATGGCAATGACGGCCAGGCCAACAACTCGTGGCAAATGCTGTCGGGCAACCTGCAAGGCAGCCGCTGGGGCCTGAAAGGCGCTGAAGACCTCGGCGGTGGCCTGAAGGCGATCTTCCAGTTGGAAAACGGCTTTGATCCGGGCTCGGGCCGCCTGAACCAGGGCGGCCGCATGTTCGGTCGTCAGGCATACGTCGGCCTCGAAAGCGCCCAGTACGGTACGCTGACGCTCGGCCGCCAGTACGACCCGCTGGTCGATCTGGTCCAGGCAGTCACGGCTGACAACTACTTCGGCAGCGTGATGGCAACGCCGGGCGACGTCGACAACAACGACAACTCGCTGCGCGTCAGCAACGCAATCAAGTACACGTCGCCGGTCTGGGGCGGCTTCCAGGTCGAAGGCATGTACGCACTCGGCGGCGTTGCAGGCAAGACGGGCGCAGGCCAGACGTGGTCGGTCGCAGCTGCATACAACAACGGCCCGGTCGGCGTTGCAGCAGGCTACTTCTACGCAGCCAACCCGTCGCCGACGACGGCTGTCGGCCGCGCAGGCTGGGGTTCGACGACGTCCGACGCGATCTTCGACGGTCCGATCAACTCGGGTTACGCAACGGCGAAGTCGATCGCCATCGCGCAAGTCGCAGGCCAGTACGCAATCGGCCCGGTGACGTTCGGCCTCGGCTACAGCAACGCACAGTACAAGCCGGACGCATTCTCGGGCTTCGGCTCGACCGAAAAGTACAACACGGGCCGCGCGTTCGTGACGTACCAGGTCACGCCGCCGCTGCTGCTGGGCCTCGGCTACTCGTACACGAAGGCGAGCGGCGACACGTCGGCGAAGTACCACCAAGTCGGCGTCGGCGCGGACTACTCGCTGTCGAAGCGCACGGACGTCTACCTGGTCGGCGCATACCAGCACGCGAGCGGCACGCAGCTCGTCGACGGCGTGCAGCAAAGCGCGCAAGCGTCGATCGCTTCGTACGGCTTCGCCGGCAAGAGCTCGGCCGAGCTGGTCGCGGTCGGCATTCGCCACAAGTTCTAAGAAGTACGTTTCCGGTGTGCATGGCGTCTCCGACGCCGTGCCGCCGAACTGCAAAACCAGTCACCGGTTTCGGCCGTGGCTGGTTTTTTTTCGTCCGTTGCGAACGGCGCCGTGGCGGGCGGCGAACGTGGTCTGGACGCCCGGCAGGGCAATCGATCGCGAGCGGCGCATGGGCCGCCTGTCAGGCCCGGGATGCCATTCCGGCACGTCGAGGCTACCGCCCTGCCGCGATACCGGCGCACGCCCAGTCCGCGCCAGAAGCAGCGGCTACCGCCTTCCGGAACGCCGCATGCCGGCCCGAACGCGTGCCGCCGGAGCCGGCTGCAAAGCGCGCACGCAATGCCGCACGGACTCCGCCCGCCCCCTCGATCGGCCGACGCGAACGACGTATGCTTCGACGTGTCGATTTCGACGGCTGTCGTCCGTCGTATCGATGGCGGCACACAGCGTGCCGCGTCGCCGACACATGACAGGAGACGCTCCATGACGATTCAGAAGATCACGCCGTTCCTCTGGTACTCGACGGAAGCCGAAGAAGCCGCGGCGTTCTATGCGGGCATTTTCCCGAACTCGCGCGTCGTGCGCGTCACCGCGGTGTCCGGCACCAGCGGCACGCGGATGGTCGAATTCGAGCTGTTCGGGCAACCGTTCTTCGCGATGAGCCACCCGCGCACGGAGACGTTCAATCACGCGATCTCGCTGCTCGTCAGTTGCGCCGACCAGGCGGAACTTGACCGCTACTGGAGCGCGCTGCTCGACCACGGCGGCACGGCCGACGGCTGCGGCTGGCTGCGGGACCGGTTCGGCGTCTCGTGGCAGATCGTGCCCGATGAACTGATCCCGATGATGGCCGACCGCGACGAGGTCAAGGCGGCGCGCGTGGCCGCAGCGATGATGCAGATGACGAAGTTCGACGTCGCCGCGCTGAAGGCCGCCTACGAGGGCACCGCGGGCTGACGAGGCCGCGGGTATCACGCGCCCTTTCACGAGCCGCCGAGCCGTTGATGCAGCGCGTGCGATCCGCGGTACGCACGCCGCCGCGGCAGAAGCGGCACGCGCCCGATTGCATCACGCCGCTACGCAATCGCGGGCAATGGCCGTTCGCTTGCCGCTACGCCGACAACATCGCCTCGACGATCCGCCGCGCGTAGCGAACGAATGCGGCCACCGGTTCGCCGGACAGCAGCGCATCGTCGCCGTCGCCGCGCAAATAGATGGCGCGCGCAGCCGCCACGACGGGCCGGTGCGCATCGGGCATACGCTCGAACACCCATGCCGCGGCGACGTCCTTCGGCGCGATTCTGCCGGTGGCGGCGCTGTACCAGATGCGCGCGACCGCGAGCACCACGTTGCATTCGTCGCCGCGCCAGTCCGGCTCCGCATCCCACTGCGCGACGGTCGCGAGCAGCGCGGCGACGAAGTCGCGCGCGGGCACCGGCTCGAACCATTCGGCCGCGCGCGGGCCGCGCAGCGCAACGTCGTGCTGCCGCACCTTCGTCAACAGGATCGCCAGATCGTGATCGACGCACGCCGGCTCGACGATGCCCGCGAGCAGGTCGGCGCGCAGCCACTCGCCGAACTGCAGCTCGCGCGTCGCCGGATGGCGCCACGGCACCACGTCGCCGCGCACGACGACGGTCACTTCCAGCGCGCGCATTCGCGTCGCGCCGCCCGGCGGCGCCGACACGTCGAGCAGATCGAACATCAGCGCGCGCCGCACCGCATCCCGCGGCGGCGCTGCGATCGTCACCAGCAGATCGATGTCGCTGCGCGCTTTCAATCCGCCGTCGAGCGCCGAGCCGAACAGGTGAATCGCGTGCAGCGCCGCACCGAGATGCCGCTCGATCGTCGCGCATGCAGCCGCCGTCTGATCGGCGATCTCGGCGGGAACGATCGTCGTGTTGACGTCCATCATGTGAGGTCCACGCGATTCGCGTACAGCGCGCCGCGATCAGCAGCCGCGCGCCGGCACAAACATCGGCACGGCGATTCCTTCGTCTGCCGGAGCGGCCCGCGGCACCGGATGCACGCTGCATCGTCCTGCATCCGCGCCGCGTGATGACGTAACACGGCGCGTTGCCGATTTGCGCGACGCAATAAAAATCCCCGTACGCTTTCGCGTACGGGGATCGTCGGACATCGCACCGGCCGCCGACATGCGTTCGTCGGCCGGTGCGCGGGCATTACGCCGCCGCGTCCTTCAGCTTCTTCAGCGCACGTGCCTTCACGCGCACGCTGGCCGGCTTCGCCGGGAACCAGCGCTCCTGGCCCGTGAACGGATCCTTGCCGAAGCGCTTCTTCTTCGCCGGCACGACTTGCGCCGTGATCTTCAGCAGACCCGGCAGCGTGAACTCGCCTGCGCCCTTCTTGTGAACCGAGCCCAGCACGACGTTCTCGAGTGCGGCGAGCACTGCCTTGACCGCCTTCACTTCGACAGCTGCGCGCTCAGCGATGTGCGTTGCGAGCGATGCCTTCGTGAACTTGTCCTTCAGCGGAGTCGGAGCGGCCGGTGCTGCCTTCGCGACAGCCTTCTTGGCCACTACTTTCTTCGCGGGCGCAGCCTTTTTGGCAGCCACTTTCTTGGTGGCCGGTGCGGCAGCCTTCTTGGCCACCTTTTTTGCGGAAGTCGCCATGTTTCTCCTACCAGGTGTGGTCGTTGGATACACGAAGCGTGCAACGCGCGCGCTTCAACGCCGGATTCTACAAGCGCCTTGACGCTTCGTGGAGTACTTTTATGCGTTTTCGCGGGGTTTCCCGCAGGTTTTGTTGCGCGCGACCGACTCCGGGGACGCTCGAGCATCGAAAAACATCTTCACGTATACGTCGAAACGCGCCCGAGCGTGAATTACGTTCGATATTTGCGCACCTATACTGACCTCGCTCAGTGCCCCGGATGCCTTCATGCGCGAAGTCAGATACGTCAAAGGACTCGACGGCCTGCGAGCCATCGCCGTCATCCTCGTTTTCCTGTCCCACAAGGGCCACGTCCTCGCTGTCGACGTGGGCAAGCTCGGCGTGTGGACGTTCTTCTTCATCAGCGGATTCCTGATCGTCGGGGAGTTGCATCGCAACCGTCAGGCGATCGAGCGCGGCGCGATGACACGCCGCCACGCGCTCGCGCTGTTCCTCGCGAAGCGCGCGCTGCGGATCTTTCCCGTCTACTACCTGCTGCTCGCCGCGCTCGCGATCGCGCACGCGCTGTTCTACCAGCGCGGCGTCAATCTCGGGCTCGCGTGGCATGCGACGTTCCTGTCGAATTACTGGATCGGTGTCGTCAAGGACGGCTGGCCGGGCTCCACGTCGCACTTCTGGAGCCTCGCGGTTGAGCAGCAGTTCTATCTGATTGCGCCGCTCACGCTGCTCACGGTGCCCGCCGCACGCCACGTCGCGCTCGGCGTCGCGGCCGTCGTGCTGTGCGCGTTCGCGCATCTCGCGCTCTATGCGTTCGACGCGTCGCCGGTGCTGATCTACGCGTTTTCCCCGTGGAATTTCGCGCTGATCGCACTCGGCGGCATCGGCGCGATGGCGCTCGCCGATCGCGGCCCGGCCATCGTCCGCCGCATTCCGCGGGGCTGGGTCGGCGCCGCCGGCGTCGTGTTCTTCCTCGTCGTGCCGGCGTTCACGACGCTGCCGGACGTCGTCACCGGGTTCGTGGATCTCGGGCTGTCCGCGTCGCTCGGCGCGCTGATGCTGTGGATCGTCACCGAGCCCGATCATCCTGCCGTGGCGCTGCTCGACTGGGGCCCGCTCGTCTATCTCGGCACGATCAGCTACGGCTTCTATCTGTTCCACAACCTGATTCCCGCACGCTTCGGCGAAATGCCCGCGCTGTTCGCGCACGTGCCGATGCCGGAACTCGTCCGCGCGGCGCTGCCCGAACTGCTGCAGTTCGCGCTCGCCGTGCTGCTGGCCCACCTGTCGTGGCGCTTTCTGGAAAAGCGTCTGCTCGACTTCAAGAAGCCGATCGCCGCGATGCTCGCGCGGTACTTCGTCACGCGGCCGAGCACGTCGCCGCGTTGACCGAAGACGGCAACGGCACGCGCGCGACGGCGCGCTATACGTGCGGCACGCCGGCGATGCGGATTGCCGAACCGGCGCGGCGCCTGCTGATCGGGCGACGTCGAGACTCGCTCCGATTCGACATCGTGCGAGCCGGAACCGGCGCCATCACGCCGCGCGATGATTCGTCACGTCGCGCGCGACGAACGCGTCGGCACCGGTTTCAGCATCACGGCGTCCGATACGCGGCCCGTCACGCGCCGAATCCGATTCGCGGTCGAGCACGATGCACCAGGATCGCCACGAACGCCGTCGTTCGGCCCGATCCGGTGCGCTGCCTCGGCCGCCGCGCATCGGCGCAGCCGTTCGCCTTCCACGCAGGCGTCGCCGCCGCACATTGCGTCCACACGCAAAAAAGCCCCGGCGCACGAAGCGGCCGGGGCCAACGGAACAACCACCACCTGAAACAGCGAAGCAGCGCGGCTGCTTATGCGACAGCAGCCAGCGCGGGCAGGCAGGTACGCAGGTACGCCTCGAATTCGCGGCTCACTTCCGGATGCTGGAGCGCGAGCTCGACGGTCGCCTTCAGATAACCGATCTTGCTGCCGCAATCGAACCGCGTGCCGTAGTAGCGGTACGCGAGCACCTGTTCGTTCGCGAGCAGCGACTGCACGGCGTCGGTCAGCTGCAGCTCGCCGCCCGCGCCCGGCTTGAGCCGGCGCAGGTGATCGAAGATCGTCGGCATGAACACGTAGCGGCCGACCACGCCAAGGTTCGACGGCGCGTCTTCCGGCGCCGGCTTCTCGATGATGCCCGACAGCTTGATGATGTCCTCTTCCCATTCGCGGCCTTCGACGACGCCGTACGAACGGCTGTCCTCGCGCGCGATCGTCTCGACCCCGATCACCGAGCTGTGATAGTGGTCGAACACGTCGACGAGCTGCTTGAGCACCGGCTGTTCGCCGTGCAGCAGGTCGTCGGCGAGAATCACCGCGAACGGCTCGCCGTGCACGAGCTTTTCCGCGCACAGCACCGCATGGCCGAGACCGAGCGCTTCCGGCTGGCGCACGTAGAAGCAGTTCACGTGGCTCGGCTTGATGCCGCGTACGAGCTCGAGCAGCTTTTCCTTGCCGCGCGCCTCGAGTTCGGCCTCGATCTCGTACGACTTGTCGAAGTGATCCTCGATCGCGCGCTTGCTGCGCCCCGTCACGAAGATCATCTCGGTGATACCGGCGTTGATCGCTTCCTCGACCGCGTACTGGATCAGTGGCTTGTCGACAACGGGCAGCATTTCCTTCGGGCTCGCCTTCGTTGCCGGGAGGAACCGCGTGCCGAGACCGGCAACGGGGAACACGGCCTTGGTGACTTTCAACATGTTCGCATCCTGATTGCGTTGACTGCGCCGCGTCGGCCTGCGACGCGGCGCGATTGTTTTCCGAACGGCATATCGAGAATCGGCGGCACGGCCAATTCCACTCCGCTCATTTTCGATATGGACCGAATGCCCATGTTTTCCGGAAAAGCAATAACCCGCGGATTCGGTCGATATTGCCGAACCGATTGCCGAAGCAGAAACAAATTACCGATTTTCCGGATACAATTTATTACGATTCGAATTCCTCGATATACGGGACGCCGCCCCGCTCGACGCCGGGGCGAATCGGCTCGTTCTTCAGCGCCTCGCGGTACGCCGACAGCACGGCCATGACCAGCAGTACTGCCGCGCTCGCGATCCAATGCATGTCCATCTTGCCGCTCCTTGCATCAATCAACCGGAGCTTCAAACTATCAGAAAAAAATCGGCAAATAATTGTGGTGCCCGCGAAACCGCTTTCAGGTCCCGATAAAACCACCATCTGAAATACGATTATTCTGAGGCGCGATTTTTTTATTGATTCGCTCGAATTCTTGCGCATTACGATTGGACCATCCCCTTCATCCGTCGCAAGGAATCGCATGCAAGCTTTCAGCGGATCGCCATCGGCTGCGCCGCCCGTCGCCGACCACAAGGAACACGTGATCGACGCGATGCGCGGGTTCGCGGCGCTGCTCGTCGCCTATTTTCATTGCCGGCAGGTCGTCTGGGTCGGCATGCAGGGCTTTCATCGCGCCTACGGTCACACACTCGATCCGAGCGTGATCGTCGGCTACCTGACGTTCCCGTTTGCGTGGGGGTCGGCCGGCGTGCCGATCTTCTTCGTGATCAGTGGCTACTGCATCCATCGCAACGCGGCGCTCAAGCTGGCGGCCAACCCCGCGTACCGGCTCGATGCGCCCAACTTCTGGGCGCGCCGCTTCGCGCGCATCTATCCGGTGCTGCTCGCCGCGCTGCTGTTCACGCTCGCGATGGACGCGGTCAGCCTGCAGATCGCGCCGGTCAGCCACAAGATTCGCGACGTCGGCCTCACCGCGTTTCTCGTGAACCTGTTCTCGCTGCAGGGCGTCGCCGGCTACACGTATGGATCGAACGGCGCGCTGTGGACGCTGTCGCTCGAAGTGCAGTTCTACGCGATCTATCCGCTGCTGTTCGCGCTGCGCCGGCGCATCGGGATGCCGGCCATCGTCGCGGCCGTCGCGCTCGTCAACGTCGCGTCGGCGTGGCTGCTCGAGCGGCACGACCTGCAGTTCTTCACGTCGTACTGGCTGTCCTGGACGGTCGGCGCGTGGATCGCCGACGTGCGCGCAAAGCCGGCGCGCGGCGCGGCCGACGCGCCGTCGCGCGCATGGTACGGCGCGGCCGCCGTGCTGCTTGCCGCCGGCTGCGGCGCGTTCCATTTCGGCCAGTACGGCGCGTTCCAGCTGTGGGCGGCCGGCTTCGCGTGCTTCCTGTACCGCGCGCTCGCGTGCCCGCCGCGCCCGACGCCGCTGTTGCGCGTGCTCGGCTGGTTCGGCGACTTCAGCTACTCGCTGTACCTCGTCCATCTGCCGCTGTTCGTCTGCCTCGGCTCGGTGCTGTTCCATTCGGAGCTGCAACTGTCGATCTGGCCGTCGATCGCGTTCATGGCCGCCGCGATTCCGGTCGCCTATGTGTTCTACCGGCTGTTCGAACGCCCGGCGATGATGTGGTCGGCCAGCCTGAAGCCGGCGCGCGCCGCGCGCGTCGTCGCGCCGGCGCCCGAGCAGGCCGCCTGAAGCAAACGCGCCATGCCGGCGCGCCGGCCCCGTGCGGCGTCAGGTTGCACGGGGCGTTTTTGCGCAAAACGAGCGTGTAAGGCCATCGCGTGTCGGGATGGCGCGCACTGCAACGGTGCGCCGTGTGTGTGCGATGCGTATCGGCTTTTAGGCGGCTGCGCTGCCGTCGGCGCGGCCCGCGCCCTCCGGACGTGACGGATCGCCGCATTGAGCCGCCTGCTGGCATCTGCACGGCGACCCCGATCTGCGGGACGGCCGACTTCGGGCCGGCTCACGCAAAAACGAAACGGCCCAGACGCCGAGGCCCCCATGCAGCGCAGCGCCGCATGAGGGCCCGCTTCCGGCCGGCTCGAACGACACGCGCCGCGTGCCGCCGGCCGCCGCTCACCCGCTTACCGCTTCTTCGCCTTCGCGGCCTTCGCGGCCTTCGCCGTATCCGCGAGGATCTTCTCGACGCGCTCCACGTACGTTTCGGTGCCGAACCGGCGCACCGCGGTCGCGCGCCCGCTCGCGACGAGCCGCTCGCGCAGCGCGCCGTCGTGCTTCAGCCTGCCCAGCGCATCGGCCAGCGCGGCCGCGTTGCCCGGCTCGCACAGCAGCCCGTTCTCGCCGTCCTCGATGATCTCGACGACCCCGCCCGCGCGAGCCGCGACCACCGGCCGCCGCGCGAGCATCCCTTCGACGATCACGCGCCCGAACGGCTCCGGCGTGATCGACGTATGCGCGACCACGTCGACCGCCTTCATGCACGCGGCCACGTCGCGCTGGAATCCGAGGAAGTGCACGCGCTCGTCCATCCCGTGACGCGCGACGATCTCGTGCAGCTGCGCCGCGTAGTCGTCCTCGCCGAACAGCGGCGCGCCGACCAGCACCACGTGCATGTCGGGATGGCGCGCGGCGGCCTCCAGCAGCAGATGCTGCCCCTTCCAGTGCGCGAGCCGGCTGAACGAGCCGACGAGCCACGCGTGCTCCGGCAGCCCGAAGCGCGCGCGCAGCGCGGCCTGGCTGGTCGGGTCGAGCGCATCGAAAGGTTCGGCCGAAATGCCGTTGAACACGACGTCGACGTGCTGCGGCGTGAAGCCCGTCAGCGCGCGGAACGCCTGCGCGGACGCATCCGAGTTCGCGATCACGCGCGTGACGCCGAACCGCGCGCAGTACTTGATCGCGGTCAGCTGCTTGCGGCCGAAATGCTCGCCGCTGACGATGTCGCGCAGGTGCCAGACCACCGGCTTGCGCGCGAGCCGTCCGGCCAGCGCCGCGACCACCATCGCGCGCTGCGTGTTCGCGTAGATCACCTCGGCGCGGCGCGCGCGCCGTGCGACGTCGCGCACCAGCGCGACCAGCTGCTTCAACGCACCGGCCGACACGCCGCCCTGCTTGCGCACGCCGGCGAGCGCGCCCTGGTCGAGCACGTCGACGCGCGCGCCGATCTCGTCGAGCGCGGCGCGGAACGGGCCGTCGTCGAACAGCAGCACGTCGGCGTTCGCGCGCATGTGCTTCATGATCTCCAGCAGCGACAACTCCGCGCCGCCGAGCACGCCGCTCTGGTCGAGCACGAGCGTCGCCGGGCCGCGCGGGGCCGGCATCGGCGCGACGGCCGTGCCGCGCTGCGCGGTCGAGCCGGGCAATGCGGCTTCCACGTAGTCGAGAAAGCGGCGCCGGAACGTATCGGCGGAGAAGCGCTCCGCGTTCGCGCGGCATGCGCGCGGCGCGAAGCGCTGCGGCGCGCGCTCGAACTCGTCGACCGCCGCGACGATCGCGTGCGGCGTCTGCTCGTCGAAGAACAGCCCGGTCGGCTGCGCGTGCGCGCGCGGTTGGAGCACGGTCTCGAGCGCGCCGCCCTTCCCGTATGCGATCACCGGCGTGCCGCACGCCTGCGCCTCGACCACGGAGATCCCGAAATCCTCCTCGGCCGCGAACACGAACGCCTTCGCGCGCCGCATCCGGTCGTGCAGCACCGCGAACGGCTGATAGCCCATGATCTCGACGTTCGGGCCGGCCTTCGCGCGGATCTTCTGCATCTCCGGGCCGTCGCCGATCACGACGAGCTTGCGCTCCGGCGTGCGCGAGAACGCTTCGACGATCAGGTCGATCTTCTTGTACGGCACCATCCGCGATGCCGTGAGGTAGAAATCGTCCTTCACCTCGTTCAGCGAGAAGGCATCGACGTCGACCGGCGGGAAGATCACCGCCGCATCGCGGTGATACACCTTGCGGATGCGCCGCGCGATGAACTCGGAGTTCGCGACGAAGCCGTCCACCGCGTTCGCGGTGCGCGTGTCCCAGTTGCGGATGTAATGGAGGATCATCCGCGCGAGCAGCGACTTCGGTCCGTGCGTGAGATTCGACTGTTCCAGATACTGGTGCTGCAGATCCCACGCATAGCGGATCGGCGAATGCACGTAGCTGATGTGCACCTGGTCCGGCCCCGTCAGTACGCCCTTCGCGACCGCATGGCTGCTGGAGATCACGAGGTCGTAGCCGGACACGTCGAGCTGCTCGATCGCAAGCGGCATCAGCGGCAGATAGCTGCGGTACTTGGTGCGCGCGAACGGCAGCTTCTGGATGAACGACGTCGTCACCGGCTTGCCGCGCACGAACGCGCGATCGTCGAGAAAATCGACGAGGCTGAACAGGTCCGCGTCGGGGAAACACGCGACGATCTGTTCGAGCACGCGCTCGGCGCCGGCATACGTGACGAGCCAATCGTGGACGATCGCCACGCGCAGCGGGCGCGACGCATGGCGCGCGGCCGCCTGCCCGGCGGTTTCGGCGCGGCGCAGCGCGGCATTGCCGGTGTCGGCCACGGCGGCATCGGCCGCGGCGACATTCAGGATGGCGTGTTCCGCCAGATCGCGATTCATATGGGTTTCCTCGCATTGAGACGGACGAACAAGTCGCGCACGAGCGCGCGCAGCGCCGGCGTCATCGTGAACGACCACGCAAGGTTCAGCGCCAGCACGATCGCGCACAGGCCGATCGACTCGCCGAGCCCCGGCCATGCTTGCGCGAGCAACAGGCTCGCGAGCAGGAAGGCGAGATGCGCGAGCATGTCGAGCACGATCGCGCGCATCCGGATCGCCGACAGGTACAGCAGCACGCCGTAGTCGACCAGCGCGCGCGCCGCGACGACCACCGCCGCGCCGATCAGCCCGAAGTGATGAATGCCGAGCCACAGGCCGCCGACGAAGAACGGCATCTCGACGAGGCCCGCCAACGCGGCGCGGGCCGGGTTGACCTGCGACTGGATCAGGATTCGCGTGACGCTCGCCTGGCCGACGAGCCACACGCTGATCACCAGCACGCGGCCGACCGGCGCCGAATGTGCGGCCAGATCGGCGCCGACCCACAGCGTGAGGAACGGCGCGAGCGCGAAGATCGCGACGATGCCGACCGGCGTGAACACGCCGTTCAGGAATTCGAGAGACTGGCGCGCGAGCGTGTCGGCATGGTCGCGGCCGACCGCCGACAGCCGCGGAAACAGCGTGCGCACCAGCGCATTCGGCAGCATGTTCAGGCGCGTGACGAGGTTCTGCGGCACCGTGTAGTACGTGACGAACTTCGCGCCCATGCCGGCGCCGAGCATCACGCGGTCGAGCGTGTCGGCGATCATGCTCGTCGTGCTCGCGATCAGCATCCAGCCGCCGAAGTTGAACAGCCCCTTCGCGGTGCCCCACTGCGGCGGGTCGATGCGCCGGATCCCAAGCACCTTGATGCTCGCGTGACCGAGCATCACCGCAGCGATCAGCCGCGCGACCACGGCGGCGGCCAACACCGTCTGCAGGTTCGGCGCGATCCACCACGCGGCGCCGAGCGGCAGCAGCTGGAACAGGAACGTGCCGATCGTCTGGTTCGTGTTGAACACGCCGAACCGTTCGGCGCCGTTGATCGCGCCGGCGAACACCCACGACACGTTCGCGAGCGGAATCGCGAGCGCGAGCCACGGCAGCGCGAGATACACCTCGTGCTGCATCGCCGCCGACACCTTCGTGAAATACGCGGTGTAGACGAACGCGCCGAAATAGATCAGCAGCCCGCCGGCGATGCCGGTGCCGAGGTTCAGCCAGAACGCGCTCCAGAACACGCGCGCGCTTTCGTCCGCGTTGCCGCTCGCGAGCGCCTTCGAGATGTGGTTCTGCGCGGCCATGCTCATTCCGAGATCGAGGATCCCGAAATAGCCGATCAGCGTCCACACGAGGCTGACGACGCCGTAGCGTTCGACGCCGAGCGCGTGGATGTACGCCGGCACCGTCACCAGCGACACGAAGGTCGGCAGGATCAGCCCGATGAAGTTGATCGAAACGTTCTTTAGTATGCCTTTGTCCATGCTTCAGCCTTGTGTGACGGCGACGGCGACGACGGCGCGCCCGCCCGTCACGGTTTCCACCGATACATCAGCACCTTGCCGCGCGCGTCTTCCTCGACGAACACCAGGTATTCGCCGTTCTCGCGCCGGAACGCGCTGATGCCGAATGGCACGTCGACCCAGCCCGACGCCTTGCCGACTTCCGCGCCCGGGCTCATCACGCCGGCTTCCTTGCCGGTTTCCTTGTCGTACACGTGGATCTTGCCGACCGGCTCCACCGTGAAGATGTAGCGGCCTTCGACCGTGATCCCGATCAGGTCGAGGATCGGCTTCGCGTCGAGCTGCCACGGCAGCGCGACCTGGTAACGCACCACCGGCGAGCCGCTCGACCACTTGTCGAAGCGCACCAGCACGCGGCCGACTTCCTTGTTGATGCCCGGCTGCGGCGGCGCATCGGCCGTATAGCCGGTTACGTACAGCGTGTCCGTCTGCGGCTCGTAGATCGCGCGGCGCAGTTGCGTGAACGGCTGCGGCATCGGATAGGTCGTGACCTTGTCGTACGCGTAGATCGGGTTGCCGGCCTTGTCGAGTCCGCCGTAGGCGAAGCGGTGAATGCCGCGCACGTCGCTCGTGCGCCAGATGTCGCCCTTCGTGTCGACCCACCAGCCCCAGCCGCCCGCCTTCGCCTTGCCGGTCGTGTTGGTCGTGAATTCATCGGCGTCGAGCCGGCCGTTGCCGTTCGTGTCGCGCCACAGCCAGTCGCCGCCCGGCGGCTTGTTCGGCACCTTGTCGACCGGCCGCGCGCGGCCCGCGATGAGGCCCGACGGAATCGCGACCTCGCCGTCGCGCTTCGCGTCGAAGCGGTAGATCTTCAGGTGATCGGCGTACATGTCGGTCAGGTACAGGAACGTGCGGCCGTCGATACGCCGCGCGATCGGCATGCCCGGATACTGATCGGTGTGGAACACGGGATCGTCCGGATACTTGAAGCGGTTCGACAGGAAGCCGGCGTATTTCCAGTCCTGGCCGGGCGGCTTCGACAGGTCGAGCTCGAAGCGCTTGTTGCCGGTGTACACGCTGTTCGGCCGCGACGGATCGAGCCACGCGCCGTCGACGAACAGCAGCCCCTGCACCTGCCAGCGCAGCTTGCCGTCCGGCGTGTAGCTTTCGAGCACCGCGCCGAGCCCGGCGCCGATCGTGTCGTGACGCGGGCCGATGCCGTTCATCGATACATAGATGTTGCCCGCGCGATCGACGCCGACACCCGTCAGCCCGTTGAAGCGCTGCGGCCCCGGCCGGCCCGGCACGGGGCCCGCGAAGATGCCGCCGCGCTCGCCGAGCGTGCCGGACGGCGCATAGCCGTTACCGCCCTTCGAGAAGATCAGGATCTGCTGGCGCGGGCCGTTGTCCGCGATCAGCACGCGCCCTTTCGCGTCGACCGCCACGTCCACCGCGTCGGTGCCTTCGGGCAGCGCGGGCGCGTCGTCGAGCTTGCGGCCGTCCGCGCGCACGTGCACGAGACGCGCGGGCCCGCCGAGCGTATCGGTCAGCAGCCACAGCGTGCCGTCGCCGGCGAGCGCGATGCGGCCCGGCTCGTGCGCGCTCCACGTGCCCTTCTTCTGCATCGTGTCGGCGTCGTAGACGTCGACCGCGTCATGCGACGGGTTCGTCGCGAACAGCGTCTTGTCGTCGGCCGCGAGGCCGCCGACTTCGGCCTTGGACTCGCCGACTTCCGAGCGCGCCGGCGCGGGCACCTCGTTCACCACCATGAAACTCGCGGCCATTCGCGCGCGGCCGGCGTCGGCGCGCCCGCCCGGCGCGACCTGCGGCGCCGCGCGAAACGGCGCCGGCTGCTTCATGTCGCCGATCGTGCGGCGCGAGATGCCGAACCACTGCTTGCCCTTGTCCGGCCAGATGCCGGGCGCCTGCAGATGGCCGCGCTCGTTGCCGACGCCGATCGCGACGTACGCATATTTGCTGTTCACCGCGACCGCGTTGCCGCCGAGGTTGCCCCAGCCGTGCGTGCCGCCGGCGAAGCCGAGCATCTTCCCGTCCTGGTAGACGCTCGCCTCGGCGCCGCTCTCGTCCCACGGCGCGTTCGTATACACCTTGCCGTCCGGCGTCACCGCGATCGCGCGAATGTCGATCTGCGTCCAGCTGCCGTCGCCATAGCCGAACGTGTTGCCGATCCACGACGTGGTCGCGGGCAACACGGTTTCAGCCGCGGCGGCGCTCGCGGACAGCGCCGCGCACACCGTCATGCCAACCAGAATCAGACGTCGCAATGCGCTCTCCAGACTCGATGCGAAAGCGACCGGCACCGCGGCGTGCTGCGCTCGCGGATGGCCTGCCGCTCTAAATGGGTTTCAAACGTCGCGATGCAGGTTACAAGCAAAAATAATCACAAGAAATTTGGAAATATTTGGGGATGTTTCGGCCTGAAATATTGCGCCTGGACAGCGGCATTCAGGCCCGGCAAAGCGGCAATATCGACCGGCTTTCGCGGAGGGATCCGTAGAAAATGCCGCCGGGTCCCGCCCGCCGGGCCGTGCAGCCTGCAAACCTTTCATTCGGCGATTGAACCCGGCGTCATTCGAATGCTTTCAGCCCGATAAATGACACGCGTTTTTTTGCCGATTTCTTTTCCCTAGAATCGATTTCGATTCCATATTTCTTTTTAAACGCATGCATTACGTTCACGCATCGGATGCGCGGCGCGCCGCGGCACGTGCCGCGCGTTGCGAAGGAGCGGCGCGATGACGGGCATCTCGCGCACCGCCGAGCTCGCCCCGCCGCAACCCGGCCAGCACGGCCGCATCGTGCAGCTCGACGGGCTGCGCGCGATCGCGGTGGGCGCCGTGTTCCTGCAGCACGCGCTGAAGGCGCCGCTGTGGATGGGCGTCGACCTGTTCTTCGTGCTGAGCGGGCTGCTGATCACCGGCATCCTGCTCGACCGGAAAGCACGCGGACAGTCGTACTTCAGCCACTTCTACGCACGGCGCGTGCGCCGGATCCTGCCGCCGTACGTGCTGCTGCTCGTCGTGTCGACGCTGTTGTTCGGCGCGAGCTGGCTGCCGCACTGGCCGTGGTTCGCGTTCTTCTCGACCAACATCGGGCTGTCGCTCGGCAGCATCGGCCACGACAGCCTGAACGTGCTGTGGTCGCTCGCCGTCGAGGAGCAGTTCTACATCTTCTGGCCGTTCGTCGTGCTGTGGTGCTCCGAGCGCGCGCTGCTGTGGATCGCCGCCGCGCTGATCGTCGCCGCGCCCGTGCTGCGCGCGATCGCGACGCCGTGGTTCGATTCGTTCTGGCCGATCTACTACCTGACGCCGTTCCGGATGGACCTGCTCGCCGCGGGCGCGCTGCTCGCGATCGTGCTGCGCCGCGACCGGCGCGCGCTCGAGCCGTTCTATCCGCTCGCGATCGCCGGCGCGCTGGTGTCGCTCGCGATCCTCGGCTGGCTGCACCTGTCGTTCCCGCGCTTTCGCGCGGCGAACACGCCGATGTCGAATGCCGCGCTCTACAGCATCTCGCTGCTGCTGTGCACGTCGATCGTCGTGATCGCGCTGCGCGGACGCGGCCTCGTGCAGCGCGTGCTGACGAATCCGCTGCTCGTCTACGTCGGCACGGTCAGCTACACCGTCTACCTGATTCACCTGAGCGTGCTGTATGCGCTGTGGCCGCTGCATCTGAACCGCTTCGTCACGGCCGCGCTCGCGCTCGCGATCACGCTCGCGTACGCGACCGTGAGCTGGTACGGCTTCGAGCGCCGCCTGACGCGCGGCCCGGTCCGCGGCGCGGTGCCCGCCGCTGCGCGCACGACCGCCTGACTTTCTCAATCCATCGTTTCGACCAGGACATTGCCATGAGCCAAAACCGCAAGAAGGCCATCATCACGGGGATCACGGGGCAGGACGGCGCCTACCTGACCAAGCTGCTGCTCGACAAGGGCTACGAAGTCACCGGCACGTACCGCCGCACCAGCTCGGTCAACTTCTGGCGCATCGCCGAACTCGGCGTCGATACGCACCCGAACCTGTCGCTCGTCGAGCACGACCTGACGGATGCCGGTTCCAGCATGCGGCTGCTCGAACGCACGCAACCGGACGAGCTGTACAACCTGGCCGCGCAGAGCTTCGTCGGCGTGTCGTTCGACCAGCCCGCGACGACCGCCGACGTGACGGGCATCGGCCCGCTGAACCTGCTCGAGGCGATTCGCGTGGTGAGCCCGAACACGCGCTTCTACCAGGCGTCGACGTCCGAGATGTTCGGCAAGGTGCAGGCGATCCCGCAGACGGAAACGACCGCGTTCTACCCGCGCAGCCCGTACGGCGTCGCGAAGCTGTACGCGCACTGGATGACCGTGAATTATCGGGAGTCCTACGACCTGTTCGGCTGCAGCGGGATCCTGTTCAACCACGAATCGCCGCTGCGCGGGCGCGAGTTCGTCACGCGCAAGATCACCGACACCGTCGCGAAGATCAAGCTCGGCAAGGCGACCAAGCTCGAGCTCGGCAACCTCGACGCGAAGCGCGACTGGGGCTTCGCGCTCGAATACGTCGAAGGGATGTGGCGGATGCTGCAGGCCGACGAGCCGGACACCTACGTGCTCGCGACCAATCGCACCGAGACCGTGCGCGACTTCGTGCGGATGGCGTTCGCGGCGGCCGGCTACCAGATCGAATGGACCGGCAAGGGCGAGCAGGAGCGCGGCATCGATGCGTCGAACGGCAACGTGCTCGTCGAAGTGAATCCGAAGTTCTACCGCCCTGCCGAAGTCGACCTGCTGATCGGCTGCGCGGACAAGGCGAAATCGAAGCTCGGCTGGGCGCCGAAGACGACGCTCGAACAGCTTTGCCAGATGATGGTCGAAGCCGATCTGACGCGGAATCGTCACCATGACACGTACTGAAGCCGGCCGCCCGTCGCGCCGTGCGTTCGTCACGGGCCTGACGGGCTTCACCGGCCGCTACATGGCGCAGCGGCTCGTCGCGGCCGGCTACCACGTGTGGGGTACCGTCGCGCCCGGCGCGGCGCGCCCCGACGATCCGGTTCTCGCGAACTGCACGCTGCTGCCGGTCGACCTGCTCGACGCGGATGCCATGCGTGCGGCCGCGGCCGATGCGCGGCCTGATGCGGTCGTGCATCTCGCCGCACGCGCGCACGTCGCGCAGGACGACCCGTCGCAAACCTACGCGGTCAACATCGTCGGCACGCGCAATCTGCTGGCCGCGCTGGCGGGCCTCGACAGCCGCCCGTCGGCGGTGCTGCTCGCGAGCAGCGCGAACGTCTACGGCAATTCGACGGCCGGCGTGCTCGACGAAACGATGCCGCCCGCGCCCGCGAACGACTACGCGGTCAGCAAGCTCGCGATGGAGTACGCCGCGAAGCTGTGGGCCGACCGCCTGCCGATCGTGATCGCGCGGCCGTTCAACTACACCGGCGTCGGCCAGGACGATGCGTATCTGCTGCCGAAGCTCGTGTCGCACTATGCGCGCAACGCGCCGCGCATTTCGCTCGGCAATCTCGACGTGAGCCGCGATTTCTCCGACGTGCGCGACGTGACGGCCGCGTACCTGAAGCTGCTCGAAGCCGCACCGGCCGGCGAGACGTTCAACGTCTGCTCGGAGCGCGCGTATTCGCTGAAGGAGGTGCTGGCGATGCTGGCGCGGATCGCCGGCTACGTGATCGACGTGACGATCGATCCGCGTTTCGTCCGGCACAACGAAGTAAAGAGCTTGTCAGGCTCGCGCGACAAGCTGCGGCGCGCGGTGGGCGAGCTGCCGGTGACGCCGCTCGATGAAACGCTGCGCTGGATGATGGACGCCATGCGCAACGCGCCGGCCCGCTGATTCCCGCGGCGCCGCACGCTCTCCGCCGGCCAAGAAGAACGGGCCGCTCGAAGTCGAGCGGCCCGTCGTCATGCCGGCGCCGAAAACGGTGCCGCCGGGCTCAGCCCTCGAGGCCGCGCGCGAGATCGTTGCGCAGGTCACGCGCGTCTTCCAGCCCGACCGCGACGCGGATCAGCCCTTCGGTGATCCCCGCGGCCGCCCGCGCTTCGGGCGTGATCCGCGCATGCGTGGTGGTCGCCGGATGCGTGATCGTCGTGCGCGTGTCGCCGAGGTTGCCGGTGATCGAGATCAGCTTCGTGCCGTCGATCACGCGCCATGCGTTCGCGCGCTGCTGCTCCGGCGTGTCGCCCTTCAGCTCGAACGACACGATCGCGCCGCCCGCCTTCTGCTGACGCTTCGCGAGCTCATGCTGCGGATGCGATTCGAGCCCCGGATAGAACACGCGCGCCACGGCCGGATGCGCATCGAGCCAGCGCGCGATTTCGAGCGCGTTCGCCGATTGCTTCTCGACGCGCAGCGACAGCGTCTCCATCCCCTTCAGCAGCACCCACGCGTTGAACGCCGACAGCGTCGGGCCCGCGCTGCGCACGAACGGGAATACCTTGCCCATGATGAATTCCTTCGAGCCGACCAGCGCGCCGCCGAGTACGCGGCCCTGCCCGTCGAGGAACTTCGTCGCCGAATGCATCACGACGTCGGCGCCGAGCTTCAGCGGCTGCTGCAGCACCGGGCTGCAGAAACAGTTGTCGACCACGAACAGCGCGTTCGCGGCCTTCGCGATCCTGCCGATCGCTTCGATGTCGGCGAGTTCGGTCAGCGGGTTCGACGGCGTTTCGAGGAAGAACATCTTCGTCTCCGGCCGCACCGCTTCCTGCCAGGCGTTCAGGTCGGTCGGATCGACGAACGTCGTCGTGATGCCGAACTTGCTGAAGATCTGCGAGAACATCCCGAGCGTCGAGCCGAACAGGCTGCGCGAGCTGACGAGATGATCGCCCGCCTGCAGCGCGGACATCACGACCGACATGATCGCGGCCATCCCCGACGCCGTCGCGATGCAGGCCTCGCCGCCTTCGAGCGCGGCGAGACGATCCTGGAACATGGTGACGGTCGGGTTCGTGAAGCGCGAATAGGTGAAATAGTCTTCCGAATTCGCGAAGCGCTCGGCCGCCTCCGCCGCGCTCGTGAAGCAGAAGCTCGACGTGAGGAACAGCGCTTCCGAGTGCTCGTTGTAGTCGCTGCGCTGCGTGCCCGCGCGCACGGCGAGCGTGTCGAAGTTGAGGGAGTCGTCCATGTTCCGTTTTCCGTATTCGAGGGTCGCGCCGGCGGTCATGCATCGGGCGCGCGCCCAGCCACAAAGTCAGGCCAAAACAAAAAGCCCGCTATGCGTCGGCATCAGCGGGCTTCGGTGCGGTACGACAGCGATCGACTCGGGCCGGCTGCCGCCGGCCTTCGCTTTAGCTGTTTTGGGAAGTCGCCCCGCGTCCGCAAGCTGAATCAAATCGACGCAAGGCGACATCCTATCACGCTTCGTCGGAAGCGTGCGCCGGCATCATTCGACCGACAGTTGCAGGTTCATCTGCGAACGCGCGGCATCGCTGGCCGTATCGCGATCGGCCTGCGACGCCGGCGCGAGGCGCGCGCGCTCGATCGCATCGAGGTACTCGGGCGTCACCGCGCCGGTGATGTAGTCGCCGTCGAAGCACGACGCCTCGAAGCGCTCGAGCTTCGGGTTGATGTCGCGCACCGCGCGGCGCAGGTCGTCGACGTCCTGATAGATCAGGTAATCGGCGCCGATGATCTTCGCGACTTCCTCGTCGGTTCGGCCGTGCGCGACCAGCTCGCCGCGCGTCGGCATGTCGATGCCGTACACGTTCGGGAATTTCACCGGCGGCGCCGCCGACGCGAAGATCACCGACTTCGCGCCCGCATCGCGCGCCATCTGCACGATCTCGTGCGACGTCGTGCCGCGCACGATCGAGTCGTCGACGATCAGCACGTGCTTGTCCTTGAATTCGATGCTCATCGCGTTGAGCTTCTGGCGCACCGACTTCTTGCGCACGGCCTGGCCCGGCATGATGAACGTGCGGCCGACGTAGCGGTTCTTGAAGAAGCCTTCGCGATACTCGACGCCGAGCTTCGCGGCGACCTGCATCGCAGCGGGGCGCGACGAGTCGGGAATCGGCATCACGACGTCGATCGGCACGTTGGGCAGCTCGCGCTTGATCTTCTCGGCGAGGTAGTCGCCCATGCGCAGGCGCACGTTGTAGACCGGCACGCCGTCGAGGCACGAGTCCGGACGCGCGAGATACACGTATTCGAACATGCACGGATTCAGCGTCGGGTTTTCCGCGCACTGCTGGCTGTGGAAGTTGCCGGCCTTGTCGATGAAGATCGCTTCGCCCGGTTGCACGTCGCGCACGAATTCGAAACCGATGCCTTCGACGGCCACCGACTCCGACGCGACCATCCATTCGGTGCCGTTTTCGGTCTCGAGCTTGCCGATGCAGAGCGGGCGGATGCCGAACGGATCGCGGAACGCGAGCAGCCCGTAGCCGGCGATCAGCGACACGATCGCGTACGAGCCCTGCAGGCGGCGGTGCACGCCCGCGACCGCCTTGAACACGGCGGCCGGGTCGAGTTCGAGGCCCGTGGTCGACAGCTGCAGCTCGTGTGCGAACACGTTGAGCAGCACTTCGCTGTCGGAATTGGTGTTGATGTGCCGGCGGTCGATCCGGAACATCTCGTCCTTCAGCTGTTCCCAGTTCGTCAGGTTGCCGTTGTGCGCGAGGATGATCCCGAACGGCGCGTTCACGTAGAACGGCTGCGCCTCGGCTTCGCTCGACGCCGAGCCGGCCGTGGGATAGCGGACCTGGCCGATGCCGAACGTACCGGGCAGGCTGCGCATGTTGCGCGTGCGGAACACGTCGCGCACCATGCCGTTCGCCTTGTACATGTGGAAATTGCTGCCGTCCGCCGTCGCGATGCCCGCTGCGTCCTGACCGCGATGCTGCAGCAGCAGCAGGCTGTCATAGATCAGCTGATTGACCGGGGATTGGGAGATAACGCCTACGATGCCGCACATGGCATGTCCTTCAAGATGACAAAATCGGTTCGGTCCTGCCCGGCCGCGTCGTCACACGCGTACGTACTGGGCCATGCCGTCGGGCAGGAGCTGCTTCAGCTCGTGCACGCCCTGTTCGGCGATAGGACGCAATAGCGCATTGCGCCAGAAATCCTGTTTGGGCAATTCGGTCAGCCCGGCCGCCGCGACCAGCAGCACCACCAGCACGCAGCCGCGGACCAGCCCGAACATCATGCCCAGCGAGCGATCGACGCCGCCGAGGCCCGTCGCCTGCGCGATCCGCGACAACAGCGCGTTCGCGACGCCCGCGACGAACACGACGCCGATCACGATCAGTGCGAACGCAAGCACCCACTGTGTCAGCGCGCCGCCCGGCCAGTTCGCTGGGATATACGGCACCACCAGTCCGACATAGCGGGCGGCGATCACGACCGCCGCGATCCAGCCGATCAGCCCGAAAATCTCCGAGACGAAACCGCGCCATGCGCCACGCAGCGCGGACAACGCGATCACCGCCAATACAGCGTAGTCGAAAGCCGTCAGCATCGCACGTTACTGCGTGAGTCCGGCTTCGCGCACCTTCGCGATCGCGGCGGACGCCGCCGCGCGATCCGCAAACGGGCCGGCACGCAGCAGTGTAGCCGTGCTGCCGTCCGCCTGCTTGCGATGCTCGACATATGCGGGTACGCCCGCGGATTTCAACTTGGTGGCCCACGAACGGGCCGTCGCGTCGTCCTTGAACGACCCGAGCTGCACCGCGAAGCGCGCACCGGCCGGCGACGCCGGCGACGATGCGTCGCCGCTGTCGGCCGCGGCGTCGGCATTCGCGACCGCCGCAGGCGCCGGCTTCGGTGCGACAGGCTTCGCCGCGGGCGCGGGCGCGGCCGGCTTGGCGGCGGGCTTCGCCGGCGCCACGCTGGCCGTGGTCGTCGACGTCGTGGTATCGGGTTTCGCGGCCGGCTTCGCCGCATCTTTCGCGGGCGCCGGAACGGCGGCCACCGCGGCATCGGACGCCGGCGGCTCGTCGTGCGCGACGCCCGCCTGCACGTCGGTTGCATCGTCGTCGCGCGGCGCGACGGCCTGGTGAGCGGGCCGGTTCGGGATGTCGATCGCGATGTCGTCCGTGACCGGCTTCGGGTGCGAATCGAGCACCATCGGCAGCACGATCACCGCGGCGACGACGAGCGCGATCGCGCCGACCAGACGCCGGCGCGCGCGTTGCTTTTCAGGAAGGGTCGGATCGAGGAGCAGTGCGTCCGATTCCGGACGCTCGGTGCGGCGCGTGCGGCGCTCGACACGTTCAGTGCGCTCCGTGCGCACGTTCCGGGAAGCCCCGGTACGACCGCCGCGCCGCGGGGGCGCGTCGTCGTCTTTCTTGCCGAACGAGAAAATTCCCATGAATGGCTGAGTCCGAAACTGCCCGTCAGTCAGTGTTGCTGCGATTTCCGGTAGGCCATCACACCCGCCACCGTATGGAAACTGCCGAAAACCACGATTCTATCATTCTCGGATGCTCTTTTTAGTGCATCGCGAAACGCGTCGGCGGGCGACGCGAAGCGCGTGACGCTCGAATCCGGCCCCTCCTCCACGCCGGCCTTGCGCAGCGCGGCTTCGAGCTGCTCCGCGGAGGCCGCGCGCGGCAGCGGCAGATCGGTCACGCACCAGTGGTCGATCTCGCCCTTCAGGTGCCGCAGCACGCCGTCGATATCCTTGTCGTGCATTGCACCGAACACCGCGTACGTGTACGGAAAGAAGCCCATGTTGCCGAGATTCTGCTCGAGCACGGCGGCCGCATGCGGGTTGTGCGCGACGTCGAGCACGATCGCGGGCTTGCCGGGCAGCACCTGGAAGCGCCCCGGCAGTTCGACGTTCGCGAGCCCGAGCCGGATGTCCTGCGCGGAGACCGGCAGCACCGGACGCAGCGCCTCGAGCGCGGCCAGCGCAGCCGACGCATTGATCAGCTGATTCGCGCCGCGCAGCGCCGGGTACGCGAGCGCCGGATAACGCTTGTCGCGGCCGAGGTAGCTCCATTGCTGGCGCTCGGCGCCCGGCTGCGCTTCGTAGCGGAAATCGCGCCCGACCAGCCACAGGTCGGCGCCGATCGCGTTCGCATGGTCGACCAGCGTGTGCGGCACTGCCGGATCGCCGCAGATCGCCGGCTTGCCGGCGCGGAAGATACCGGCCTTCTCGAACGCGATCTTCTCGCGCGTGTCGCCGAGGTATTCGGTGTGGTCGATGTCGATGCTCGTGACGATCGCGCAATCGGTGTCGATGATGTTGACCGCATCGAGCCGGCCGCCGAGGCCGACTTCGAGGATCACCGCGTCGAGGCCGCGCGACGCGAACAGGTGCAGGATCGCGAGCGTCGTGAATTCGAAGTACGTGAGCGACACCGGCTCCGGCAGCGACGTGCGCGCCGCTTCGACGGCCTCGAAATGCGGCAGCAGCTCGGCATCGCCGACCTGCTGCCCGTTCACGCGCGCGCGCTCGGCGAATTCCAGCAGATGCGGCGACGTGTGGCAGCCGACCTTGTAACCCGCGTGCACGAGAATCGCCTCGAGGAACGCACAGGTCGAGCCCTTGCCGTTCGTGCCGCCGACCGTGATCACGGGGCACGCGAAGTCTAGCTGAAGCGCCGCCTTGACCTGGCCGATACGGGTGAGGCCCATGTCGATACCGACCGGGTGTGCGCGTTCGAGATGCGAAAGCCACGCGTCGAGAGTGGGAAAAGTGCTCATCGGATCAAATCTGAATCGGTACCGCCACTACGCCAAAAAACGAAACGCGCCGCCCGGCGGTTCAGCCGGGCGGCGCGCGCAGTTCACAACGCCGCGCCTGTCAGGCCAGCGCGTCGGCCGGCTGTCGCTGCAGCAGCGCGAGCAGCTGCGCGATCTCGTCGCGCATCTTGCGGCGATCGACGATCATGTCGATCGCGCCCGTCTTCAGCAGGAATTCCGCGCGCTGGAAGCCTTCCGGCAGCTTCTCGCGAACCGTCTGCTCGATCACGCGCGGGCCGGCGAAGCCGATCAGCGCCTTCGGCTCGGCGATCACGACGTCGCCGAGGAACGCGAAGCTCGCCGACACGCCGCCCATCGTCGGGTCGGTCAGCACCGAGATGAACGGCAGCTTGGCTTCGGCCAGCTTCGTCAGCATCGCGGTGGTCTTCGCCATCTGCATCAGCGACAGCAGGCTTTCCTGCATCCGCGCGCCGCCCGACGCGGTGAAGCAGATGAACGGCACGTGCTGTTCCAGCGCGTTCTGCGCGCCGCGTGCGAAGCGCTCGCCGACGACCGAACCCATCGAGCCGCCCATGAACGAGAACTCGAAGCAGGCCGCGACGACGGGCAGCGTATGGATCGCGCCGCCCATCACGACCATCGCGTCGGTCTCGCCCGTCTCGTCCATCGCTTCCTTCAGACGATCGGGGTACTTGCGGCTGTCCTTGAACTTCAGCGAGTCGACCGGCACGACTTCCTGGCCGATTTCATAGCGGCCTTCCGGATCGAGCAGCCCGTCGAGGCGCTCGCGCGCGCCGATGCGCATGTGGTGATCGCACTTCGGGCACACGTGCAGGTTCGCGTCCACGTCGTTGCGGTACAGCACGGCCTCGCAGGACGGGCACTTGACCCACAGGCCTTCCGGAATGCCCTTGCGGCTTTTCGGGTCGGTCTGCTTGATCTTCGGCGGCAACAGTTTGTCGAGCCAGCTCATCGTGTATGGTTTCCTGTTCCGTGGCGGGGCGGGCCGACGCGGCCCGTTCCCGCTTCCTGTGTTGTGTTTATCGCGCCGTGTCGCCGGCGCCGTCGAGGGCGGCGCGCAGCTCGGCGATGAACGTCTTCAGCGCGGCGGCGGCGCCTTCCGGCGCAGCGCTCTCGAGCAGCTGCACCAGGCGGCTGCCGATCACGACGGCGTCCGACACTTCGGCCACCGCGCGCGCCGTTTCGGCGTCGCGGATCCCGAAGCCGACGCCCACCGGAACCGGCACGCGCGACTTGATGGCCGGGATTTTACCCGCAATGCTCGAAACATCCAGATTTCCGGCGCCGGTCACGCCCTTGAGCGACACGTAGTACACGTAGCCGCTCGCGATCTTGCCGACGTCGGCGATGCGTTCGTCGGTCGACGTCGGCGCGAGCAGGAAGATCGGATCGATCTGCGCGCCGCGCATTTTTTCGGCGAACACGCCCGCCTCTTCGGGCGGATAGTCGACGACCAGCACGCCGTCGACACCGGCCGCCTGCGCTTCGGCCGCGAACGCGTCGACGCCCATCCGCTCGATCGGGTTCGCATAGCCCATCAGCACGACGGGGGTTGTCCGGTCGGTCTCGCGAAAGCGCTTGACGTCGGCGAGCACGCTCTTGAGCGTGACGCCGCGCGCGAGCGCGCGTTCCGACGAACGCTGGATCACCGGGCCGTCGGCCATCGGGTCCGAGAACGGCACGCCGAGCTCGATCACGTCGGCGCCGCCTTCGGCGAGTGCGTGCATGAATTCGACGGTCTTCGCGGGATCGGGATCGCCGGCCGTGATGAACGGGATCAGGCCCTTTCGGCCCTGTTCGGCGAGTGCGGCGAAGGTCTGCTGGATACGGGAGGACATGGCAATTTTCCTTGATGCGATCGGCGCTGCGGCGGCGCGGCTCACTCGCACGCCTGCGCGGCGAGCGCGCTCACGCGCTCGTGCGCAATCGCGCAATAACTTTCGTTGATCTCGTAGCCGACGAAGTCGCGCCCCTGCCGTGCGCAGGCCACCGCGGTCGTGCCGCTGCCCATGAACGGATCGAGCACGCGGCCGCCCGGCGGGCAACTCGCGAGCACCATGCGCTCGATGATTTCCAGCGGCTTCTGGGTCGGATGATCGACGCGCTCCGCGTGCTGCCGATGCAGGCGCGAGACCGACCAGACGTCCTTCGGGTTGTAGCCCATCTCGAGCCACTTGCTGCCTTCGAACAGCTTGCGCGAGCGGGCCTTCTTCGTGTCGGCGTCGTACGGGATGCGGACCGGATCGAGATCGAAGTAATACGCTTTGGAAACCGCGAAAAAGCCGATGTTGTCGTGCACCGACGTGAAACGGCGCGTCGTGCCGCCCATGCTCGGCACGCGCCGGTCCCAGATGATCTCGTTGACCATCGTGAGCTTCGTCTTCAGAAAACTGAAGATTTCCGGCGCGTACTGCCACGTGCAGAAGATGTACATCGACCCGCTCGGCTTCAGCTTCGGAATCGCGAGCTCGAGCCACTCGCGCGTCCACGCGAGGAAGTCGTCGCCGGAACGCTTGTCCGAGTCGTTGCCGTAGTCCTTGCCGAGCCCGTATGGCGGATCGGCGACGATCAGGTCGATCGACGCATCCGGCAGGCGCGCGGCTTCGGTCAGAAAATCGCGGTTGTGCAGCTCGATCCCGGACGGCGGTGCGCAGGGCACGGCGACGGCGGGCTGCGCCGCGTCCGCTTCGCTCGCGGCGCCGCCGCCCGGTTGTTCGATCAGGTCACGCATCGGTGGCGGTCAGAGCGCGATGCCCGATCGCTCGGCGACCGTGTGCATGTCCTTGTCGCCGCGGCCCGACAGGTTGACGAGCAGGATCTTGTCCTTCGGCAACGTCGGCGCGAGCTTCACGCCGTACGCGATCGCGTGGCTGGACTCGAGCGCGGGGATGATTCCCTCGATCCGGCAGCAGTCGTGGAACGCCTTCAGCGCCTCGTCGTCGGTGATCGGCACGTACTGCGCGCGGCCGCTGTCCTTCAGCCATGCGTGCTCGGGGCCGACGCCCGGATAGTCGAGGCCGGCCGACACCGAATGCGTCTCGATGATCTGGCCGTTGTCGTCCTGCAGCAGGTACGTGCGGTTGCCGTGCAGCACGCCGGGGCTGCCGGCGATCAGCGACGCCGCGTGACGGCCGGTGTCGAGGCCGTCGCCGGCCGCTTCGACGCCGATCAGTTGCACCGACGTATCGTCGATGTACGGATAGAAGATGCCCATCGCGTTCGAACCGCCGCCGACGCACGCAATCACCGCGTCCGGCTGCCGGCCCGCGAGTTCCGGCATCTGCACCTTGCATTCGTCGCCGATCACGCGCTGGAAGTCGCGCACCATCGCCGGATACGGGTGCGGGCCCGCGACCGTGCCGATGATGTAGAACGTCGTTTCGATGTTCGTGACCCAGTCGCGCATCGCCTCGTTCAGCGCATCCTTCAGCGTGCGCGAACCCGATTCGACCGGCACGACCGTCGCACCCAGCAGCTTCATCCGGTACACGTTCGCGGCCTGGCGGCGCACGTCCTCGGCGCCCATGTAGACGATGCACTCCATCCCGAAGCGGGCGCAGATCGTCGCCGTCGCGACGCCGTGCTGGCCGGCGCCGGTTTCGGCGATCACGCGCTTCTTGCCCATCCGCTTCGCGAGCAGCGCCTGCCCGATCACGTTGTTGATCTTGTGCGCGCCGGTGTGGTTCAGGTCCTCGCGCTTCAGGTAGATCTGCGCGCCGCCGAGCGTCTCGCTCCAGCGCTGCGCGTGGTAGATCGGCGACGGACGGCCGACGAAGTACTTCAGTTCGCGCTCGTATTCGGCGACGAAATCGGGGTCGTTCCGGAATTTGTCATACGCGGTGCGGAGTTCGTCCAGCGCATGAATCAGCGTTTCGGCGACGAACACGCCGCCATACGGGCCGAAGTGGCCGCGATCATCAGGAAGGTTGTACATGGTGTCACTCTCGATCGGTCGGTGCGCCCGGCTGTCGGGGCCGCACCGGCTTGCATCACCCGGCGTCCGCTTCGCGCACCGCGCGTACGAACGCCGCCATTCGGGCATGATCCTTCACGCCCTTCGCGCCCTCGACTTCGATGCCACTCGAGACATCGACAGCAAACGGACGCAACTGGCGGATCGCATCACCGACGTTTTGCGCGTTCAAGCCACCACTCAAAACGGCCCGATGCGCGAGCTCTGCGGGAATAAGTGACCAATCGAAGACCTTGCCGCTACCGCCGTAGTCCGGCACCAGGGTGTCGAACAGGAGGCCGCGCGCTTTCGAATAATGAAGCGCCAATTCTACCAAATCGGCCGGCTGCGTCGAGGGGCCGACGCGCACCGCGCGCAACCACGGCAGGCGCGCCGCGCGGCCGAGTGCGTCGCACTGCTCGGGCGTCTCGTCGCCATGGAATTGCAGCAGCGTGAGCGGCACGTCGCGCACGACGGCCTCGATCTCGGCTGGCGTCGCGTTCACGAACAGCCCGACCACCGACACGAACGGCGGCGCGAGGCTGGCGAGCTCGGCCGCCTGCGCGATCGACACCGCGCGCGGGCTCTTCGGATAGAACACGAGGCCGATCGCGTCGGCGCCGAGCGCCGCGGCGTGCAGCACGTCGTCCGGGCGCGACAGCCCGCACAGCTTGATGCGCGTGCGCGGCGCGAGGCCGGCCGCGGCGGGAGTCGAAGAAGGCACGGTGTGATCCGTCATGATTGCGGGTCCAGATCGGCCCAGACGCTGCTCCACGGCACACTGCCGAGCTGCGCGGGCGGGACGGCGAATTCCGCCGGGTAGCCGACATGGGCGAGATACAGCCCGTCGGCCATGAACGTGGGCGCGGCGAGATTGCGATCGCGGCCGGCAAGCACGTCGGCAAGCCAGTCGGCCGGGTAGCGGCCGCGCCCGACCGCGACGAGGCAGCCCATCAGGTTGCGCACCATGTGGTGCAGGAACGCGTTCGCGCGAAAGCGGAAATGAATGAAGTTGCCCGCGCGCCGCACGTCGATCTGGTACAGGTGTTTGACCGGCGTTTTCGACTGGCATTCCGACGACCGGAACGACGAAAAATCGTGCTCGCCGATCAGATGCGCGGCGGCGGCGCGCATCGCGTCGTCGTCGAGCGGCGTGTGGATCCAGCCCGCGCGGCCGGCCAGCATCGGGGAGCGCACGGGATGCACGTACAGCGCGTAGTAGTACGTGCGTTCGAACGCGGAGAAACGCGCGTGGAACGTATCCGGCATCGGCTTCGCCCATTGCACGGACACCGTCGGCGGCAGGAACGCATTGGTGCCGCGCACCCACGAGAAATCGGCGCGGTCGAGTTCCGTGTCGAAGTGCACGACCTGCCCGAGCCCGTGCACGCCCGTGTCGGTCCGTCCCGCGACCGTCGTGTGCAGCGGCACGCACGCGAATTCGCCGAGCGCGCGTTCGAGCGCGTCCTGCACGGTCTTGCCGTGCGGCTGCGCCTGCCAGCCGCAGAACGCAGCGCCGTCGTACTGAATCCCGAGCGCGATCCGCATCACGCGTGGTCCGCCAGTTTCGCGAGCAGCGCGCGCGCGTCGTCGCGCGTCGCGGGGTCGTTCGCGTCGACCACTTCCTGCAGCAGCGTACGCGCGCCGGACAGGTCGCCCAGCTCGACGTACTCGGACGCGAGATCGAGCTTGTTGCGCGCGATGCGGGCGAGCTCTTCCGGCGTCAGCGCGGGCAACACCGCACCGGGCGTCGACGGCAGGTCGAGATCGAAATCGAGCTTCAACGCGCCGAACTGCGCGCCGCCGAGCGGCGGCAGCGGCGACGGCGTTGCTGCGCCGCCACCGCCCGCCAGGCCGGCGGCCGGCGTTGCCGCATCCGGCTCCCAGTCGAACTCGTCGTCCTGATCGGCCTGATATTTGGGGGGCAGAGCGCCGACGCCAACCGGCGGGTGCTGCGCGGATTGACCGTTAGTTGCGTCCTGGTCGCGTTCTGCATGCGCCGTGTCTGCGGCCGGCTCCTCCGCGGTTCGCGGCGGCAGCGGCATGTCGAGACTGTTGAGCGCGCTGATCGCGTGCTGCATCAGCGCTGCATGCTGCGCGTCGTTCGCCTGCACGGCGGCCGCTTCGTTCGGCTCGTCCGCGGCATGCTTCACGTCGCGCGGCTCCTGCGGTGCGTCACTGTCCGGCGTGGCGGGCGCTTCGCTCGGGTGGCCGGCAGCCGCTTGGTTAGCGGACTGCACGTCGTGCGGGGACTGCGGTGCGTTGCTATCCGGCGCGGCGTACGCTTCCCGCGGCCGATCCGCAGCCGGCTCCGTGGCGAATGTCACGTCGTGCGGGGACTGCGGTGCGTCACCATCCGACGCGGCGTGCGACGTCGATGGCGCTTCCGGCTGATCGTCATGCTGCTTTGCCGTTTCCGGTTGCGACGAGGCCGCCGGTGCGTGCGTATCCGGTATGCGCGCCTCGATCGTCTCCGCCGCTGCCGCGGCCGCCGTGACCAGACTCACATCGCCGGCCGCATCGCGGGCAAGCGGCGTCTCGGGAAGGATCGGCGGCAACGGCTCGACCGGCGGCGGCGGCGCGCCGGCATCCGCCGCGGCCGATCCATCGGATACCGGCGCAGTGTCATCGGCACGCCGCGCGTTGCGGCGTTTGCGCCACGCGAACCCGGCGACGAGTACGACCACGGCCGCACCGGCTGCGGCGGCCGGCCGCCAGTCGATCTGTTCCGAACCGCGTGCACGCGCAGCGGTCGTCACCGGCGCCGCCGGTTGCACGGGCGCCGATGCCGGCTGCACCGCGCTCGCGGTCACGCCGGACGCTGCTTCGCTCGCGGCGGGCGACGACGCGGCAGCCGATGCGCCAGCGTCATTCGCGGCCGGACGCGGCGCTGCCGGTGCCGGTGCCGGTGCGACGTTGTTCGTCGCGGCCGGCTTGCCGATTCCGTGCTTCTGCAGTTCCATCAGCACGCGATTCTTCAACGCGAGCAGTTGCTGCAGGCTCGACGGCCGGGGCTGCGACGCGGCGGCGATGGGAGCCCCCGCGGAAGGTTCACGCATTCCCGGTGCCGGGCTGCCCGGTGCGGGCGGAACAGACGCTTCGCTCGCGGATGAAGGCGCGGACTGAATCGAGCCACTCCACACATGCGGCCCGCTTGCGCCAACCGCGGGCGCTGCCGGCGGAACGGCATCGACCGTCGACGCACCGTGCGCGGCGGACGCGCCGATCGAAGCCGAAGCAGCGACCGCGCCGGCGCCGCTCGCCCCGCTTACCGGCGCCGGATGTGCGACCGGCGCCACCGGCGTGGCGGGCGCGGCTTGCACGGCCGACCCCGGATGCGGCGCGGACGCGCCATGTTGCGCGACGGCGGCCGTACCCGATGCGGCGGCCACCGCAGATGCCGCGGACGCAGCCGAAACACCCGACGCTGCCGATGCCCCGGCCGGCGCGAGCGCCGCACCGGTCGGATCGAGCGCGGGCACCGTCAGCGTCGCGCCGACCTTCAGGCGGCTCGGGTCGCGCTTCATGAACGCTTGCGGATTGGCGTCGAACAGCGCGCGGCCGGCGCGCGCGAGCACGGCCGGATCATGCGACTGCGTCGCGGCTTTCGCGAGGTCGTTCAACGACTGGCCGGGCTGGACCGTCACGGTGAGCGGCGCGGGGCCGCCTGCGGCGGACGCCGGCAGTTCGCCGGCGCCGGCCGCCCAGGCCGACGCGGCCGCGCCGAGCGCCAGGATCGCCAGCACGCCACGCACGGCGCGCGACAGACGGGACTGGCGCGGAAACAAGGAGATTCGGGACATCGTAGGCTCTATCGCCGCGCGCGGGCGCGGCTCGGATTCGCGTAGGGAAGCGTCAATAAAGTTGCCGCAGAAATGCAAAAGCGTCGCGCAGAACGCGACGCTTTCGGCGGCTCTGCGCGTCGTAACCGCATAGTTTACTTCACACGATCGGATTCCGGCCGAATTCGTCGCCGCGGGACGGCGCCGTCCGTGCCCGGGCGGCAGCGCGTGCCAACAAAAAACGCCTGCCGCCCCGCGAAGGGCTGGCAGGCGTTTCGCGACGCGCGCCGATGCGGCGCGCAGCGCGGCCCGATCGTTACTTGTCGAGCAGGATCCGCAGCATGCGGCGCAGCGGCTCGGCCGCGCCCCACAGCAGCTGGTCGCCGACCGTGAACGCCGACAGGTATTCGCCGCCCATCGCGAGCTTGCGCAGACGGCCGACCGGCACCGTCAGCGTGCCGGTGATCTTCGCCGGCGACAGATCGCGCATCGACGCTTCGCGCTCGTTCGGCACGACCTTCACCCAGTCGTTCGCCGATGCGAGGATGCCGTTGATTTCGTCGAGCGGCACGTCCTTCTTCAGCTTGATCGTCAGCGCCTGCGAGTGGCAGCGCATCGCGCCGATCCGCACGCACAGGCCGTCCACAGGAATCGAGCCCGGCTCGCCCATCGCCGGCTTGCCGAGGATCTTGTTGGTTTCCGCGCCGCCCTTCCACTCTTCCTTCGACATCCCGTTGCCGAGATCCTTGTCGATCCACGGAATCAGCGAGCCGGCGAGCGGCACGCCGAAGTGGCTCGTCGGCATCGCGTCGCTGTTCATCGTCGCGAGCACGCGGCGGTCGATGTCGAGAATCGCGGAAGCCGGATCGGCCAGCTGTTCCTGCACCGCGCCGTGCAGCGCGCCCATCTGCGACAGCAGTTCACGCATGTTCTGCGCGCCCGCGCCCGATGCGGCCTGGTACGTCATCGCCGTCATCCAGTCGACGAGGTTCTCGCGGAACAGGCCGCCGAGCGCCATCAGCATCAGGCTGACCGTGCAGTTGCCGCCGATGAAGTTCTTCGTGCCCTTGACCAGCGCGTCCTTGATCACGTCGAGGTTGACCGGATCGAGAATGATGACCGCGTCGTCCTTCATCCGCAGCGACGACGCCGCATCGATCCAGTAGCCGTTCCAGCCGGCGGCGCGCAGCTTCGGGAACACGTCGTTCGTGTAGTCGCCGCCCTGGCACGTGATGATCACGTCGCACTTCTTCAGCTCGTCGACGTTGGTCGCGTCCTTGAGCGTGGTCTCGTTTTTCGCGAACGACGGCGCCTTGCCGCCCGTATTGCTGGTGCTGAAAAACACCGGTTCGATCAGGTCGAAATCGCCCTCTTCCTGCATGCGCTGCATCAGCACGCTGCCGACCATGCCGCGCCAACCTACGAGACCTACGTTCATGACTAACCCTTTGCTTGAATGGAGCTTCCCCGCCATTTCCGTCCCCGCGTGACCGCGCGGGGAAACAGGCGGGCACGACGGCGATCAGCGTTTGATGATCGTTTTCGTGGTAATGGTTTTCGTGATGACGATGGCGTGCGCACCCGCACGGGCAGTGTTGCCGTGGAGTTTCAGGACCGGGGAGATCAGGGAAATCAGCGCCATCGTTCGAGTCTACACAAAGCCGGTTGCCCGCACAACGGCCAACCGCGCGCGAACCGGCCGTCTTTGCGGCCCGTTCGCGCCCTTTTCCGGATCAATTACCGCATTTCGCTGCCGTACGCTTACAGCGCCGCGACCACCGCGTCGCCCATCGCCGCCGTGCCGACCTGCTTGCAGCCGGGCGTCGCGATGTCGCCGGTGCGAAAGCCTTGTTCGAGCACCGTTTTCACTGCACGCTCGATGCGATCGGCCTGCTCCGCGCGATCCAGCGAGTAGCGCAGCAGCATCGCGGCCGACAGGATCGTCGCGAGCGGGTTCGCGATGCCCTTGCCCGCGATGTCCGGCGCCGAACCGTGCGACGGCTCGTACAGGCCCTTGTTGTTCTTGTCGAGCGACGCCGACGGCAGCATGCCGATCGAGCCCGTCAGCATCGACGCTTCATCCGACAGGATGTCGCCGAACATGTTGCCGGTCACGATCACGTCGAACTGCTTCGGCGCCTTCGCGAGCTGCATCGCCGCGTTGTCGACGTACATGTGCGACAGCTCGACGTCCGCGTACTCCTTCGACACGTCGATCATGATGTCGCGCCAGAACTGCGACGTCTCCAGCACGTTCGACTTGTCGACCGACAGCAGTTTCTTCGCGCGCTTTTGCGCGGCCTGGAACGCGACGTGCGCGATGCGGCGCACTTCCGGCTCCGAGTAGCGCATCGTGTCGAAGCCTTCGCGCGCGCCGGCGAACGGGCCGTCCGGCGCCGCACGCACACCGCGCGGCTGGCCGAAGTAGATATCGCCGTTCAGTTCGCGAACGATCAGGATGTCCAGGCCCGCGACGAGCTCGGCCTTGAGCGGCGACGCGTCGACGAGCTGCGGATAGCAGATCGCCGGACGGAAGTTCGCGAACAGCTCGAGATGCTTGCGCAGCCCGAGGATCGCCTGCTCCGGGCGCAGCGCGCGCTCGAGCGAGTCGTACTTCCAGTCGCCGACCGCGCCGAACAGGATCGCGTCGGCTTCCTTCGCGAGCTTCAGCGTCGCGTCCGGCAGCGGATGACCGCTCGCCTCGTAGCCGGCGCCGCCGACCGGCGCGTGCTCGAGTTCGAACTTCTCGTCGAGGGCGTTCAGCACCTTGACCGCTTCGTTGACGATTTCCGGACCGATGCCGTCGCCGGGCAGCACTGCAATCTTCATGCGTTATTCCTGACTGGGTAGGTAGGTGGCAGGTCGGCGAGCGCGCGTCATGCGCGCCCGCCCAGAGGCAATCTCAGCCGACCAGCTTGTTGTTGAGCCACGGCTGCTTCGCGAGCCGCTCGGCTTCGAACTGGCGGATCTTGTCGGCGTGACGCAGCGTCAGGCCGATGTCGTCGAAGCCGTTCAGCAGGCAGTACTTGCGGAATGCCGTGATCTCGAACGGATACTCGCGGCCGTCGCCCGAGCGCACGACCTGCGCGTCGAGGTCGATCGTCAGCTGATAGCCGTTGAACGCGTACGTTTCGTTGAACAGGTGATCGACCTGCTGCTCGGTCAGCACGATCGGCAGCAGCCCGTTCTTGTAGCAGTTGTTGAAGAAGATGTCCGCGAAGCTCGGCGCGATGATCGCGCGAAAGCCGTACTGCTGCAGCGCCCACGGCGCGTGCTCGCGCGAGCTGCCGCAGCCGAAGTTCTTGCGCGCGAGCAGCACCGATGCGCCCTGGTAGCGCGGCTGGTTCAGCACGAAGTCCGGGTTCAGCGGGCGCTTCGAGTTGTCCTGGCCGGGCTCGCCGTGGTCGAGGTAACGCCATTCGTCGAATGCGTTCGGACCGAAGCCCGTGCGCTTGATCGACTTCAGGAACTGCTTCGGGATGATCGCGTCGGTGTCGACGTTCTCGCGATCGAGCGGCGCCACGACGCCGGTATGAACAATGAATTTTTCCATGATCCGTCTATCCGGTTGAAGGGCCGGCGTTCAGCCGGCGCACATCGACAAATTCTCGGCGAGCGTCATTCCGCGGCGCGCTGCAGCGCGTTGCCGGCGGCGTTGACGTCCTCGCCGAAGCCTCGGACGGTATTGCAGCCCGCCAGGCCGAAGCCCAGCCCCGCGAGCGCCAGCACGGCGACCAGCCGCGCGATCAGCTTCGATCTCGTCATGCGTTACCCCAGCTTGCGAATATCGACGAAGTGGCCTTCGATTGCCGCCGCCGCCGCCATCGCGGGGCTCACGAGATGCGTGCGGCCGCCCGCGCCCTGCCGGCCTTCGAAGTTGCGGTTCGACGTCGATGCGCAGCGCTCGCCGGGTTCGAGCCGGTCCGCGTTCATCGCGAGGCACATCGAGCAGCCCGGCTCGCGCCATTCGAAGCCCGCGTCGGTGAACACCTTGTCGAGCCCTTCGCGCTCGGCCTGCGCCTTCACGAGGCCCGAGCCCGGCACGACCATCGCGAGCCGCACGTTCGCCGCGATGCGTCGGTTCAGCTTCTTCACGACATAGGCGGCCGCGCGGATGTCTTCGATGCGTGCGTTCGTGCACGAGCCGATGAAGATCTTGTCGACCTTGATCGACTCGATCGGCGTGTTCGGTTCGAGCGCCATGTAGGCCAGCGCGCGCTCCATCGCATCGCGCTTGACCGGATCCTTCTCGCGCTCGGGATCGGGCACGCGACCGTCGATCGACGTGACCATTTCCGGCGACGTGCCCCACGTGACCTGCGGGACGATCTCGGCCGCGTTCAGTTCGACGACGCGGTCGAACTGCGCGCCTTCGTCGGACTTGAATCCGCGCCAGTACTCGACGGCCTGATCCCATTCCGCGCCGGTCGGCACGAACGGACGGCCCTTCAGGTAGTCGATCGTCGTGTCGTCGACGGCGACCATGCCCGCGCGCGCGCCGGCCTCGATCGCCATGTTGCAGACGGTCATCCGGCCTTCCATCGACAGCGCGCGGATCGTCGAGCCGCCGAATTCGATCGCGTAGCCGGTGCCGCCGGCCGTGCCGATCTTGCCGATGATCGCGAGCACGATGTCCTTCGCGGTACAGCCGCGCGGCAGCGCGCCTTCGACCTTCACGAGCATGTTCTTGCTCTTTTTCTGCAGCAAGGTTTGCGTCGCGAGCACGTGCTCGACTTCCGACGTGCCGATGCCGTGCGCGAGCGCGCCGAAGGCGCCGTGCGTCGACGTGTGCGAATCGCCGCAGACGATCGTCATGCCCGGCAGCGTCGCGCCCTGCTCCGGCCCGATGATGTGCACGATGCCCTGGCGCACGTCGTTCATCTTGAACTGCGTGATGCCGAATGCGTCGCAGTTCGCGTCGAGCGTGTCGACCTGCAGCTTCGAGACCGGATCGGCGATGCCGTGGCTGCGATCGGTGGTCGGGACGTTGTGGTCCGACACGGCCAGGTTCGCGCTGATGCGCCACACCGGGCGGTGCGCGACGTTCAGCCCTTCGAACGCCTGCGGGCTCGTGACTTCGTGCAGCAGCTGACGGTCGATGTAGAGCAATGCCGTGCCGTCGTCCTCGGTGTGGACGACGTGGGTATTCCACAGTTTGTCGTAGAGAGTCTGTGCCATGGGTATGCGGGGTCGTTGTGACTACAAGCCTTGCTAGGTGCGATCGATTATGCCACGCGGAACGCGCCGCGGCGCAGCCTCGACACGAAAAAACCCATTAAAAACAGTGGTTTGGCTGGTAGTGCCAATACCTGTATCGGCATTACCCGGCAAACGGGTACGCATTACCGGCGGCACGACGGCATTCCGCGCGCGATCTTCTAGACTGTCTATTCGCAACGGGCGGCACGCGGCCGCCCTCACCGCCATCACGATGCGCGCGTTGCACGACGCATCGACGGACAGGAGCATTGCATGCGATACGAACTCTATTACTGGCCGGAAATCCAGGGTCGCGGCGAATACGTGCGGCTCGCGCTGGAAGCTGCCGAAGCCGACTACGTCGACGTCGCGCGCGAGTCGGGGCGCGGGATGGGCGTGTCGGCGATGATGCGGATGATGGACAGCACGAAGGCCGAATGCGTGCCGTTCGCGCCGCCTTTCCTGAAGGCCGGCGACGTGGTCGTCGGACAGACCGCGAACGTCCTGCTGTTTCTCGGCGCACGGCTCGGGCTCGCGCCCGACGACGAAGCCGGGCGGCTGTGGGTGCATCAGCTGCAGCTGACCGTCGCCGATTTCGTCACCGAGATCCACGACACGCATCATCCGATCGGCAGCGGCCTGTATTACGAGGACCAGAAAGCGGAGGCCGCCGAACGCGCGGCCGATTTCCTCGCGCACCGGCTGCCGAAGTTCCTCGGCTACTTCGACCGCGTGCTCGCGCAAAATCCGCACAAGAGCGGCTATATCGCCGGCCGCGCGCTGAGTTACGCGGACCTGTCGATGTTCCAGCTGGTCGAAGGGTTGCGCTATGCGTTCCCGAAGGCGATGAAGCGCGCGGAGCGCAAGATCGCCGGGCTCGTCGCGCTGCACGACCGCGTCGCGGAGCACCCGCCGATCGCGCGCTATCTCGAGTCCGAGCGCCGCATTCCGTTCAACGACATGGGGATCTTCCGGCACTACCCGGAGCTGGATACGTAGCGGCCGACGCCGCGTCAGTCGCCATAGCGATAGCGGCTGCGCATCGCATCGCGCGGATTGCCGCCGGCGAGCGTCCCGCGCAGACTGTGATCACCGCGCTCGCCGCGTTGATCGCGGTCTGCACCGCCCCCTCGATCCAGCCGCCCGTGAACGAGCAGCAGCAGCCGGCCAGGTAGATCCCGCGATCGGTCGCCGGATTGGCGGCCGTCTGGAACTGGTAGAACAGCGCCTGCGCCGGCGGCGCCCGAATGCGGACAGCCGCGTCACACGACGCTGCGCTTGATCGCCTGCAGCTCGGCCGTCGTCACGATCTTCTCGATCCGGAAGCGCGGGCTTTCCAGCCACAGGTTCGCGATCCGCCGGTATTCGTCGAGGTCCTCGCACGCGAGCCGCACGAGAAAATCGAACGTGCCGCTGACGAGCCAGCAATCGAGCACCGCCGGGTTGTTCCGCATCTCGTCCTCGAACGGCGCCTGCGAACGCCCGTGATCGGCCAGCACGATCTGCGCGATCACGACGATCGGCTTGGTCGCGCGCGGCGCGTTGATCACGGCGCGGTAGCCTTCGATCACGCCGAGCGCCTCGAGCCGCTCCACCCGCGCCTGGCATGGGCGCGGCGTGAGGTTCACGCGTTCCGACAGTTTCCGGTACGAAATCCGGCCATCGGTGCGCAGGATATCGAGGATCCGGAGATCGATCTTGTCGAGCTGCCTCTTCTTGTCGGTCATCCGCGTTCGCTCCGCTCCGGTCGTCGCTGGCGCGCGGAGCGGCTCCTCCGGTTCCGCGCGGCGGCCACATTATCCGGCCGAAGCGGCCGCGCGCCAATCGGCTAGAACCGCAGCGACAGGCACGTCAGGCCGCCGTCCATCTTGCGGAATTCGCTCGCGTCGATCACGTGCAGCGGCAGCCCGAGCGAGCCGATCGCATCGTGCACGCGCGGATAGCCGGCCGGCGTGATCAGCGTGCCGTTCACGCGCAGCGTGTTGGCCGCGTATTCGTCGGCGGCCGCGATCGCGATCCGGCGATAGCCGGCGAACGCCGGATGCGCAGCCAGCGCTTCGGTCACGAGCAGTGTGTCGTCGCCGAGCGCGTTGACGACCGACTTCAGGTGCAGGCCGGCGCCGACCGGCACCGCGACGACCGAATAGCCGTAGCGCGACACCAGCGACTCGAACGCGGCGATGCCTTCGGCGTCGGTGCGACTCGTCAGCCCGATGTAGAAGCGCTTGCCGACCGGCATCACGTCGCCGCCGTCGAGGCGGCCTTGCTGTATCGGCAGCAACTCGCGATGCACGCGGAGCGCCGCCTCGATGTGCACGGTCTCGCCGCGTCGCACGGGCGCGCCGGGGCGCGTGATCACCGCGAACTCGGGTGTGACGACCGCGACGTCCTCGACGAAGTGCGAATCGGGGAACGCGTCCAGCGGCGGCAGTTCGGTCAGCTCGACGCCGAGCCCGCGCAGCGCGTCGCAGTATGCATGGAACTGCGCGAGCGTCTTGTCGTAGTCGGGCACGCCGAGCGCGGCCGTGGTGAGGCCCGCGCCACAGGACGGCGCGGGACGGCGAACGATCGCTTGCGTGAATTGCATCGGCTCCTCCTGGGTCTCGCCGCCCCGTGCGGCACACCGGGCAGCTGTTGCGTGTCCGCACCATTATCGGCAGCCAAATTGCGCAATTCGCGTCGATTTCGCACGCGTGCGCAGCCGATTGCGTCGGATTGCGGGCGGCGCGCAGCCGATTCGGCAGACGGCCGGCTCGCGTGACGCGAACGGCCGTTCCGGGAAGGCCAACGCCTTCGGTTATACGACGGCCGGCGCGAAACCCATTTGCGCGCGGCCGAGCGCCGTGAGGTCGCCCTCGCCCGCGCGTCCGTCGAAATCGACCTCGAAATGGTCGGCCGGAAAATCGGGCGGGCTGTCGCCGCGCACGAACGCGAGCCGCTGGCGCTGCAGGTACGCGTCGTTCTTCGCGCAACCGGGCGCGGCCGCGATATACATCACGTTGCTGTCGCCGCTGCCGCGATGCGCGTCCTCGACCGCGTGCACGACGTCGCCGTGCCAGAACACCGCATCGCCCGGTTCCATGTGCGGGATCGGCACGAGCGCGTCGAGCAGCAGCGCATGCCATTCGGGCAGGATCGACAACGCGCGGCCCGGCAACGCGCCGCACAGGTCGTCGTCCGCGACGTCATCCTGCAGCGCGCGCAACACGACGTACGCCATCGCGTTCGCGACCGGAATCAGCTGCAACGTGCCGTCGCCCGGCCCTTGCGGCGTCAGCGCGGTCCAGCCCTGGAACGTGCGGAACATCGAGCACACGGCCGGCGACGGAATCTCCTCGACGTCGGGACGAAACGCGGCGTCGAACGGGTCGTAATCGCGCCAGCGGCCCGCCAGCACATGGCGATAAACCTGCCGGAAGTTCGCGCCGAGCCAGCGCTCGACCGAGCCGCCGTCGACATGCGGCGACAGCCCGAGCGACGTCGAGCCCGGCGGCCGGCGGCGGATCCGGTCCGCGTAGGCCGGCACCTGATCCGGATCGAAATGCGTGCGTGCGCCGTCGGCATGACGCCACAGACGGTTCAGGAACACGCGCGCCTGCGTGAGCGCCCGCGACTGGCGCGCGGCCACTTGCGGCTTCGACCAGTAGACGCCGTAGATCTGCGGCTTGCCCGACGCGAGATTGCCGAAGTAGCGGTCCTCGGCCCGCGCATGCAGCCGCTCGGCGAAGCGGTTCGCGTCGAGGTACGCGCCGATCTCGTCGTTCCAGTCGCGCGCCTGCTGCGCGTCGAACACGCCGCGGATCACCGCCGCGCCGTGCGTGCGAATCGCGCCGATCGTGTGCGGATCGACGTGGCCGTTAGCGATGTCAGCGAACCGCAGCACCGGAATCACGTCGTGACCGAGCGCGTGCGCGCGGCGGATCGCGTCCACCTGCCGTGCGATGTCGCCTTCCAGTTCACGGAACGAGGCCGCATATCCGGGCAGGTCGGCGCGCAGCGCCCGTTTCGCCGTGCGGATCGCGGCCGGCAGATCGTCAATCGTCAGTTGCATCGTGGTCTCCTCGCTGAATCGTGGTGTGACGAGTGCTCAGCGTACGGCCGGCGCACGAGCGCCATCGATACGATCCAGCCAACAATCGATACAATCCTGACAACCGTGTGCTACTCGGGACGATGGCAGACCACACACAGCTTGTTGCCGTCCGGGTCGCGAAAATACGCGCCGTAGTAATCGGCGTGATAGTGCGGCCGCAGGCCCGGCGGCCCTTCGCAGGTGGCGCCGTGCCGCAGCGCAAGCGCATGGCAGCGGTCGACCTGCGCCCGGGTCTGCGCGTCGAACGCGATCGTGTGGCCGTTGCCCGGTTCGGGCGCGCGGCCGTCGAGCGGCCGGCCGAAGAAGAACAGCGGCCGGTCGGCGTCGGCCGGCATCCAGCCCGACCAGCCGTCCGGTTCGTTGAACTTCAGACGCAGCCCGAGTTCGGCGAACAGCGGCGCGTAGAAGTCGTATGCGCGCGCCGTATCGCTGACGCCCACGCAAACATGTGAAAACATGGCATCGCTCCGTCGTGACGATCGATCACGATCATGCCACGGCGCGTTGCCGCCGCCGCCCGGAGGCCGCGATGAAGCCGCACTACGAACACGTGACGTTTGCGCCCGGCTGTTCGATCCGCGTGTACCACCGCCAGCTCGCGCGCATTCCGTTCGAATGGCATCGCCATCCCGAATACGAACTGACGCTGACGCTGAACAGCCGCGGCCGGCGATTCATCGGCGATCACGTTTCCAGCTACGCGGAAGACGATCTGGTGCTGGTGCCGCCGAACCTGCCGCATACGTGGTCGTCGAACGCGCGCATCGATCGCAACGCGCCGGAAGTGGCGCTCGTCATCTGGTTCGACGGCGACTGGGCGCGGCGCGTGGCCGATTGCTGCCCCGAATACGCGCCGCTGCGTTCGCTGCTGCGGCGCGCGGCGGCTGGCTTGAGCTTCGACGCAGACACGGCGCGTGCGATGCGCGCGCGGCTGCCGCAGTTGCTCGATGCGTCGCCGCGCATGCGCCTCGCGGCCGCGCTCGACACGCTGTCCGATCTCGCGGAAGCCGGCGGCGAGCCGCTCGCCACGGCGCAAGCGTACGACCGGCCCGACGCGGCAGCGTCACCTGCCGGCTCGTCCGCCTCCGAAGCCGAACGCCTCGACCGCGTGCTCGACGCGATCGACCGCCACTTCCAAGAACCGCTGCGCGTCGACGCGCTCGCTGCCGTCGCGCACATGTCGGAGCGCACGTTGCAGCGGCTGTTCGTGCGGCACCTCGGCGAAAGCGTCGGCCGCTACGTGCAGCGGCTGCGGCTCGCGCATGCGTGCCGCCATCTGGTCGGCACCGACTGGCCGATCGCGACGGTGGCCGCGCGCTGCGGCATTCCGAACGCCGCGAACTTCAACCGCCAGTTTCTCGCCGCGCGCGGGATGACGCCGAGCGCCTATCGGCAGTTCTTCGCGCGGCACGGCCGCGCGCCCGATGCCGATGCGCCGCCGCTCGACATCCGGCCGCCGTCGCTGGAGCGCCGCACCGCGCCGGACCCGAAACGCGACCAACGCCGGCCGCGCAAATGAAAACACCCCGGCGGGATGAACCCACCGGGGTGTCGAGGCGCTGCGATGGCCGGACGCGAACGGCGTGGCGGCCGTTCGCGCCGCGCACGACTTAACGTGCGTTGAGCGGCTTCGCTTCGCGCGGCGTGTCGCCGATGAACAGCTGACGCGGACGGCCGATCTTCTGTTCCGGATCCGCGATCATTTCGTTCCACTGCGCGATCCAGCCGACCGTACGTGCCATCGCGAAGATACACGTGAACATCGACGTCGGGATGCCCAGCGCGCGCTGGACGATGCCCGAGTAGAAGTCGACGTTCGGGTACAGCTTGCGCGACACGAAGTATTCGTCTTCCAGCGCGATCTTCTCGAGCTGCATCGCGAGCTTGAACAGCGGGTCGTCGTGCAGGCCCAGCTCGTTCAGCACTTCGTAGCACGTTTCGCGCATCAGCTTCGCACGCGGGTCGTAGTTCTTGTACACGCGGTGGCCGAAGCCCATCAGCTTCACGCCCGAATTCTTGTCCTTCACCTGCTTGATGAATTCGGGGATGTTGTCCGGCGAACCGATCTGCTCGAGCATGTTCAGCGCGGCTTCGTTCGCACCACCGTGCGCCGGGCCCCACAGACACGCGATACCGGCTGCGATACATGCGAACGGGTTCGCGCCCGACGAGCCGGCCAGACGGACCGTCGACGTCGATGCGTTCTGCTCGTGATCGGCGTGCAGGATCAGGATCCGGTCGAGCGCGCGGACGAGCACGTCGTTGACCTTGTACTCTTCGCACGGGTTCGAGAACATCATGTGCATGAAGTTCGCGCTGTACGACAGCGAGTTCTTCGGATACACGAACGGCTGGCCGATGCTGTACTTGTACGCCATCGCGACGAGCGTCGGCAGCTTCGCGATCATGCGGATCGCCGACACTTCGCGGTGACGCGGGTCGTTGATGTCGAGCGAGTCGTGGTAGAACGCGGACAGCGCGCCGACCGCGGCGACCAGGATCGCCATCGGGTGCGCGTCGCGGCGGAACCCGCGGAAGAAGAAGTGCATCTGCTCGTGCACCATCGTGTGCTTCGTGACGGTGTCGACGAATTCCTTCTTCTGTGCGGCGTTCGGCAGCTCGCCCTTCAGCAGCAGGTAGCAGGACTCGAGGAAGTCGGCGTTCTGCGCGAGGTTGTCGATCGGGTAGCCGCGATACAGCAGTTCGCCCTTGTCGCCGTCGATGTACGTGATCGCCGAGTTGCACGAAGCCGTCGACATGAAGCCCGGGTCGTACGTGAACTTGCCGGTCTGGCCGTACAGCTTGCGGATGTCGATCACGTCCGGGCCCATCGTGCCCTTGTAGATCGGCAGTTCGACGCTCGGCGAGTTGTCGCTGAACGATAGCGTGGCTTTAACATCAGACGGAGTCATGGCACATCCTCAATCGAAATAAAGAAACGGGATTCGATAACGGGCACAACGCGTTACACGTTGCGCAGCATCTCCAACAGCCGGTGAACGTCCGGGCTGTCTAGGTCGCCCTCTGGTTCCTTGCGCGCGAGGAGCAAGTCCATCAGGTCGTTGTCGCTCAGATCGAGCAGGCGCGACAACGCGCCTACGTCTGCATCGGTGAGGTCATGCTCGTATCGGCTGAAGAAACGCTCGAACACGATGTCGTTCTCCAGCAGACCCCGCCGCGCGCGCCAGCGCAGGCGCGCGCGGCGGTGAGGGTCGGATTGATGCGATTCTTCGCTCATCTCGACTTTAAACCGCGCGGCGGACCATCAGTTCCTTGATCTTGCCGATCGCCTTCGTCGGGTTCAGGCCCTTCGGGCAAACGTCGACGCAGTTCATGATCGTATGGCAACGGAACAGACGGTACGGGTCTTCCAGGTTGTCGAGACGCTCGCCGGTGGCGGTGTCGCGGCTGTCCGCGATGAAGCGGTAAGCCTGCAGCAGGCCGGCCGGGCCGACGAACTTGTCCGGGTTCCACCAGAAGCTCGGGCACGACGTCGAGCAGCTCGCGCACAGAATGCACTCGTACACGCCGTCGAGCTCGTCGCGCTCTTCCGGCGACTGCAGGCGTTCCTTCTCCGGCGGCGGCGCGTCGTTGATCAGGTACGGCTTGATCGAGTGATACTGGTTGAAGAAGTGCGTCATGTCGACGATCAGGTCGCGCACGACGGGCAGGCCCGGCAGCGGGCGCAGCACGATCTTCTGCGGCAGGTCGTTCAGGTTCGTCAGGCACGCGAGACCGTTCTTGCCGTTGATGTTCATCGCGTCCGAACCGCACACGCCTTCGCGGCACGAACGGCGGAACGACAGCGTCTCGTCCACGGCCTTCAGCTTCACCAGTGCGTCGAGCAGCATGCGCTCATGCTTGATCTCGAGCTCGTACGTCTGCATGCGCGGTGCCGCGTCCTTGTCCGGATCGTAGCGGTAGACTTCAAAAATGCGTTTTGCCATTTCGGATTCCTTTGACTCGGCTTAGAACGTGCGCGGCTTCGGCGGCACGGATTCGACCGTCAGCGGCTTCATTTGAACCGGCTTGTAGTCGAGGCGATCGCCTTCGCTGTACCACAGCGTGTGGCGCAGCCAGTTTTCGTCGTCGCGGTGTTCGTAGTCGCTGTGCGCGTGCGCGCCGCGGCTTTCCTTGCGCGCTTCCGCCGACACCATCGTCGCGCGCGCGACTTCGATCAGGTTCTCCAGCTCGAGCGCTTCGACGCGCGCGGTGTTGAACACCTTCGACTTGTCCTTCAGGTGGATGTTTTCCACGCGGGCCTTCAGGTCGGCCATCTGCTCGACGCCTTCCTTCAGCAGCGCCGACGTGCGGAACACGCCTGCGTGCTTCTGCATCGTCGCGCGGATGTCGTTCGCGACGTCCTGCGTGTACTCGCCCGAGCTCGACTTCTCGAGCTTGTTCAGGCGCGCCAGCGAGAACTCGCCTGCATCGGCCGGCAGCGGCTTGTGTTCCTTCTGGTTCTTCACGTGCTGGACGATGTGGTTGCCGGCCGCGCGGCCGAACACGACGAGGTCCAGCAGCGAGTTCGTGCCGAGGCGGTTCGCGCCGTGCACGGACACGCACGAGCATTCGCCCACTGCGTAGAAGCCGTTGATCGGTTCCTTGTGATCGCGCGACGTGCCGACGACCTGACCGTGGATGTTGGTCGGAATGCCGCCCATCTGGTAGTGGATCGTCGGGACGACCGGAATCGGCTCCTTGATCGCGTCGACGTTCGCGAACTTCAGCGCGATTTCGCGGATCGACGGCAGACGCTTCATGATCGTCTCGGCGCCGATGTGCGACAGGTCGAGCAGCACGTGGTCCTTGTTCGGGCCGACGCCGCGGCCTTCCTTGATTTCCTGGTCCATCGAACGCGACACGAAGTCACGCGGCGCCAGATCCTTCAGCGTCGGCGCGTAGCGTTCCATGAAGCGCTCGCCGTTCGCGTTGCGCAGGATACCGCCTTCGCCGCGCACGCCTTCGGTGATCAGCACGCCCGCGCCGGCCACGCCGGTCGGGTGGAACTGCCAGAACTCCATGTCCTGCAGCGCGACGCCCGAGCGCGCTGCCATGCCGAGGCCGTCGCCGGTGTTGATGAACGCGTTCGTCGATGCCGCGAAGATCCGGCCCGCGCCGCCCGTCGCGAACAGCGTCGTCTTGCCTTCCATGATGTAGACGTCGCCCGTCTCCATCTCGAGGGCCGTCACGCCGAGCACGTCGCCGTCCGCGTCGCGGATCAGGTCGAGCGCCATCCATTCGACGAAGAACTGCGTCTTCGCCTCGACGTTCTGCTGGTACAGCGTGTGCAGCAGCGCGTGACCGGTGCGGTCGGCCGCCGCGCAAGCGCGCTGGACCGGCTTCTCGCCGTAGTTCGCGGTGTGGCCGCCGAACGGACGCTGGTAGATCGTGCCGTCCGCGTTACGGTCGAACGGCATCCCGAAGTGTTCGAGCTCGTACACGACGTTCGGTGCTTCGCGGCACATGAACTCGATCGCGTCCTGATCGCCGAGCCAGTCGGAGCCCTTGATCGTGTCGTAGAAGTGGTAGTGCCAGTTGTCTTCGCTCATGTTGCCGAGCGACGCGCCGATGCCGCCCTGGGCAGCCACCGTGTGCGAACGGGTCGGGAACACCTTCGACAGCACGCCGACCGACAGGCCCGCGCGCGACAGTTGCAGCGCTGCGCGCAAGCCCGAGCCGCCCGCGCCGACGATCACCACGTCGAACTTGCGGCGCGGCAGGGAAGTTTTGATTGCAGCCATTCTTTACACTCTCCAGAGAATCTGCGCGGCGTAGCCCGCACATGCGAGCAGCCAGACGATGGTCAGCGATTGCAGCAGCACGCGCACACCGACGGGCTTCACGTAGTCCATCCAGATGTCGCGCACGCCGACCCATGCGTGGTAGAAGAGGGAGAGCAGCGTCACGAAGGTCGCGAGCTTCATCCATTGCGCGGAGAAGATCGATGCCCAGCCTTCGTACGAGAAGTCGTGCGCGCCGAAGAACAGGACGAGCAGAATGACCGTGTAGACCGCCATGATCGTGGCGGTGACGCGCTGCGCGAGCCAGTCGCGCAGGCCGTAGTGCGCGCCGACGACGAGGCGCTTCGAGCCGATTCGGTTGTTGGCTGCCATTTTCTTAGAATGCTCCGAACAGTTTGAGTGCCATGGCGATCGTCAGCGCGATCGAGACGACAAAGACGACGACGGCCGTCCGCTTGCCGCCTTCCTTCGAGACGGCGTCGTGATTGACGTCCATCAGCAGGTGGCGAATGCCGGCGCAGAAATGGTGGAAGAAGGCCCAGGACAATGCGAGGACGATCAGCTTGACGACGATGTTGGAGAGGAAAGCCTTGAAGACTTCGAAGCTGAGCTCGGAGGTGAGGCTCTGATCGAAGAGGAACAGCAGGAACGGCAGGAACAGGAACAGCAGCGCGCCGCTGATACGATGGAGAATCGACAATATCGCCGCCAGGGGCATGCGATATTTCAACGTGATGTCGCCGATTCCGATGTTCCGGTATTCCGGCCTCGGCTTTCTTACTGCGTCAGTCATGCTAGACCCCTACTATGTTGTCACACTAATCCGCGATTTTAGCGCCTTTTTATATCGCGCTGCAGCGAAAGTCTGCTCTGGATCATTACGCGAACGGGAATAAAGGCGGCCCGAAACGTGCTACGCGAGCGTGGGAAACCCGCATGCACGCGGCTTGTGCCGAGACGTCGTCAGCTCAAGTCATTGTGATAGTAATACCCGGTCGTGACATACCAGCCGCGCCGCACTTCCACCGGACGGTCGCCGTATGTATACGACACGCGCTCGACCGACAGCAGCGGAAAACCCGCCGGCACGTGCAGCAGGTCGGCCACCGCCGGCTCCGCCGCGACCGCGCGGATCTTCTCCGTCGCGCGGATCATCCGCGTGCCGAATTCCGTCTCGAACATCGCGTAGAGCGGCCCCTTGTACTCGCTCAGCCGCTCGAACGTGAGACCGCGGAACATCGCGCCCGGCAGCCAGATCTCGTCGAGCACGGTCGCTTCGTTCTCGAACTCCAGCAGGCGGCGCACCTGCACGACCGGATCGGCCGGCTTCAGGTCGAGCTGCCGCGCAATCTCGGCCGGCGCGCGCAGGCGCCGGCATTCGAGCAGGCGGCTCACGTGCGGATGCTCGGCACCATCGTCGGCCAGCAATCGCAGGAAGCGGAACTGCGCGCGCTCTTCGTTGTGCGTTGCAACAAACGTACCCTTGCCCTGCCGCCGCACCACGAGGTTTTCGGCGGCGAGCTCGTCGATCGCCTTGCGGACGGTGCCCTGGCTGACCTTGTAACGGGCCGCGAGCTCCACTTCGCTCGGAATGATCTCGCCCGGCTTCCATTCGCCGGACTCGAGACTCTGCGTGATCAACGACTTGATCTGCTGGTATAAAGGACTGAACGTGGGCGACGTCGCGGCCGCCGGGGCCGGCACGGAATCGGCCGCGCCCGGCTGCCCTGGGCCGCCTGCGCCGGTCGGATTCGCGTTGTTCGCCTGGTTCGATGTCATGGCGCGCATTTCATCACAAACCGCGCTTTTTCGTCCACTCAAATTCCGCAAAACATCTGTCTTATATAAGACATATGATACCGTTTGACTTTGCGCGCGACGGCTCCTACACTCCGGGGCGAGCAAGGGTTCGCGGGTGCAAAACGCGTCCCCGGCTACGTGCCACGGCCGTCTCCAGGTTCACCGCGTCTGCCTTTCGCGAGTCCTCCGCCCTGCTTCAATGCAACGCTTCGCGTAACGCGCATAGAATGGCGTTTTGCCTAGCGTCCACCGCTTCACCCGTCCTGGAGATTTTCAATGGCTAAGCCCGCAAAGCGCGTTGCCGTCACCGGCGCCGCAGGTCAAATCGCTTACTCCCTGCTGTTCCGCATCGCGAACGGCGACCTGCTCGGCAAGGACCAGCCGGTCATCCTGCAACTGCTCGACCTCCCGCAAGCCCAAGCCGCCGTCAAAGGCGTCGTGATGGAACTCGACGATTGCGCGTTCCCGCTGCTCGCGGGCGTCGTGATCACCGACGATCCGAAGGTTGCATTCAAGGATGCAGACGTCGCGCTGCTGGTCGGTGCACGTCCGCGCTCGAAGGGCATGGAGCGCAAGGACCTGCTGTCGGCGAACGCCGAGATCTTCACGGTCCAGGGCGCCGCGCTGAACGAAGTCGCGAGCCGCGACGTGAAGGTGCTGGTCGTCGGCAACCCGGCGAACACCAACGCGTACATCGCGATGAAGTCGGCTCCGGATCTGCCGAAGAAGAACTTCACGGCGATGCTGCGCCTCGACCACAACCGCGCGCTGTCGCAGCTCGCGGCCAAGTCGGGCAAGCCGGTCGCATCGATCGAGAAGCTCGCCGTGTGGGGCAACCACTCGCCGACGATGTACCCGGACTTCCGCTTCGCGACCGCCGAAGGCGAGTCGCTGCTGAAGCTGATCAACGACGACGTGTGGAACCGCGACACGTTCATCCCGACCGTCGGCAAGCGCGGCGCGGCGATCATCGAAGCGCGCGGCCTGTCGTCGGCCGCGTCGGCAGCCAACGCGGCGATCGACCACGTGCGTGACTGGGTCCTCGGCACGAACGGCAAGTGGGTCACGATGGGCATCCCGTCGGACGGCTCGTACGGCATCCCCGAAGACATCATCTACGGTGTGCCGGTCACCTGCGAAAACGGCGAGTACAAGCGCGTCGAAGGCCTCGAGATCGACGCGTTCTCGCGCGAGAAGATGGACGGCACGCTGGCCGAGCTGCTCGAAGAGCGCGACGGCGTCGCCCACCTGCTGAAGAACTAAGCAGGCTGCACGGCCCGGCCGCCTGCGGGCGGCCGGTCACGGCACGGGCGGCGGGCCGCAGCCGGCCCGCCGCCCCGATCCGATCCGGGCACGTTCTGCGCCGCTCCACGCGCGTCGCGCGCCGACCCAGAGCGCGCCCGAATCCGATTTTCTCCACGTTGGCCGCTTCCTTGACGTAGAAGAGATGTCCGCGCTCACTCCTGCACAAGTGCTGTACGACGGGGCGTCGCCGCCCGCGATCCTGCCCTGCTGCGATCACTACGCGGGCAGCGAGAAGCTGATGCGCAAGTCGCTCGCGCTCCAGGCCGAACTCGGCCCCGTGTTCGACATCACGCTCGACTGCGAGGACGGCGCCGCCGTCGGCCAGGAAGCGGCGCACGCGCAGCTCGTCGCCGACATCCTCGGCAGCGCCGGGAACCGCTTCGGGCGGGTCGGCGTCCGCATCCACGACTTTTCCCATTCCCACTGGCGCGACGACGTGCGCATCGTGCTGCGCGCCGCGCGCGCGCCGGCCTACATCACGCTGCCGAAGATCGCGAACGCCGCCGACGCGGCCGAAATGATCGCGTTCATCGAAGGCACGCGCCGCGAGCTCGGCGTCGCGCAGCCGATCCCGGTCGACGTGCTGGTCGAGACGCACGGCGCGCTCGCGCAGGCGGCCGCGCTCGCCGCGCTGCCGCTCGTCGGCACGCTGAGCTTCGGCCTGATGGACTTCGTCTCGGCTCATCACGGCGCGATTCCCGATGCGGCGATGCGCTCGCCCGGCCAGTTCGACCACCCGCTCGTGCGCCGCGCGAAACTGGAAATCGCGGCGGCCTGCCACGCGCACGGCAAGACGCCGTCGCACAACGTGACGACCGAGGTGCGCGACATGGCCGTCGTCGCGAGCGACGCCCGCCGCGCGCGCGACGAATTCGCGTTCACGCGGATGTGGAGCATCCATCCCGCGCAGATCCGCCCGATCGTCGACGCGCTCGCGCCGCGCACCGACGAGGTCGCGCTGGCCGCCGAGATCCTGCTGGCCGCGCAAGCCGCCGACTGGGGCCCGACGCGCCACGGCGACACGCTGCACGACCGCGCGAGCTACCGCTATTACTGGTCGGTGCTGCGCCGCGCGAAGGCGACCGGCCAGCCGGTGCCGGCCGAGGCCGCGCCGCTGTTCGGACCGGCCGCCGGGGACGCGCGGTGAGCGCGCGCCGACACACGGATTTCATCGACGCGCGGGAGCGCGAACCGGCCGCAGGTTTGCGAAACGACAAAAAACGTAACGGAGCCCGAAAACCTGAAATATGCGCGGCCAAATAGGTGAAAATAGCGGCCGCTGCGCGCTTCCGGGGCGCGTGCAGTTTCAAACCGGCCGGCGGTGTCAGCTGCCGGCCCTTGTCAACTGATAATCGAAAGGTTCTGACTCCATGAAGAAACTCCTGATCGCTACCGCCATCGGCGCGTTGTCCGCCACGATGCTGGTGTCGGCACCGAGCGCGTTCGCGCAGGGCACGGCAACGACCGCGAAGAAGACGGCCAAGCGCCCGGCACCGGCGAAGCGCCTCGTTCCGCGCAGCAAGAAGGCGCAGGCGCGTGCCGCAGCCAAGGTCGATCCGGTACCGGACGGCGCAGTCAAGTGGTCGTGCAAGGAAGGCCTGTCGTTCGACCTCGCCGGCGACATGAAGCGCGACCAGGTGGTCACGGTCCACTGGGCGAAGAAAAACTACAAGCTGCCGCGCGAAGCGACGACGACGGGCGCGGATACGTTCTACGATCCGGCCGCAGGCTTCAAGCTCGTCGTGATCCCGAGCAAGGCGATGCTGTTCAGCGACGCGAACGGCGGCGAGCGTCTCGCCGACGAGTGCATGACGGCAGAAATGGCACAGGGCGGCGCAGCGCCGACGCAGTCGAACGAGCTGAAGCCGGCAACGAACTAAGCGCGTTCTCCCAGGCCCCTCGATGTCCGCCTCGGTCTCCAACGTCCGCCCCGCTCCGGATCCGGTACTGGTCGATATCGTCGACTACGTGCTGAACACCGGCATCGACAGCGCGCTTGCGCTGGAGACGGCGCGTCATTGCCTGATCGACACGCTCGGATGCGGACTCGAGGCGCTGTCCTACCCCGCCTGCACCAAGCTGCTCGGCCCCGTCGTGCCCGGCACGATCGTGCCGAACGGCGCGAAGGTGCCCGGCACCTCCTTCCAGCTCGATCCGGTTCAGGCCGCGTTCGACATCGGCGCGATGATCCGCTGGCTGGACTTCAACGACACCTGGCTCGCCGCCGAATGGGGGCATCCGTCCGACAACCTCGGCGGGATCCTGGCGACGGCCGACTGGCTGTCCCGCACGGCCGTCGCGGCCGGCCGGCAGCCGCTGGCGATGCGCGACGTGCTCGTCGCGATGGTCCAGGCCCACGAGATCCAGGGCTGCCTCGCGCTCGAAAATTCATTCAACGCGGTCGGGCTCGACCACGTGCTGCTCGTGAAAGTGGCGTCGACGGCCGTCGTCGGCCGCCTGCTCGGGCTCACGCGCGACGAGCTGATCAATGCGGTATCCCACGCATTCGTCGACGGGCATCCGTTGCGCACGTACCGCCACGCGCCGAACACCGGTTCGCGCAAATCGTGGGCGGCCGGCGACGCGACGTCCCGCGCGGTGCGCCTCGCGCTGATCGCGAAAACCGGCGAGATGGGCTATCCGTCGGCACTCACCGCGAAAACCTGGGGCTTCTACGACGTGCTGTTCAACGGGCAGCCGTTCCGCTTCCAGCGCCCGTACGGCACGTATGTGATGGAGAACGTGCTGTTCAAGATCGCGTTCCCCGCCGAGTTTCACGCGCAGACGGCCGCCGAGGCCGCGCTGCAGCTGCACGCGCTGCTTGCCGCGGCGGGCCGCACGATCGACGACATCAGCCGGATCACGATCCGCACGCACGCGGCCGCGCTGCGCATCATCGACAAGCAGGGGCCGCTCGCGAATCCGGCCGACCGCGACCACTGCATCCAGTACATGGTCGCCGTGCCGCTGCTGTTCGGCCGGCTGACCGCGGCCGACTACGAAGACGCGGTCGCCGCCGACCCGCGCATCGACGCGCTGCGCGCGAAAACCGTGTGCGTCGAGGACCCGCAGTTCACGAAGGATTACCATGATCCGGCGAAGCGCTCGATCGCGAATGCGCTGACGATCGAATTCGCGGACGGATCGACGCTTGCCGAAGTGACGGTCGAATACCCGATCGGCCATCAGCGACGCCGTGCGGACGGCATCCCGCTGCTGATCGAGAAATTCCGTACCAACCTTGCCCGCCGTTTCCCGGCAAAGCAGCAACAAGCGATTCTCGACGTGTCGCTGGACCAGGCAAAGCTCGAAGCGATGCCGGTCAATGAGTACGTCGATCTGTATGTGATATAGCCGTCAAATGCAGGACTCTTTGTTTCCTAGCCTTAAACCCAGGAAAATCACCATGGCCCACAATCTCCACAAGACCCTCAAGGAATTCGACAGCGGTTCCGGCAAAGGCAAGTTCTACTCGCTGCCGCAGCTCGGCAAGGAACTGAAGACGAAGATCGAGCGCCTCCCGGTGTCGATCCGTATCGTCCTCGAGTCCGTGCTGCGCAACTACGACGGCAAGAAGATCACCGAAGAGCACATCGAGCAGCTCGCGAACTGGCAGCCGACCGCGAAGCGCGTCGACGAGATTCCGTTCGTGGTGTCGCGTGTGGTGCTGCAGGACTTCACCGGCGTGCCGCTGCTCGCCGACATCGCGGCCATGCGCGGTGTCGCCGAGCGCACGGGCAAGAACCCGAAGAAGATCGAGCCGCTGGTGCCGGTCGATCTCGTCGTCGACCACTCGGTCCAGATCGACTACTTCCGCCAGAAGGACGCGCTCGACCTGAACATGAAGCTGGAATTCCAGCGCAACAACGAGCGCTACCAGTTCATGAAATGGGGCATGCAGGCGTTCGACACGTTCAAGGTCGTGCCGCCGGGCGTGGGGATCGTCCACCAGGTGAACCTCGAATATCTCGCGCGCGGCGTCCACAAGAAGACGGACGGCGGCGACACCGTGTACTACCCGGACACGCTCGTCGGCACCGACAGCCACACGACGATGATCAACGGCATCGGCGTGGTCGGCTGGGGCGTGGGCGGCATCGAGGCTGAAGCGGGCATGCTCGGCCAGCCGGTGTATTTCCTGACGCCGGACGTCGTCGGCGTCGAGCTGAAGGGCAAGCTGCGCGAAGGCGTGACGGCCACCGACCTGGTGCTGACGATCACCGAGATGCTGCGCAAGGAAAAGGTCGTCGGCAAGTTCGTCGAGTTCTTCGGCGAAGGCACGCGCTCGCTGTCGCTGCCTGACCGCGCGACCATCGGCAACATGGCGCCGGAATACGGCGCGACGATGGGCTTCTTCCCGGTCGACGAAAAGACGATCGAGTACTTCGAAGGCACGGGCCGCACGAAGGCCGAGATCGCCGCGTTCGAAAACTACTTCAAGGCGCAGAACCTGTTCGGCATTCCGAACGCCGGCGACATCGACTACACGAAGACTGTGACGCTCGACCTCGCGACGGTCGCACCGTCGCTGGCCGGCCCGAAGCGCCCGCAGGACCGCATCGAGATCGGCAACGTCAAGTCGACGTTCACCGAGCTGTTCTCGAAGCCGGTCGCGGAAAACGGCTTCGCGAAGAAGGCGGAGGACCTGAACGCGCAGTACACGACGAGCAACGGCGTCAACGTGAAGAACGGCGACGTGCTGATCGCCGCGATCACGTCGTGCACGAACACGTCGAACCCGAGCGTGCTGCTGGCCGCCGGCCTGCTCGCGAAGAAGGCCGTCGAAGCCGGCCTGACCGTCGCGCCGCACATCAAGACGTCGCTCGCGCCGGGATCGCGCATCGTCACCGAGTACCTGACGAAGACGGGCCTGCTGCCCTATCTCGCAAAGCTCGGCTTCGAAGTCGCGGCGTACGGCTGCACGACCTGTATCGGCAACGCGGGCGACCTGACGCCGGAACTGAACGAAGCGATCACGAAGAACGACATCGTCGCGGCGGCCGTGCTGTCGGGCAACCGTAACTTCGAAGCACGGATCCACCCGAACATCCGCGCGAACTTCCTCGCGTCGCCGCCGCTGGTCGTCGCGTACGCGATCGCCGGCAACATCACGCGCGACCTGATGACCGAGCCGGTCGGCAAGGGCAAGGACGGCTACGACATCTACCTCGGCGACATCTGGCCGACGAGCGAGGAAATCCATGCGCTGCTGAAGTTCGCGCTGGATCCGAAGAAGTTCGAGGACAACTACTCGAAGCTGACGAAGAAGGGCGACCTCTGGAGCAAGATCGAGGGCGAGACGGGTCAGGTCTACGACTGGCCGAAGTCGACCTACATCGCGGAGCCGCCGTTCTTCGGCAACGACTTCTCGATGGAGCCGGCCGCGTCGATCCCGACCGTCAAGGGTGCACGCGCACTGGGCATCTTCGGCGACTCGGTCACGACCGACCACATCAGCCCGGCAGGCTCCATCAAGGAAGACTCGCCGGCAGGCAAGTGGCTGAAGGAGAACGGCGTGCAGAAGGCCGACTTCAACAGCTACGGCTCGCGCCGCGGCAACCACGACGTGATGATGCGCGGCACCTTCGCGAACGTCCGGATCAAGAACCTGATGATCCCGGCGAAGGCGGACGGCACGCGCGTCGAAGGCGGCCTGACGATTCACCAGCCGAGCGGCGAACAGCTGTCGATCTACGATGCGGCGATGAAGTACGTCGACGCCGGCACGCCGACCGTCGTGTTCGCAGGCGAAGAGTACGGCACGGGCTCGTCGCGCGACTGGGCCGCGAAGGGCACGCAGCTGCTCGGCGTGAAGGCCGTGATCGCACGCAGCTTCGAGCGCATCCACCGCTCGAACCTCGTCGGCATGGGTGTGCTGCCGCTGCAGTTCAAGGGCGCGGACAGCGTGCAGTCGCTCGGCATCACCGGCGAAGAGACCTACGACATCGAAGGCCTCGGCGACGACTTCAAGCCGCAGCAGGACGTCACGCTCGTGATCCATCGCAAGAACGGCGAAACGACCCGCGTGCCGGTGCTGCTGCGCATCGACACGCCGATCGAAGTCGACTACTACAAGCACGGCGGGATCCTGCCGTTCGTGCTGCGCTCGCTGCTCGCAGCGTAAGCGTCCTGCCTTTGCAGGGGCCGCAGCCGCCTCGCGGCGGCTGCGGCCGATTTGGATGCCCGGCCTCGTGTCGGGCTTTTTTTTGCGTGCCGGCCGGTTCGCGGCCGGCGCGGCGCAGATCACACGGCGCCGCCCCGCTTTCGCCGGACGTCAGCCGCCGGCATCCGGCTCGTGCGTCACGCCGCGTTGCTGGTTCGCGCCTTCGCGCCCGCGGAGGAAGCCGATCGCGCGTTCTTCTTCAGATGCGCGCGGTTGTAGTCGATCGCCGCGCGCACGAGGCGCTTCAACGCCGGCTTGTCGAGCTTGTCGCCTTCGGCGAAATCGATCGCGCGCCGCGCATTGCCTTCAAGGCCCGCGTTGAACAACCCGTCCGGATCGGGCAGGTGCGCGCCATGCATGAACGTGAGCTTCACCTTGCCCTTGTGCGCGTTCGCGACCGCGATCATCCCGTCGCACGACCACACGGGGCTGCCCATCCACTTCCATTCCTCGACGATGCCCGGCTGTGCGTCGAGGATCGTCTGGCGCAGGTCCGCGAAGGTTTTCCCGCGCCAGTCGCCGATCCCGGCGATCAACGCGTCGATGCGCTCCGACGGCGTGAGGTCGGCGGTGCTCATGCGCGGGCCTCCGTGCCTTCATCGGGACGCGCGAGCACCTGTTCGAGCGACGCGAAGAACTGCGCCCACCCGTGCTGCGCACCGCGGTAGGCCTGCTCCTGATCCGTGCGGAACCCGGCCTGCTCCATCCGCAACAGCGTGCCGCTCGGCGTCGGCGTGAGCGTCCACGTGACGACGCTTTCGAGGCCATAGGCGGCCCACGTATAGGACAGCACGCGCTGCGGCTCGATCGTCAGCACCGTGCAGTCGACCGAGCCCCAGTCCGCGTGAAAGCTGAACGCGCGGCCCGCGACCGGCTCGAAATCGCTCTTCATCAGCCACGCGTCGATCAGGTGCGGCTGCGTGAGCGCGCGCCAGATCTTCTCCGGCGGATGCGACAGTTCCCGTTCGACGACGACGGTACGCGTTTCGGTAGTGGCCTGGTTCATTGATCCATCCTCTTCAGCAGATCTTCGAGAGCGTCGAACCGGTTCTGCCAGAAGCCGGCCATCTGGCTGGTCCAGTCGATCAACGGAGTCAGCGCCTGCGGCTGCGCGCTGTAGTGCGTCTGCCGGCCTTCGTGGCGGTCGCTCACGAGCCCGGCCTGCTTCAGTACGCCCAGATGCTTCGATACCGCCGGCTGCGACACGCCTGCGTGGGCCGTCAGCGCGGCCACCGTCAGTTCGCCTTCCGCGCACAGCCGCTCGAAGAGCGCGCGGCGGGTGGGATCCGCGAGTGTCCGGAACAGCATGTCGTGAGCGTTTTGCATGGTTGAATTCATAACCTGATGGTTATGGGTTGAAGGATAGCGGCTGATTGGCGGGCGTCAAGGAGGAATTTCGCGGGGGGACGCCGGTCGCCGGTGACGCGTACCCGGTTCGCCGTGGCTGCGCCGTGGCTGACCGAACGGCGGCGCGCCGGCTTGCGATGGACAGCAGGCGCCCGCCGGTACGGCCGCGCCAGCGGCATTCGAGCAATTACTCTAATCCGGTGACGCGACCCGCGAACCGAAAGCACGCTGCAAGACTCGCCGAGGCGCTGTTCCACAGTTCGGGAAACCCGCACGTTCGACGAGCGCCGTTTTTGTGCATCTGCGTACCCCGATGTCGTCGCGTGCACGCAGCTACAGCGCTTGACCAAATAGTGCGACTTGCGACGCGCCCGCAGCCACGAGCCGGCGATGCACGCACCCGACGATGCGCGCCGCGATCGCGCGCATTCCGATACCGCAACGAACGCGTCGCGCGCGCAAACGTCGCGGACCATCGCGCGACCGCGCAGCGAACCGGTTCCCTTTGCCGGCCGCCGCTGCCGCATGCCTGAACCGCACATCGCAGGCGCGCGGGCACGCCGATGTCAGAACTGACAGCTATGGAAACTGCCAGCTACCTGAACGGCACCGACGCCCTACGCTCGTCACCGCTCGCGGCCCCACAAGGGCCGGGGCTTCCAGCAACGTCGTCTCTCCTAAAAAGGACTCCCGATGAAAAGGAACGCCCGGTTTGCCCTTCCCCTTCCGTCGCCCCGCCGCCTCGCGTGCGCGTGGCCGCTCGTGTTCGCGGCCGGTGCCGCGCATGCGGCGACGGACTGGGTCGACACCCACACGAAGGCCTTTCTGACCGGCCCGCAACTGATGGCGCGCAGCGCAGCGCCGTCGCTCGAACTCGCGGCCGGCGAGACGACCGACGTCGTCGTCAGCCTGAAGCTGCGCAATGCCGCGCAGCTCAAGCAACTCGCGCACGACGTGAACCGGCCCGGCAACGCGCACTATCGCCAGTACCTGACGCCCGCGCAGTTCCTCGCGAACTACGCGCCGACCGAAGCGCAGGTGAAGTCGGTCGTCGACTATCTGCGCAAGAGCGGGTTCGTGAACATCGAGGTCGCGCCGAACCGGCTGCTGGTGTCCGCGCGCGGCACGGCCGGCACCGTGAAGGCCGCGTTCAACACGTCGCTCGTGCATTTCGAGTACGCGGGCCGCTCCGGCTTCGCGAACGCGTCGGCCGCGCAGGTGCCGCGCGCGCTCGGCGACGTCGTCGGCTCCGTGCTCGGCCTGCAGAACGTCGCACGCGCACGGCCGATGCTGCGTATCGGCAACGTCGCGAAGCCGCAGGCGCTCGCGGCCGGCACGGCCACCGGCCACTATCCGAAGGAATTCCCGGGCCTTTACAACGCGACGGGCGTGCCGACCGCGGCCGGCGTGACGGTCGGGATCATCACGATCGGCGGCGTGTCGCAAACGCTGCAGGACCTGAAGCAGTTCACGTCGAGCAACGGTTACGGCACGGTCACGACGCAGACCGTGAAGACCAACGGAACCGGCACGTCCGGCAGCTACAGTGACGACCAGGACGGCCAGGGCGAATGGGATCTCGACAGCCAGTCGATCGTCGGTTCGGCCGGCGGCCAGGTCGGCAAGCTCGTGTTCTATATGGCGGACCTGAACGCAGCCGGCAACACCGGGCTCACGCAGGCGTTCAATCGCGCGGTGTCGGACAACACCGCGAAGGTGATCAACGTGTCGCTCGGCTGGTGCGAGACGGATGCGGACGCGGACGGCACGCTCGATGCCGAGGAACAGATCTTCACGACGGCCGCCGCGCAAGGCCAGACGTTCTCGGTGTCGTCGGGCGACGAAGGCGTGTACGAATGCAACAACCGCGGCTATCCGGACGGCGCGAACTACACGGTGTCGTGGCCGGCCGCGTCGCCGCACGTGCTCGCGATCGGCGGCACGACGCTGTACACGACGTCGGCCGGCGCATTCTCGAACGAAACGGTCTGGAACGAAGGCCTCGACGGCAACGGCAAGCTATGGGCAACGGGCGGCGGCGTCAGCTCGATCCTGCCGGCGCCGTCGTGGCAGTCGGGCAGCAACCGCCGGCTGCCCGACGTGTCGTTCGACGCCGCGCAGAGCACGGGCGCGTACATCTACAACTACGGCCAGCTGCAGCAGATCGGCGGCACGAGCCTCGCCGCGCCGATCTTCACCGGCTTCTGGGCGCGTCTGCTCGCGGCGAACGGCACGGGCCTCGGTTTCCCGGCCGCGAAGTTCTATGCGGACATTCCGTCGAATCCGTCGCTCGTGCGCTACGACGTCGTGTCGGGGAACAACGGTTATCAGGGATATGGCTACACCGCAGGCACCGGCTGGGATTATCCGACCGGCTTCGGCAGCCTGAACATCTCGAACCTCAACAAGCTGATCCAGACGGGCGGCTTCTGAGCGTGACGTGACGTGACGGCGCGCGGTGGCGTTTCATCGCGCGCCGGCCGGGTGGTTTTCCGGCACCGGGTTCATGCGGAGCCCTGCTCCGTCGCGCGCTGCTCGTTCACCGGAACCGACGCGACGGGCGCGCCGGCCCGGTGCGACGGCGCGAAGAGCCGCAGCCCGCTCGCGACGCTCGCCGCGCCAGCGAAGCCCGCACCGAGCATCAGCGCGAGCGTCGGCCCGTGCCGCCCCGCAATCCCGAACGACAGCGCGACGAGCGCGGCGCCGGTCGCCTGCCCGATCAGCCGCGCGGTCGCGATGATCCCGCTCGCGCCGCCGCTACGCTCGGGCGGCGCGCTCGACATCAGCGCCTTCAGGTTCGGCGACTGGAAGAAGCCGAAGCCCGCGCCGCACAGCATCATCCGCCAGCCGATGTCGATGACGCCCGGCGCCGCCGGCAGCGCAGCGAGCGACACCATCCCCGCGCTCAGCAGCGCGAGCCCGATCGCACCGAGCAAGCCGGGCGGATAACGATCGGACAGCCGGCCCGCGATCGGCGCGGCGAGCGCGACGATCGCCGACCACGGCGTCATCAGGAAGCCCGTTTCCACCGCATTGCGATGCAGGACGGTTTCGAAATAGAACGGCAGCGACACGAACGCGAGCCCCTGCGCGGCGAACGCGCACACGGCCGTCAGCGCGGACAACGTGAATACCGGGCGGCGAAACAGGTCGACCGGCAGCATCGGCGCCGGGTGCCCGGCCTGCCGGCGAATCAGCATCCAGCCGAACGCGAGCGCGACGGCGGCGGCCGCGAACACGACCGACAACGGCCCGCGCTGCGCGAATTCGCCGAGCGCGAAGATCAGCGACGCGAAACAGATCACGTTGAACAGCGCGGCGAGCGGATCGAATGCGTGCTTGCCGCGCGCCGTCCGCGGCAGCGACGGAATCGCGACGGCGAGCGCGAGCACGCCGAGCGGCACGTTGACCGCGAACAGCCATGGCCACGCGGCCATCGACAGGATCAGCGACGCGATCGTCGGCCCGACCGCGAACGACACGCCGACGACGAGCGCGTTGAAGCCGACGCCGCGCCCGAGCCGGTGCGCGGGGAACAGGTTGCGGATCAGCGCGACGTTCACGCTCATGATGGCGCTCGCGCCGAAGCCCTGCACGATCCGCGCGGCCGTCAGCTGCGGCAGCGTCGCCGCGAGCGAGCAGCCGAGCGACGCGAGCGTGAACACCGCGAGCCCGGCGACATACACGCGCTTGTGGCCGACGATGTCGCCGAGCGACGCGAACGGCAGCAGCGTCGCGACCATCGCGAGCTGATACGCGTTGATGATCCATACCGACGCGGCGGGCGACGCGTGCAGGTCGGCGGCGATCGCGGGCAGCGCGGTGTTCGCGATCGCGGTGTCGAGCGTCGCGAGCGCGACGGCGAGCAGCACGGCGGACATCGCGCGCCAGTTGACGGCCGGCTCGCGGGCGCCGGCGGAAGAAGCGAGTTCGGACAAGATGAGGCTCGGCTGACGAGCGACGCGCGGCGTCGCGGATTGAGCGGCGCGGCACCGGCACTCCGTCGACACGAACGGAACGCGCGACGCCGCGACCCGTATTGTTGCAGAGCCGCATCGAACGTGCAGGCGACCGCGTCGTCAGTCAGCGAAACGAAAGCTTGCGCGCAGCGCACCGCACCGCGTGCGCGATGTCGTTGGGAGCGCAACGGTCGGCACCACACGCCGAACGTCGCGTATGCACGCCGTTACGTCACCGCGCGCCGCGCGTTGCGTCCGCGCAGCCATTCGAGCGCGAGCAGCAGGCTCGTCGAGAAGATGATCAGGATCGTCGCGAGCGCGGCGATCGTCGGGCTGATGTTCTCGCGGATCCCGGTGAACATCTGGCGCGGCAGCGTCGTCTGGTCCGCGCCCGCGAGGAACAGCGTGACGACGACTTCGTCGAACGACGTCGCGAACGCGAACAGCGCGCCCGACATCACACCCGGCGCGATCACCGGCAGCGTCACGCGGAAGAACGTCGTGACGGGATTCGCGCCGAGCGACAGGCTCGCACGCACCAGGTTCTGGTTGAAGCCTTGCAGCGTGGCCGCGACCGTCGTCACGACGAACGGCACGCCGAGCGCCGCGTGCGCGGCGATCAGCCCCGTGTACGTATTCGCGAGCCCGAGCGGCGCGAAAAACAGGTACATGCCGACGCCGACCACGACGACGGGCACGATCATCGGCGACAGCAGCACGGCCATCAGCAGCCCCTTGCCGCGGAAGTCGGCTTTCGTGAGGCCGATCGCGGCGAGCGTGCCGAGCACGGTCGCGACGACGGTCGCCGACGGCGCGACGATGAAGCTGTTCTTCGCGGCCATCCGCCATTCGTCGGACGCGATCAGGTTCTCGTACCAGCGCGTCGAGAAGCCCGGAATCGGATACACGAGGAACGTGCTCGACGAGAACGACAGCGGCACGATCGCGAGCACCGGCAGGATCAGGTACAGCAGCGTGAGCACGACGAGCACGCGCAGCGCGACGTACCACGCGCGCTCGACGAACGACATGTGCGGCGCGAACAGCGGCCTGGCGAATTTCATGGTCGGCATCCCCTTCCCGTTTCCCTGTGCCCGGCGCTCAGCCGAGGCTCACGTTGGTGCGCGTGAAGCGCCCGTACACCGCATACAGCACGAGCGTCGCCGCGAGCAGCAGCCCGCCGAGCGCACACGCCATGCCCCAGTTGATCGTCACGTTCGTGAAGTAAGCGACGTAGTAGCTGACCATCTGGTCGTTCGGCCCGCCGAGCAGCGCGGGCGTGATGTAGTAGCCGATCGCGAGGATGAACACGAGCAGCGCGCCGGCGCCGACGCCCGGATAGGTCTGCGGCACGTACACGCGCCAGAACGCGGCGAACGGATGGCTGCCGAGCGACACCGCCGCGCGCTGGTAGGTGGGCGGGATCGACTTCATCACGCTGTAAAGCGGCAGGATCATGAACGGCAGCAGGATGTGCGTCATCGAGATGTACACGCCGACACGGTTGAACAGCAGCGTCAGCGGATGCGAGATCAGCCCGCTGCCGATCAGCGCCTTGTTCACGAGCCCTTCGCTTTGCAGCAGCACGATCCACGCGGCGACGCGCACCAGCACCGACGTCCAGAACGGAATCAGCACGAGGATCATCACGAGATTCGCGCGGCGCTCCGACAGCGTCGAGATCCAGTACGCGAGCGGATAGCCGAGCAGCAGCGCGAACAGCGTGACGGCGACGCCGATCACGAACGTGCGGCCGAAGATCGCGAGATAGATCGACTGGTCCGGGTCCGCCTGCACGATATGGCCGAAGCCGTCCTGTTTGTGGTCGAGCGCGGCGAGCAGGTAGAACGGCGACACCTGGCTGCCGTTCTTCGCGATCGCCTGCCAGTACGCGGCATCGCCCCAGCGCGCATCGAGGTCGATCAGTTTCGTGCGCGTCTGCGCGGGCGTCAGCGCCGCGTCGCCCGCGTCACCGTCGCCCTTCAGCGGCATCGCACGCGCCGTCTTCGCGACGAGCGAGCGGTAGCCGGGAATCTCGGTGTTCAGGCGCCGCGCGAGCGCGCCCATCGCCTCGCTGTCGGCGACCTTCGTCATGTCGGCCGCGAGCGCGGCATACGCGGCGTCCGGCGGCGGCGCCTTGCGGTCCCAGTCCGCCAGCGCGGCGACCGTGTGCGGCAGCGCGGTCGCGATCTCGGGGTTCTGCACCGCGCGCGTGAGCAGCGTGCCGATCGGCACGACGAAGATGAGCAGCAGGAAGATCGCGAGCGGCGCGATCAGCAGCAGCGCCATCGTGCGCTTGCGGGCCTCGGCGGCTTTCAGTTCGCGCTTGAGCGCCACTGTGGACGGCGAGGAAGGAGCGATCGTCATCGTGTTCAACGGTTCTCTCCGGCCGGGCTCGATCCGGCGGAATGCCGCGCGACGCGTTCGGCGCGCCGCGCGGCAGGTTGCATCAGGACACCTGAGTAGCGGTTACTTCGTCGCCCACGCGGCGAAGCGCTGCTCCAGCTCGTCGCTGTGGTCGGTCCAGAAGCCGATGTCCTCCAGCACCGCGTTCTTGCCGTTGGCCGGCGAGTTCGGCAGGTTCGCGAGCGTCTTCGCGTCGAGCGACTTGATCGCCGCGACGTTCGCCGGACCGTACGCGATGTGCTGTGCATACGCCTGTTGCGGCTTCGGCGTCAGCGTGTACGCGATGTACTGCTCGGCGAGCGCCTTGTTCGGCGAGCCCTTCGGAATCGCCCAATAGTCGAGGTCGTAGATGCTGCCGTTCCACACGACCTTCAGGTTCTTGCCTTCCTTCTGCGCGGCGTCGATGCGGCCGTTGTACGCGGTCGACATCACGACGTCGCCGGCCACCAGGAACTGCGGCGGCTGCGCGCCGGCTTCCCACCACTGGATGTACGGCTTCAGCTCGTCGAGCTTCTTGAACGCGCGGTCCTGGCCGGCCTTCGTGCCGAGCACCTTGTACACGTCCTTCGTCGCGACGCCGTCGGCCATCAGCGCGAACTCGAGGTTGTAGCGCGCGCCCTTGCGCATCCCGCGCTTGCCGGGGAATTTCTTCACGTTCCAGAAATCGGCCCAGCCGGTCGGCGCGGTCTTCAGCTTGTCCGCGTTGTACGACAGCGCGGTCGACCACACGAAGAAGCCGACGCCGCACACCTGCGGCGCTTCCGGAATCAGGTCGGATTTCTTCGCGATCTTCGACCAGTCGAGCTTTTCGTACAGCCCTTCGTCGCAGCCGCGGTTCAGGTCGCCCGATTCGACTTCGACCACGTCCCAGTTGACGTGCTTCGCCTCGACCATCGCCTTCACTTTCGCCTGCTCGCCGTTGTACTCGACGGCCGTGACCTTGTTGCCGGTCGCCTTCTCGAACGGCTGGTTGAACGCGGCCTTCTGCGCGTCGCCGTTCGCGCCGCCGAAGTTGACGACGGTGAGTTCGGCCGCCGCGGCCGATGCGCCGACGACGGCGAGCGCCAGGGCGAGTGCGGTACGACGCGCGGTGGAGTTTGCTCCGTTCATGATGGTTCCTCTCCTCTCGTGGTGGAAGTGGGCGTTGTTGTTGACGACGTGCTGCGGAAAAACGGGAAACTCTGCGTCACGCGAACACGCGCAGGTGCTCGGGCGAGAACGCGAGCGATACCGGCGCGCCGGGCGCGAACGCGTCGAGCGCGCCCGTGCCGAGCGGCACCTTCACGAAGCATTCGTCCTGGCCCGGCAACGCGCAGCGCATGCGCACGTGGTCGCCGAAATAGATGAGGCTGCGCGCCTCGCCGGTCACGCGGTTCGCGGCGCCGCCGTTCAGGTGGCCGTTCGCGAGGCTCATGCGCTCCGGGCGGATGCATGCAACGGCCGGCGCGCCTTCGGCCGCGTCGCCGATGCGGCGTCCGACGAGCTGCGTGCCGTCGTCGAGCCGGAATTCGCAGAATTCGCCGTCGACGCGCGCGATGGTGCCGCGCAGCCGGTTGCTGTCGCCGATGAAGTTCGCGACGAACTCGTTGCACGGCGATTCGTAAAGACGATCGACGGTATCGAGCTGCTGCACGATGCCCTTGTCGAACACGGCGACGCGATCGGACATCGTCAGCGCCTCGCCCTGGTCGTGCGTCACGTACACGAAGGTCACGCCGAGCTTCTCGTGCAGCGCCTTCAGCTCGTATTGCATGTGTTCGCGCAGCTGCTTGTCGAGCGCGCCGAGCGGCTCGTCCATCAGCACGAGCTTCGGCTCGAACACGAGCGCGCGCGCGAGTGCGATGCGCTGCTGCTGGCCGCCCGACAGCTGCGCGGGGTAGCGCTTCGCGAAGCGTTCCATCTGCACCATCTTCAGCGCATGCGCGACGCGCTCCGCGCGCTCGCCGGCCGGCAGCTTGCGCACCGTCAGCGGATACGCGACGTTCTGCTCGACCGTCAGATGCGGAAACAGCGCGTAGTTCTGGAACACCATGCCGATGTTGCGCTTGTGCGGCGGCACGGAGTTCAGCAGCTCGCCGTCGAGGCGGATCTCGCCGCCCGTCGGGAACTCGAAGCCCGCCAGCATCATCAGGCAGGTGGTCTTGCCCGAGCCGGACGGCCCGAGCAGCGTCAGGAATTCCCCCCGGCGGATGTCGAGGTCGAGCGATTTGACGACCAGCGTCTCGCCGTCATAGGTCTTCCGCACGCCGCGAAAGCTGACGATCACATCATCGGACTTCATCGTGGCTGTCCCCTTGCTGCGCGACAAAACGTTTATCAATGCCCCGAAACCTGCCGCTGCGCGCCAGGCCCCCCGCGGGGTCAAGAAAACCCGGGGCGGCCCGGCGCTTTCTTGCGAGATGGACCGACTATACGGCCCGCACGGTTCTATACTAGGGAACCATTTCAATATTCCTAGTAGGACCACTTTGGATACCGTGATCCTCGCCGACTGGCTGTCCGCCCGTCTCGACCGCAGCTCGTCCGAACCGATGTACCGGCAACTGCTGCAACAGATGCAGCAAGCGATTCTCACTGGAGAATTGGGGCCAGGGACAAAGCTTCCCAGCTCACGCACGCTCGCAGCCGACCTGTCGATCGCGCGCAATACCGTGCTGCACGTGTACGACCAGCTGACCGCCGAAGGCTACGTGCTGACGACCACCGGCAGCGGCACCTACGTGGCGGACACGCGCCCGGACGCGGCCGCGATCCATGCGCCGGGCGCCGCGCCGCCGCAGGCCGCTGGCGGCGCGACCCCGCTGCCGGACGCGCATGGCGGCCTGTCGATGCGCGGCCGCCAGCTGATCGAGCATGCGGGCGTGTCGCGGCGCCAGTGGGGCGCGTTCATGCCGGGCGTGCCCGACGTGTCGGAATTCCCGAGCCGCACGTGGAGCCGCCTGCAGGCGCGCCTGTGGAAGGAAGCGAATCCGGAGCTGCTGACCTATGCGCCGGGCGGCGGCTACCGGCCGCTGCGCCGCGCGCTTGCCGACTATCTGCGCGTCGCGCGGTCGGTCAAATGCTCGCCGGACCAGGTGATCATCACGACGGGCATCCACCAGTCGATCGATCTCGCGGTGCGGCTGCTGTCCGACATCGGCGATCGCGCATGGGTCGAGGAGCCGTGCTACTGGGGCGTGCGCAGCGTGCTGCAGGCGACCGGCCTCGCGCTGACGCCGGTGCCGGTCGACCAGGAAGGGATCGATCCGAGCGCGAGCGACATGCAGCAACCGCCGCGGCTCGTGCTCGTCACGCCGTCGCACCAGTATCCGCTCGGGATGGTGATGAGCCTCGCGCGGCGCCGGATGCTGCTCGAATACGCGCGCCAGCACCGCTGCTGGATCATCGAGGACGACTACGACAGCGAGTTCCGCTACGGCAGCCGCCCGCTCGCGTCGCTGCAGGGCCTCGACGACGGCGGCCGCGTGATCTACGTCGGCAGCCTCGGCAAGATGCTGTTCCCGGGCCTGCGGATGGGCTACATGGTGGTGCCCGAGCATCTGGTCGACACGTTCCGCACCGGGCTGTCGGAGCTGTATCGCGAGGGCCAGCTGATGCAGCAGGCCGTGCTCGCCGAATTCATCATGGACGGGCACCTGACGTCGCACGTGAGGCGCATGCGCACGCTGTACGGCGAGCGCCGGCAATTGCTGATCGATGCGATTCATGCACGCTTCGGCGACGCGCTGCCCGTGATGGGCGACGAGGCCGGGCTGCATCTCGTGCTCGGCCTGCCCGATGCGTGCGACGATCGCGCGGTCACGCAAAGCGCGTTCGACGCCGGCGTGATCGTGCGCCCGCTGACCAGCTACTACAGCTGCCGGGACACCGCGCGCCGCGGGCTGCTGCTCGGCTATGCGTGCGTCGCGCACGAGCGCATCGGCCCCGCGTTCGATACGCTTGCGATGACGATCGAACGGCATCTGCCGCGGCAATTCACGCACGCGGCGTGAGCGCGTGCGGGCGCGTGATTGCCTGTGTGATTGCCTGTGTAATTGCCTGCGTTATTGCGCGGCGGCCGCGCCGCGGTCGAGCGACGCCGCACGCACCGCTTCGCCGGGCTTCGTGAAGATGCGCTGCCGCAGCGCGACGATCTGCGCATCGCGCTCCTGCGCCGGCAACCCGGCCGCGCCGATCTGCGCGCGCTGCACCGCATAGTCCGCATAGCGGCTCTGCCACGACGCATCGTCCTGCTGCATCTGCGCGACGCGCGCCGCCGCTTCGGGGCCGAGCGTCTGCGTCAGCTGCGCGCGCATCGCGTCGGGTGTCGCCCCGCTCCTCTGCAACTGCGCGATCTGGTCGATCGCGGCGCGCTGCCGGTCGGCCTTCTGTTGCGCCGCGCGTTCGTCGGCCGGCATCTGCTGCGCGAGCGCCGCGAGCCGCTCCGCCTTCTGCGCGTCTGTGAGCGTGCGGTCCTGCGCAATCTTCAGCCGCGCGAGATCGTAGCGCTGCCGCCACTGCTCCGCACCGAAGAACGTCTGGCTCCAGTCGCCGAGCGTCCGGTACGCGATCGACGCGCGCTGGTCGAGCGCGAGCTGCAGCGCGCCGGGATCGGACTTGTCGACCGCACCGGCCTGCGGCAGTTTCGCGAGCGCATCGAGATATGCGCGATATCGATGCCAGACGTCGAGCGCCTCGGGCTGCGCGCGCGTGCCGTCGAGCTGCGCGGCGATCTCACGCACGACGAGCGCGTCGAGCGCAGTCGCATTCAGGTCGCTTTGCGCGGTCAGGCAATAGTCGAAGAAATCGCGCACCGCGCGCGACTTGGCCAGATGGCCGCCGGCATCGAGCGGCAGCCGCGGCGCGCTGGACCCCGCCAGCGATGACGGCAGCCCGGCGCTCGCCGGCAAAACGGACTGCGGCACGACCGCCGCCGCGCTCGCGCCGGCCG